>JADGBT010000020.1 GCA_015231375.1 Magnetococcales bacterium | reverse complement strand
TCCTCGCCTTCTTGGCAAGAGGTCTACAATTCGTTCCCATTGGTCATCACGCAGTAACATTCGATCCATAGCATCACCTCCTGCAGGACAGGGTACAGATCGAATTATTGAATGTCAACACGCCCTAGTATTTTTGTATAATGTTTGTGTTTGAAAGTCCCAATGGCTTTGCCCTTGGATCCCACCAGGGGGATAATCCCCCTGGACTCCTGTCCATTGGCTCCGGTATCACATCACGATTGAATACGGATGTACAACAACCGGTAACGCACCAGGAATCCGGTTTCTCGTGATCGCAACACCCGTCGCAAGGCTCCTCCCGGCACCGGGTGATGGTCTGCGGCGGGCTGGTGGGCCCCCAGGGCGCGCAGGCTTTGCAGAAACGCCAGGGCGGAGTCATACGCCATGGGGAACCATTCTTCTTCCAGTTTTCCTTCCGGAGCAAGCCTTTTTTCCCAATCCTGGCAAGATGGGTAGTCGGGCATGCCGTGGGGCAGGCGGGCTGCGGCGCAGAGGGCGCGCCACTCCGGGAAGTTTTCCGCTCCCAGGGTGGAGACCAGCAGCCATCCGCCGGGATTCAGCAAGGCGATGGCGCGGGCGAAGCTGGCCATGGGATCGCCGAACCACTGCCAGGTCAACCCGGAGACGATCAGGTCGAAGCCGCCGGTCACGGCCAGGGCTTCTCCGTCCATGACCGCCAAGGAGAGTCGCCCCCCTGGTGGAGCATCCAGATGGGTGCGGGCCACCTGGAGCATGCCGAAAGAGAGGTCGGTGAGCAGAAAATGGCCTGTGGGGAACAGTCGGAGCAGGTGGCGGCTCAACAGTCCGGAGCCGCAGCCGATCTCCAGAATCCGGGGAGCCTCCGGGAGTGACAGGGTGGCGAGTTGTTGGGCCAGTCGTCGGGCGGCGTGGGCCTGGACCGGGGCGTGATCTTCGTATCGGGTGGCCGCCGCTCCGAACGCCTCGGCCACCCTGCGGGAACGGATCATGACAGACAGTCGCCAGCCAGGGTGGTGATCATGGATGCACACCACTCCGGACGGGTCAGGGGCAGCAGATGTCCTCCATCCGGGAGCCACTGGATCGGGTCGGGTTGGAAGGCGGCGAACTGGGCGCGGGTCATCTCCGGGGTGACCACCCGGTCGTCCGCGCTGGCCAGTACCCGCAAAGGCTTGGACCAGCGGGCGAGGATGGGGCGGGTATCCCATTCGGCCAGCCAGGTCAGTCCCTGGGCCAGGGCTTCGGGATTCAGGGTGGCGGGCAGGGGAATCGGTTGATCCAGCCCCCCCTGGCGTTGAAACACGGACAGCACCTCTTGCGGATCTTCCTGCAAGCGGGTGGCCATGCGTTCCAGGATGCGTCCGGCCACGCCGAGGGGATAATCCGGGGCGCGGGCGAAGCGGCAGAACCCGTTGATGGCCATCAGACCGCGACAGCGGGCGGCGAAGTCGGGGTGATCCAACTGTCGGGTGAGCCACAGGAAGCCCAGGGAGTGACCCACGGCGATGAAGGGGGCGTGCGGGGGGATGGTCAGCGCCGGAGCGCCATGGAAACCCAGATCCAGGGTTTGGACCGTCAGGTCGGACAGGGCGCGGCGCACGGGTCGCCACACCCCGGCCCCGAAACCCCAGCCATGGACCAGCAGGACAAAACCGGACAAATCAGACCTCAAGAAATTTGGGAAAACGGGTCAGGTTGCGACAGCCGTCTTCGTCCACCACCACCACATCCTCCAGCCGCACCCCTCCCAGATCCGGATAGTACAGACCCGGTTCCACGGTGACCACATGGCCGTTTTGCAGGGTTTGATCCCGGGCGCCGATGCGGGGGGATTCATGGATTTCCAGCCCCAATCCGTGGCCGGTGCCGTGAAAGAAGCCGATCTGACGGCCCGATTCGTCGGTGCCGGTGATGAAACCGGCATCGGTCAAGGCGTCGGTGACCGCCTGGTGGACCTCGGCGCCGGAGGACTGATCCCGGATCAGCTCGAAGGCGACCTCCTGGGCGGCCTGGACCGCTTCCCACATGGCCACGAGCCGTTTGGGGGGGGGGCCTTTGCAGACGGTACGGGTCATGTCGCCCCAGTAGCCGCTGGTTTCCATGCGGGGGAAGATGTCGAGGATGATGGGTTGACCGGCGTAGAGCGGCCCGTGTCCCTCTTCGTGGGGGTCGGCCCCCTGGGTGCCGCCGGCCACGATGGTATGCCGGGGAGAGGCTCCTTCCCGCACCAGACGGGCATGGATCTCGCCTCGCACCCGTTCGCTGGTCAAGGGGGCCCCGTCCAGCCACAGCGCCCCTTCGTCGTCGATGGTGGATTGGCGGATGGTGTCGATGCCGGTTTCCATGCCCAGACCGGTCACCGCCAGGGCCACGGCGATGTGGGCGATCTCTTCGGCGGTCTTGATGGCCCGTTGGGGCCAGAAGGGTTCCGATTCGGGTTGGAGCGCGATGTCGGCGGCCCGGAGCCGGTCGGCCATCAGCAGCGGGAAATCCCGGGGGGTGCGCAGGGTGGTGATGCCCAGTTCCTGCAACCAGAAGGCTGTCAGGGTTTCGGTGTTCGGGTTGGGATCTTCCGGATGCGCCGTCTGCCAGCGGGTTTTGATCTCGCCCCATTCGTGGATCTGGTCGGCCCGGGCGGTGCGGCGTGCCCGGTCCACCTCCAGGGCGGAGACCACCACATGGCTTTGTCCCGAGGGATCCTGAAGAAACAAGAAAGGATCCGGCGCGAAAAAGCGCGTGGCGTAATAAAGATCCGCCGACGATTCGCTGTCGGCGTAGATCAGGCGGGCAACGTCCATGACGGGGGGTGACGTGGCTTATTTGAAATGGGCGTTGGGCACGCCGAAGAAATTATGGAATTTCTTCCCGGTCTTGATCTTGACGGTCTGGAAATAGCGATCCGTGGTGTCTGCCTTCAGTCCGGCGGAGGCGGCCTTGAAGAACACCCAGATCACGAAGCCCACCACGATTAGATTGAAAATCGCCATTGATGACACTCTCTTTGTTGGCCGGATGTTGAGGGGCGTTTTTTAAACCGCCCCCGTTTTGGATCTGAACTGTTGAAAAAAAAGAGGGGGTCTGGGGGATTCATCCCCCAGGGTTTTGACTTTAAAAATAAAAAATTGCAATTTTTTGATTTTAACCTGCAATATTTTGATTTTTAATAAAATTTTATGTTTTGGAGTCCCAAGGGCTTCGCCCTTGGATCCCACCAGGGGCCAATGGCCCCTGGACCCCATCAATAAAGAAAACAATGCATGCTTACACAATAAATCACCCCCGGTCGAGATGCAACCGGGGGTGACATATTTTTCCAAAAAAGGGTGCGACCGGATGGAAAAGGGATTACATCCCCATGTCACCCATGCCGCCCATGCCACCGCCGCCCGGCATCGGGGGAGGGGCATCTTTTTTCGGCAGTTCGGCCACCATGGCTTCGGTGGTGATCATCAGTCCAGCCACGGAGGCCGCCGCCTGAAGGGCGTGACGGGTCACCTTGGTGGGATCGATGACGCCACGGGCCACCAGATCGGTGTACTCGTCTTTGGAGGCGTCGAAACCGAAGCTCGGGGTGGGATTTTCGAGGATTTTGTTCACCACGACCGAACCTTCGGCCCCGGCGTTTTCGGCGATGATGCGCACCGGCTCTTCCAGGGAGCGACGCACGATGTTGACACCCACTCTTTGGTCATCGTTGGCGACCTTGAGGTTTTCCAGGGCGGAACGGGCGCGCAGCAGGGCCACGCCACCACCGGGGACGATGCCTTCCTCGACCGCCGCGCGCGTGGCGTGCAGGGCGTCTTCGACCCGATCCTTGCGCTCTTTGACTTCCACTTCCGTGGCGCCGCCGACTTTGAGAACCGCCACGCCGCCGGCCAGTTTGGCCAGACGCTCCTGGAGTTTCTCCTTGTCGTAGTCGGAGGTGGTGTCTTCCATCTGGGCGCGGATCTGGTTGACCCGGGCCTTGATGTCGTTGGGGGAACCGACGCCATCGATGATGGTGGTGTCATCTTTGGTGATGATGATGGATTTGGCGCTGCCCAGCATGTCCACGGTGACATTTTCCAGCTTCACGCCCACATCCTCGGAGGCGACGGTGCCGCCGGTGAGGATGGCGATGTCTTCGAGCATGGCCTTGCGGCGATCACCGAAGCCGGGCGCCTTGACCGCACACACTTTCAGACCGCCACGCAGCTTGTTGACCACCAGGGTGGCCAGGGCTTCGCCTTCCACGTCTTCGGCCACGATCAGCAGGGGACGGGCCGCCTGGACCACGCCTTCGAGCACGGGCAGGATCTGTTGCAGGTTGCTGACTTTTTTCTCCACCAGCAGGATCAGGGGATCTTCCATCTCCACCTGCATCTTTTCGGCGTTGGTCACGAAGTAGGGCGACAGATAGCCCCGGTCGAACTGCATGCCTTCCACCACTTCCAGGGTGGTTTCGAGCATTTTGTTCTCTTCGACCGTGATCACGCCCTGTTTGCCGACCTTGTCCATGGCTTCGGCGATCATGCGGCCCACTTCGACATCGTTGTTGGAGGAGATGGTGCCCACCTGGGCCACCTCGGCGGAGCTGGTCACTTCCTTGGAGATCAGTTTCAAGGAGGCGATCACGGCTTCGACCGCAGCGTCGATGCCCCGTTTGAGATCCATGGGATTCATGCCGGCGGCCACGGCTTTCATGCCTTCGCGGATCAGGCTTTGGGCCAGGACCGTGGCGGTGGTGGTGCCGTCACCGGCCTCGTCGGAGGTCTTGGAGGCCACTTCCTTGAGCATCTGGGCACCCATGTTCTCGAACTTGTCTTCCAGTTCGATCTCCTTGGCCACGCTCACGCCGTCCTTGGTGACCCGGGGAGCGCCCCAGGATTTGTCCAGAACCACGTTGCGGCCTTTGGGGCCGAGGGTCACTTTGACCGCGTTCGCCAGCACATTGACGCCGTTCAGCATTCTGCCGCGCGCGTTTTCGCCGAATTTGACTTCTTTAGCCGCCATGTCTCGTTACCTTCTCGTATGAATACGGAAATGTTGGGGGATTGGGGTCAGCGGGAGACCGGAAACGGTCAGCCGATGATGCCCATGATGTCGGTTTCGCGCATGATGAGGAGCTCTTCCCCATCCAGCTTGACTTCGGTTCCGGCGTACTTGGCGAACAGAACCGTGTCACCCACCTGGACATCCATGGGACGGATGGAACCGTTCTCCTGGATGGCTCCCTTGCCCACGGCCAGCACCTGGCCCTGGATCGGTTTTTCCTTGGCCGTGTCCGGGATGATGATGCCACCGGCGGTTTTCTTTTCCTCTTCGGTGCGTTTGACGACGACCCGGTCGTGCAGAGGGCGCAATTTCGATTTCAGCATGCTGATTTCTCCAAAAAAACGTGCAACGGTTGTCTTGTTGAACCGACAAAAAACGTCCTGCCCGGCTTTGGTGTGCGTGGTGCGCAATCCGAGACGGGCCTGACCGTGATAAACACTTAAGGCTTTGGATATGGCTTTCGACCGGCACGGGGCTTTTTTGGTTTGGGTGTGTCTTTTCAAAGCCGGGTCGTGAAGGTCACACTGCTAATGTAAGCACTGGTCGGAAGGCGTCAAGAGGGGGAGGCGAAAAAAAACGCGCTTTCCCCCTCTTGAGGTCGGGTTCTTTAGGAGGCGATCAGAAGGTTTCGAACGCGTCGTCTGTCGGGCGGGCGGAGGTGGCGCCGGGGCCGGGCAGCAGACGGGTCGGGGCCGGGAGCGCGGTCCGGTTCCGGGTGGAGGGGGCAACCCGATGCGGGGCGGATTGCGCGGGTGGGAGGTGGTTGAAAAAGCCGAGGGCCTGCGCCAGCCGATGGGCCTGGGTGTTCATGGCGCCGGCGGTGGTGGCCATGGACGCGGAGGCGGCGACGTTTTGCTGGATCACCTGATCCAACTGGCTGATGGCGGCGTTGATCTGGCTGGCGCCTTGACTTTGTTCCCGCGAGCCGGCGGCGATCTCTTGCACCAGTTGGGCGGTTTTCTGGATATCCGGGACCAGTCGGGCGATGATGGTGCCCGCCTGTTCCGCCACCAGGACGCTGGAGGCGGAGAGCTGGCCGATCTCCCCTGCCGCCGCCTGACTGCGTTCCGCCAGCTTGCGCACCTCGGCGGAGACCACGGCGAAGCCTTTGCCGTGTTCCCCGGCCCGGGCTGCCTCGATGGCGGCGTTCAAGGCGAGCAGATTGGTCTGACGGGCGATCTCTTCGATGATGGAGATCTTGCCGGCGATTTCCCGCATGGCGGTCACGGCCTTCAAGACCGCTTCTCCTCCGGCGGCGGCGTCCCGGGAGGCGGCCTGGGCGATCTGTTCGGTGGTTTGGGCGTTGTCGGTGTTCTGGGAGATGGTGCCGCTCATCTCTTCCATGGCGGCGGAGGTCTCCTCGATGCTGGCCGCCTGTTCCGTGGCCCCCTGGGAGATGCGATGGGCCGCGTCGGACAGCTCTTCGGCGCCCGAGGTCACCTGATCGGTAGCGGCGCTGATGGTGGCCACCACCTCCCGCAATTGGGTGGCCATGGCGTCGATGGCCCGGGACATTGCGCCCAGTTCATCCTGCCGATGGCTCACGCAGCGGATGGACAGATCCCCGGCGGCCAGACGCGACATATTGCCGATGCACCCCGTGACCGCTCCCACCAGATTGCGTCCCATGATCCAGGCGAGCAGCAATCCCAGCAGCAGGGCCGCGCCGGTCCCCATCGTCATCACCAGACGGGTGGAGTCGATGGTGGTGGTCTTGCCGTTTTCTTGCATCTGGAAGGCGTGGTCGATGGCTTCGGCGGCCTTGCGTCCCGCCTCCATCATGCGGACTTCCGCCTGGGCCTGGGCCTGCACCATCTCCAGCACGACGGAAAGGTTGTTTTGATACAGGGCCATGGCGTCCACCACGGCTTGGGCCATCTTGGCGTTTTTGGGATTTTTGAAGGTCACGGTCAGATCCGCCGTGCTTTTGACGAGCCGTGCGGTCTCTTCCAGCAGTTGCGTCACCTGCTTGCCGTCTCGACCCTGGTCGAGCTGGATGCGTTTTTCTGCCACGGTGAGCTGCTGAAAGGCCGAGGTCAGTTCGTTGACCTTGTGGACCTTGCCCACCCGGTCACGGGCGATCAGATCGGCCACGATGTCTTTGATGGGGGTCAGCTCGTTGTGTTCGCTGGCTTTTTTCAGGGACTCCCCCAGTTGCTGGATCTGTTCGGCCCGCAGTGTGTTGGCCTCCCCCAACACCACCACGCCCGCCTGTTGCATGGTTTCCAGGCTTTGCCGGGTTTTGTGATCCAGGGTCACCAGTTCCTGAAAGGTCTGACCAAAAGAGTCGGCGGCTTGGGAGACCTGATCCATGGCGTTTTTCATCTCCGGGCTTCGCGCGCCGGATTGGGCCGCCTGACGCTTGATGACCGCCAGTCCCTGGAGGGCGTTTTCCAGCTCTTTGGGCTCCCGGCTGTTGGCGTACATCCGTTCCGCCCGCAGCACCAGACCCAGTTGATGGGTCATGAAGGTCATTTCCGAGCCGTTTTTCGACAGGATCACCAGTCGATCCAGGCCGTTCCATCCGAACAGGGCCACGGTGAGGGTCAGCAACAGCACGGCTCCGAAAGCCAGACCGATGCGGCGGGAGAGAGTGAGATGGATCATGGGAAGCAATGGCGCCTCGTCGTGGCTTTGTTTGAGTGTATCCGGCAAGGAGTGGACCGGATGATGTTGCAAAATGAAATGGAGTGAAACGTGAACGACTGGTTATTGAACATCTGTTTCGGCTTGTCAAGCGGTTGCGGAAAGATTCCGGGTTGACAGACGTGGCTGGTCGTGATTGATCTCGTGGACGTGCTGGCGCACCAATCAGGCCGGACAGGCCGATTCCTCAGAAAAAGGAGAGTGGACGATGGGACATCTGCAAATACGCCATCTGGACGACGCGGTGATCGAACAGTTGATCCGGCGGGCCGACGCGCTGGGAATACCGGTGGAGCAGTTTTTGCGGGAGGTGGTGATCGCGGCGGCGCAGGAGCAGCCGGAGCCGGTTGCGTCTGCCGGAGCGCGCGATGCGGCGGAGTGAGTTCGGCGCGCAGACCTGGGCGTTGCCGGTGAGGCGTGCTGGACTCTGGCGTTGCCGGTGAGGCGTGGAGGCGTCATCCGGGGGCGAGGGCGTGCAGGAACGATTCGGCTTCCGGGGGGATGGAGGTGAAATGCAGGATTTGACGGCCATCCCCTGCGTCTTCGGTGAGCACCTTGGCGTATAGATACGGGGAGATCAGTTGCTCCCGGGAGTCGTACAACTCGATTTGCAGATTGGTGAGCCGTTCGGCGCGCAGATCGGAGAGGATTTCCGCCCGAGGCGGGGCCAGGGCGATCAGGGTGCCCATGTGTTCGTTTTGGCCCGCGTGTTTGCCCTCCATGACCCGCAAGCGCACCATCAGGGGCTGATCCAAGGATTTCAGGAGGATGGTTTCGGGTTCGGGCAGTCGCAGCAGGTAGGTTCCGCCGATGCCGCTCACCTGATGGATGGTCAGGGGGCGTCCCGCTCCCTTGGGCATCACCTCCCAGCTTTGATCGATGCTTAAGATCGGACCGCAGGCGGTGGCCGTGGCGTCGGAGATCAGGATCTGTCCGCCCACGGTCAAAGACTCGATGCGGGCGGTCAGGTTGATGGCGCTGCCCACCACCCCGTATTTGGTGCGCTTGTCCGAGCCGATGTTGCCCGCCACCACCATGCCGGTGTTCAGTCCCACCCCCATCATGAACTCCGGAAAGTGGCGCTCCCGGTTTTCGGCGTTGACCCGGCTCATGGCCCGTTGCATGGCCAGGGCGCAGGCCACGGCCCGCTGGGGATCGTCCGGACGGCTGATGGGCGCGCCGAACAAAGCCAGAATCCCATCCCCCATGAACTCGATGATCGTGCCGTTGTAGTGCAGCAGGATTTCGGTCATCACCTCCAGGTAGCGGTTGAGCATCATCACCACATCTTCCGGCGCGCGCCGTTCGCTCAGCAGGGTGAAGCCGCGCAGATCCGACATCATCACCGTCACCTCGCGTTTTTCCCCGCCCAGGCGCAGTCCGTCGGGCGAGTCGAGAATGTTGGCCACCACATCCTCGGACATGTAACGCCCGAAGGTGGAACGGATGAAGCGGTTGGCCCGATCCAGCAACTCGTTGGCTTTTTTTTGTTCGGACAGCACCGCCACCAGATTGTCGTTGAGATGGCGGATCTCCTGATTGCTCTGTTCGATCTGTTCGCGGGCCAGTTTCAATCCGAGATGGGTCTTGACCCGCGCCCGCACCACCGGTGCGGAAAACGGTTTGGTGATGTAATCCACCGCCCCCACGGCGAATCCGCGCGCTTCGTCCTCGGTGTCGCCCTGACCGGTAACAAAAATCACTGGAATGCCCCGGGTGCCGGGATTTTCCCGCAGTCGGCGGCACACCTCGAAGCCGTCCAGACCCGGCATGACGATATCCAGCAGAATCAGTTCCAGGGTGCCGCTCTGGGCCAGACGCAACGCATCCTGGCCACTGGTGGTCATGGACAGGTCGTATTCGTCTTTGAGCAGTTCCGCCAGCACCTTGATGTTGCCAGGCAGATCGTCCACGATCAGAATCCGGGAGCGGGTGGTTTTTGCAAGCGTGTTCATGATCTCTCCTTGCCGGGAATGCCCGGTCTGTGTTCATTCGGCAGCGGGGGAACCTCTCCAGGCAGGGTGGAGATGGTGTTGCAGACCCGGTACAACGCCTCGGCCAGCCGTTCGAGCCGTTCCGGCCAATCTGCCGTCTCCTGATTGCGCAGCGCCGTTTCGATGTCCATGGCCGCCCGTTGAATCTCCACAGCCGCCAGATTGCCCGCCGTGCCTTTCAGGGTGTGCATCAGGCGTATCGCCTGATCGCGCTCCGTCGGACCGTTCTCGATCAACATCCGGCCCAGCCGTTCCCCGGCGTCGGCGTGGATCCGTTTGAACTCCCGCAACAAAGCCAGCGCCAGTGGCCAGTTGCCGTTCACCCGATCCAGAAGCGAGTCCCGATCGATGCCCTCCAGCGTCTCCGGAGGCTCTTCTGGATCCCGCGTGAGGCCCACCAGCGTCTCCGGAGGCTCCGGATCCCGGCGGACCGGGGGGGAAGTGGGCGCGATCGGCTTTTCCGGCCATTTGGGTGTGGGGGACAGGAGGGGTTGCGGACCGATCCAGCGACAAAGGGCCGCAGAGAGGGCATCGAGGTTGATGGGTTTGGCCACGTGGTCGTCCATGCCGATGGTCAGGAAGCTCTCCCGGTCTCCGGTCATGGCGTGGGCGGTCATGGCGATGATGGGCAGTCCGGCCAGACGGGGTTCGGCGCGCAGATGGCGCGTGGCTTCGCAGCCATCCATCCGGGGCATCTGGATATCCATCAGTATGGCATCATACCCGTTCTGCCGGGCCATGTGGAGGGCTTCGAGGCCGTCGGTGGCCACTTCCACGGTCAGCCCCAGGCTTTTGAGCAGCTCTTCGGCCACCCGCCGGTTGATCGCCTGATCTTCCACCAGCAGCACTTTGGCGCCGCGCAGGGACGCGGCAGTGGTCCGGGAGGTGTCGGATGCGGCGGGGTCGGACGGGGTGGTGTCGGACGGGATGGGATCGGACGGGATGGTGGCCGGGCCTGGGGTGGCGGGCGCGGAATCTGCCAGGGAACGGAACGGTTTCCGGATGGGCAGTGCGCCGTGGAGCGGTGCCGGGGTATGTTTGAAGGTGAGGGTGAAATGAAAGCTGCTGCCTGTTCCCGGTTCGCTTTCCAGCCCGATGCGTCCTCCCATCCGTTCCACCAGATGTTTGCAGATGCTCAAGCCCAGCCCGGTGCCTCCGAAGCGGCGGGTGATGGAGGCGTCCGCCTGACGGAACGGGGTGAACAGTTTTTCCTGCTGCTCCGGGGCGATGCCGATGCCGGTATCCTGGACCCGGAAGGTGAGTTGGAGCTGATCTTTCTCCCCTTCTTGTCCTGCCTGTCCTTCCTGCCGGGTGACGCTCACCTGGACGTATCCATGGTCGGTGAACTTGAACGCGTTGCCGATCAGGTTGATCAGAATCTGTTGCAGCCGGACCGGATCCCCCCACAGCAGACCGGTCGGGAGTTCCGGGAGGATGACGCGCAGTGCGAGCGGTTTGGCTTGGGCTTCGGGCCGGAACGGAGCCACGCTGGCTTCCAGGAGCTCTTCGAGCTGGAACGGGGTGTTTTCCAGGGTCATCATGCCCGCTTCGATCTTGGAAAAATCGAGAATGTCGTTGATCACCCGCAGCAGTTGCCGGGCCGAATTCTTGGCCAGGGTCTGGAACTCCCGGATCTCCGGGGAGATGTCCCGGTCCAGGGTCAGGCTGATCATGCCCAGCATGCCGTTGATCGGGGTGCGGATTTCGTGGCTCATGTTGGCCAGGAACTGGCTTTTGGCGCGGTTGGCGTCTTCGGCTTCCTCCTTGGCGGCGCGCAGTTCGGCGGTCAGGCGGTGCCAGGCGTGGCCGATCTCCCGGATGCCTTGTTCCATCCTGCCCAGAAAGCGGGTGAAAAATACCACCAGCGCCAGCAGAATCACCCCCATGCTGCCCAGCACCATTTTTTGATGGGTGCGCATGAGCTGGTCGAAGCCGTCCAGTTCCAAGGCCCCCACCAAACGGGCCACTCTCTGACGGTTGGCATCCTCGATGGGCATGGAGAAGAAATGGATCCCCGGGTCGCCCTGGTTCCGGAACACGGTCATGGCCGGGTGTTCGTGGTGCCAGAGATCGCCGGCCATGTAGTCGATCAGTCCCGGCGGATAGCGCGTGGCGCCGCTGTGGCCGATATGCGCCATCTGGGCGAAGGTGTGCCGATCCACGGTGATCTCCGGAATGCGGTACGATTCGTTCCCCGGTTCCTCTTCCAGGTGTTCCCGCTGGACAAAGGTGAAAAAACGGGCGTTGAAACGTTGACCCAGCTCTTCGGTGAGATAGGCGGCCTCCTTGACGATCTCCAGATAGCCGATCCGCTGGTCACCGTCTTGCCAGGGGAGCGCGGCCCGCAAGGAAAGGGTGCCTCCCAGTCCGAGTTCCATGGCGTGGACGAAGCGTCCCGTCGCTGCGGTGCGACGCAGCAGGGTGCGCTGGATCCGGTCGTCGTGATGGGCCGGATTGTGGACCCGCAGAAAATTGGTGCGATCGGCCCGGTGAAAATAAAGATGGGAAATATTGTGACGCCGCAAGGTCTCCAGCAGGGGCAGACTTTGTTGCAGCAATCCCTCCCGGTCTGCGGCCAGGAAGCGCGCCTTCAAGCCGGGCAGCGCGGCGATCAGGGTCAACTGGGTCTCGAAGTGACTGGCCTGCCGGATCCATTCGTCTTGCAAGGACTCGGCGATGGTCTGGACCCGCAGACGAGCCAGACCGTTTTCGATCCCGGCGGCCAGCCAATCCAGGGAGATGGAAAAGACTGCCAGCAGACCGAACAGCGCGCCGAACAGCGGCCACAGCACAGGCCACAGAATGCGCATCTGGCGGGGTTGTTCCGGCAGGTCGGGGGAAAAGGGGGGAATCGGGTTCATGTCTCTTCCCCCGCGCCCAGGGTGCTGGCGAGCATCGCCACGTCTGCCAGGGCCGCGTTGAAATCGAAGCGATCCAGATCAACGGCCAGGCGCGCGAGCAGCGCGTTGGCTTGGGCGTCGTGTCCGGTCCGGGAGCGCAGCGTCTCCAGCAGGGTCAACGCCTGAAAATCGTTGGCGCGGATCGCTTTGGCCAGGGCGCGCAGCAGCAGGGCGAGTTGTTGCGGATCCTCGGGAGGGAGGGGGGGAGGGGGGTCGGAAACGGAGGCGGACGGGTCGGAAACGCAAGTGTCGGTTGCGGGCAGCGCGGCCACTGCCGTCAGGACGGTGTGCAGCTCGGAGGAGAGGCGCGCCAGCCGTTCCGACCACAGGTGACGGACGTCGTCGCGGAACGCGTTTTCCAGCGCGCGGGCCGCGTCATGCACCCCCATGGCCCCCACATTGCCCGCCATCCCTTTGAGCGCATGCACCAGACGGCAGACCCGTTCGCGTTTTTCCGGATCCCGATCGGCCAGATCCTGACGCAGTGACGCCTCCATGCCGTCGTACTGGTCGCCCATCTCCTGCAACAGACGGTGCAGCAGCGGCCAGTTGCCGTTGAGTCGTGTCAGCGCGGCGTTCAGATCGACTCCCGCCAGACGTTTGGGAGGCGGGACGGTCGAGGTGGAAGAGCCGGGTTGGACGGAAGAGCCGGGTTGGGCAGAAGGGCCGGGTTGGACGGAAGAGCCGGATGGGGACGCCGGGAGGGTTTGGTCCGCCGGGATGCCGATTCCCGCGCGTGGACGGATGTGCTGCACCAGCGTGGCAAACAGCCGTTGCCGGTCGATGGGCTTGGTCAGATGATCGTTCAATCCCGCGACCAGGGAGAGTTCGCGGTCTCCGGCCATGGCGTGGGCGGTCATGGCGACGATGGGCAGGTCCGCCAGCCGGGCATGACGCCGGATGGCGCGGGTGGCGGCGTAGCCATCCATCACCGGCATTTGCAGATCCATCAACACCAGATCGAATGGCTGACGGGTCGCCAGGTCCATGGCCTCCTGGCCGTTTTCGGCCACGCTCACCTCCGCCTGAATCAGGTTGAGGATCTCCACCGCCACCAGCCGGTTGACGGCGTTGTCTTCGGCCAACAGAATGCGCGCCCCCCGGATGCGGGCGCGGACCGTTTCCGGCTCGAAGGGGTCGGGAAGCGGATGCGGACCCTGTTGCGTCGCCGACTCTGCGGGGGCGGGCTGGAACGCGGTGGTGAATCGGAAGGTGCTGCCGGCTCCCGGACTGCTCTCCACCCAGATGCGTCCGCCCATCATGGCCACCAGACGTTTGCAGATGGCCAGACCCAGACCGGTGCCGCCGAACTGGCGGGTGGTGGAGCTGTCCGCCTGGGTGAAGGGCGAAAACAACCGGTCGATCTGCTCGGCGCTGAGTCCCACCCCGCAGTCGCTGACAGCGAATTCCAGCTCCACCCGTTCCGGGGTGGCGCTTAAGGTGGTGATGGTCAACGCCACGGGACCGCCGCCGCCATGGGAGAACTTCAGGGCGTTGCCGAGCAGGTTGAGCAACACCTGTTCCAGCCGCAGGGCATCGCCGAGCAGGATTCCGGTGTAGCGATGCGGATTGTCGAGCACCAGGGGGATCTTTTTTTCCGCCGCTTGCAGACCGAACAGGTCGGCCATCTGCCGGAGTACCGTATCGAGGGTGAAGGGGGAGTACTCCAGGTCCAGCTTGCCCGCCTCGATCTTGGAGAAGTCCAGGATGTCGTTGAGAATGCGCAACAAGGCGCGGGCGGCGCTGGCGATCTTGTTCAAAAACAGCCTGGGGCGATCCTCCAGCGGAGTCAGCAAGGCCAGATCGGTCAGTCCGATGATGGCGTTCATGGGGGTGCGGATTTCATGGCTCATGTTGGCCAGGAACTCCGATTTGGCATGAGTGGCCCGCTCCAGGGCGGCCCGCTCGCGCGCCAGATCTCCGGCCATCTGCTGAAAGGCGCGGGCCAGTTGGCCGATTTCGTCTTCGGAGTGGATCTGGATCGGGGTGTCGAAACGTCCCTGACCGATGGCGCTGGCCGCCTCCCGCAGGGATTCGATCGGCAGGGTGATCAGCTTCTGGATGCGCAGGGCCATGAAAAAGGTGAAAGAGAGGGTCAACACCAGAATCGCCAGACTCAGCAGGGAGCGCATCATCATCTCGGTTTGCAGGTCATCCAGATGGGCGTGAATGAGAATGGAACCGATGAGTTCTCCTTCCAGCAGGATCGGCTGTCTGAGCACCAGATCGCCGTTGTCGTAGCGGAGCGAAGGCTCCGGGGCGTTGCCGGGGGACAGAAAACCCGACTCCTTGTGGACGTGTTCGGTGCGGATGAAGGTGGCGAAGGGGTGGCCGTTCGGGGTGAATAGGGTGGCGGACTGGACGTTGGCATTGGCTTCCAGGGCGCTCAAGACCTGCCGGGCGGTTTCCGGATCGTTGAAGGTGAGGGCCGCGCGACTGTTGAAGGCGATGATGGCAGTTTGGGTGTCGAGGCTTTTGGCCAGGGATTCCCGCTCCTGGAAATATTCCACCAGCGAGAAGACCAGCGTGACCAGCAGCAGCGTGACTCCGGTGAGCAGGGTCATGATCAGCATCAGCTTCTTGCGGATCGAAAGATCCTTGAAGCGACCGAGGATCCGGTTACTTGAGGACATGGCCCACCTGGAGCAGTGTGGCGTGGATTGTCAGGCCGGATTGGAGCGCGACCTCCTGGTTGATGGTGAAACGCAACGTATCGTTGACGCGCATGAAGTGGATCATGCCTCCCTGGCTGGCAAACTCCGGTTGATCCCCCACGGTGAGGACCGGTTTTTCCTGAAGGGTTGCCAGAATGGCCGGCAGGTGTTCGTGTTCCGAGCGGGCGACGAACAGCAGATGACAGTCGAGGGTGTCGGCGGGCGTGTCCGGGTGGCGGATGGCGATGGGATGGCTGCCGACGCTTTTGTTGCCGAGGGCGTTGAGGATCGGACCCAGGGTGTCGGGACCGAACACGCACAACCGAAAGGGATCCCGGTCGTGGGCGAAAGCCGAGGCGGGCCAAGTGACGAACCGGGTGAATTGATACAGATAGGCCCCCTTGAGCTGGGCTTCGGAAGGCGGGTTGGCGTGGAGCGCGGACATGCCGATCACCACCACCGTCAGGGTCGTGGGCATCCACAGCGGCCGCAGGCGCCGCACCAGGGAGCGCAGGGGATTCATGGGGGGTCAGAAGTTCCAGTCCAGGCTGGCCAGGAAGGCGCGGGGCACCTCGCTGGCGATCACGCTGGTGCCGGTGAACTCCGGATGGCGGTCATCCAGCAGGTTCTGGGCCATCAGGCTCACTCCCACGGACGGGACCGGTCGCCATCCCAGACGCGCATCCAGACGGGTGACGGCGGGAATCGACAGATGATTCAGCCGACCGGTGTAATACAACGCCGTGTCCAGTTCCAGGTCGTAGGGCAGATCCAGCAGGGAGCGCACCTGCCACTGATGCCGGGGAACGTCGTCGGCGCTGGCCGGGGAGATGGTATCGGTGCTGCCGGCGATGACATCGAGGTTCATTTTGAGCCAGGTGTGGCTGGCCCGCACTCTCCAGATATCGGTGGCCCGCCAGTCCACGGCGCTTTCCAGGCCATAGGTGTCGGCCTGGGCCTGGTTGTCGAAGGTCTTGCGCACGGTCACGACGGGAAAGAAGGTGGTGGGCAGGGTTTCCGTGGAGACCAGATGGTCGTAGCGGTTGAAAAAGGTGGCCAACTCCAGGGAAAAACGGGGGGTGAACTGGGCGCGATAGCCCAGTTCGTAGGCCAGCAGGGTCTCCGAGACGACGCGGGGATTGCCCGCCACCGACAAAAGGGTGCCCGGAGCGATGGGGGCGGCCAGTTTGAAATCCGCGTCCACCCGTGACGGGGTGCGCACCGCCCGGGAGAGCGCGCCCCACAGGGTGTGACCGTCGTTGACCCGCCACAGCAGACGGGTGTTGGGTTGCCATTCCACGCCGGTGTGATCGTTGTGTTCCAGCTTGGTGCCGAGGGTCCAGCGCCAGTCCGGATGCCAGGTGATCTCGTCTTGCGCGAACAGGCTGAAGGTTTGATCCGCGCGTGAAGGGTGCGCCCACTGGATCACCGGAGTGCTGTTGAGTTCCATGGTCACCAGCCGGTATCCCGCTCCCCACATCACGGCGTGGTCGTGGTGACGGAAACCGGCCTGCCAATCCAGGTCGTAGAGGTTGGTCTGCTCGTAGGTGGTATCGACCGTGCGGTCGAAAAACAGTTGCAGCGACCAGTTGCGCGCGTCCGGCAGGGTCTTGGACCAGCGCGTCAGCAGATGGCCTCCCCGTTTCTCTCCCTGGGCCGAGGAGGTGTCGAGGGTGTGGAGATCCCCCTGGAAGGTTACCTGATCGTGGGGGGATACGGTCCAGTCGGCGCGGAATCCGCTGCGTTGTCCCTGCCAGTCGTCGTGGGCCTCCTGGTTGTTGGCGCGCAGAAAGTCGTCGTGGTCGAACCCCTTGGCGTAGATCCGATAATCCAGCGTCGCTCCGATTTTGCCCCCGTGCCGGATCGACCCTTGCAGATTGTCGTGATTGCCCGCCGACGCGCTGAGGCGTGTGCCCTGGGTGTCGGCGGCTTTTTTGGTGATGATGTTGATCACGCCGTTGACCGCGTTGGCTCCCCAGAGGGTGGCTCCCGGTCCCCGGATCACCTCGATGCGTTCCACGTCGGCCAGCGGCACATCCTGACGGTTCCAGTTCACGCCGGCGAACAGCGGGGTGTACAGGGTGCGACCGTCCATGAGCACCAGCAGTTTGTTGGAGTATTGCGCGTTGAAGCCCCGCGCCGTGATCGCCCAGTTGCTGGCGTTGATCCGCGCCACATTCAGACCCGGAACCAGTCTCAGAAGTTCCGGGATCGAGGTCAGACCGGAACGGCGGATCTGCTCTTGATCGATCACCGTGACCGCCGCCGTGGTATCCACCAGTGTTTGATCCTTGCGCGCCGCCGAGGTGAGACGGATTTGCGCCAGTTCCTGGAAGTCCATTTCCAGCAATCGTTCCAGATGGGCCTGTTCCGTCTCGTTCGGCTCGCTTCGGCTTGTGGTCGGGAGCATGGCCAGAGTCAGACCCGCACACGCGAACAGCAGCCGGACGCGTCCAGAGTGGCTCCAGGGTGTCGTTGGGATGGCGTGCATCGTTTGCTCCCATGAAAGGGTCTGCGGAACGGACCTTTTGGAAGTTCCGGCGCGTTACGAGAGCGGTTTCGCCCCTCATCGTTTTCATGTTACAACGGATCGGGTTTGGCCACATCCGGAAAAATGGAAGATGGGTTGCCAGGGTTTCCGTTATTTCTCATTATGTTAGGATCTATTCATGAATCTTGATCTGGATGCGTTGTGCGTCACCACTCTGCGTATGCTCGCCGTGGACATGGTGGAACAGGCCCAATCCGGCCATCCCGGCATGCCCCTGGGCGCGGCTCCCATGGCTCATGTGTTGTGGAGCCGGTTTCTGCGTCATGATCCTTTGGACCCGGACTGGCCGGATCGGGACCGTTTCGTGCTTTCCGCCGGACATGGTTCGGCTTTATTGTACGCCTTGTTGCATGTGTCGGGCTATGACCTCTCCCTGGATGAGCTGAAAAAGTTTCGGCAGATGGGCAGTCGCACACCGGGTCATCCGGAATACGGCCTCACGCCGGGAGTCTCCTGCTCCACCGGTCCGCTGGGTCAGGGGTTGGCCATGGGCGTGGGCATGGCCATGGCCGAACGGTTGCTGGCCGGACAGTTCAACGGTCCGGATGGAACCCTGGTGGATCATCGGGTCTATGTGCTGGCCTCCGACGGAGACCTGATGGAAGGCGTATCCGCAGAAGCCGCCTCGCTGGCGGGTCATCAGCGGCTGGGAAAATTGATCGTCTTGTACGACGACAACCGCATTTCCATCGAAGGCAGCACCGCGTTGACCTTCACCGAGGATGTGGAGGCCCGTTTCCGCGCCTATGGCTGGCACACCCTGGCGGTCGAGGACGGAGAGGATCTGGAGGCCATCGCCCAGGCCATCGCCGCCGGACAGGCGCAGCAGGAGCGTCCCACCCTGATCCGGGTACGCACCCACATCGGTCACGGCTCGCCTCTGGCCGGATCCGCCTCGGCCCACGGCGCGCCTTTGGGCGCCGAACGGCTGGCCGCCACCCGGGCCTTTTATCAATGGCCCGCGACCGCCTTTCATGTGCCCGAAGCGGTGGCCGGATATCGCGCCGCCATGCTGGAACGGGGGCGGCAGGAGTCCGGGGCCTGGGCCGGAAAGCTTCAAGGGATCGAAGCGCGGGATCCGGAGCGCATGGCCTTGTTCCGGCAACGTCTGGCCGGGACGCTGCCGGACGGATGGGACGAGGGACTGAACGCCCTGGACTTCGGTCACAAACCCGTGGCCACCCGGGTGGCCAGCGGCATGGCCATCAACGCCCTGGCCCCCGGTCTGCCCGCCCTGATCGGCGGATCGGCGGATCTGGCCCCTTCCAACAACACCCACATCCAAGGCGGGGGCGAGCGCAATATCCATTTCGGGGTGCGGGAACACGCCATGGCTGCGGTCGTCAACGGCATGGCCCTGCATGGGGGATGGATTCCGTTCTGCGCCACCTTCCTGGTGTTTTCCGACTACATGCGCGGCGCCATGCGTCTGTCCGCGCTGATGGAAACCCGCGTGATCTACGTCCTCACCCACGACAGCGTGGCCGTGGGCGAGGACGGTCCCACCCATCAACCCATCGAGCAGCTCGCCGGATTGCGCGCCCTGCCCGGATTGACGGTGTTCCGTCCCGCCGAGGCCAACGAAACCGTGGCGGCTTGGCGTCTGGCCGTGACCAGCCATGCCCCTTCCGCCCTGATCCTCACACGACAGAACCTGCCCCCGTTGCCCGCCAATCCGCAAGGGGTGGCCCGTGGGGGATATGTGGTCTCCCCCTGCGCCGGAGAACCGGCCCTGGTGCTGCTGGCCAGCGGCAGCGAGGTGGCCTTGGCCATGCGGGTCAAAGAAAAGCTGGCGGGTCTGGGTCACGCCGAGGTGCGGGTGGTCTCCATGCCCTCCTGGGAGCTGTTCGCCGCCCAGTCGCGGGAGTACCGGGAGTCGGTGCTTTCCACCGGGCCACGTCTGGCCATCGAAGCCGGTGCATCCCTGGGCTGGCATCGCTGGGTCGGGGAGTTCGGCGAGGTGATCGGCGTGGATCGCTTTGGCCTCTCCGCGCCGGGCGGACAGGCCATGGAAGCGGTGGGGCTCTCCGAAGAGGCGGTCACGGCACGAGCGCTGGCATTGCTTCACTAACCGGGTCCAGGGGCCATTGGCCCCTGGTGGGATCCAAGGGCGAAGCCCTTTGGGAATTTGTTTTAGTCGCGCATCCGGGCTGAGTGCGCGCTGCGCTTTTTTCGCGAAAGGCGCGAAAAAAGCTTTGGTAAAAGCGCACCAAGGCCGAAAATGAAGTCAAAGTCAAAGGACCAAAAGCAAAATCCTGGGGGAGGAATCCCCTAGACCCCCGTTTTTCTTTCAATGGTGGGAGTGGCAGGAAAGATCGGAAATGTCGGTGGTGGGGGGGGTGCAACATGCAGCAAGAAGAGAGTCGTCCCAAGGTGTTGATCGTGGATGACGAAACGATCAATATCGACGTGTTGTCCGGATTGCTCAAACCGCATTACCGGGTGGTGGCGGCCAAAAGCGGTGAAATGGCCCTCCAGCGACTGGAGAACCAACCGTTGCCGGATTTGATCCTGCTGGATGTGGTGATGCCGGGAATGAATGGTTTCGAGGTGTGTGAAAGACTCAAAAGCCAACCCCGCACCCGTGATGTTCCCGTGATTTTCATCACCGCCAGCATCAGCGAGTCGGACGAGATCCGGGGATTTGCCGTCGGCGCAGTGGACTACATCACCAAGCCCTACCGCCCGGCGATCGTGTCGGCGCGGGTCAAGACCCACATCGAACTGAAACGACGCGGGGACATGCTGGAACGGTTGGCGATCCTGGATGGCCTGACCAGCATTCCCAACCGGCGACGCTTCGATCAGTTTCTGGAGTACGAGTGGTTCCGCTCCACGCGCTACGGTCATCCGTTTTCCCTGCTGTTGATGGATATCGATTTTTTCAAGCTCTTCAACGACCATTACGGTCACACCCACGGGGATCAATGTCTGCGTCAGGTGGCCGGAGCCATTGTCGGCGCCATGCCCCGGACCATCGATCTGGCTGCCCGTTACGGTGGCGAGGAGTTTGCCTGCGTCCTGCCCGAGACCACCTTGGTCGGCGGACGCGCCGTGGCCGAACGCATCCTGAAAGCTGTCAGCGACCTGGCCATCCCCCATGCGACCTCCAAAGCCGCCGAGTATGTCACCTTGAGCATCGGCATCGCCTGCATGACCCCGACCCTGGAAAGACACTCCGTGGATTTGATCGGTCAGGCCGATCAGGCGCTGTATCTGGCCAAACGCAACGGTCGCAACCGGGTGGCGTTTCTGGAGGCGGCTTGAGACCCGGTTTCAAGCGAGTAAGCGCACCGGCCACTTGGGAAAAAGGCGATTCCATGCGGCCACATGGACGACGACACAACTTTCAGCCAATCCCGATTGCCAGCGGCGGGAGACCCGGCCCACCGGCAACTCCTGCTGAAGCGTTTTTTGCATGTGGAGGTTGAAGGCATTTTCAAAGGTCAGCAGACAAATATAGCGAATCGGCTTGTCTACTTTCTGTTCGGCATGGCGAAACGGATAAGTGTCATGAAATTTGTATTTTGATAGTTCTTTCAATCGTTTGAACGGACTTAATTCGTGGGGGCACTGGCGGTTCTCTCTGGGGCAGGGATCCCTTTCTTGCGATTGGATATAGCGGTCCGTATCGAAAATATCCTTCATTTCGACAAACAGATAACACTCCTGCAACTCCACAATCAGATCGACCGCCTTCATCATCTGCGCATCGTGATAACCGGGTTTTGTTTTATCTTTTTCGTCAAAGACAAACACGTCGATGGCATCTGTAAAATCAAACTCGAACCCGTCCGCCGTGATTTTCATCGGCCCAGTGTTCCCATGGACCGGACCATATCCCGATCCATGATGTCGCCAAAGGCTTCATCAATGGTATTGTGGGCAATCTCCAGATAGTGTTTGGTCTGGGTTGCCTGAATTTCATGACTCTCTGGATCCCGGTAGAGGCTGTGATACAGGATATCGTCACCGGGACGGGTTTGCAGGTCCACTTCCTTGAGAATAATGTAGTCATGGGTGGTCAGGAAAATTTGCACCCCCATGCGTTGCAGTTCCAGCAGGATTTCCACGATGGTTTTCATGATGCGCGGGTTCAGATTGGTTTCCGGCTCATCCCAGAACAGCACCGAACCTTGCAGCAGCGTGCCATTTTGAATCAGGAGCCAAAGCAGGGCCAGTTTGCGCATCCCTTCGGCCAGCAACGTGAACTCCAACTCCCCTTGTTCATTCTTGAGGAAGAATTCTTCGTTTTTCTGAATGACTTTGCCATTCATGGCCTTTTGCAAGATTTCCAGCAGACTTTTGCGCGGGGTGTCCACGCCACCCCGGAGCAGGGGAAGAGAGGCGCGACTGATGATGTCTGCATAAATTTCTTCAAAATGAATATCTCTCAGTTCATACAAGGAGCGAAAACCCGGGGCATTGGCCATCATATCCTTCACCGGGATATACACCGACTCCAAAGGATGGGCCAGCCACTGTTTGAATGCCCCGGAAACGGTTGCCTTGTCGGGTGTTTTGGTGTGATTGGAGAGTCTCAGACGGATCGCGATCGGCTTGGGAGGATTGTTGACATGGCGGATCACTTCCACAGATCCTTCCGTGCTCACGGTCTTGCGTTTGGCCAGACGACCGATCTGTTCTCCGGAGGGCAGAAAGACCTTGTTGATTTTTTCGGAGAGACTTTTTTTGCTCTTGGTGATGTCGCACGCGGCATAGAGTACTTTGAGGATATGGGTTTTGCCGGTGCCGTTGGCGCCGATCAGAATATTGAGGCCACTGGAAAATGTGACTTCAAGACTTTCAAAAGCCGTGAATTTTTCCAGTTTGATTTTGTGTAACATGTTTTTTCTGGATCCCCCCTGGAATCACACCTTTGGATCCGCCAGTCGCACGGGTTGGGACTCTTCTTCCAGGGCCGCTTTGGACTCCAGTTCCGCCAGACCCAGCAGTCGTTCCTCGGTGAGGCCATCGATCCAGGGGACCACCCCGAAGCCCAGACGCAGGATCACCAGGGCGTCGTTGAGTTCGTAGCGTTCCCGGATCAGGCTCGCGTGCATGGAGTGGGCCAGGGCCAGGGCTGATGCGCCGTCGGCGCCGGGGCACAGCAGGGCGAAACACTCTTCGCTCCAGCGGGCCAGATATTCTTCCGCTCCCGGCAGGGTGGTCATGCGGGCCGCCAGCGCGGCAATCACCTGGGTGACCCGTTCGCGCCCCAGGGATTTGGTCATCTCGTCGTATTCGTCCACCCGGATGAAGATCAGGGAAAACTTTCGGGGCGGGTGTTTTTCTCCGGGCAGAGGCTCCAGAACACGGGCCAGATGGGCCAGAAAAGCAAAACGGTTGGGCAGTCCGGTGTGCGTATCCACCAGGGTTTCGTCCCGGGAGGCCATCAGGGCGTTTTCCGCCCGGCGCAACAGGTTCTGGAATTGTCCCACCACCTCCTGACTGCGGGCCAGAGCGGTCTCCAGCTCCGCGACCCGGGCCCAGTAGCCCCGCTCTTCGGCCAGCAACGCCGCCATCACCGCGTCGGGACGGGTCAACACCTCGTCGCTCAGACCGTGGGCCCAACTGGCGTTCGCCCCGTCCTTGCGACCGATCAAAGCCGACGCCTCCACCAGATCCGCGCCCAGGACCGCCACCGCGTCGGTCATCCCCTTGCGTTCCCGCGCCCAGGAGGAACGGCTGCGGTGTTCGGTGGAGATGATCCGGCCCAGGCGGCGGTAGAGGTCGTGCCACTGGAGATTGGCCGGAGTCTGCCCGCCTCCCGAGGACAAAACCACCACAGGAGCCTCCTCCTCTTCCACCTTGTCCCAGGCTTCCAGCGCCTGCATGGCCTGAATGGCCACCTCCGGGGCAAAGGATGGCAATGGCTCCCGGTGTCGTCCACGGGTGGCCGCCTCCTCGATCCAGGGGGCCAGCTCCGCCACCAAAGGCTCCAGCTCTTCCGACTCCAGACGCTCGGCCCGACGCACCGCGCGCATCAGCTTGCTTACCTGAAGCTGCTTCTCCCGCTCCCCGGCCAGGGCTGGCAGGGTCAGACGCTCCAGAATCAGGAGCGCCGCCTCTTTCACCTCCGCCAGTTCCCGCACGCACGGACCACGGGTCAGCAGCTCGCGGGTGGCCATGAAGGCACCACGCAAATCGGGTTTTGGCTCCTCCAGCAACGCGCGGATGCGGGTCAATTCCGTGGTCAGCCGTTCCGATCTCATGTCCTGTCTCCCCTCAACATGGACAGATCCGCGCCGGATTCAACCGGGGTTCGCGGGGTCCGGTTTCGCGGCGCGATACCGCCGCCACCCGATCGGTCAACTCCAGCATCTCCTGGCCGCTCATGCCCGGTCCCAGGGCCACGGTGCCGCAATGGGCCTCCAGATCGATTCCCAGTTCGTCCAGCAGAAAACGGGTCTGACCCAGCATGCGTTCGATCTCGCGCACCGCCACGTCGGCCCGGCTCTGATCGGAACGGGGAAACAGAATCACCAGCCGTTCCACGCTCAAACGGGCCAGATACTCCTCGTCGCGCAGATGATGCCGGATCTCTCGCACCAGTCCATCCAGCAGCCGGGTCTCCCCCTCGTGACCCAGACGTGTGACCAGGGGCACGAAATCGTGCAGATGGATCAAGGCCAACGAAAACGGCTCGTGCAGATGGGAGGCCCGTTCCAGATGTCGCTTGAGCTGGGCCGTGAAGGCGAAACGGTCCGGAAGTCCGGTGAGCGGATCCATGAACCCTTCGATCCGGGCCTGACCCACCGCCTCTTCGAGTTGGCGCAGACGGCTCTTCAGGCGTTCGGCCATGGCCCGGCTGTCTTCCATGCGCGCCGCCAGGGAGCGGGCGCGCTGACGGACCTCCTTGCCCCGTTGACGCAACAACGCGGCGATTTCCGACTCGCCCCGGTTGGACTCCGGCTCCTCGCTGGAAAAGGGATGGATCGCGCGCGAGGCGTCCAGACCCTCGGTCAGGGTTTGGCGCAACAGTTGGCGTTCCTGCTCCAGACGGGACGGGGGACGGGCTTCCGGGTTGGCCGCCACCCGGCGCAACAGGGTTTCGATTGCTTGCCAGGAAGGTTCGCCGACGCTGCTTTCCAGCAACCGGTTGGCCTCGCCAGCCACTTCGTGCATCGCCTCTCCGTGCAGACGGATGGCGGTCAGCACGCGTCCGGAGAGGGTCGAAGGCAGCGGATCACGCCCCGCATCCGTGGCCGGAGGGCGCAGGATCCAGGCGGAGGCTTTGTCCAGTTGGGCGCGCGCGCCGCTCAATGAGCCGGTCTGCTGCAACCGCTCCCGCAACCCTTCGGCCACCACGCGCGTCTCTGGATGACCTTCCAGCACCGGCATGGCCAGACGATCCAGCAGACGTACCACGGCCTTGCGCGCCGCTGCGGTTTCGTCGCCGCAGGCCGGCTTGGCGATCAGCGCGTCGAGCTGTGTGCGGGCTGTGGCCAGATGGGGAGGATGGGCCCCCAGCAGGACCAAAACCCGTTCCAGAACCCGTTCGGTGGTGGCGCTCATGCGTGAGGTCTCCTGTTTCGATTCTTTAAGGGTTCGGATCTACCGGCAGCACATACTCCGCCGGATCGTGGAATACCGGAGGCGCCGTCCAGGAGGGTTCGGTCTCTGCTGGCGGTGTGGCCGGTTTGCGCCCGGTGGTCGCCGGAGTCCGGGCAGGCGTGTTGGCGTGTCCGGGAGCCGGGGCTGGTTTTTTGGTCTGAGCGGCAGCCGGAGCCGGTTTTTTCGCCGCTGCGGGGGGCATCTGGACCGGTTTTTTGGCGGTCGGGGTGGCGGCCTGGCTTTTGGTGGCCGGGGTCTGGAGCGGACTTTTGGCCTGAGGGACCGAAGGCGGCGCTTTCACCGGGGCGACCACCGCCGGAGTCCGGGCCGTTGGGGTCTGAGGGCGTTCCGTGGCATGCGGGAGCGGCGGGACCGCAATCGGGTCGGCGATCGGTGGAATCAGGGCCGGGCCTGGGGTCGCCGGAGCCGGGCTTGCCGGAGCGTGCGTCGCGCCCAATCCGGGAGGCGGTGTCGTCGGGACCATCGCCGGAGCCGGGCTTGGCGGAGCGTGCGTGGCGTCCAATCCGGCGGGGGGTGGTGTCGTTTCCGGGCCGGGAGCGGTGGGCGTCGGGGGCAGCGCAGCCGGGTCTTCGGCCTGGGGGAGAGCCGGGGTCGTGGCCTGGTTGGGTGGAAGGATCGCCTGGCGGGTCTCGACGGGAGCCGGGGTCGGGGGTTCGGCCTGGGGAGTCGGCTTGGCCAGCGGGATGGACGGCGCCGGATTGACCAGAGAGGTTTCGCGTTTGAGCTTGAAGGCCTGATCGGTTTCGGCGGTCTTGTCGGGCTGTTCCCGTCGGGTCTCCGCAGCGCTCCGGGGACGGTTCTCGCCGGGGGTGAGGAAATGGGAGATGCCTTCGATCCGGATGCCCCGTTTCGTGGCGGCGGGCAGCCAGTGTTGCAGAGCGGTCAGGGTCTCCCGGTAGGGATGACCGATGCCGATGGCGTGACCGGTCACCCGGGCGATGTGTTCGAGTTCCGCCAGTCGGGCTTCGATGGCCGACACCCGCTGGATGTTGTCCAGAAAGACATCCCGGCGGGCGGCGGGCACGCCGTTGGTTTTGGCGCGGGCGAAGGCCACGCTGGTCTGACTGGTGCGGCTGTCCAGAAAGAAGAGGCCACGTTCTTTCAGGAGTTCCATCACCGTGTCCATGGCCGGGCGATACTGGGTGATGCGGGAACCCATGTGGTTGTTGATGCCGATCGCTTCCGGGAATTTATCCAGATTGTGCTTCAGCACCGGACGGATTTCGTCCGCGCCCATGCCCATCAGCAGCGCTCCCGGACCGGGTTTGATGCGCGGATAGCCCATGGGCTCCATGGGTTGATGGAGGATGATCTCCTTGTGGGTCGATTTGCCGATGGTCGCCACCTGCCGGGAGACCTCGCCACCGGGGAGGATCGCCAGGGTGATGGCGTGGGGCAGACGGGCTATGGCCAGCGAGACCGGCACGTTGTAGCCCAGATCGTCGATCACCACCGCCACCCGCGCCCCTTCCCGTCGCTGCTGGGCCGGGGGGGGAGTCGGAAGGGTGACCGGTTCGTGGGGCAGGCTCTCTTCGTATTGCAGATCGATCAGAGATTCGCTCTCCGGCGCGGGCTGGCTGGCGTCGGTCAGGGGCGGAACGGTCCCGGAAGCGGTCGCGGGTTTGGACGGGTCTGGGGACGGGTGGTCTGGGGACGGGTTCCGAGGATCGCTGGCGGGCGTGTCGGTCCGGGCCGGAGTCGCGGACGTGTCGGTTTGGGTGGCCGGTGTCGGCGTCTCTTCCGGTTTGCTGGCCGGGGAGGGATCCGATTGGGTCGTGGCCGGGTTGACCGACACCGGCGCCTGGGCATCGGTCACGGTGGCGGGTGTGTCGGCGTGTGACTTCTGGGCCTCCGCAGCAGGGGCCATGGGACCGGCCATGGTCACCACGGTGGGTTTGGCGGGGGTCTGGGGGGCGGTGTCGCGGGCCCAGGGCGGAATCAGATACCGACCCGCGCCGATGCCGGCCAGAAATAGCAGCAGCGCCGCCACCAGGGGAATGATCCACCACTCGCGGGAGGGGGAATCGGTCACCAGTTCGTCTTCCAGCGGTTCCATCACCTCTTCCCGAGGGGGCGGAGGTTCGGGGTGGGGTGGGGGAGGCTGGGGTGGGGATGGGTCCAACTGGACCCGTTGGGCCGGGATGAACGCGTCGATCCGGGGATCCAGGCTCCCGGTGGTGGCTGCGGCGCGGGCGAGGTCTGAAGCCGTTCCGGTCCCATCCGCCTGTGGTTGACGGGAGCTTTCCGGGGAGCTTTCCGGGGTGAGAATCCAGTCGGTGATCGGATCCGGGAGCGCGTCGGTCTTTTCCGGAATCTCTTCCGACCGCAACGCATCGTCCAGCGGATCCGGTCCCGCCTCCAGCAGACGCGCCGCATGGGACATCGCCTCCAGACTCTCCTGCGGCAGTCCGGCGTCGTCTGCCGGATCGGCTTCAGGTTTTCGGAGGCGTGTCGGCGGCATGACGGCCTCTGCCCGCGTTTCCGGTTGGCTCACGGCGTCGAAGGTTTCATTCTCCCGCTCTTCCGGCAGGAACGCCATGTCGAAGTCCGCATCCGCCAGCTCTTCCGGCAGGAACGCCACATCGAAGGCGGCCTCGGTCGGTGTTGGCGCGGTCGCTGGCGCGTGGTTGACCATCGCCGACGTGTCCGACGCGTCGGTTACCGTCTTCGGGCTATCCGACGCGCCGGTTACCGTCTCCGGAGTGGCCGACGATGGACTCATGGTCGCGTCGGTCTCCGGCTGCCAGGAGGGTGTGCCAGTCAATGTCGGCTACCCGCCGGTTTGCTCTTGATCCGGCTTTCCAACACCTGGAACCCCTTCAGGAGATCCAGGGCGCGTTGCAACTGGTAGTCCTGTTTGCCGTGACCAGTGACCCGATCGATGTTCTCCTCTTCGGTGGGGGGGGATCCTTCTCCATCGCCCTCGTCTTTTTTGGAGTCCTTGTCCGGGGTGGCTTCCGGGGTGGCGGGAGCCTTGTCGAGTTTCTTGTCCGGGGTTTTGCCCGGGTTCGGTTCGGCTTTGGGATCGGCTTCGGGTTGGCCCTCTTCGCCGTTGGATTCGGTCGGCGCGGCTTTCTCCCCGTTGGTGTCGGCGTTTTGCAGGTGTCCTTTCAGATCCGCCTCTTTGGGCCGGGCCTGACCTTTCTTGTCCTTGTCCTTGACATCGATGTCTTCCACCAGGATGTCCGGGGCGATGCCCTTGGCCTGGATCGAGCGTCCATTGGGCGTGTAATACTGGGCGGTGGTCAGCCGCAGACCGGAGCCATCGTTCAAGGGAATGATGGTCTGCACCGACCCTTTGCCGAAGGACTGGGTGCCCAGGATCACCGCGCGCCGGTGGTCCTGCAACGCGCCGGCGACGATCTCCGAGGCCGAGGCCGAGCCGCCGTTGATCAACACCACGATGGGCGCGCCGCTGGCCAGATCCCCGGCCTGGGCGTCGAAGGACATGTCCTTGCCGGCGATGCGTCCCTTGGTGTAGACGATGCGACCCTCTTCCAGAAAGGCGTCGGAGACCGCCACCGCCTGATCCAGCAGTCCGCCGGGATCGTTGCGCAGATCCAGCACCAATCCCTTGAGTTTGCCGCCGTCGCCTTTTTTGGTCAGGTCGGCCATGGCGGTTTCCAGCAGGGGCTGGGTCTGCTCGTTGAACTGGATGATGCGCACATAGCCGATGCCGCTGGACTCTTCGCGCCACTTGACGCTGCGAATCTTGATGATCGCCCGCACCAGGGTGAAGTTCAACGGTTTGTTCTCCCCCTTGCGCAGCACCTGCAAGGTGATCTTGGAACCGGGTTTGCCCCGCATCTTTTTGACGGCCTCCAGCAGGTCCATGTCCACGGTATTGACATCGTCGATCTTGACGATGATGTCACCAGCTTTCATGCCCACCCGGAAAGCCGGGGTGTCCTCGATGGGAGAGACCACCCGGATGCCCCGGTCATCGCGTGAGATTTCGATGCCCAGACCCCCGAATTCCCCACGGGTGTCCACGCGCATCTCCTTGAAATGTTCCGGGGTCAGAAAGGAGGAGTGGGGATCCAGGGTCTTGAGCATGCCTTGTATCGCGCCGTAAAGAATGGATTTTTCGTCCACCTCCTCGACGTAGTTCTGTTTGATCAGCGAAAAGACCTCCGAGAAGACTCGCAATTTCTCGTAAGTGACCTGGCTGACCGCCATCACGTTTTCGGCCATCAGGTTGGCACCCACCAAGATGGTGGCCAGCACGCCGCCAAACAGCCAGGGGCGTCCGCCCCGTTTCGGATTGTTCATGGAGTCTCCCAAATTTTTGATGAGTCTGTGTGGCACGCATGACACGTCCACGTTGCCAACCGGTTGTATACAAGAATCAGACCCAACCGGCCCCTGTTTTTTTTACCGTGGAACGCATGCTTTTGGAGTGCCACGGTCGGGGGTGAGGGGGTTTTCCCCCCATCATGCCCATTCATCCGGTTCCGGCCAGCCAGCCGGCGGGATTGATGGTTTTGCCCTGGACCCGCATTTCGAAATACAGCCCCGGAATGCCATCCAGGGCGCCGGTGTCGCCGCTTTCGGCGATGGTGTCTCCGGCCTTCACCCGATCCCCCTGCGCCACCAGAATTCGATGGTTGTGGCCGTACAGCGAGTAGACCTGATCCCCGTGTTTGAGAATCAGCAGCAGACCATACCCCCGGAACCAGTCGGCGTAAACCACCTCTCCGGCGTGAATGGCGGTCACCGGGGTGTTGGCGGCTACCCGGTAGAACAGTCCGGGCGGACGTTTTTCCCACTTGCCCCGCACCGGATTGGGCAGTTGTCCCCGGCGGCTCTGGATGCGGCTGCCGGTGTCGTCGTCCGACGCGGTGGCGCCTTCTCCGGGTGGGGAGTCGTCCGTGGGGTCTGGATCGAAATAGCCGCTCAACTTTTCCAGAAAGGCGGCCAGATGGGTCTTGGCCTGGGTCAACTCCTCCACCTTGCGCTGGTGGAGCTGCTCTTCGTCTTTGGCGCGACGCAGCAGATCGGCCCGTTTGGCCCGTTCGATCTGGCGGATTTTCTGTTCTTCGGTCAGGTTGGCGGTCAGGCCGTCCAGGGTGGCGGCCAGCTCCCGGCTTTTTTCCATATCGTTGCGCAGACGGGCCGTGGCAATGCGGAAATCGGTGAACTCCTGATTGCGCGCCTTGATCAGACGGCTGTAGTAGAGCATCCCCCGACGCCCCATGGCCAGACTTTTCTGGGAAAAAAGGGTTCGGGCCAGCCCCTGATCCCCCAGCACGTACATCAGGCGCAGATGACGCGACAGCCGCTGACGCTGTTTGCCCAGTTGCTCCCGGTTGGTGCGGATGCGGGCCTCCAGCTCCGGTTGCAGCCGCAACGCCTCTCCCTGACGGGCCAGTAGCTCGCTCTGCCGTCGCTCTCCGTCGGACAGGGAACGGTCCAGTTGTTCCAGCTCCTCCAGAAGCGACAGGGTTTCTCCTTTGGCCTGCCCCAGGGCCTGCTGCTCGCGCACCAGTTCGCGCACCGTGCGATTCAGTTGCAGACGTCCCCGCTCCAGGGTGACATGCTCCTGATTGTCGATTTCGCTGGTCGCCGCCAGGGGACGGGCGGTCAGAAGCGCCAGACCGGCCACAGCCAGGATGAGTCCGGGATGACGGATGATCAAGGAGAGTTATCCCCTGCGGCCAGCTCGGAGACCAGGGTCTGTCCCGTCATGTCCGGCGGCGCGGGCAGACCCAGCAGCGTCAGAATGGTCGGGGCCACGTCGCACAGGCGGCCATCGGACAGACGCAAGGCGCGGGCGCCCACATGCAGCAGCGGGGCCGGATTCAGGGTGTGGGCCGTGTGGGGACCGCCGTTGTCTTCGTCTTCCATGCAGTCCGCGTTGCCGTGATCGGCGGTGATCAGCAGTTCGCCTCCTTGCGCCAGCGTCGCCTGGGCCAGCCGACCCAGACAGCGATCCACGGTCTCGATGGCGACGACCGCCGCGTCGAACCGTCCGGTGTGACCCACCATGTCCGGATTGGCGTAGTTGATCACCATGAAATCATACGCTCCGGATTCGATCCGTTCCACGATCCGGTCGGTCAGCTCCACGGCCGACATCTCGGGTTGCAGATCGTAGGTGGCCACACGGGGGGAGGGGACCAGCAGACGCTCCTCGCCGGGAAAGCATACCTCCTGTCCGCCGTTGAAAAAATAGGTGACGTGGGCGTATTTCTCGGTTTCCGCCGCCCGGAGCTGACGCAGACCCCGCAGGGACAACACCTCGCCCAGGGTCAGGGTGGGGGTTTGCGGCGGAAAGGCCACCGCCACCCCCGGCAGGGTGGGATCGTGTTCGGTCAGACACAGGTATCCGGCCAGCCGGGGTCGCGACCGGCGGGAGAAATGATCGAAGCCTGCGCTCCCGGAGGCTGGATCCGGGTCCGGATCCAGCAGCGCGTGGGCGAGCTCCCTGGCCCGGTCGGCCCGGAAATTCATCATCAGCACCGCGTCGTGGTCGGCCAGTACGGTGGTGCGGCCCTGCGCGTCCGCGATGAGGCAGGGTTGCACGAATTCGTCATCTTCGCCGCGCGCGTGGGCCTGTCGGACCGCTTCCAGAGCGGTTGAGGCCCGATGGCCTTCTCCTTGCACCAGCATGTCATAGGCGCGCGCCACCCGGTCCCAGCGTTTGTCGCGGTCCATGGCCCAGTAGCGTCCGCACACCGAGGCGATCCGTCCCGCTCCCAGGGCGGTCAGGTCCGCTTCGAACGCCTCCAGAAACTCCGGAGCCGAACGGGGTGGGGTGTCCCGTCCGTCGAGGAAGGCGTGGACGAAAATCCGTTCGGCTCCCAGATCCCGGGCCGCGCGCACCGCGCCGATCAGGTGTTTTTGGTGGGAGTGGACCCCGCCGGGGGAGAGCAGTCCCAGAATGTGGATCGCGCCTTTGTGCTGGAGCGCCCGCTGCACGGTTTCGACCAGCGCCGGATTGTCGATCAGCGCGCCGGCCCGCACCGCCAGATCCACGCGGGTGAAATCCTGATAGAGAATCCGGCCCGCGCCCAGATTGGCGTGTCCCACCTCGGAGTTGCCCATTTGGCCTGTCGGCAGACCCACCTCCTCTCCCGAGGTCTGGAGCAGCGCGTGGGGACGGGTGTGCCACCAGTGGTCGAAACAAGGAGTGCGGGCGTGATGGATGGCGTTGTGGCGGGTTTGGCCGCGCATGCCCCAGCCGTCCAGCACAACGAGGAGCAGTGGTTTGGGTCGCATGGTGCGTTGGAACTCCTTGGGTCAGGCGTGCTCGATGGGGTAGAATCGTTCGGGCGGGGATTTTACCACTCTCTTGCGTCTGGCACCAATCATTAAAAAAAGCTTGGCCTTGACGAATGACATGTCCGGCCCCATCTTGTAGGATGAATCCCATACCATTCACTTTTTAGAAACGGCAAAGAGAGTCAACGAGGTCAATATGCCCATTTCCTTGTCCAAGGGCCAGCGGGTCTCCCTGGAAAAAGATACCGGTAAGAGTTACGAAAAAGTGATCATGGGTCTGGGCTGGGACGCCAGACCTCAGACCAAGAAGGGAATCTTCGGCTTTTTGAGTTCGGGCGGCGGCGACAAGGAGATCGATCTGGACGCCTCGGTGGGTCTGTTCGACGGCCAGGGCGCGCTGGTGGATCAGGTCTGGTTTCGCCAACTCCGCAGCCTGGAAGGCTCGGTGGAACACACCGGCGACAACCTGACCGGCAAGGGGGACGGGGATGACGAACAGGTCATCGTCGCGTTGAACCGGGTGCCGCCGACGGTCCAGGCCATGGTGTTCATCGTCAGTTCCTATTCCAACGACACCTTCGACTCCATCGCCAACGCCTTTTGTCGCATGGTGGATGCCGGTACGGGTCAGGAGATCCTCCGTTATCAACTGAGCGGTCAGGGTTCCCACACGGCCATGATCATGATGAGCCTCTACCGCAAGGACAGTGGCTGGTCGGTGCGCGCGGTGGGTGAACCGGCCCAGGGCCGCACCATCGCCGATCTGGCGGACCGCATGCGTCAATTCATCTGATATCCCAAACATCTTTCAATCAACGCGAAGGAGAGTTTTCGATGCCCGTTTCCCTCAGCAAAGGTGGTAATGTCTCGCTGTCCAAAGAGGCCCCCGGCATGAAGGCCGCCCTGGTCGGCCTGGGGTGGGATGCCCGCTCCACCGATGGCCAGCCTTTCGACCTGGATGGTGTGGTGTTCATCCTCGGCGCCAACGGCAAGGTCCGTTCGGATAGCGATTTCGTGTTCTACAACAATCCCAAAGGCGCCAACGGCTCGGTCCAGCACCAAGGCGACAACCGCACCGGCGCTGGCACCGGGGACGACGAACAGATCCTGATGAATCTGGAAGGCATCCCCGCCGATGTGGACAAGGTGATCATCGCCGCCACCATCCACGAAGCCGATGTGCGCAGACAGAGCTTCGGCCAGGTCAACAACGCCTATATGCGGGTGCTCAACGCCGATGGCGGCGCGGAGATCGCCCGTTACGACCTGAGCGAAGACGCCTCCACCGAGGCGGCCATGATTTTCGGCGAAATCTACAAGCGCAACGGCGAATGGAAGTTCCGCGCCGTGGGCCAGGGTTTCGCCGGTGGTTTGGGGCCGCTGGCCCGCAATTACGGGGTGGACGTGGGCTGAAAAAAGTCCTTCATCCGTCGGGTTCACGCCCCCGGTGGCGGGGCGTGAACCCCTCCATTCAAGAGAGAAGAGCCGGGATTCACGAAACATGAGCACGCAAAACGAGTGGAAGGAACGCGGTCAACGTGCGGTGGGCGCGGCGACCGATCTGGCGACGGGCCTGTTCCGGGGATTGCAGAATATCGGACCGCGCATCCAGGCCAATCAGTACAAGCCCATCGTCGAGGCCTTTTGCGCCTGGACCGGCCTGATGGCCGCCCAGCATGGCCGCCTGCAACGCACCGAACTCGATGGTTTCCGCCATTTCATGTTGCAGAATCGTGAACATCCGGTGTTCGGTGGCTTTCCTTTGGAAGAATTGCTCGACAAATTCAGAAATTACGCCATCAAGGCGTTTCTGGAGGAGACCGAGATCTTTCATACCGTTTTGAATCCGATTCCCCAGGACTCCGAAGAGGCGCGGTTGATCATCACCGGCTGCATGAACGTCATTTACGCCGATGGCCACTGCGACGAAAACGAACGGTTGTCCCTGGAACAGTTGGCCAATCGTCTGGGAGTCAATACCGATTCCATGGCGCGGAAGATGGGCGTGATCCTGCCCGCCCCCACCCGGCCACAGCCGTCCACCCCCCATCTCTCTCCGTTTGCTCGTTCGGCCACCGCTGCGCCGCCCTATCCGGCCACCCCGGAGCCGCAACCTTACGCCGCGCCGCAACCTTATGTCGCGCCGCCCCCGCCCCAGGCCGCGCCCCCTCCACCGCCTCCTCCGTCTCCGGCGGCCCGACCGGCGGGTGGACAACCCTGCACGCTCTGTCAGGGCAAGGGGTGCGTGTTTTGTAATCAGACTGGCTACAAGGGGTAACCCGGCCCATGACCGCCGAAGACTTCTCCCAGAAAGCCGATGTGGTCCGTCTGCTGCTCGAAACCGAGGGGCGGGTGATGCTGTGTCTGGATGCCAGCCATCCAGGGGTGGCGGTTCCCAGGCGTTTTGTCGCGGATCGCGGTTTGCGGCTGGTCTTGAACCGCAACATGCCCCAGCCCATCGACATCGGGCCGTTGACCATCGAGTCGGAGTTGCGTTTCGGCGGTATTCCCCATTATTGCGTGATCCCTTATGAGGCGGTGTGGGGGGTGTTCAATCCGGATACCCGGCACGGCATGTTCTGGAGCGAGTCCATGCCCGACGAAATCCGCGCCCGTCACGGTCTGGAAGAGGCGGCGGTGCATCTGCCCGAACCCACGCCGGTGCCGGGGAGTTCCGCGCCGCTGGCCGAGACCGCCAAGACCGCCAAGACTCCATCTCCTCCACGGGTGGCCTTGCGGGTGATCGAGGGGGATGGCGCGGCGGAAACCCCAACGACCGCCGTCAAACGTCCCCGGCCCAATCTGCGGCTGGTGGACTGACCAGACATCCTCCCGTGAGCAAGGAAAAACAACGGTTTGTCTGTCAGGATTGCGGGGCGGATTACGGTCGCTGGGAGGGGCGTTGTCTGGCGTGCGGGGCGTGGAACACCCTGAAGGCGTTTGCCGTGGAAGCGGGTGTTTCCTCTCGGAGCGGGCGGGCCGCTGCGGCATCGACGACCGGCGCGCCGGGAGTGGCGCCTGTTCCCTTGTCCGCCATCACCGGGGACAACCGCACCCGTCTGGCCACCGGGGTGGCGGAGTTGGATCGGGCTCTGGGGGGCGGATTGACCCCGGGTTCGGCGGTGTTGATCGCCGGGGATCCGGGCATCGGCAAGTCCACGTTGTTGATGACCGCCTTGAGCGCCTTGTCGGCCCGTGGCACCGTGTTGTATGTCTCCGGCGAGGAGTCCCCCCAGCAGATCCGGCAGCGCAGCGACCGGTTGGCCATCAGCGGGGATCGCTTGCTGGTGTTGATGGAAAACCGGCTGGAGGCCACCATTGACGCCATTTTGGCGGTTTCACCCGATGTGGTGGCGGTGGACTCCATCCAGACTCTGGCCACCGACGCCATGCCCGCCGGAGCCGGATCGGTCTCCCAGGTGCGGGAGTGCGCCGCGCGTTTGATTCAGTTGGCCAAGCAGCGTGGCATGGCGTTGTTTTTGGTGGGCCACGTCACCAAGGATGGACAGATCGCCGGTCCCCGGGTGTTGGAACACATGGTGGATACCGTTTTGTATTTCGAGGGGGAGCGGGGACACGATTACCGGATTTTGCGGGCCATCAAGAACCGGTTCGGTCCGGCCAACGAGATCGGCGTCTTTGAAATGCGCGAAACCGGACTGGTGGAAGTGTCCAACCCTTCGGAGCTGTTTTTGTCCGAGCGGGGGGTGGGGTCGGCGGGCAGCGTGGTGTTCGCGGGCATGGAAGGGACCAGGCCGGTATTGGTGGAGATTCAATCCCTGGCGGCGTCCTCTTTGCTGGCCCAGCCCAGGCGGGCCACCTTGGGATTTGATCCCAACCGTTTGGCCATGTTGGCGGCGGTGCTGGAAAAGCGGTTGGGGTTGGGATTGTTCAATCACGATCTGTTCTTGAATGTGGCCGGGGGGTTCCGGGTTACCGAACCGGCGGCGGATCTGGCGGTGGTGGCGTCGATTTACGCTTCGTATCGCAATGTGACGGTGGATCCGGGGTTGGTGATTTTAGGCGAGGTGGGATTGGGGGGCGAGGTGCGGGCGGTGTCTCATGTGGCGGCGCGCATGCGGGAGGCGGACAAACTGGGTTTCACCCGTTGTCTGGTGCCGGCCCAGAGCCTGAAGAATCCTCCCCGTGGCCTGAACATCACCCCTCATCCCGTGGCCACCCTGGCTGAAATGGTCGAAACCCTCTCTTCTTGACTATTGAAAAAAAGAAGGGGCCTGGGGAATTCATTCCCCAGGACGTTGATTTTGACTTAAAAAATTAACAATTCAATATATTGAATCATTCCATCCTGAAAATAAATTTATTTTTTTAAAGTCAAAATCCTGTGGAATGAATTCCCCAGACCCCTTCTTTTCTTTCAATAATGGGGGGTGTTTTGATATTGATGGCAATGATGCGCTCCATGCAATCGTCACTTTTGACATCCCGACCAGGAAGCACTATCCTGTAGAACGACTCCCCAAAGCCTTTCCACGCAAACTGGATCTTCGACATTGGACCTTAATCACCAAGATCATTTCCACGACGAGTGTGGTGTTTTCGGCGTCTTCAATCACCCCGAGGCGTCCAATCTCACCTATCTGGGATTGTACGCGCTGCAACATCGTGGGCAGGAATCGGCGGGGATCGTCTCCGTGGAGGAACGGATGTTTCTCGCCACCCGTGGACACGGACTGGTGGCCGATGTGTTCCGCCGCAACGAACTGGATGGATTGAAAGGCAATCAGGCCATTGGCCATGTGCGCTATTCCACCTCCGGGGGGAGCATCAACTCCCGCAATCGTCAGCCGCTGGTGGTGGATACGGCCCACGGGGGCATGGCCATGGCCCACAACGGCAACCTGGTCAACGGCGTGGAGATGCGTCGCGCCCTGGAACGACGGGGATCGATCTTCCAGTCCACCATGGATACCGAGGTTATCGTCCATCTGACCGCCCTGTCGCGCTGCAAGACCTTCGCCGAACGACTGGTGGAGGCCCTGGGTCAGGTGCAAGGCTCCTATGCCCTGCTGGCCATGAACGAACAGTGCATCATCGGCGCCCGGGATCCCCATGGATTGCGTCCGCTGGTGCTGGGACGGGTGGGGAACAAGGGCTATGTCTTTTCTTCGGAAACCTGCGCGCTGAATCTCATCGAAGCCGAATTCGTGCGCGACGTGGAACCCGGTGAGGTGGTGGTGATCGGCCCGGATGGTCTGGAGTCGTTTTTCCCCTTTCCGAGGGAAAAGCGTTGCCTGTGCGTGTTCGAGTACATCTATTTCGCCCGTCCGGACTCCAACATCGACGGGGTGAATGTCTACGCCTCGCGCAAACGGATCGGCATGCGGCTGGCGCAGGAGCATCCGGTGCCCGGGGCCGATCTGGTGATGCCGGTGCCGGATTCGGGCGTGCCGGCGGCTTTGGGATTCGCCCACGCCTCGGGTCTGCCGTTTGAACTGGGCATCATCCGCAACCACTACGTGGGGCGCACCTTCATCGAGCCCCAACAGGCGATTCGTCACTTTGGGGTGAAGATCAAGCTCAACGCCAATCGCGACATCATCCAGGGCAAACACGTGGTGCTGGTGGACGACTCCATCGTGCGGGGCACCACCAGTCGCAAGATCGTCAAGATGGTGCGGGCTGCTGGGGCCAAATCGGTCCATCTGCGCATCTCCTCGCCTCCCACCACCCATCCTTGTTACTACGGCATCGACACCCCCACCCAGAGCGAACTGCTGGCTTCCAGCCATACGGTGGAAGAGATGCGCACCTATGTCACCGCCGACTCCCTGGCCTTTCTGTCGCTGGACGGGATGTACGCCGCCGTGAACGGTCACAAGAATGGCTATTGCGACGCCTGTTTTTCCGGTCGCTATCCCATCTCCTTCCCCCGCCACGAAGAAAACGCCCAGCTTTCGTTGCTGCACGAGACGTGAGCGCCATGTCCGCGTCCGGTGAGCTGGTCGTGATCGGGCGATGGACTCCCAAGAGAGGTGGTTTCACATCGCCGCCCGCGTTACCCGGGAGGGTCGGCTGCTTTGATGAAAGACCTTAGAAATGAGGGCTGGGATGCACGACATCCGTTGGAAACAGCGTTTTGATAATTTCGACCGGGCTTTCGTCTTGCTGCGGGAGGTGCAGGAGCGCGGGGTGGACTCCTTGTCGCAACTGGAGCGGGAAGGGGCGGTGCAACGTTTGGAGTTCGCGTTTGAGCTGGCCTGGAAGACGCTCAAGGATTTTTTGGAAGAGCAGGGGATCGTGATCCGGGAGGCCACGCCCCGCAAGGTGATCCAGGAGGCGTTTGCCGCCGGTTTTCTGGAGGAAGCGCAGGTCTGGATCGATATCATGCTGCACCGGAATCTGATGTCCCACCCCTATGATTTTCACCAGTTCGACCGGATGCTCCAAGAACTGGAATCCCGTTATTTCGCTGCCTTCGATCGGCTGCACGAATTTTTTCTGCTGAGAAGTCTGCCACGGTGAATACCGGGTTGAGCGAGCAGGAACTGGCGTTAATGCGCGGGGTGATGCGACAGTTTCCCCAGATCCGGGCTGCGCTTTTGTTCGGTTCCCGCGCCAAGGGGTCGCACCGTCCGAATTCCGATATCGATTTGGCCTTGGTCGGAGTCGGGGACGAACGGTTGGCAGAAGCCGTCGCCGAGGCCCTGGAGTCCCTGCCCACGCCCTATCGGTTCGATGTCAAAGCCTACGATGCCATCCGCCATCCCCCCTTGCTGGAACACATCCGCCGGGTGGGGATAATCCTCCATGAAACGTGAGTTTGCCGACGGGATGGGTCCGCACAATTTTTTCGGTTTCCCTTGGCTTTTGGGGAAATTGGTCCTATAGTAGCGGATGACTGATTCGGGAGTGTGGGAAAAGTCGGCTTTGCCGGCTTTTTTGGTTTCCGCCGGGGAGCAGGTATCCAACGGGTCAGATTCAACCGATTTTTCCATTTGCCGAGGCGATGTTCGCTTGACCGACTCACCTGAAATCCACCCCTCCGCGACACCGACGCGGCTTGAACAACTGGCCAACGAGGCCGCCGTTGCCGAAGGGTGTCAACTTGTGGAAGTGGCCATCGTTCCGGAAGGGGGATCGCGGGTGCTCCGGGTTTTTCTGGATCGGGAGGATGGCCCGCTGCAACTCGACCACTGCGCTGCGGTGAGTGATCGGCTTTCGGCCCTGCTGGATCTCCACGACCCGATCACCGGGGAATACCGGTTGGAGGTCTCCTCGCCGGGCCTGACGCGCCCTGTGAAGAAACGAGAAGATTTTATCCGCTTTCAAGGCAGGTTGGTCGTGGTGCATGTGTTCGCGGCCCTGTCTGCGGAACCGCCGTCCGAATCGCAACCGGTCGGCCCCGGAAAGTCGGCCGCGCGCAAGTCGGCGTCAGGCGCGAACCGGAAAATGGTCAAAGGGATCCTGCAAGGCATGGAAGAGGACGATGTGTTGATTCGCCTCAAGGACAATACGGTGATCCGCGTCCCCTTCCGCCTGATCGGCAAGGCCCATCTGGATTTTGAATTTTAGCCAAGACACCGGGTGTCATTCATGAGTGTTGAAATCGTACAGATCGCCGAACAACTGGCCAGGGAAAAGGGGATCCCCAGGGATATCGTCATCGAGGCCATGGAAGACGCCATTCGCACGGCGTCCAAACGGAAATACGGTGCCCACAAGAATATCCAGGTCACCTTCGATGGCAAGTCCGGCGAGTTCAGGCTCAATCAACTGCGGGAAGTGGTGGAGAACGAAGACGCCCCCGGATACGAGGGGCCGGATACCCATATGCTTCTCAACGACGCCCTGCGGCTCAATCCGTCGGTGAAGGTGGGTGATTTTCTCGCCGAACCCCTGCCTCCCATCGAGTTCGGACGCATCGCGGCCCAGACCGCCAAACAGGTGATCGTCCAGAAGGTGCGGGAAGCCGAACGCGACAGCGTGTATCGGGAATACATCGACCGCAAGGGTACGCTGGTCAACGGTCTGGTCAAACGGGTCGAGCGCAACAACATCTATGTGGACCTGGGACGGGCTGCGGCTTTTTTGCCCCACGAACATCAACTGTTCCGGGAGCATTACCGTCCGGGAGACCGGATCCGGGCCTACATCCACGAAGTCCGCGACGTGCAACGGGGTCCGCAGATCATTCTCTCCCGCACCGCCCCGGAGATGGTGCCCAAGCTGTTTGAAATGGAAGTGCCGGAAATCTATGACGGCATCGTGGAGATCCGCGCCGTGGCCCGGGATCCGGGATTCCGCAGCAAGATCGCGGTCCGCTCCAACGACGCCCATGTGGACCCGGTGGGAGCTTGTGTCGGCATTCGCGGCTCTCGTGTCCAGGGGGTGGTGACGGAACTCCAGGGGGAGAGGATCGACATCATCGAATGGTCCCCGGATCCGGCGGTTTTCGTCTGCAACGCCCTGGCCCCGGCCGAAGTGGTCAAGGTGGTGATGGACGAAGACGAAACCCGCATCAAGGTGATCGTGGACGAAGATCAACTCTCTTTGGCCATCGGTCGTCGCGGACAAAACGTGCGTCTGGCTTCGGAGTTGACCGGCTGGAAGATCGACATCATCACCGAACGGGAAGAGGCGGAGAGTCGGGTCGAGGAGTTCGGCGCCATTGCGCGGGAGTTCATGAACCGGCTGGATCTGGATGAGGATGTGGCCACCTCCCTGGTCCAGGAGGGCTTCACCACCCTGGAAGAGGTGGCGTATGTGCCGCTGGAGGAGTTGGCGGGCATCGACGGTTTCGACGAGGAGATCGCCCAGGAGTTGCGCACCCGCGCCCGGGATCAACTGCTGCATTCGGCTTTGGAGAACGAGGAGCGCAAGGCGGCTCTTTCCATCGATCCGCGCATTTCCCAGTTGCGTGGCCTGAACGATTCCATGGTGATCGCCATGGCCGAAAAGGGCATCTCCCAGTTGGACGATCTGGCGGATCTGGCGGCCGACGAGCTTTTGGAAATGCTGGACAACGCCTTGAGCCGCAAGGAGGTGGAACGGGTGATCCTTCAGGCGCGTGAAGTGGCGGGCTGGTTCGAGGAGTGATGTGACCAAACCACGCGGTCGGCGTGCGGCACCCGAGCCGGATCCGGGCGCGCCATCCCAGGTGCCCGTGGTTCCATCCGCCCGGTTTCCGGCGAAAAAGGAGGAGGAGACTCCCTGGCGACGTTGCGCCATCACGCGCAATCGCCGACCCAAGGCGTATTTGTTGCGTTTTGTGGTGGATCCGGGGGGCCGACTGGTGGAAGATGTGACCGGACGGCTGCCGGGACGCGGGATTCATGTGATGCCGGATCGAAAACGGGTGACGGCCCTGCTGACACGGCATAAAATGGCGCCAGAGGAGAGAGACCTGCTGCTGGCGCGTCTGGGACACAGCCTGGAGCAGCGTCTGCTCGACGGTGTGGGACTGGCCCGCAGAACCGGTGGATGCCGGAAGGGTCTGCGGGAGGTGGAAGAGTTGATCAAGCGGGGAGTGCGGCCCTTGTTGCTGTTGGCCGAGGATGCCGAATCCCTGCGCATGCGTCTGGAGCCTTGGCTTCAGGAGATCGAAGGGGTGGAGATCGTGACCGTGCCGGATCAGGAGCGTCTGGGATCGATATGGTCCGGGCGTCCGGTGGTGCTGGTCGCCGTGATCCATCCTGGCGTGGGAGAGCGAATTCGCGCCGACGCCGCCCGCTGGTGGAGCTTCACGCGGGAGGGGTAGAGCGGGCGCTTTGTGATCGGGATGGTGACAACCCCAACAACAATACCGGCAGGGTATTCAACCGGTGGAGAAGGTTCTTTTGAGCGATTTGAAAGACAGTGACGGCGAAGGTGGGGATGGCGACGGCGCGCGGTTGAAACTCAAGGCCCCGCGACGCATTGTGCTGCGCAAGACCGTGGAGGGGGGATCGATCAAGCAAAACTTCTCCCATGGCCGCAGCAAAAGCGTGGTCGTGGAGGTGCGCAAGAAGAAGACCTTCGTGAAGAGCGCCGGCGAAGAGGGTGAGTCGCTGGACGCGGTGCGCGAGGATCAGGGGCTGGCGCGGGACAAGTCCCAGGCCGGAGCCTCCCAGGCGAATGCGGCTGTGGAGCCGGCCCGGGATCGCAAACAGCAGATCCTGACCCCCATGACCCCGGCTGAGCGTCAGTCGTTCCAGGAGAAGCAGGAACGGGAACGCCTGTTGCGCGAGAAGGAAGAGCTCGAACGGCTGGAGCGGGAACGCCAGGAGGCCGAACGGCTCCGTCAGGAGGCCGAACGTCGGGAGGCCGAACGGCGCGAAGCCGAACGTCGGGAGGTTGAACGTCGCGAAGCCGAACGGCGCGAACAAGAGCGTCTGGAAGCCGAGCGGATCGAGGCGGAAAAGATCCGCAGCGTGGATGTGGCGCCTCCTCCGGTCGTTGCGGCAACGCCTGCGGCCTCCGAACCCCGTCTGGTGATCAAGCCACCCGCCGACAAGTTCCGCGCCACGGATGCCGGCAAGCCTCAGGGTGTGGCGGCCACGGTGCGGATCGATCCCGCCCGGACTCCGGCTCCGCCCCCCCAGAAGAGCGAGTCGTCGCCTCCGGCGGCGTCTGCGTCCCCGCCGGTGTCCCAGAACCGAACCTCATCCCGCGAGACCCTGGTCCGTTCCCAGGTGGTGCGTCCGACACCGCCCCCACCGCCCGTCGCACCGCCGCCCGTTGTTTCGGCGCCGGTGGTGGAAGAGCCGGTCGTGCCGGTGGTGGCTGTGGTCAAGGAGGAGCAGGCCAAGAATCTCACCCGTGCGCAACGGGAGGATCTGGCCCGCAAGAAGACCGAAATCCTGGTGGCCAAACGTCTGACCCAGCTCAACGAGCTGCGGGAACAAAAACGCAAGATCGACGAACGCCGTTCCATCGAGGCGGCGGAGACCCCCGGAACCACGGATACCACAGCCGCCGCGCGCGAAACCCTCAAGAGCAAAAGCAAGCGCAAGGGGAAGAAATCCGCCGTGACGGTGGCGCCTCCGGAGAAGCAGCTGCCGGCGCGCAAGACCACCCTGGGCCTCAAGCCTTCGGCGCGGCGCGGTGGCGGACGGTTCGAGCCTCAGCCCCAACAGCCGGTGCTGCGGGATGTGATCATCCCGGAGGTGATCACCGTGGGCGAGTTGGCCAGCCGCATGGCGATCAAGTCCTCGGAGGTGATCAAACGCCTGATGGCCCAGGGCATGATGGTCACCATCAACCAGGTGCTGGATCAGGATACCGCCGTGCTGGTGGTGGAAGAGCTGGGACACCGTCCCAAGACCATCTCCGAAGGGGCGGCCATCGAAGCCGAATTGGCGGACAGCAACGACCTGGACAAGGATCTGACCATCCGCGCTCCGGTGGTGACCATCATGGGTCACGTGGACCATGGCAAGACCTCGCTGCTGGACGCCATCCGCAAGACCGACGTGGCGGCCCGCGAGTTCGGGGGCATCACCCAGCACATCGGCGCTTATCAGGTGACCATGGAAGATGGATCCTCCATCACCTTCCTGGATACACCGGGTCACGCGGCCTTCACGGCCATGCGCGCCCGTGGCGCCAAGGTGACGGACATCGTGGTGCTGGTGGTGGCCGCCGATGACGGTGTGATGCCTCAGACCCTGGAAGCCCTCAACCACGCCAAGGCGGCCAATGTGCCGATCCTCGTGGCCATCAACAAGATCGACCGTCCCAACGCCAATCCCGACCGGGTGATGCAACAACTGGCCGATCAGGGCTTGTTGCCCGAGGCCTGGGGTGGGGATTCCATTTTCTTGAATGTGTCGGCCAAGGCCGGCATCGGCATCGAAACCTTGAAGGAAATGATCCTGTTGCAGGCGGAAGTGTTGAACCTGCGCGCCAACTTCGGCAAAAAGGCCCGTGGATTCATCATCGAGGCCAAGCTCGACAAGGGACGTGGCGCGGTGGCCACCTGTCTGGTGGCCAATGGCGTGCTGCGGGTGGGAGACATCTTCGTGGTCGGGTCGGAGTGGGGCAAGATTCGTGGCCTGCTCAACGACAAGGGCATGCCGGTCCTGGAAGCGCCTCCCGCCATGCCGGTGGAGGTGATCGGTCTGTCGGGTGTGCCGGCGGCCGGGGATGACCTCATCACCGTGCCGGACGAACGGCGCGCCAAAGAGATCGCCGCCTTCCGCATGCGCAAGAACAAAGAGCAGGAGTTGGCCAAACAGTTGCCCAACACCAAGCTCGACGACCTGTTCGACCAGATCAAGCAAGGCGAGATGGACGAAGTGAAGGTGGTGATCAAGGCCGACGTGCAAGGCTCTTTGGAAGCGGTTTCCGACGCTTTGCTCAAGATCACCCACGACAAGATCCGGGTCAACATCATCCACACCGCCGTGGGCGGCATCACCGAGTCGGATGTCATGCTGGCCGTGGCCTCGCAGGCTCTGGTGGTGGGCTTCAACGTGCGCGCCGACGCCAAGGCCAGGGAACTGGTCAAGCGGGAACGGGCGGACATGCGGTTCTACTCGGTGATCTACGACTTGGTGGACGACGTGACCAGCGCCATGGAGGGCAAGCTTTCGCCGATCCTCAAGGAGGTCACTTTGGGCCGCGCGGTGGTGCGGGAGCTGTTCCGCATCTCCAAGGTGGGTCTGGTGGCCGGGTGCATGGTGCTGGATGGCCTGATTCAAAAAACCAACCACATCCGTCTGTTGCGCGACGAAGTGGTGTTGTACGTGGGGACGATCCACGCCCTGAAGCGTTTCAAGGACGATGTGCGCGAAGTCCGGGACGGCACCGAGTGCGGCATCAGTCTCGACCGGTACACCGACTTGAGGGTCGGGGATGTTCTGGAAGCCTTCTCCCGCGAAGAGGTCAAGGCGACCATCGGTTGATGAGATCACATACCCGCGCGGCCGACGCGGGCTCGGGAGAGTGCCGATGACCCGTGTGGGTGTGCTGGAAGTGCGTCTGGAACTGCCGGGTGTGCGCTCCCTCAAGGAAAAACGCGGGATCGTCAAGGGGTTGCTGGAACGGATCCGTCATCGCTTCGAGGTGGCCGCAGCCGAGGTGGATGCGTTGGATCGCTGGGATGGTGCCGGACTGGGGTTTGCCGCCGTCGGAAACGAGGTGGCGGTGATCCAGAGCCGGTTGCAGAAGGTCGCGAACTATATCGAGACCGAGAGCGAGGGGGTCATGGTGGATTATCGGGTGGAGATTGTAACGTGAGCGTGCGCGTGGACCGGGTCCGGGGCGAGATCCGCAAGGAGTTGGCGGCCATGTTGCAGCGGGGCGACATTCATGATCCCAAAGTCGCCATGAGCCTGATTTCGATCACCGATGTCACCTTGAGTCGGGATCTGCATTATGCGGTGGTGCATTTCACGGCCATGGGACAGGAGTTAGCCGAAGTCCATTCCGGTCTCAGACGGGCTGCGGGATTCATGCGCGCCCGGGTGGGCCGCGCCTTGGGATTGCGTCTCGCGCCGGAACTGCGCTTCGAGCCGGATCTCTCCTTCAAGCGTGCCGAACAGATCGAATCCTTGTTGAAGACCATCGACATTCCGTCCGCCGACGGGGGCGAACTGCGTCCCGGATCAGGAGCGTAAGGCGTCATGGGCAAGTCGCGTCGCCGGGACAACGAAGGTCCACACGGTTGGCTGGCCATCCACAAAGAGGCCGGATACACCTCCACCCGCGTGGTGGAACGGGTCAAGCGGATCATCCGCGCGGGCAAGGCGGGACACGGGGGCACGCTGGATCCGTTTTCCGAAGGGGTTCTGCCCATCGCCTTGGGAGAGGCCACCAAGACCCTGGCCTATGTGCTGGAAGGGGACAAGGCGTATCGCTGCTGGATCCGTCTGGGTTCGGAAACCGATACCGGAGATCCCACCGGTCAATTCACTGTGGGCAACCAAAATTTTCCCGATCGGGAGAGCGTGCTGGAGCTGCTGACCCGTTATCTCGGGGAGCAGGATCAGGTGCCGCCGATCTATTCGGCCATTCACGTGGACGGAGAGCGGGCCTACGAACGGGCCAGACGGGGCGAAGCCGTCGAACTGCCCTCCCGGCGGGTGATCTTTCACGAATTGACCCTGGTGGAGTACGCCGACGGGCTGATCACCCTCGACGTGCGTTGCGGCAAGGGCACCTACATGCGCTCTTTGGCCCGGGATCTGGGTCGGGAGCTGGGGTGTCTGGCCCATCTGGAACGACTGCTGCGGACCCGCACGCTGGGATTCTCTCTGGCGGAGTGCGTCACCCTGGATGTCTTGAGCCAGGGGGTGGAAGCGGGACGTTTGAACGAATTTTTGTTACCCGTGGATCGGGCGCTGGACGACATCCCGGCGTTGCGACTGCGTTTGGAGGCCTGGAGCCGGGTCATGAACGGTCAGGCGGCATGGATCGAGGCGGACGGGGTGGCACCGGGACCGGTGCGCCTGCTGTCACCCGAGGGGCGCTTCGGCGCCACCGGCACCCTCGGCCAGGGGCTTGACGCCTCGGGTCGGCGGCCATGCACGCCGAAACGACTGTTCAACCTGGCGTGAATCCGGCCCATTTGGATCAATCCGTCATTCATATAAGGAGTTAACCGATGTCGATCACCCAGGAGCGCAAGCAGGTACTCATCCTTGAATATGCCATCAAGGAAGGGGATACGGGTTCCCCGGAGGTGCAGGTGGCCTTGCTGACCGAACGCATCAATAACCTGACCGAGCATCTGCGCGGCAACATCAAGGATCATCACTCCCGGCGCGGTCTGCTGAAAATGGTGGGATTGCGTCGTCGTCTGCTGACCTATGTGAAGGCTCAGAGCAACGAGCGTTATCAGACCTTGATCAAGCGGTTGAATCTGCGCAAATAGTTCGCGCATGACCGGAATCGCGACGCTGCCTCCCGACGGGCGGCGTCGCGGGCAAACAATGTCCGCGAGCCGCCGGGATCCTTTCTTTTGGCGCATACTCCCGGCGGGATTCACCCCATACCGATGGATATCAAGAAAGATGTTTGACATACATAAAAAAAGCGTTCGCTTTGGTTCGGAGACCCTGACCCTGGAGACCGGGCGTATCGCCCGTCAGGCCGATGGCGCCGTGCTGGTCACGTATGGCGAAACCATGGTGCTGGTGGCGGTCACCGCCGAGAAGGAGGGCCGTCCCGGAATCGATTTTCTGCCTCTGGGCGTGCATTATCAGGAAAAATATTGGGCGGCTGGTCGCATTCCCGGTGGTTTCATCAAGCGGGAGACCCGGGCTTCCGACCGGGAGACCCTCACCTCCCGTCTGATCGATCGTCCCTTGCGTCCCCTGTTTCCCAAGAACTTCACCCTGGATACCCAGGTGGTGGCGACCGTGTTGTCTTTCGACGGCGTGAACAGTGCCGACATTCCCGCCATGGTGGGAGCCTCGGCGGCGCTGGCCATCTCGGGTCTGCCCTTTGACGGGCCCATGGCCGGAGCGCGGGTCGGGTTCGTCGATGGTCAATACGTGTTGAATCCCAGCACCGAACAGATGGCCGCCACCCGGCTCGATCTGGTGGTGGCCGGAACCGCCGACGCCGTGACCATGGTGGAATCCGAAGCCAACTTCCTGACCGAAGACGAGATGCTCGGTGCGGTGATGTTCGGTTTCGAGGGGTATCAGCCGGTGGTGGCCGCGATTCGCGAGCTGGCCGCCGAATGTGGCAAATCGCGTTTGGAAGTGCCGGCGGTGGTCGAGGATGCGGAGCTGGTCGCCGCGTTGCGTTCCGGCTATCGGGAGCGGATGCGGGCGGTCTACGAGATCGCCGACAAGATGGAACGTCAAAAGAGCGTCAGCGCCCTCAAACAGGAAGCCGCCGAGGCGTTGAGCGAAGGCGACAAGAATCGCGCCATCGAAGTCAAGACCGCCTGCAAGCATCTGGAGTCCGAAGTGATCCGGGAGCGGATCCTCTCCGGTGGTTCCCGCATCGATGGCCGCACCTTGACCCAGATCCGTCCCATCGACAGTCAGGTGGGCGTGCTGCCACGGGTTCACGGTTCGGCTCTGTTCACCCGTGGCGAGACCCAGGCTTTGGCCACGGTCACCCTGGGATCCCGGCGCGACGAGCAGATCGTCGAAGGTCTGCTCGGCGAAACCCGTGAACGGTTCTATCTCAACTACACCTTCCCCCCCTACTGCGTGGGTGAAACCGGTCGTCTGGGCGCTCCGGGACGGCGTGAGATCGGCCATGGCAAACTGGCCGCGCGCGCCTTGGCCGCGATCCTGCCCGACCTGGAAGAGTTCCCCTACACCCTGCGGGTCACCTCCGAGATCACCGAATCCAATGGTTCGTCCTCCATGGCCACGGTGTGTGGTTCGGTTTTGGCCATGCTGGATGCCGGCGTGCCGGTGAAGGCCATGGTGGCCGGTATCGCCATGGGTCTGGTCAAAGAGGGGGAGCGGTTCGCGGTTTTGTCCGACATCCTCGGTGACGAAGACCACTTCGGCGACATGGATTTCAAGGTGACCGGCAATGCCCAGGGCATCACGGCGTTGCAGATGGATATCAAGATCACCGGCATCAACCGGGAGATCATGGCCGTGGCTTTGCGTCAGGCCCGCGAGGGGCGGTTGCACATCCTCGGCGAGATGCAAAAGACCATTTCCGCCACCCGTGGCGAACTGTCGCCCCACGCTCCCCGGATTTTCACCATGAAAATCCATCCCGACAAGATCCGCGATGTCATCGGTACCGGTGGCAAGGTGATCCGGGGCATCACTGAGGAGACTGGCTGTCAGATCGACATCAGCGACGACGGCACCATCAACATCTCCTCGGCCAATGGCGAAAGCGCCAAGGCCGCCGAACGCATCATCCGGGGCATTGTCTCGGACGTGGAAAAAGATGCGGTCTACGAGGGCAAAGTGGTGCGCATCACCGACTTCGGCGCCTTTGTCAACATCCTGCCCAACAAGGATGGTCTGGTGCATATCTCCCAGCTTTCCAGCCAGCGTGTGGCCAAGGTTTCGGACGTGATCAAGGAAGGGGATGTGGTCAAGGTCAAGGTGTTGGACATCGACCGGCAGGGTCGCGTCAAGCTGACCATGAAGGATATTTAAAGACTTCATGAAGATTCTGTTAAGGTGGTGTTGCAAGAAGTTTAAAGACTTGTGAAGCGCGTGAGCCTGTTTCACAATGGTGCCCGTTCACCCCTTCTTCTTGCAACATCATCTTGATTAGGAGTCTATTATGAAGAAAGCTGTCTTCTCTCTGCCCCTGTTCCTGGCTGTCCTTGGTTTCGTCGGCAGCGCCGCCGCAGCGGATTGTGTCGTCAGCTATCATCGGACCGCTTGTGCGGGTCAGGAAGCCACGGCTTACGCCAAGTGCGACGGCAAGCAGGCGTGTGACAAGGACAACGCCGCCACCACCCAGGAAGCCTGTGTGGAAGCGGCCAAAAAGGCCTGTGCCAACGATCGCACCGATATCACCAAGTCCAAGAAGATCGCCGCCACGTTCAAGGGCGCGGCTTTGACCGGTGGTTTCAACGATGCGGGCGCCGCCGATCCCAAGGGTGCCAACTTCTGCGCCGGTGACAGACCCGACTTCAACAAGTGCAAATAATCCGGATGGTTTGAAAGCCGGTTTGGTTCATGCGGGGGAGATGGTTTCCCCCGCATTTTTTTGTTCGGCGCAAGCATAATTAAAGATATTTTACAATAAGCTTGATATTGTGTTTATTAGGTGTTTTAGTTAACTGTTTGAAAAGCTTACTAAAGGCGTTCTGTTGGTCTAGCCATTGCTTTACGATTGAAAGTGATTGCCATGGTTGGAGAAAACAGGTAGAATCACATTGGATTCTGATGGGCACCAGCTCTTTAAAAATGGCTTCCAGAACATTGTAAAAGTTATATATCAAAAATCAAGGTGAGAGATATGAGCGATGTAAGCAAGGTTACGTATGTTACGAAAAAAAGCAGAAGTGCTGATAAAAATTATTTATTAGAAGAACTGAAAACCAAATTGGGCGATAATGATTGCTGCCGTAAGATTTTTACTGAGCTAAATAGATACTGTGAAAACAATTTCAATTGTGAGTATGACTATAAAATTCCAGCGCCTTACGCGTTTCTTGATTTTCTATTAAAGAATCCTGACCATCTTATACAGACAAAAGAAAATTTTAGGGAATCTAAAGAAACCAATAAAAAACGTGAGGATTTGATTTTTGGGAATGATAATGTAAGAAAGGATGTGCAAAAAGAAGGATTGGATGAGCTTAAGAAACTAATGAATAACCGGAAGACAAATCAGAGAAAATGGTGGATTTTTGAAGGAGATACTCAGATTGATTATATGATCGATTTGGGAGAAAGCTTGCTGTTTATTGTTATTCTTAAGGATGATGTGCCTGAATCGACCAAATGGGTGGAGAAAAGGAATAAAATTGTACGAATAATGGAGGCTGTATCAGAAAATGAAAATAGGAAACCTTATAAGGTTATCTTTTGTGCAAAGCATGATGTAATGAGTAAGTATGCTTTAAGCGAAGAGGCGTGGTGGCAGGACCATCTTCCTCATTTAAAGGATGATGATAATAAGATCAAGGAATTAATGTCTAATTGCTGTTTTGTGACTTCCCCTCTTTCTTCCTGATATCTATGAAAAAAAAGAGGGGGCCTGGGGGATTCATCCCCCAGGGTTTTGCCTTTCAATCTTTTCAATCCCTCTTCAACCGCGCGATGAAAAAGCCATCCAGGGCATCTCGGGCTGGTTCAAAGCGCAGGTCGCCTTCCGGGGTGATGGCGGCGGGGGGGAGTGTGGGGTGTTCGCGGGGGGTGATGGGCAGGCGGTGCCAGTGGGGATGGGTGGACAGGAATTCCTGGATCCGTTCCGCGCCTTCTTCCGGTTCCAGGGAGCAGACGGCGTAGACCAGCAGTCCGCCGGGGCGCAGGCGGTGGGCGCAGTTCTCCAGGATGGTTTGCTGGATGGCGGCCATGCGGCGGGGGTCTTCCTCCTGGCGGCGCCACTTGATCTCCGGATGGCGGCGGATCACGCCGGTCCCGGTACAGGGAAGATCGGCGAGGATCTTGTCAAAGGTTTCACCGGCCAGCAGGTCTGGATGGGCGGCGTCGCCTGCGGTGATGGTCACCTGTTGCACGCCGAGGCGGGTGAGGTTTTCCGTCAGGGTTTTCAGGCGCGAGGGGTTGTTGTCCACGGCGTGGATGCGGGCCTGATTGCCGGTGAGGTCGGCGAGTTGGGCGGTTTTGCCGCCGGGAGCGGCGCACAGATCGAGAATCTCCTCGCCGGGTCGGGGATCGAGCAGGCGGGCTGGCCATTGGGCGGCGGCGTCTTGCACGGCGAACCATCCTTCCCGATAACCGGGCAGGGCCTCCACCGGACCGGATGGCGTGATGATAATCCCGTCCGGGGCCAAGGGGTGGGGAGCGCCCCGAGTGCCCAGGGCGGCGAGCAGGGTATCCCGGTCGCTTTTTAATCCGTTGACCCGCAGCACCAGCGGCGGCGGGGTGTTGTTGGCCAGCAGTCGCGCCCTGGTGGCCTCCTCGCCGAGGCTGTGCCACCAGCGGCGGGTCAACCATGCGGGGTGGGAGTGTTCCAGGGCCAGACGGGCCACGGGATCGGTGTGCGCGTCGAGGAGAGTGGCCGGTTCCACGTGGATGGCGGCACGCAGCACGGCGTTGACGAATCCGGCCTTGGGGTGGTCCGGGGAGTCCTTCACCAGTTCCACGGCCTCATGGATCGCGGCGCGGTCCGGAATCCGTAAAAACCGGGCCTGATACAAGGCGGTACGCAGTACGGCCCGCAGGAAATGTCTGCCCTTGGCCAGAGGGCGGGGCATGCGGGAATCCAGAATCGCATCCAGCAAGGTCAGATGTCGCAAGGTGCCGGCGGCGATCTCCAGGGCCAGTCCCCGGTCTCTGGGATCGAGTTCGGCCAGTCGGGCGTCTGTGAGGGAGAGGGCCAGACCATCCCGGGTGACCCGGGTGACGGCTTCTGCGGCCAGACGCCGGGGGTTGGTGGCGCGTGGCGGGATGGTTGTCGCGGCGGCGGCGGTTGGCATGCCGGGGCGTGCGCGCGTCGGGACAGGCTGAGGCTGATTGCGTGGCGCGGCCTGCACGGCCAGACGCCGGGAAGTGGTCGCGCGTGGCCGGGGTGTGTCGGTGGATTTCATGCCGAGGCGTTCGCGCGCAGCGCCTGGATCACGGCGGCGTAATCGGGTTGGGTGAAGACCGCGCTGCCCGCCACGAACACGTTGGCTCCGGCCTGGGCGGCGGCGTGGATGTTGTCGGGCTTGATGCCGCCATCCACCTCCAGTTCGATGTTCAGCCCCCGGTCGGTGATCATGCGGCGCACGGTCTGGATGCGGTTAAGGGCGTGGGGAATGAAGGATTGGCCGCCGAAGCCGGGATTGACGCTCATCAGCACCACCATGTCCAGCAGATGCAGCACACTGGCGAGCTGGCACAGCGGCGTGGCCGGATTGAGGGCCAGTCCCACCTTGCAACCGGATTCGCGGATCTGGTTCAAGGTGCGGTCCAGGTGGAGGGTGGCTTCGGCGTGGACCGTGAGAATGGTGGCTCCGGCTTTGACGAAGGCCGGAATGTACACATCCACCGGAGAGATCATCAGGTGGACATCCAGGGGTTGGGTGGCCACCCGGCCAATGGCCTCGACCACCAGGGGGCCGATGGTGAGATTGGGCACGAAGTGTCCATCCATGACATCCACATGAATGTAATCCGCGCCGGCTTGTTCCACGGCGCGGATCTCTTCACCCAGGCGGGAGAAGTCGGCGGAAAGAATCGAAGGAGCGATTTTGATCATCGGGAGTGGGCCATTCGTTGCAGACGCGCGATGCGTTCCTCCATCGGAGGATGGGTGGAAAAGAGTCCCGCCATCAGACTACCGGAAAGGGGCGAGACGATGAACAGATGGGCGGTGGCCGGATTTTCCTCCGCGCCGCTCAAGGGAATCCGCTGGCTGCCGATTTCCAGTTTGTGCAGGGCCGAAGCCAGCCACAAAGGATTGCCGCACAGTTGTGCGCCGCCTGCGTCCGCGCCGTACTCGCGGGAGCGGGAGACCGCCATTTGAATCATCATGGCCGCCAGCGGCGCCAGGACCAGCAGCATGATTTCGACGATCCAACTGCGTCCCGCGTTCTCCCCGTCTGCGGAGCGTCCCGAGGAGAAGAGTCCGGCCAGGTTGGCCAGCATGGTGATGGCTCCGGCCAGGGTGGCGGTGATGGTGCCGATCAGGATGTCCCGGTGTTGCACGTGGGCCAGTTCATGGGCCATCACGCCGGCCAGTTCTTCGCGGTTGAGAATGTTGAGAATGCCGGTCGTGGCCGCGACGGCGGCGTGTTCCGGATCCCGTCCGGTGGCGAAAGCGTTGGGAGAGGGATCGTCGATGATGTAGACGCGGGGCATGGGCATGTTGCCCCGGCGTGCCAGTTCTTGGACGATGCCATACAGTTCCGGGGCCTGCTGGGGGCCGACCTCCAGGGCGTTGTACAGGGACAAGACCGCCTGATCCGAGTTCCACCAGGCCCAGAAGTTCATGCCCGCCGCGAGCATCAGGGCCATCAGCATGCCGTTGTGGCCGCCCATGAGTTGACCGATGGCGATAAACAGGCCGGTGAGTCCTGCCATCAAGAGAAGCAAGCGCAGAGTGGGCATGGGGTTCTCTCTCCTGGGTCGTGGTGGAAAGGGCGGTGTGGCCGCGCCTCGTGAAAGGGAGTGGGTGGATGCTTTGGTGATATAGATAGTGCGCACCCGCGTGAAGTTCAACCGGGAGCGTGGCTCTTTTTTTGTCGAATGGCAATGGTTGCGGTGGAAAGAATGGGATAGTATGGCCGCTTTCAGGAGTGTGTCCACCTTTGAAGGCGTTGTCAGGTTTGGGTCATGTCTTTTCTTTTTCTGGGTTCCTTGTTGTGCGGGCTGGTCGCGGGTGTGATCGCGGGCCTGTTCGGGGTGGGCGGTGGAATTCTGATCGTGCCGGTGTTGTTGTTTCTGTTTTATCTGGATGGCATCAATCCGGTCATCTCCATGCAGTTGGCGGTGGGCACGTCGTTGGCGACCATCGTGGTCACCAATCTCTCTTCCACTTGGGGTCATCATCGGCGTGGGGCGGTGGAGTGGCGGTTGGTGCGTCAGTATACGCCGGGTTGCCTGCTGGGGGCGTGGCTGGGATCGCAGTTGGCGGCGGCCATGTCCGGCAAGACGCTGATTGTGTTGTTTGGTCTGTTCGAGATTCTTGTCGGGTTGAAAATGATCCGTTCCCGGAGCGGCGGGGAGGCGGGAGTGGTGGTGGTGCCGGAGTGGGCCTCCCCCTGGATCGGGGTGGGAATCGGAGGCTTGAGCAGTCTGTTCGGGATTGGGGGGGGAACCTTGTCGGTCCCGGCGTTGACGCTGCTTTCCGGATTGACGATGCAGCGGGCGGTGGGCAGCTCTTCGGCCATCGGGGTGCCGCTGGCGTTAGCGGGCAGTGTGGGATTCATTCAGGCCGGGTGGTATGACCAGACGCTTCCCGAAGGGTCCATGGGGTTTGTGGTGCCGGTGGCGTTCCTGGGCATTGTCGCGGGCACGTTGGTGACCACCCCGATCGGGGTGCGTCTGGCCCATACCCTGGATCCGGCGCGGCTCAAGAAGGGGTTCGGTCTCTTCTTGTTGATGGTCGGGATCAAACTGTTGTGGCGTTAGATTTTTTTTTACGTCGTGCGAACGCCCCGGCGTGAACGGGCGGTTTTACCGTGGAACTCGTGCTTTTGGAGTTCCACGGTCGGGGGGTGAGGGGGCTTCCCCCATCATGCCTAGGGCGTGTTGACATATGGCGTCAGCGGCCTTGATACTGCGTTGCGACGCCCCTGCGCTGCTCACATACTGCCGTGTATGCTGCGCTGCTCGGTGCGTCGCGCCTTGTCTGAAGGCACGCTGCCACCACATGTCAACACGCCCTAAGTTCAGTTGGGAACGATGAAGACGATCTCGTCCGGATAGACCAGTCCCAGGTCGCGACGCGCCACCCCTTCGACCGCCGTGGGATCTTTTTCCAGAAGCCGAATCTCCTCTTTCAACTCCTGAATGCGGTTGTCCACCTCGTTGACCTCCGAACGCACGGAAATCAACTCTTTTTCCGTTTGACGCCAGCGCACCAGCCCCTGTCCGCCAAACCACAACAGATACTGCGCCCAGGCATTGGCCACCAAAAGCGCCAACCCCAACAACACCCCCTTGGATGTTCCCTGACTCATGTCGTACACTCCCTCACATCATCCACCATCATTCAAGAATGAACCGATCATGACCATCGAACACACCACCGCCGAAGAATTTCTCGACTTTGCCATTCAGGCCGATGTGCTGCGCTTTGGCAGTTTTCAAACCAAAGCTGGACGAACCAGCCCCTATTTTTTCAACGCGGGACTCTTCCACGACGGCAGTCTGTTGGGCCAACTGGGCCGTTTCTACGCCGCCACCCTCGTCAACGCCCAGATTCCGTTCGACCTGCTGTTCGGTCCGGCCTACAAGGGCATTCCCCTGGCTGCGGCCACGGCGATCAGCCTGATGCACGATCATGGCAGGAATCTGCCTTTTGCCTACAATCGCAAGGAGACCAAGGATCACGGCGAAGGAGGCAACATCATCGGCGCGCCACTGCGAGGCAAGGTGCTGATCGTGGATGATGTCATCAGTGCCGGAACCTCGATCCGTGAATCGGTGGCGTGGATCCAACAGGCCAAAGCCACCCTGGCGGGCGTGGTGATCGCCCTGGATCGACAAGAACGGGGCACCGGTTCCACCAGCGCCACCCAGGAAATTCAAGCCACCTATCAGGTTCCGGTCATCCCCATCGCCCGACTGGAGGATCTGATCCGGCTGCTGGCGCGCAAACCCGATCATGCGCCGCAACTGCAATCGATTCTGGCCTATCGGGAACAGTGGGGGGTCGATTAAGCCATGTTTTAGCGGCAGCCGCGCAACGCAGCCACAGCCTTGCCGCTCCCCTTCAGGGGGACGGCAAAATCAAAGGTCTTGGTGCCGTTGGAAAAACTGACGCGCATCTCGCCGCGTTTCTGGATCATGGCCAGAAGTTCCTGGGTATCTTCCAGATACTGCCAACGCCAATAGCTGTCCTTGGCATCGGCGTCCGGGACGAAAGGTATGCTGCGCGGCTTGCCGCTGTCGAAGGAGATCAACACCTTGTCGCGCGCCAATCCTACCTTGTCACGCTCGGTGAACAGCTCGCCGTAATAGTCCTCGGAAGGGAACAAAGCCAAGATCGCCTGATGATCCCGTTCGTTCTTGGCCAGCAGGATTTCCAGCTTGCAGGCCCCTTCGACCTTGCGCACCGTGAACCGACCGTTTTTGTAGACCTCCTTGTAGGAGTTCTCTGCGCCATGGCCCGTCCATGGTAACAAAAGAATCAACGCCGCCGCGAAAATCCGGGAAACCCCCATGCCACCGACCTCCTTTCAACCCGCGATGAACGCCCAGGCGTTGCGCCATGAGCCCGCTCATGCCCGACAGGCGATCGTGTCGTTTTGGTGCGACTCGATCGACAGGTTCAGGCGTCACCTTGAAGATTCGCCCGTCAGGGCAACTGGCGGTGACCAGCTAATCATGATAGAAAGATACGTTTTTCACAAGGCCCAGATCACCAAAAAAGCAAAAAAGGAAACACCATGGCCACGAACCGTTCCGCGCTTTTCCAGAAACAGATGCAACAGCGCATCCTGGTGCTGGATGGCGCCATGGGCACCATGATCCAGGGTCACGACTTGAGCGAAGCCGATTTTCGCGGCAGTCGCTTCTTGGCGCACCCGTCGGAACTCAAGGGCAACAACGATCTGCTCTGCCTGACCCGACCGGATGTGATCCAGGGTATCCATGCCGCCTACCTGGAGGCCGGAGCCGATCTCCTGGAAACCAATTCGTTCAACGCCAACGCCATCTCCTTGAACGATTACGGCATGTCGGAGTTGGCCTTCGAGATCAATCTCGCCGCCGCGCGCCTGGCCCGCGAGGCCGCCGACCGGGCCACGGCAGCCACTCCCGACCGTCCCCGTTTCGTGGCGGGGATTCTCGGTCCCACCAATCGCACCGCTTCGATTTCGCCGGATGTCAACCAGCCGGGATACCGCAACGTCACTTTTCGGGAACTGGTCAGCGCCTACGACACCGCCATCCGGGGACTGGTGGAAGGGGGCGTGGACGCGTTGATGGTGGAAACGGTCTTCGACGCGCTCAACTGCAAGGCCGCGCTGTTTGCCATTCTGGCCTTCAACGCGGGACGGGCCGATCCGTTGCCCATCATGATCTCCGGCACCATCTCCGACCGCAGTGGCCGGATTCTGTCGGGTCAGACCATGGAGGCGTTTGTCCACGCCACCGCCCACGCCAATCCGGTGACCATGGGACTCAACTGCGCCCTGGGAGCCGAACAGCTTCGACCCCATCTGGCCAATCTGGCCCGGGTTTCCGACGCCTGGATCTCGATTCATCCCAACGCCGGTCTGCCCAACGAAATGGGTGGCTACGACGAAACCCCGGCGGCCATGGCGGCCACCATCCGGGAGTTCGCCCAGGCGGGATGGATCAATCTGGCGGGCGGTTGCTGCGGCACCTCGCCGGCGTTCATTCGCGCCATCGCCGAGGCCGTGGCGGATCTGCCCCCCCGGGTGCGTCCCACCCCTTCCCGGTTGTGTCGGCTCTCCGGCCTGGAACCTTTGGAAATCGGCGGAGAGGAGACCCTGTTCGTCAACGTGGGCGAGCGTACCAATGTCTCCGGCTCCCGCAAGTTCGCCCGTCTGATCCGCGACGGCAACGACGAAGAGGCGGTGGAGGTGGCCCGTCAGCAGGTGGAAGACGGCGCGCAGATCATCGATGTCAACATGGACGACGCCATGCTGGACGCTCCGGCGGCCATGACCCGCTTTCTCAACCGTCTGGCCGCCGAACCCGACATCTGCCGCGTGCCGGTGATGATCGACTCGTCGCGCTGGGAGGCCATCGAGGCGGGATTGCAGTGTCTGCAAGGTCGTGGGGTGGTCAACTCGTTGAGTCTCAAGGAAGGAGAGGAGCGGTTCCTGGAACAGGCCCGCCTTACCAAACACTATGGCGCCGCCGCTGTGGTCATGGCCTTCGACGAACAGGGTCAGGCCGACACTCTGGAGCGGCGTGTGGCCATCTGTCGTCGCGCCCACGACCTGTTGACCACCCGGGCGGGCTTTAAGCCCGAAGAGATCATCTTCGATCCCAACATTTTTGCCGTGGGCACGGGCATTCCGGCCCATGACCGGTACGCGGTGGATTATATCGAGGCGGTACGGCGCATCAAGGCCGAGATGCCGGGGGTGTTGACCAGTGGCGGCGTGAGCAATGTGTCGTTTTCGTTCCGGGGCAACGAGGTGATCCGGGAGGCGATGCACGCGGTATTTCTGTATCACGCGGTGGCCGCCGGGTTGGACATGGGGATTGTCAACGCCGGGCAACTGGCGATTCTCGAAGAGATCGAGCCGGAGTTGAGAAGTCGCGTCGAGGATCTGTTGCTGGCCCGACGCGAGGACGCCTCCGAGCGGTTGCTGGAGCTGGCCCAGGGGCTGAAAGAGCGCGAGAGCGGCGGCGCGCGGGAGCGGGTCGAGGAGCAGGCCTGGCGCGAACTGCCGGTGAGCGAGCGGCTGATTCACGCCATGGTCAAGGGGCTGGACGCTTTCATCGAGGCGGATGTGGAAGAGGCGCGTCTGGCGATCGCCGATCCTCTGGCCGTGGTGGAAGGGCCGCTGATGGCGGGCATGAACCGGGTGGGAGAGCTGTTCGGCGCGGGCAAGATGTTTTTGCCCCAGGTGGTGAAAAGCGCGCGGGTGATGAAAAAGGCGGTGGCCCATCTCACTCCGTACATCGAGGCGGCCAAAAGGGCGGGGGGCGCCACGGCGACCGCCAAGGGGCGGATTCTGCTGGCCACGGTCAAAGGGGATGTGCACGACATCGGCAAGAACATCGTCAAGGTGGTGTTGCAGTGCAACCATTACGAGGTGATCGACGCCGGGGTGATGGTGCCGGGAGAGGTGATTCTCGATCAGGCCCGGGAACATGCCGTGGACATCATCGGTCTGTCGGGTCTGATCACCCCTTCGTTGGAGCAGATGGCCTTGATCGCCACCGAGATGGAACGGCGCGGGTTGACGCTGCCCTTGATGGTGGGAGGGGCGACCACTTCGCCGTTGCACGCGGCGGTCAAGATCGCGCCTCACTATTCCGGGGTGGTGATCCAGGCGCGAGACGCCTCGCAAGCCGCTGCGGTGGCGGCGCGTCTGTTGCATCCGGAAAAGTGTCTCGCCTTGGTGGCCGAGGTGCGGGCCCAGCAGGCGGAGTTGCGTGAACAGTACCGTCAGAAGAAGAGTCCGCGCGCCATTTTGCCGTTGAGTGTGGCCCGGGAGCGGCGTTTCGTGTGGGACTGGCAGAAAAATCCTCCGGTTCCGGCCCGGTTTTACGGGGTGCGGGTGATCGCGGATCAGCCACTTGAGGAGCTGGTGCCGTTCATCGACTGGACGCCCTTTTTTCAGGTTTGGGATTTGCCGGGGCGTTTTCCCGACATTTTGAATCATCCAGAGCGTGGAGAGCAGGCCAGAAAGCTCTTCGAGGATGCGCAGCGGAGTCTGGAGGGGATTCTGGCTCATCGAACCATTCGCGCCAGCGGGGTTTTTGGACTTTTTAGGGCCAACGTGCTGGAAAACGAAACCATCGCGCTTTACGGGGAGGAGACCTCTGGCCAACCACTGGGGGTGGTGCGCATGGTGCGTCAGCAGGCGGCGCGTGCCGAGGGTCAGCCGCAGCTCTCTTTGGCGGATTTCATCGCGCCTCGGGCAAGCGGAATCCAGGACACGTTGGGTCTGTTTGCCGTGACCGCCGGGTTGGGATTGGACGAGGTGGCGAATCGGCTGGAAGCGAGCGGGGACGATTACGAGTCCATCATGCTCAAGGCGCTGGCGGACCGGTTGGCCGAGGCGTTCGCCGAGCAGTTGCATCAGCGGGTGCGGCGGGAGTTCTGGGGGTATGCGGCGGATGAGGTCTTGACCCATGCGGAGTTGATCCGGGAGAAATATCGGGGCATTCGTCCGGCTCCGGGATATCCCGCCTGTCCGGATCATGGGCAGAAACGGGTGATTTTTGATCTGTTGCAGGTGGAGTCCGTGACCGGGATTCGTTTGACCGAGAGTTTTGCCATGCATCCGGGGGCGGCGGTGAGCGGTTTTTATTTCGCCCATCCCGAGGCGGATTATTTCCGGGCGGACGGGTTGGGGCGGGATCAGATCGTCGCGTATGCGCAAGCGTCAAATGAGGAAGTGTCACAAGTCGAAATGCGACTGGTGAATCACCTGGGATACGCGCCTTGACACGCGTTTTCACTGTTGGGGTCCAGGGGCCATTGGCCCCTGGTGGGATCCAAGGGCGAAGCCCTTGGGACTTTAGAAACATAAAATCTTAAATAAATTTAATATTAAAAATTTTATGTTTCTAAAGTCAAAACCCTGGGGGAAGAATCCCCCAGACCCCCGCTTTTTTTTTAAAAAGTGGATCTTGCCTGTTGAAAACGCACGCCTCGTCTCTGCACTTCGCGCGCCCCCGGATGCGCATCGCCCATCTGGTCCATCGTCTCGACATCGGCGGACTGGAGACCGTGGTGGCCCATCTGGTCAACCGTCTACCGCCAGACCGGTTCGACCACGCGGTGATCAGCCTGACGGAACTCACCTCCTTTCGCGAGCGGATCCACCATCCCCGGATCACCTTTCACGCCCTGCACAAAAAACCGGGACAGGATCTGGCGGTGTGGGTGCGGCTCTGGCGGTTTTTGAGGGCGTGGCGACCGGATCTGCTCCACGCCTGCAACCTCGCCACCCTGGAAGCGGCCATTCCCGCCCGACTGGCGGGAGTGCCCGCTTTTGTCCACGCCGAACATGGTCGCGACACCCATGACCCGGATGGCACCAAAGTCAAATATCTGCTGCTGCGCCGCCTGCTCATTCCCTGGGTGGACGCCTTCGTGCCGGTCTCCGGGGATCTGGAACGGTGGATGCGTCACACGGTCGGGATTCCGGCCCGCAAGATCCATCCGATTCTCAACGGGGTGCTGCTGCCGCCGCTCCGACCGCTCCGGCCGGAACCAGGAGAGAGCGCCCAACCCTTCACCATCGGCACCGTGGGGCGGATGTGGCCCATCAAGGATCATCTCAACTTGATGCGCGCCTTTCAGCGGGTATGTCAACGTCTGCCCGCAGCGTCGGTCCGTCTGGTGATCGTGGGGGATGGGCCGGAACGTGCGGCGGTGGAGGCCCACGCGGCCCGCTGGAACCTGGAGGATCGGGTGCGCATCACCGGTTGGCAGACCGACGTGCTGGCGTTCTTGCGGGAGTTCGATCTGTTTGTCCTGCCCTCCAAGGCGGAAGGAACCCCTTTGACCCTGCTGGAAGCCATGGCCGCCGCTCTGCCGGTGGTGGCCACTCGTGTCGGAGGGGTGCCGGATCTGGTGGTCGAAAACCAGACCGGTCGTCTTGTCCCCCCCGGCGACCCGGACGCCCTGGCCGACGCGATGCTGGATTACCTCGCACATCCGGCTCAAGGTCGGCTTCATGGTCTGGCCGGACGCCAACGGGTGGAGTCCCGTTTTTCCATGGACGGGATGATCGAAGCCTATCAAAGGCTGTTCGAGGGTCTCTTGGTTACGAAAAATCAAGATTCTTGACAATTCTCTTTTTGATTTTTACCGTCTGTGGGACTATTCTGAAAGAATCCTGACCCCATCCGACATGAACCCATTGGTGCTGCCCGAACGGGCAGGAGAGCGCGACATGGCCCAACCTTCCGACCCGACCCCGTACAACCCGCAGCCCGAGGGCGCGGATCCGGATGCCCAGGCGACCCCGCCAGCCGCGCCCGGCGACCCCCGGCGTCGGCGTCTGCTCAAGGGACTGATCGGTGTCGGCGTCTCGGTGCCGGTGATTCTCACGCTGCAACGCGACGCCCTGGCCAAATTCGGCAGTCAACAGGCCTGCATGGACGAAATGCCCGATGGCACCACCCTCGGCGACCCCTGTCAATCCGCTGCGGATGACTGGATCCGGGCTTCCCGCAGCACATTCAACGACTATACCAACCAGACCGGCATCCTCACCGGCGGTTCCGGTGGTGTCGGCGATCAGTGTCTGGTCTACTTCGATCCGGACAATGGCTGGTACGACCATACCGCCGCCGGCAGTGCCACGACCTCCTATGGCAAAACCGCCGGATACAGGGCGGTGACCAACTCCTGCTGGTTTTCCTTCCACAATTCGGGCAACACCTCCGGCATCACAGGGCATCCTTGAACACCCCGCTCCACGCGCCATGGCGTTGGATGGCCCCCCACGGGGCTTTTTGGCTGCGGGAGCAGTTCGGAGAGAGTCATCTGCTGTTCAATCCCGCCTCCAACGAAACCCACATCCTCAACGACCTGGCCATCGCCACCCTGGAACAGTTGCGGCAGGCGCCGGCGAACGGGCCGGAACTCCTGGAACGGCTTGGAGTCGATCCCCAAGACGTCGAGACCGCCCGGCCCTACGCCCGCTTGTTGCGGGATCTGGATCTGCTCGGTCTGATCCTCCCCGTGGACTCATGAGAATTTGTGACCTGACCCCGGACGAGCTGGCCCGACGACTCCTGAAAACCGGAGTGCGTTGGCGCGCCGGACCGTTCGTGACCCGGCTCCACAGCGAACCCCGCGATTTTTCCGACCTGTTTCACCGGCTGTACGGGGCGCATCGTCTGGTGGAAGCGGACTCCTCCGAGGTCACGGATTTTCACATCGCCCTGCGGCGGGGTCGGGGAGTGCGGCGCTGGTGGCGTCCCCAGATCTTCTTCGACCTGGATGGCCCCACGGAACTGGCGCCCTTTCCCCTGGATCACGCGCTGCCTTTGTTTGAATGGGGCTTCAACTACGGCATCGCCCGCCGTTCCAATCAATACCTGATGCTCCATTCGGCGGTGGTGGCCCGGGGGGAGCGGGCGGTGATCCTGCCGGGTCTGCCGGGATCGGGCAAAAGCACCTTGTGCGCGGCGCTGGTGGCGCGCGGCTGGCGGCTGTTTTCCGACGAGTTCGCCCTGGTGCGCCCCGAAACCGGTCTGCTGCATCCGCTGCCGCGTCCCATCGCCTTGAAGAACGACTCCATCGACATCATTCGCGCGTTTCATCCCGAGGCGGTGATCGGTCCGGTGTTTCCCAAGACCCGCAAGGGAAACGTGGCCCACATGCAACCTCCGGCGGCCAGCGTATACGCGGAAGCGGAGACCGCCCGCCCCACCTGGGTGATCACCCCCAGATTCCAACCCCAGGCCCCGGCGGAACTCGATCCCGTCCCCCTGGACCACGGATTCATGCGTCTGGCGGCGCACTCCTTCAATTACGAACTGATGGGCGCGCGCGGTTTCGCCACGGTGGCGCGTCTGACCCGGAGCTGTCGGTTTTTCGAGCTGACCTATGGGGATCTCGCCGAGGCCGTGGCCCTGCTGGACGACCATACCGCTCAACACGAGGAGGCCCCCCCGTGAGGAGCGCCGCGCCTTCTCCGGCGGACTGGCTGTTGCGGGCCTGGCGCGCTCCCGACTCTTTTGCCGGCATGAGCGCCGGAACGCAGGATCTCGTGCTGCGTCTGGCGCGACGGAGCGGTCTGCTGGCCGCGTTGGGCGCGCGGATGACTCGGGCCTCCTGCCTGGAGACCCTGCCCGCCCGGATCCAGGATCTCTTTGAAGGGGCGCGGGTGATCGCGGCGGATCGGGAACGGTCGGTGCGTTGGGAGGTCAACCGCGTCCAGCGGGCTTTTTACGGCAGCGGATTGCCGGTGATCCTGCTCAAAGGAGCGGCCTATCATCTGCGGGAGCTGCCCATGGCCCAAGGCCGACTCACCGCCGATGTGGACCTCTTGCTCCCGGAGGCGGATCTGCCCCTGGCCGAGCAGCGGTTGCGGGCCCACGGTTGGATGACGGTCACGCCGGATCCGTATGATCAGCGTTACTACCGGGAGTGGATGCACGAACTGCCTCCCATGCGCCATCGAACGCGTCTGAGCGAACTGGATCTGCATCACGCCATTCTGCCCCGCACCGCGCGGCTGCATCCGGACTCCGCCCGGCTGTTGCAGGCGGCGCAACCGGTGACGGATCATCCCGGCGTGTGGACCTTGTGCCCGGAGGATCTGGTGCTGCACGCGGTGGTGCATCAGTTCCACGACGGGGACTTCAGCCGCACGGGATTGCGCGATCTGCTGGATCTGGATGGACTGTTCACCCATTACGGCCAGCAGGACGCTTTCTGGGAGCGACTGCTGGAACGGGCGCGGCTCCTGAATCTGACCCGTCCTTTGGATCATGCCCTGCGTTGCGCGGCCCGCGTGGGCCGGACCCCGATTCCGGATGGGGTGCTGTCGGCGGCGCGTCGGGCCTCTCCGGCCTCCTGGCCGGTCCGATTGCTGCTGGATCCCTTGGTGACATCCACCCTTCTGCCCCGCCACCCGGATCAACGCCGGGCCGATCCTTTCACGGCCTTGGCGGGTTGGTGTCTGTATCTTCGCGCCCACTGGCTGCGCATGCCCCCTCAACTCCTGATTCCCCATCTGGCCCGCAAATGGGCCAGACGCTGGCGTTTCGATGTGCGGCCTCGCCGGACTGTTTGACCGGGTTGCCGCGCGACCCCCGGACGCGGCCCGCCTGGAGCGCATGAACGACGCCCACAGCCATCGGGGTCCGGATGGCGCGGGCGTGTGGATCGGACCCGGCGTGGGTCTGGCCCATCGGCGTCTGGCGATCATCGACCTGGAAGGCGGCAAACAACCCTTGAGCAACGAGGACGGCTCGGTGTGGCTGGTCTTCAACGGGGAGATCTACAATTTTCAGGAGTTGCGCCCGGAACTGCTTGCCCTCGGACACCGCTTCACCACCCGTTCGGACTCGGAGGTGATCCTGCACGCCTGGGAGTCCTGGGGCGAGAACTGTGTCCAGCGGCTGCGGGGCATGTTCGCCTTCGCGGTGTGGGACCAGAACCAACGCTGCCTGTTTCTGGCCCGTGACCGCCTGGGGATGAAACCCCTGCATTACGCCGAACTGGCGGACGGCTGGATCGGTTTCGCCTCGGAACTGGGGGGCATCACCGCCGCGAGCGACACCCGGCGCTCCGTGTTCATGCCGGCGGTGGAAAGCTTCTTCGCCCTGGGTTATGTGCCGGATCCCGGCACGATTCATCCGGGCATCCACAAGCTGCCGCCCGCCTGTCACCTGCGGATCGTGAACGGCTCCCCGCTGCCCCGACCGGTCTGTTACTGGGAGCCGCGTTTTGAATGCGATCCTTCCTCCCGCCTCACCCCGGAAAGCGCGGCCCGCGAACTGCTGGAACGCCTGCGCGAGTCGGTCAGACTGCATCTGGTTTCCGATGTGCCGGTGGCCACCTTCTTGTCCGGCGGGATCGACTCGTCGGCGGTTTCGGCCCTGATGGCCCGCGAGTCCGCCACCCCCCCGGAAGCCTGTACCGTCTCGTTCGCCGATCCGCGCCACGACGAAAGCGCCTACGCCACCCTGGTGGCCCAACGTCACGGTCTGCGCCATCATCTGTCACAAGCCGATCCGGCCCGTTTCGACCTGCTGGACCGGCTGGCGCGCCACTTCGGGGAACCCTTCGCCGATCCGTCCGCGCTGCCCACCTGGCTGGTGTGCGAACTGGCCCGTCAACAGGCCAAGGTGGTGCTTTCCGGAGACGGAGGGGATGAAAATCTCGCCGGTTACAGCCGCTATCGTTTTCTCATGGCCGAAGAGGCCCTCCGCAGCCGTCTGCCTCTGGGTCTGCGCCGCGTGATCTTCGGTCTGCCGGGACGCTGGTATCCCAAACTGGATCGGGCGCCCCGCTGGCTGCGCGCCCGTTCGACGTTGCGCTCGTTGGGCAAGGGATGGGTGGAGGCGGCCTTTCAGTCGGTGGAGATTCTGCCGGAAGAGCTGCGTCGGGAGCTGTTCAGCCCCCAGGCCCGACGGGAGTTGCAGGGCTTCCGCGCCGAGGAGACCTGGCGCCAGTACGCCGAAAACGCCCCGGAACACCCCTTGTCGCGCTTGCAGTATCTGGACCTCAAAGGATTTCTGGCCGGTCGGGTGCTGGTGAAGGTGGATCGCACCAGCATGGCCCACGGCCTGGAGGTCCGCGCGCCCCTGCTGGATTATCCCCTGGTGGAGTGGCTGGCCAGCCTGCCTCCCGAATGGAAACTGCATCGGGGCGTGGGCAAATATCTGTTCAAAGAGGCGTTGCGCCCGCTGCTGCCTGCCGGGATTCTGTTCCGTCCCAAGCAGGGCTTCAATCTCCCGCTGGCCGCCTGGTTGCGGGGGCCTTTGGCCGCGCCCCTCCGGGAACGGCTGCTGGGACCGACCCTGGCCGCATCCGGACTGTTCCAGCCGCATATCCTGCGGCGATTGGTGGAGGGGCATCTCTCCGGCGCCTGTGACTTCTCCGCGCCCCTGTGGGCCTTGCTGATGTTTGAATCGTTCATGCGCCAGAACATATATCAGTCCAAAAACTGATATTCATTCATACACCTGTTGATCGCGGTTTTCTTGCCAGACTCCAAAAAAGAACGTATTCTGATTGAATTTACAAGCCAGTCACTCTGGGGGGGGAATCGTTCCAATATGGACGAGGTGGTGACAGATGTTCCGATAGGTGTTCCGGTCACACCGGTATCCCGCAGACTGCTCGGACGCAGCCTGCTGTTTCCGATCGTGGGACTGTTGATTCTAACGGTTCTGGTCACCATGGGTGTGGGATATTTCATCAATTATCCCTTCCTTTACGAATCGTTGCACAACAAGGCCAAAATCGAGAACGAGGCCCGCGCCGCCCAGATCGGCTTTCAGGTGGATCACGAAGCCGGCGGGCTGATGCAATTGGCCCATGTGGTCTCCCGCGATGGCGAACTGCAAGAGGCCCTCACCCTGCACGCCCAGGACTTCAACCGCCTGATGCGCAAAGTGCTGTTTCTGGCCGAAACCATCCAGGGCGTGGATCTGGTCGGGGTGATCGATCCGACGGGGAAAACCCTGTTCAGCACCGAAGGTTCCGACACGGACGAGGCGTTTCCCAAGGAAACCCTGCAAAAAAGCCTCAAAAGTGGTGGACATCTGCTGGCCACGGCCATCAACCAGCGCTGGTCCATCGTGGCCATGGCGCCCATCATGGTGCAACGCAAAACCGTCGGCATTCTGCTGCTGGGCCGTTGGATCCATCCGGATCTGGCGCGCCGCTCCAGCACCGAAGGCTCGGTGAACATGGCGATCGGCGGACCCGACGACATGCTGGCCAGCACCCTGGATGCCAAGGCGTGGCCGACCCCGGATCCTGCCCGGATCCGTCACTGTCTGGGCAGCCCCGCGCCCATCACCCAACTGATCGAAGAGTATCGGGGACTTTACTACTCTCCCTTGTTGATCGTGGGCAAACCGTTTTGTCTGATCCTGCCCCTGGACACCGGTTCCATCCGGATCACCTTGCAAGATCATGGGACGCGGCTGGCCTGGTCTTCTTTGATCATCATTCTCATGATTCTGGCGTTGGGATTGACGGTCCACTTCCTGATTCTGCAACCCCTGAACCGTCTGCGCAACAAGGCGTTGATCCTGGTGGAGGTGTGCTCCAACCAGAAGTTGCAGGTGCCCTCGTTGGTCAACGCGGACCAGGGCAACGAAATCCAGATCCTCGATCAGGCCTTCGAGACCGCCTCCACGGCCATCTATTCTTACATCGGAGAGTTGCACCACCAGAAAGAACGGTTCGAGGACATGGCCATCCGGGATCCTCTCACGGGTCTGGGCAACCGCCGGCTCTTCACCCAACTGGTGGAAAAGTCTTTGGCCGTCTGTCAACGCTATCAGCGCCGCATGGCGGTGATGTATCTGGATCTGGACCATTTCAAGCCGGTCAACGACACCCTGGGACATGACATCGGCGACCTGTTGCTCAAGGAGGTGTCCGGTCGTCTGAAACACGCCTTGCGGGATTCCGATGTGGTGTTCCGGCTGGGAGGGGATGAGTTCGCGGCCTTGTTGCCGGAGTGCGCCGAAGGAGAGACCGCCCGTCTGCTGGGAGAGCGTCTCATTCAGGATGTGGCGCGTCCCTATCTGCTCAAGGGACACGATTGTGTCATCGGGGTGAGTGTGGGCGTGGCCATCTATCCGGATCACGCCGCCACCTTGGAAGTCTTGCTCAAACACGCCGACGTGGCGTTGTATGCCGCCAAGGAGGCGGGACGCGGTGTCTGTCGTCTGCACGGCGACCCCCCAAGCCCATCCCGGAACGTAACTATTCACCACCCCTAGCTTGCGAAAATTCCTTGACATTGGGGTGCGAAATTTCTTGATACTCCTTGCGTCAATCCGATTCAAGGAGATTCCCGTTGAGAATCAACTCAGACGACATCCGCTC
>JADGBT010000001.1 GCA_015231375.1 Magnetococcales bacterium | reverse complement strand
CATGGCGCTCCAGTCCGAGCAATCCAAAGAACCGCCTCAATGAATAATCGATGATCGGCAGCCCTCTTCTCTGGATGTCCTCGCCTTCTTGGCAAGAGGTCTACAATTCGTTCCCATTGGTCATCACGCAGTAACATTCGATCCATAGCATCACCTCCTGCAGGACAGGGTACAGATCGAATTATTGAATGTCAACACGCCCAGGGGTGGTGAATAGTTACCCTTAAATAAGCGAAGAAAACTTTCGCCTCCGACCCCTTCGGCAACACTCTCGCACCCGATCCAACGCCTCAGCTTCAAACGCTGCTCCCGCCGCGACACCAGACCCGCCACATCTCCTGCCAAGCCGAAGCCAGATTCCTGGCAAACAGGGCGGTATCCAACAGAGGCGACCGCGCCATCCGGGCACGCAAACCGGCCCGCAACGCCGCCAGACCATCCAGATCGGAGGCAAACGCCACGGCCTTGTCCACATATTCCCGGCAGTCGGCCGCGATCCAGTCGCACAGACCCACATTGGCCAGTATCGACTCTCCCTGATGGGACAAAAAACGCCTGCCCTTGCGGGTGATCACCGGAACCCCCATCCACAAACCTTCCACGCTGGTGGTCACCCCGGGATAAGGAAAACTGTCCAAGGCGATATCCACCCGATCATAGGCGGTCAGATACAATGCCCGCGTGGAAGGCCCTTCCAGCAGCAATCGATCGGGAGCAATCCCGTGGGCAGCCAATCGGTCGATCATCGACTGTGTCAACAGCGGATCCAGAAACAACTTGTTCTTGAGAAACAGACGACTGCCCGGCACACCGCGCAAAATCCGGCTCCAGCATGCGGCTACCTCATCGGTCAGCTTGTTGGTGTTGTTGAAGAATCCGAAGGTGATGCCCCCATGTTGCAAGGCGGGCAACGGGGCGACCGGAGGAGAAGGATCCGGCGGAGTGAAACACAAATAACAGTCCGGCAACCGCCAGGGGGTTTCCGTGAAATGATCGGACTCGGATTCCGGCAAGTTGTACGGATCCCCGAGAATGTAATCCATGGCGGGGACACCGGTGGTGGCGAAATACCCCAACCAGGTCACCTGAACCGGAGCCGGTTTCCAGGCGAACACCGACAGCCGGTTGCGGGCGGTGTGACCGGACAGATCCACCAGAACATCCACCCGGTCCTCATGAATGCGACGCGCCAACTCCTCATCCCCCACTCCGAACACCGTGCGCCAATGGGGGATGACACGCCGCAACCGTTGCGTCAACTCATCTTCTTGCAAATGATTCGAATAAACAGACAACTCGATATTCCGCCCCACCAAGTGCGGCAGCAATCCATCCAGAAAATAGCCCACAGGATGATTGAGCAGGTCTCCGGAGACCAGGCCCACGCGCAAAGTGCGGTCAACCGCTCCCGGATCGGGAGTGTGAACGTAGGGTCTGGCTTTGGCCGTGACCCGCTCCCCATAAAGCCGCGCATCCGCCAAGGCACCATCCAGGCGACCATCCCCGCGATAGTTCTGCAAGAACAATAAATTGCTCAAGGGGTCGAGATAATTGGCGTCATAACGCAAAGCCAGACGATAATAGGCTTCCGCTTCGGCGTACTCCCCCAGATTGTTGGAGACCACACCCAGATTCAACAAAGCCTGCACATCGTCGGGTTTCACGGCAACAGCCTTCCACAACAGTTCGCGCGCTTCGGTGAACCGGCCAAAAAAACTCAACACATTTCCCAGATTGTTGAGTGCGGCCCCATCCTGCGGATGGATGGCCAGAACCTGACGAAACGCCACCTCAGCCTCCTGATGACGCCCCGATTGGGTCAACAGATTCCCCAGAACCAAACGCGAACGCACGCAATCCGGATCCTCCGCCAACACGCGACGCAAACACGACTCCGCCTCCGCCATCCGACCCATGGCGCTCAACACGTTGCCCAAGGCCCCCCAGGACAACAACGAATCCGGCTGCAACGCCAAGGCGCGCCGACACGCCGCCTCCGCCTCTTCCAGGCGTCCCAGGCACGACAAAGCGTTGGCCAGATTGATGTGGGCATCGACAAAATCCGGGCGCAACCCCAAGGCAAGATGGCAATAGTGTGCCGATTCGGCGAATCTCTGCTGCGCGCACCGGATCACCGCCAGATTCCCCAGGGCGCAAACATAAGCCGGTTCCGAAGGTGGCACCTGGCGATAACACCACTCGGCCAGGGCCAGATCCCCCTCCAGATGATGTGCCAGCCCCCGCTGCCACCAATCCGGTTGCGGCCCGGAAGCGGTGGTCAGAGCCAATCCCGCCGCCGGGCACTCCTGAACCCCTCCGACCCGCACTCCGGATGCAACGCTCACGGCTCCGTCTCTGCCGGAAGAACAAAATCATTGACCGCCTGAATCACCCGCTCCACCGCCTCCATCGTCAAGAAGGGATGACAGGGCAAGGAAAGACAACGGTGCGCGTGCTGCTCGGCATGAAAAAGCCCGCTCGGGTCGTAACGGGAGTGGACCGGGCAAGCGGGTTGCCAATGAAGCGGCAAGGCGTAATGAATCCCGGTCTGTATCCCCCGGCTGCGCAAATGAAACCTCAAGGCCTCACGATTGACCGCCGTCACCACGAATTGATGATGGACATGCGCCTCCGGTTCCTCCGAGGCCGATGGCAAGGTGATCCACGGATTGTTCAGGTTCTCCCGATACGCCGCCGCGACAGCCCTTCTGGCGGCATTGAAGCCCTCCAGCCAGGGAAGGCGCGCGCTCAACAAGGCGGCCTGGAGTTCATCCAGACGACTGTTCAAACCGGCCAGCACATGCAAACCCGCAGCAGACGCGCAGCTTCGACCATAATCGCGCCATTGTCGGGCCTTTTGGACAATCGATTCGTCATCCGTCACCAGCATCCCCGCATCCCCGATGGCACCCAGATTCTTGGTCGGATAAAAACTGAACGCCCCCACCACGCCAAACGAACCCGCCACCCCCATGCGCAGTCTGGCCAGATGGGCCTGCGCGCCATCCTCGATCAACGCCACGCCATGCTCATGACAAAAAGCGACCCACTCCGACATCGGCGCCATCCGGCCATACAGATGCACCACCACCACCGCACGGGTACGACGGCTCATCATCCGTTGCGCGCTCTCCAGACTGAGCAACGTGGTCACAGGATCGATATCCGCCAGCACCGGCGTGGCTCCGCTACGAATCACCGCCAATACCGTGGCAAAAGCGGTCATCGCCGGGACAATCACCTCATCCCCGGGTCCGATCCCCTGGGCAAGCAGACCGATGGTGATGGCGTCCATGCCATTGCCCACTCCAATGCCGAACCGTACCCCGCACGCCTCGGCCCAGAGCCTCTCGAACGCAACGACCTCGCGGTCCAACACATATTTTCCGGAAGCCAACACCCGCTCAACCGCCTGAAGCGTGGCCCGATGCATTGCTTCAGGTCCGCCGGTCAGATCGGTCATGCGGATATCGAACCGATCACATCCATCCGGACCATCCGTGTGACGGTTCATGTTCGCCTCTGGAGATAATGATGCGAATATGCGCCATAATAATCGACAGTCATTTGCAGCCCCTGGTTCAAATCCATCTTCGGCCGCCACCCCAGCTCATTGGCGATGGCGGAAAAGTCTCCGTAACAACTGCCGATGTCGATGCGTTTGCGCTCACCCGGAAAGGGAATCAAGGCATATCCTCCCCGACTCGTGAACCCACTCAGGCGCCTGGCCAGCTCCAGCAACGACACCACCTCCGATCCGCCCAGCAGATACACCTTGCCGACCGCCTCCGGACGTGAACCGGCCAACAACAAAGCCTCGACGCAATCGTCCACATGGTTGAAATCCCGCAATTGCCCGCCATCCCCGAAAATCGGCAGCGGGACTCCTTCGAGGAGCAAACGGATCCAATGGCCAAGAAACGATTGCCCCGCATCCATGATGCGCATTCCGGGTCCATAGGTGTTGGTCAGACGCAGAATGGTCACCTCCAGGCCATACACGCGCTGGTACAACTGGTGGTAATACTCTCCGGTCGCCTTGTGGATCCCGTTGAAATCCATCGGCTGGACTGGATGGTCTTCGTTCAAAGGCAAATAACGGGGTCTGCCATGGATCTGGCGGGTACTGGAAAAAACGATGCGCAACGTCGGATTCAAACGACGACAGGTTTCCAGCAGCAGGTATTGCCCGCTGACATTGATTTCAAAATCGCTTTGAGGATCGAGCATCGAGGCCAGATGCCCGGTCTGACCCGCGAGATTGAAAACGATCTCCTGCCCTGGTATGCACCCATCCAGGGCCAAGGGATCGCGAATATCCCGCAGATGCAGCGCAACCTGCGACTGGATGTCGCGAATGTTGAACAGATTTCCGCCATGACCCGGCAGCAAGGCATCCAGGATGGTGACCTGCGCCCCCATGGCCACCAGACGTCTGGCCAGATGAGAGCCGATCAATCCCAAGCCACCGGTGATCAGCACCTTCTTGTGCGCATAATGCATCCCGTGCTCCTTTTGCAAGACTACGGATCAGACCCCCTCGCCAAAATGGATCATCACCATGCAGGAGCAAAGCGCACGCCATTCAACATAATTCAATAATATCAATGAACTGTATGATTTTCTGACCGGGAGGAAACCCCCGATGTTGCACAAACGCAACGCGCCGGACCCGCTCGCGCAGGAGCGCCGGGAACACGAAGAGTGCAGGAGGCCCTGTTTCAGGACCGCTCATCCGACGGCAACGCCAACGGTTGCGCGAGATCGGAGCGGGCGCGGATTTTTTTCAGTCGTCTCCAAAGCGACACCCGGTCGAGCCCCAGTATTTTGGCCGCCAACCCCTGGTTGCCCCGGGTCTCCTGACAGATCCAGACGATATAGCGTTGCGCCATCTCTTCCAGGGAAAGGTAGGAGGTGTTGTCTGACGACTGGAGGAACCCGAACGGCTCTTTTCCCCGCCACGATTCCGGCAAGTCGTCCACTCCCACCTCCGGGGTATTGGCAAAAGCCACCGCACGCAACACCACGTTCTCCAGTTCGCGCACATTGCCCGGATAGTGTTGAGCGCTCAACAGGTCGAGGGCCTGAGGGGTGATGCCGGTGATGCGCCGGTTCAAGGCTCTGGCATGTTTTTCGATGAAATGCCGTACCAGCAAGGGGATATCCCCCGGACGCGCCGCCAGGGGAGGCAGATGGAAATCCATCACGTTCAAACGATAATACAGATCACGCCGGAAACGACCCGCTTCCACCTCCTGGCGGATATCCCGATTGGACGCGGCCATGAAACGCACATCGATGGGAACCGGCTTGCTCATGCCCAGTCGCAGCAGTTCCTTCTCCTGGATGACCCGCAGCAGCTTGACCTGCATGGACAATGACATCTCGGTGATTTCATCCAGAAACAGCGTTCCTCCCTCGGCGGCGTCCAATACCCCCTTGCGATCCCGCACCGCGCCGGTGAACGCCTCGCGGGCATGGCCAAACAACTCGTTGGCCAGCAACTCCTCCTGAAACGCCCCGCAATTGACCGCCACAAAGGGCTTGTTGGCCCGCGCGCTCCGCTCATGGACCAGTCTGGCCAGGATCTCCTTGCCGGTTCCCGTTTCTCCGGTGATCAAGACCGGCAGTTGCAATCCGGCGATCCTGGAGACCTGGGTCAGCAGACGCAACATGACCGGATCCTGCGTGATCAACGGATCACGCAATCCGGAAACCATCGCTGTCGCAGGGTTCCCCTGTTGCGCCGCCTGCCGACGACTGTTCTCGGCGGCGCTGGCCACGGCCTGTCGCAAATCCTGGGGTCGAATGGGCTTGATCAGATAATGAAACGCGCCTTGTCGAATGACATCGACCACCGAAGAGACCGAAATCGTGTCGGATACGAAAATCAAGGCGCTGGCAGGCAGCAACCGCAGACAATGGCGCAGGAAATGACTCTCGTCCACCGGGTCCAATCCCAAATCGGCGAGAATGACCTCAACGGGTTCCGGATCCGCCGCGTGACGTTCCAGATATTGCAGGGCAGACGCTCCGCCGGGAGCGGTCATGACCCGGCACCCCTCCTTGCGCAGGATATGCTCCAGAATTTGCAGAGCCACCTTGTCGCGATCCACCAAAAGAACGCGAACGGGTTCAGACATCGGAGTCAACGCTCCCTGGCCACAGGATCCGTTGCCCTCTTCCTTTCTCTTTCCTGTCCTGCCGGCAACCAAAGAGCGAAACGCACGCCGGATTCCGCCATCGACTCCACCACCATCGCGCCACCGTGACGGCGGATGATGCCCGGCAACAGACAGATGCCCGGATTTCCCTCTTCTTCGGGCAGACAAAGCCAGGAGACATCCTGTAACGGCTGCTCTGGCGTCGAAGGCAGCTCCCCGGTCCACGGCAAGGAGATTTCCACCACTTCGTGGCAGTCGGGAGACAACCAAACCAAAGGACGCAACACCGAACGTTCCAAAGCGGCGCGTCTGTCGGCTTCCGAGAGCCGTCGGGCTTTCAAGGCGTACTCGGCGCCACGCGGGCACGCACTCAGAACCTGCAACATCCAATCGCTCAGACCCCGTTCCAGCGTGCCCGGATTGCCAATCACCACCAGATCCGACCCCACCTCCAAACGTGGCATCATCCCGGCTTCCACGGTCTGCTGCAAGCCGCTCACCACCCGATCCAACAACAAGGAGAGCAGAATCGGCGTGCTGGGTTTGTCCTGGGCGTAGGCATACTGCTGGATGGCGGTCAACAACCGGCCGCCCTGTTCCGCCTGCTGCCAGATCCGCACCAGCAGATCACGAGAGCCGTTTTCCGGTTCCTCCTCCACCAGGATCTGGCAGGTGGTGGAAATGTTGGCCATCGGTTTTTCAAGAGTTTTGACCAGACGCGACAACACCTCGTCCGAATACACGAATTGCGCCTGCCGACAGCGCTCTTCCCGGTTTTGGCCGATGGTCTTGAGGGTCAGATTGATCATGCGGCTCAACGCCACGATCTCCCGATCCCGACACAAAGGCTCCAATTGATCCCGACGCCCTTCCAGAATGGATGACAATCCCTCCTGCAACTCCTGCAACGGCACCACCGCCCGACGCAACAACAACATCCCGTAAAGAATCAACAATCCCAAAAAAAACAGATTCGCCACGACAATGGAGATCCGGAGATCCTGCAAAATGACCGTAATATTGTCCTCGGTATCGGCGGCAAGCTGCTCGGCCAAGCCAATCAACTGCTTGCCCAACTGGTGCAAGGTGATTTCAAGAGCCTGAATGGCCTTGGGATCGTGTTCCAGCAGCATCGGATAACTCAAGAAACGATCCCGATACTCCACCGCAACGTTCCCCATCTGCTGAAAGATCTTCGCCCCGTCGGGTCTGGAAAGAATGGCGCCACGATGCTCGCGCAATTGCCGATCGGTCTGATCCAGATAACTCAGTGTACTTTCAAACGCGCTTTTTTCGTGATAGATCAAATAACTTTTTTCATATCTGCGCACTTCCAGCACGGTATTCAACAGGCTCAGGAAACCATGATCGTTCATGGCCTGCTGATGAATCCGGCCAGTCTCCCGCGACAACAGCAACGAGACCGCGATCAACAGTGCGGCGAAGATCAGCAGACCTGCCAGCACGGTATGGGTCAACGATTGAAAAATCCGCATCTTCGATCATCCATCCGGGTTTGAGTGATGCCGAATCAACGATGCAATAATACAGCCAACCCCCACCCGAACCGAACCGCGCCCTGGCCGGACTCGCGAGCCCCGGCTGGTTTCATGAACGCAACAAAGCGGTTGCATTTTCGCAATAGCATCCCGACACCCCAGGCATCCCGACCGATGGAAGGCTCCCGATCACGTCGGGATCCAGTACAAACGCTCCCCGTCTCTCACCGCCCGCATCGGGTGTCGATACAGTCGGGAGAGCAGCGCCGGTTGCAGCATCTGCTCTTGTTCTCCCAGCAGACTCTCACCGGAACCGAACAAAAACAAAAAATGATCGCAAAAACGCGACGCCAGATTGATGTCATGCAACACCAGAATCATGGCTCCGTCTTGTTCTTCGGTCTTGCGGACCAGCAACCGCAGCAGACCGATCCGATGGCCCAGATCCAGATGGTTGGTCGGTTCGTCCAGCAGCATCAAACGCGGGGATTGCACCAGCAGAGTGGCGGCCTCCATGCGTCTGCGTTCGCCGCCGGACAGGGTATCCACTTGACGATGGGCCAAGGCTTCCAGGCCGGTTTCCCGCAGGGCGTCCCAGGCCCATTGATGATCTTCCGCCGTATCCGGCGCCCAGAAAGCCACATGCGGCGTGCGCCCGGCCAAGACACACTCCAGCACCGTGGCGGGAAACGGGTACTCCTGTTCCTGGAACAAGATCCCCACCCGACGCGCCACGGCCCGACGGCTCAAACGCCCCAGGGGACTCCCCTCCAGCCAGATCTCCCCTCCGTTCACTGGATGCAATCCGGCCAGGGCGCGCAACAAGGTGGATTTGCCCGCGCCATTGGGGCCCAACACGGCCCAACGCTCTTTGGGTTGGATGGTCCAATCCAGTTGGCGACAGAAACGCCGCTCCCCCACCCCCAGATCCACCCCCCGCAACGCCAGCAACGCCGTCACCGCAGGCTCCGATGCAACAGCCACAAGAACACAGGCGCACCCAACAAAGCGGTCAGAATGCCCACCGGCATCTGCTGGGGCGCGATCACGGTACGGGCCAGAAGATCCGCCAGAGTCAACAAGGCCCCCCCCAACAAGGCCGAGGCGGGCAGCAGAACGCGATGGTTCACGCAACCCACCAGACGCAATAAATGGGGAATCACCAGACCGACGAAACCGATGCTGCCAGCGGTGGCCACCGCCGAGGCCGCCGCCAGAGAGGAGAGCAGATACAACGCCAGACGTACCGGCGTGACCGCCACCCCCAAAGAGGCGGCGCGCGCCGGACCCGTGACCAGCAGATTCAAGGCCCGCGAGAAAGGCCAGACACACGCCAGCACCACACACAGCACCACCAGGGAGGGCCAGGGATCGCCGCCGCGCGCCAGATCTCCCATGATCCAGAACAAGGCCCCGCGCAGTCTCTCATCCGGCATCCAGTACAACAAGAAACTCACTCCCGCCCCCCAGCCCGACGCCACCACCACACCGGTCAGCAGCAGCCGGGAACCCCGCTCCCATCCGCCCGGTCCGCCGGCGAGCCAGAACACCATCACCATGGTGACCATCGCCCCCAGCCAGGCCCCTCCATCGACCCACAGCCCGGAACCTCCGGCCATCAACGCCAAAATCGCCCCGAAAGCCGCCCCGCCCGAGAGTCCCAGCACATAAGGATCCGCCAAAGGATTGCGCAACAGCACCTGCATCAACACCCCGGAGAGGGCCAGCAGTCCGCCCACGCCCATGGACCCCAACGCGCGCGGCAGCCTCAACTCCACGATCACCCGGCCCAGCAGCCCATCCCCCTGCCCTGTCAGCAGATCCCACACCCCGTAGACGCCACCGCGCATGCCGCCCACCGACAACGCGGCCAGAAAAATCACGCAAGCCACCAACAGCAGCAACGCCAGAACCGCGCCCTGCCCCCCCTGTCGGAACCACGGAGTCAAAGAAGAAACCGGTTCACACTTTTGAATACTCATGATGGGGCACGATGCACCGGTTCAACCAGTCACGCAGCATGACGGCATATTTATGGCCATTCTCCTCCTGGGGGGTTCCCAGTTCGTCGAGGGCGGCCTTTTGGGTTTTGTGACGCGAGAGCGCGTGCTGAATCGCCCGCACCAGGGCGCGACGGTTGACCTGTCCTTTCACCAGATAGTCCTGCGCGCCATCCTCCACCGCCTGAATGGCCTGACGGTCATCATCCATGCCGGTGAAGACGATGATCGGGGTGTCGAAGGCCTGGGACTGCATGCGCACGAAGGTCTCTTCGTAACCCTGGCTGTCGGAAAGATTCAGATCCAGCAGGATCAAATCGAACTTGTCCTGACGCAGCAGCGCCTCGGCTTCCGCGAAGGTGGTGGCATGGGTCAGTTTGTAGGTGGGAATGCGCAAGGGATCGTCGCGATTCTCCACCGAGTTGGCCAGCCATCCCTGAATCACCGAAAAATACTCCCGCTCGTCTTCCACGATCAGGAAATGGTAACAGACGCTGAAATCATGCACATTGGGCAGTTTGCGGCAGGGATTGGAAACCGGCAGGATTTCGCTCTTGACGCTTTTGTCGATTTTGCCCAAGCGGGCCATTTTCTTGCCTTTGAGCGCCGACTGGGGCGCGGAACCGTGTTCCAGATCGAACAGTCGCTGCGAGAGATGACGAATCAGCCGAAAGGCGATCGAGGGATCCTGATGCATCCGGGAGATGAACATTTTCTCATCGATTCCGAGGATATAGGACTCCTCCAGAACCGTAGCCGTGGCAAACCGCTCGTGATTGACCGTGAATGCCGAAGCGATGCCGAAAATCTCACCGTCTCCGATCTCCACCCGCATGCTCTTGCCAGCCGAGGTTTCACGGGTGAGCAGCACCCGACCCTTGCGCACCATGTAAAACTTGTCGGACGTGTCGCCCTGACGAAAGATGATCTCCCCGGGTTGATAATGTCTGCCCAGTTCCCTGGACTGGTCTGGTACGGTCATCGTCTCCACTCCCTACCGGCAATAGGCCTGCAAGGCCCTGTCCGCCACCCGGATCTCCTCGAAAAGCTGTTCGGCCAGGGTCGCGACCCCGTCCAGCGTGCCCGCCCGCGCCAGGGCTTCCAACTCCACCACCACCGGACGCATGCGACTCAGACCAAACTGCGCGCACAGACTTTTCAGGGAGTGAACCTCCAGGCGCAAACCATTGGCATCCGAGGCCTCCAAAGCGGTCTGAATGCGTACCGCGCGGTCGGCCAGTCCCATCTGGAAGGTGCGCAAGACATTATGGAACTCATCTCCCAGATCCTCCTGCAACTCTTGGATCTTGTCCCGGTCGATTGGTTCCCGCAGAGATTCCCCCTCTCCGGACGGCTCGGCAAACGCAGCGGACGCAGCCGGACCACGCGACAACCATCGGGCCAGCACGGTCAGCAGCGCGCCGCGCTTGAAAGGTTTGCTCAAATAGTCATCCATGCCGGCCGCCAGACACTTCTCCCGATCCCCCTGCATGGCGTTGGCGGTGAGGGCGATGACCGGAGTGCGGCGCAAGAGACCGGAGGCGAACTCCTGCTTGCGGAACTCGCGGCAGGCGGTGTACCCATCCATTTCGGGCATCAGGCAATCCATCAGCACCAGATCGAAGGGTTGCCGGGCGAGCCTGTCCAGGGCGATCCGACCATTGGAGGCCACCTCGATACGGATCTGGAACGGTTTCAACATGCCCTTGATCACGGCCAGATTGATCGGATCGTCTTCGACCAGCAGCAACGCACGGTTCAGGGGGATTTCCACGGCGCGATGGGTGGGAATGTGCACGCCGTCTTCGCTCGGCAGGGCGATGCGGGCCATTTTGAAGGGAAGCTCCACCCGGAACGTGCTGCCCACTCCCGGCGTGCTGTCCACGCTGATCTTGCCACCCATCATACGCACCAGCCGATTGGTGATGCTCAGACCCAGACCGGTACCACCAAACTTGCGGGTCGTGGAGCTGTCCACCTGGGAAAAGGCATCGAACAACCGGGAAAAGTTCTCCGGACTGATCCCGATGCCGGTATCGCGCACCGCGAAACGGATCATGGCCTGCTCGGACGACACCCGCAACGGCTCCACCGACAGCAACACGCTGCCGGACTCGGTGAACTTGAGGGCGTTGGACAACAGATTGGTCAGGATCTGCCGCACCCGCACCGGGTCGCCGATCAGATCGCGGGGCAAAAGCCCCCCATACTCCACCCCGAATCCGATCTCCTTGTTGGCCGCCACCTGCCCGAACAGCACATTCAACTCGTCGAGCAGACTCCACAGACCAAACGGAATCTCCTCCAACTCCAACCGGCCCGCCTCGATCTTGGAAAAATCCAGAATGTCGTTGATGATCACCAAAAGATTTTCGCCGGAACGACGGATCGTCTCCACATAAAGCCGGTACTCCTCCGCCAGTTCCAGATCCATCAACAGCTCGGCCATGCCCAGAATGCCGTTCAAGGGGGTACGGATCTCGTGGCTCATCACCGCCAGAAACTCGCTTTTGGCCATGTTGGCCCGTTCGGCGGCGAGCATGGCCGCGTGCAGTTCACGCTCGTTTTCGGCCAACTTTCCCAACGCCTGCTCGGCGTTGCAGCGGGCCGTGTCCAGGGCGAGATTTTTTTGTTCCAGGGCGCGACGGGCCAAAAGCAGATGCTCGATGTTCTTGACGCGGGCCAGAATGATCTGCGGACTGGAAGGCTTGCGAATGTAATCGATGGCCCCCAGGGCCAGTCCCATGGCCTCGTCTTCGAACTCGGTCTTGGCGGTGAGAAAAATCACCGGAATCGCCGCGCTCACAGGATCCTCCTTGAGCCGCTTGCAGGTTTCGTAGCCATCCATCACCGGCATCATGATGTCCAGCAGGATGATGTCCGGCACCACCCGCCGCACCACCTGCAAGGCCTTGACCCCATGGGTGGCCACCAGAATCTGGAAATGGTCGTCCAGGGCGCTGCGGATGATGTCGATGTTCTCCGGCTGATCGTCCACCAGCAGCACGATGCGCTTGCGGGCATCGCCGATCGGATCCGGATTGATTCCAGAAGATTGGCTCTCCATGTCACGACTCCAAGACCACACCCATGCGCGCAGACCACTGCATCAAAAGATCGTTGCATTTATCGTATTCGTACACTTCCAGATACCGGATCATCATCTGCCACCCCTCATGGCTCTCCTTGTCCGCCGCCCAAGGCTCCATGGCCCGGATCACCTCTTCGGCGCGCACGTCGAAATGACGCAACAACCGGCCAGCCTGAATGAACAAAGGCAACAGACCTTCCGGATCCACCGGCGTGGCCACCCCGGAAGGCGGTTCGCTCCCCCGAGGTTCGGGAAAGGCGGTGCCGATGGTCAGCAGCACCGACTCCAACAGTCGGGCCGCCTCCAGGATCCAGGGACGCAACGCCTTGCGACCGATCCGCTCCTTGACCCCATGCTCGATCTTCATCGCGGCCAGACTCAAGTCCACCGCGCCGATGGTGGCCGCCCCACCCTTGAGGGTGTGGGCCACCCGTTCCAGTTCGCTCCACTCCTTGGCTTCGAGCAGACCGCTCATCACCCGGCAGGCGTCGGTCTGATTGACCACGAACTTGTTCATCACCCGACGATACAAGGTGACATCCCCGCCCATGCCGCGCAATCCCACACGGGTATTGATCCCCGGCAGCGTGGGCAGAGGAGATTTGAGTTCCCCCTCCTCCAGCGGCAACGACAACCCGTAACAGGGCGAACAGGTCTGCGAACCGGTTTCAGATCCGGATTCGGCGCTCTCGACACCATTCGACCGGCCACAACGCACCGTAAACATGAACCGGCTTCCATTTCCAGGAGAACTTTCCACATCGATGGTGCCCCCCATCATCGAAACAAGACTCTTGGACAATGCAAGTCCCAGACCGGTTCCACCATACTTGCGGGTGGAACTCCCGTCTCCTTGATGAAATTTCTGAAACACTCCTTCCAACTGTTCCGGGGTCATGCCGATGCCCGTATCGCAAATCATGAACGACAACAACACCTCCTGACCACTCACCTCCATCGGTCTCACCGAAACCACCACCTCCCCGTGATCGGTAAACTTGATGGCGTTGTTGGTCAGGTTGAGCAGCACCTGACGCAACCGCAAGGGATCCCCCACCAAAGGCATTCGCATCGGATCCATCAATTCCACCCGGAATTGCAACGACTTCTCCTGGGCCTTGACCCCCATCAGCGACTCCAGGCTCGCCAGCACCTCTTGCAAATCGAACTCGATCCGCTCGATTTCGAGACTGCCCGACTCGATACAAGAGAAATCCAAAATATCGTTGATCATGCGCAACATCCCATTGGCGCTGACGTAGAGCTTTTGCAGATAATCCCGCTGCCGGTTGGTCAAGGCGGTCCGCAGGCACAAATGGCTGAAACCGATGATGGCATTCATCGGCGTGCGGATTTCATGGCTCATGTTGGCCAGAAACTCCCCCTTGATCCGGCTCGCCTCTTCCGCCTGTTCCTTGGCGGCGCGCAACTCCCCTTCCAGGATCTTGCGCGGGGTGATGTCCAGCAGGGTTCCGGTCACCCGGATCGGCTCGCCGTGCTGGTCCCGGCTGATGCGGGCATTGCACTGCGTGAACCGGATGTGACCATCCGGCGCCACCACGCGAAACTCCAGCTCAAACTCCAGGGCATGGGTGCGCAACGCCTGCTCCAGCGCCTCGTTGACCAAACGGCGGTCCTCGCTGTGTACCGACGACAAAAAACGCTTGTGGCTGGGCAACAACGCATGCGGTCTCAAACCCAGAATGCGGAACAACTCCGCCGACCACTGCACCGTCCCTTCCACCAGATCCCACTCCCAACTGCCCAAATGGGCAATCCGTTGCGCCTGATCCAGCAGTTCCAGATGACGCCGGGTCTCCGCCTCGACACGGGTGCGCTCCACCACCTCCCGTTCCAGCTCCACATTGAGCTGGGCCAGAATGCGGGTGCGCTCCATGACCCGGTGTTCCAACTCCTTGCGGATGCCCCACAAAGCGCGGGTACGCTCCTCGAACAAGGCGGCCAACTCCTCCAGTTCATCCCCGGTGCCCACCGGCGTGATGGCGGAGGTGCCATCCTCGGTAGCGCGACGCACCCGGTCGCACAACATCAGAATCGGTTCCGCCGCCTTGGCCCCCAGCCGAAACGCCAGCAGCATGGAGGCGATCACGATGGCCAGACCCAGCAGCGTGGCATTGGCAATGCTCTCGTAGATCGGCGCGCGAATCGCCGCCTTGTCCACGGTCAGGCGCTGCCGCACCCCCAGCCGTGTCAGGATCGCCGAACCCGGAGGCGGAGGCATGGTCAGCTCGATGACATCCCGGGAGGCCGGAACCCGGGTCTGGAACAGCACCTGATCCCCGCGCAAAAGGGTGTGTTGAATCGACTTGTCCCCGGAGACGATCTCCGCCAGCAGACCGGGAAAATCCACATGCACGATCATGGCCCCCTGAATCACATCGTGCAGCACCAGCGCGTGACTGAGAATCAGATACCGGCCAGTGGGATCGATCATCGGCGCCGGACGGCTCAAGGACAAGGCGTTGCGCACCGCTTCGGAGTCGTGGAGTTCCGGGGCATGGGCGTGGTGATCCACAAACAAGGAGGTGCCATCAAAATGCACCAGATTGAACGCCACGATGTGACGGCCACTGGAGAAATTCCGCGCCAACTGGGGCAGATGGGGATTGCTGGCCGTGCCTTCCATCATGGCGTTGATCATCAGGGGATTGCGGGCGAACTGTTCCAGATTCTGCCGCAAGAAACCGATGCGGGTCTCCACCCGCTCGAAGAGATCCTGGCCTTGCGCGCGCAATCCAGAAGCCGACTGCTGGCGCAACGAATGAATCATGTCCGCCTGAAGCAGTCCCAGCACCAACACCAGCGCCGCCCCCACGAACGAGGAAAATTGCAGAATATAACGCCGCCGCAGTTGTCCGCCATGGCTCGTCAGCGGTTCCATGCTCATTTCTCCTGCTCCGCCGGGACGATCCGGCCATCCGGGGTCAGCCGTCCCAGTCGATAGTCGCCGATGCCCAGGGCATCGTGACGCAATCGCTCGAAAGGCGGCTCATGCCGTCTGATCACGCCTTCGTGGAGCGGCAGCGTCTCCAGGGCGTCGCGCACCGCGCGGCGCTCCGTGGAACCGGCCGCGACCATGGCGCCAGCCAGCATCCGCACCAGATCATAGGCATGCACGAAACCGCTGCCCATCGGCACCGCCGGATCCCACTCCTCCAGCGACAACATCCGCCGACTGGCCTTTTGAAGCGCCTCGCCCGCCTTGTTGCCGGGAAGACCAGGAAAAAAGGTCTGGGGAAACACCAGATCCAGATTGCCGATCACCTGCTGCTGGGCCAGGGTCAAACGGGCGCCCAGCATGGCCCAATGGGAAACCACCGGCAAGGCGGGCAGACGACGGGAGAGCTCCAACAAAAACCCGACGCTCTCATCCGCCGTATCCACCAGCATCACCACCTCCGCGCCGACAGCGGTCAACGCGGTGAGGATCGACGCGAAACCGCCCTGGCCATTGTCCACCCAGTGGACCGCCACCGGTTGCAGACCCCGCGTGATCAGATGGCGTCCGACGAACTTCTCGAACTCGTGCCCCCAGAGGGAGTTCTCCAGCACCAAGGCGATGCGCGAACCCCGCGCCAGCGCCGCATCGGCCAGAAACGGCGCGGCCCAGCGGTCGTTCAGGCTCATCCGGAACACCTGATTGGTGACAAACCCGTTCTCCGTCAGGTGACGGGCCGCAGACCAGGGCAGCAACAACGGCAACTCCAGACCGTGGACCTCCTCGACCTCGGCCGCCACCACCGCGCTTTTCTGACCTCCCACCACCGCCACCAGATCATCCAGACTGGCGAAAAATTTCAGGTTGTCCAATCCCCGCGTGGCCAGTCCATGATTGTCGCGGGCCACCAGACGCAGCTTCCGGTCCAAGATCCCGCCACGCGCGTTGATCTCTTCGATGGCGAGCAGCGCCCCACGCGACAACTCCAGTCCAATGCCCGCGCTCTCTCCGGAAAGCTGGGCGTCCAGTCCCACCAGAATCTCCCGCCGCTCCCCCTCCGACTCCGGACCGCGCAACAGCAGCCACTCGGCCATGCGGGCGATCACGTCGGGTCCGATACGCTCTTCAAACTTGCGCGGGGCGTAGGCGAACAGGCCGCGAAACCGTTCCCGGCCCTCCGGGGAGAGTTCATGCACGCTCACGCCCCGGTTGCGCAACGCCTGGAGAATCTGTCCTTCCCGGGCGCGCAGTTCGCTCCGGCCCCACCAAGTGGCTTCGCGGGCCGCGTCCAGAAGAATCCGCTGCTGCCCGGAGGTCAGCATGTCGAGCGCGTCGCGACTCACCGCCAACAGATCGACCGCATGACCATGACCGCTCAAGGTCAGATGATTCAATCCGGCGGAATCCGGCAGCGCGGCCAGACCCGGCAGGGTCTCCTCCAGCGCCTGGATGCCCGACTCCAGCCCGGAACGGGGAGCGGAGACCCCCGCCACCGGCACCGACTTGAGATGGGTGAACAGCTCCTGACGCACCGGATTGTCGATCTGTTCCACCACCTGGAGCGCGGCAAACGCCTCCGGTTTCAGCAAAGGACGATCCGCCAGAAAATGACGACAGCCCCCATCCAGCAAGGCCAACCCTTCCAGGCCCAACTCCCGCGACTTGTCCAGCAGAATCCGTCCCGGATCCCCATCCAAAACCCGATTGACCACCTCGCGGGAGGGAAACAGAAACGGCAGATCGAACACCCGCATGGCCTCGATCCGTCCCCCCAGAACGCCATGCGGCACCACCAGCAAAGGCAGCTCTCCCCGGCTGGCCAACTCCAGCATGCGCTCATCGCCCCCGAGTTCGCTCGCCGGATGCAACGTCAGCCGGAATTGGCCCTGACTCATGACCGCGACCCGTTCGGCCAGCCGTTCCATCGCCAGACGGGAGACCGGCCCCAAAGCGCCGCTCACCCCCAATCGCCAAGTGATCTCCGGCGGGCGTTCCGGTCCGGAGGTGGACGGCAGCGGCATGAACATGCTCTTGCCGAGCCGCATGCCCAACAGTCCCAGCACCACCACCAGAAAAACCACCAGTATCCGTTGAACGGTTCGCTCCGACATAAGACGCCCTTATGGCCTCCCCGCGTCGCTCACGTCAGCCGCTCCCACAGGATGCATCCCCAAACCAGCCCGACCAGCAGCAGCGCCAGCAGCACCGCAGCCGATCCGATATCCTTGGCCCGTCCCGACAAAGGATGCAGCTCCGCACCGATCCGGTCCACCACCGCCTCCACCGCCGAATTGATCAACTCGACGATCAACACCACCAGCAACGAACCGGTCAGCAACGCGCGTTCCACCCCGGTGTTGCCCAGCCACAGCCCCAGAGGCAACCCAATCACCAGCAGTCCCAACTCCTGCCGGAAGGCCGCCTCGTTGTGCCATGCGGCCCGCAGACCCAACATGGAGTAGCCGGCGGCGTTGATCACCCGCGTCAACCCCGTGGCACCCGGCTTCATGATCGTTCCCCAGGGTTGCAATCCCGCTTCACCATGGCTTTTCTCCTGTTTTCAAGAAATGTCGCACCCACTCCGCCACCCGTGGCGATGAAACCAATCCCACATGCACCATGGGCACCGTGGCATGAACCGCTCCGGGCAGATGGGTTTCGGCCACCGACACCACCCCGTCGTTGGGCGACTCCAACCCCCAGACCAGATGCCCCAGACCCAAAGGCAGCGTGCCGGCCACCACCCCGACCCGACGGCCTTCCGGCACACGCCACTCCCGTTGACCATCCAAGGCGCCCGCCAGACTGCGACCCAGCAGCCAGGGTCCACCCGGCCAGCGGGCCATGCGCCGCGCGGAATACGATCCCCGGAACGGCGAACCCAACGCGACCATGCGCCCGATCGGGGCCTCTGGATGGCGTTCCAGCATGCGCAACGCCACCAACCCCCCCAGACTGTGACACACCAGATGAACCGAACCGGCGGCCACCCGTTTCAGGCCGGTTCCGAAACGCAACTCCAGAAACTCCCAAAGCCCTGCGGCGTTCTCCTCCAGATCGCGCCGCGCCGTGGGATACTGAAACAGCAACACCCGGTAACCATCCCGGCGCAGATGCCGCTCCAACCACAGAAATTCCGAGCCGTCCAGCCACAATCCATGCACCAATACCACCCACTCCTCCGGCATGACCGCCCACCTCCACACCATCCATGCTTTCCCAAAAACCGAGGCTGCCTCCAGACCGTCATCCATTCTACGCACAAACCCTCCAACACGCCAGCACGCCCCCTTTTTTTCCGGCATGCTGAAGGGATGCAACTGATTTTCCTCCACGCCGTGATGGATCATGCTCACCAGGATTGACTTCAAACGACGGGAGACGAACCCATGAAAACCGACAAACACATCCGCATGATCCAAAAATCGCTGCGCTTTCCCGAACCCCTGGCCGAGTGGATCGGCCACAAGGCGGAGACGGAACGGCGCTCCTTCAATCAGATGGTTGTCATGACCCTGGAAAGAATGCAGCAACAAGATCCCCCCCTGAACAATGGGGCGGATGAGTGACGGGGGAAGACATGAACATGAACATGAACACGCACGCGGACGAACACATCCTGCGTCAAGAGGCCAGCAGATCCCGGATCGGCCCGCAGACGCGCGCATCCTGCACGGCAGAGCCTCTCGGGTCCAAACATTGCGGGGCCGTTCTTTCGGATGGGCGCGCCACCGTCCAGGCAGGCCCATCGATTCGCCACCCGTCACCGGACCTCGACTCTGCGACCAATCTGCGCGGAAGATCGATCTTTCCGCTGCTGGCGCGTTTTCCGGTGAGTGCGGAACGCGCGTTCCTGCAAACGGTTCACACCTTGAAGCGGGACACCAACGCTTTCAACTCACTGGCCATGCCGGTCAGTTGACCGGCCCGCTGATCGAGCACGCCGCTGATGGTCTGCATCTGACCCGCTTCGTCGTTGACGGCGGCCATGGCCCGGGCGATCTCTCCTGTGGCCGTGGCCGCCTCGGTCACGCTGCGGGTGATCTCCTCGGCCCCTTGCGAGGCGTTGTGCACGCTGCGGGAGACATCCCCGATTCCCTGGCTGGCCTGACCCATCTGATTGCTCACGTCCAGCAAGCGGTTGAACACCTGCATCACCTGCCCGGAACTGCCGGAAAGCCGCTCCACCGCCCCGCCGAGTCGATCGGTCACCTCGCTGGTCTCCCCGGCGGAAATCTCCATGGCCAACGAGACCGCCTCCGCCGCTCCCGACTGGGTGTTGACCGCCTGGGCGATTTCGCTGTTGGCCTCGGTGATCCCTTCGATCAAATGGATGATCTCCCGGATCGCGCTGGAGACCTCCCCGGACTGCCCCTGGATCGCCCCGGCCTGATCCTGAATCATCTGGGTGGCGAAACCGGTCTGCCGGGCCAACTCCTTCACCTCGTTGGCCACCACCGCAAAGCCCTTGCCCGCGTCCCCGGCCCCCGCCGCCTCGATGGAGGCGTTCAAGGCCAGCATGTTGGTCTGCTCGGCGATGTTGTTGATCACATCCACCACAGCGCCGATCTCCTGGGCCGACTGCGCCAGTTGCACCATCACCCCCTCGGAACTCTGGATCCGGTCGGAGGCCTGCTGGGAGTGGGTATCGGCAAACGCGCACCGCTCGCGCACCGCCAGAAACGACGCGGTCACATCCTGGATCGACGCCGCCGCCGACGTGACCGAATGGTTGGCCCGTACCGCCCCTTCGGCAATGGAGGTCAACTCCTGGCTCACCTGCCCGGTGGCTTCGGCCACCTGACTCAAGACCACGGCGGTCTCCTGGGAGGCCTCGAAAACCACCTGAATGTTGTGGCTGGCCTGGGTGGTACCCGAGGCGATGCTGTTGAGATTGGCGCTGGCCTCGTGGGCCGAGGCGGAAACCTGCATCATCGTGGCGCTCAACTCCTCCACCGCCGAGGCGGTGGTGCCAGCCTTTTCGGTCATGTTGGCGGAACTGCCGCTCAACTGGCTGGAGACCGCCGCCAACTCCAGGGCGGACTTCTCCAGGTCGCGGGCGTTGCCCGACATGCTGATGACCAGATCCCGCAAGGAGGCGACCATCTGGTTCATGGTCCCGCCCAGTTGACCGATCTCGTCCGCGCGCTTGAAATCCACTCCGGCGTTCAGATCCCCGGTGGCCACCTGACGGGCGAACAGGTTGAGCGTGCCCAGCGGACCGGTGATCAAGCGGGTGATCACGATCGAAAACAAGGTCGCCAGCACCCCCGCCACCACCGCCACCACCAAAGCCACCAGGGCGCGGGTACGCGATTCCCCACGGGTCTGGTCTTGCAGACGTTTCATCTGTTCCACGGCGGCGGCCACGTTTTCGTCGATGATCGGCTCCATCCGGTGAACCGCATCGCGCATTTTATCGCTCAAGCCTTTGATGCGCGCATTCTGATCCACCAAAGCGACGAAACTCTCCTCGTAATCGGTGACATTGGTCAGAATCCGCTCCTTGGTCTCCTTGGGAATCGCCGATTCGTTGACACTGCCCACGATCACCGCCGCCACATCGCGCAACTGCTTGACGTATTTATCCTGCAAACGCATGAGATAATCCTTCTCATGACGCCGCATCATCAATAAATTCTTCCAGATGCCGGGCACATAATGACTCTCCAGCAACTGTTCCACCACATGGGCCTTCTCGCTCATGCGCAGATAGACCGGATCCTCCAGTTGGGTCAACACCTCCTTGTGACGCACCGGCACAAACGCCTCGAACGCGGCCCGATAGTCGGACAACGCCACACCGAGTTTCTCCTTGAGCCCCTTGTTCACCCGCGAGGCGGCGAGGAAATTCTTGAAATGACCCGCCTGGGCCTGGAACTGGCTGACGTATTTGGCCTTGCCCCGCACCACGAAATCCTTCTCCTGGCGCCGCATCTCCCCGAGTTCCACCACCAGTTGATCCAGATCGAAATCGTTGAGGATGGTCTCCATCTCGTGGGCAGACTTGCGGAACCGCCCCTGCAAGCCGGATTCATGATCCAGTCCCTGGATCTTCCAGGCTTCGACGATCTCCAGGAACGCGCTGTGATACTGTCCGATCAACTCCCGCACCTTCCCGGCCATCTGCGCGCCGTCCATGCCGCCCACCGGCTCCTTCAAGAGGGTCAGGTGTTCGGCCTCCTTTTGGGCCGTGCCGACATATTGCGACACGCGCTCCACATATTTGATCTCCTTGCGGGCCAGAAAATCCTTCTCGCTGCGTCTGGCCTCCAGCAGATATCGATGCATGTTCAGGAAATGATCCTTGCGATCCCCGTACTCGCTTTGCAGGAATTCATAGGAGTCCAGAGAGTCGAACAGGGCGTCGTGAAACTGCCAGACCACACTCAGGAAAAACAACCCGGTGATCCCGAACGCGATCCCCAGCTTGCGACCAATCGGCAAATCGCGAAAAAAATTCAGTTGATTCATCAGTCAATCCCTTCTGATTGTCTGAGTGCTTCCGGAAAAATGATCACCGACGCGCCTCCGGAATGCAGTTTGGGGGCAAAAGAGTGCTTTTGGCCGTAAAGCCGATCCTCTTGCAGATACAAGGCGATCTCCTCCGGCCCGACCGGTTGGCTGAACAAAAAGCCCTGCACCAGATCACAGCCGAGCGAACGCAAAAACTCCAATTGATCCGGGGAGGCCACCCCTTCGGCCACCACCTGGAGATTCAGGTTCTTGGCCATGGCGATGATGGTTTTGGTGATGGCGGCGTCATCGGGATCGGCGATGATGTCGCGGACAAAAGCCCGATCGATCTTGAGGGTGTGAATGGGAAAACGCTTCAGATAGCTCAAGGAGGAGTAACCGGTACCGAAATCGTCGATGGACAGTTGCAGATTCATCGCCTTGAGGGTGTGCAAGGTGGCCACGGTACCACCGATATCGCGCATGAACATCCCTTCGGTCAACTCCAGTTCCAGATAGTGGGAGTCCATCCCGGTATCTTGCAGGATCCGGCTGATGCGCGTCGGCAACTCCGGATTCTGGAACTGGCGCGCCGACAGGTTGACCGCCATGCGGATGGGAGCGAACCCCTCTTCCAGCCAGAGCATGTTCTGCTGACAGGCGCTCCGCAGCACCCACTCCCCGATGGAGACGATCAGATCACTCTCTTCGGCGATGGGGATGAAGTTGACCGGCGAGACCAATCCCAGCTCGGGACTTTTCCAGCGCACCAGGGCCTCGACCCCCATGAGGCGTCCGGTGACCACATCGATCTGGGGCTGATAGTGCAAAAAGAGTTCGTCGCGTTCCAAGGCGAGACGCAGACCATTCTCGATGGCCATGCGCTTGGAGGAGACCGAATCGATCTCCTTGGTGAAAAACTGAATGGCGTTGCCGCCCTGCTCCTTGGCGCGCCGCATGGCCGACTCGGATTTTTTCAGATGGCTGTCCTCGTCCTCGTCGTCCAGGGGGAACAGGGTGATGCCGATGCTGGCCGACAGATAATAACGCTCCTGCTCCACCAAGAAGGGTTCGCTCAAGGTGGCGAGAAGTTTGCGGGCGATGCGTCCGGCATTGCCCCCCTGCAACAGACCGGTGGCGATCACCACGAACTCGTCGCCGCCGACTCTGGCCAACGAGTCCTCGTCGCGCAGCGACTGGGTCAGGCGCAAGGCCACATCGCGCAGAATGCGATCCCCGACGTTGCGCCCCACCGCTTCGTTGATCAGGGTGAAACGGTCGATTCCCAGAAACAGCACCCCGACGATCTGATTGAACCGGACCGCGTAGGAGAAGGATTGCCGCATCCGGTCTTTCAGTTGCAACCGGTTGGGCAGGCCGGTGAGGGAGTCGTGATGCACCAGGAAATGGAGCTGTTGTTCCGAACTGCGGATGCCGGACAGATCGGTGAACACCTTGACGAATTGACGAATCGCCCCATCCCCGTCGCGGATGGCGTTGATGTTGGCGAACTCCGGATAGATGGCGCCGTTCTTGCGCTGGCACCACATTTCGCCCCGCCAGCAACCGTGGGTGGCGAGTTCCTGTTCGATCTGCCGATGGAAGGCCGCGTCGTGCTGCGTGGAATACAGCATGCCCATGGGCCGATGGATCGCCTCGTCCTCGGAATAGCCGGTGATGGCGACAAACGCCGGATTGACCGATTCGATGACGCCCTTGGGATCCATGACCATGATCCCTTCGGTGGTGTTCTGATAGACGCTGGCGGCCAGACAGAGTTCCACTTCGGTCTGACGCCGCACCTCGACTTCGATCTTGAGCGCCTGATTGGTGCGTGTCAGCTCGCGGGTGCGCTCCTGGATCCGTCTTTCCAGTTCGGATTTGTCCTGCTGGATCTGTTGGATGAACTGCACGCGGTTCTGTTCGTGGGCACGGATATGACGGATCAAGCGTCGCACCACCAGACCGAACACCCCCACCACCACGGTCATGAACAGACCCACCGTGACCATCTCCTGCCACAACGAAGCCCGGATCCGCGCCACGAAGGGGGTCACGTCCTGATGCCACTCGAACACCCCATCCACCGCCGATCCGCTCTCACGGGTCAGGGGCAGATGACTCTTGAGCAGGAAACGATCCGTCGTGACCCCATCTGGACCGAGGACCGACTCCCCGGCATCGAGCACGGTGGTGACGCGTCCGGCGAGAGCCGCCTTGACCGCCTCGTCGTTGGAACGATCCTGGCCGGTCGCGTGCCGGTAGTCGGTGGAAAACAGCACCTCACCCCGAGCATTGAAAACGGTGACCTGGGAAATGGCATGCGCGCGCAGATGGGGAGCGAGCCGCGCGTCGAGTCTGGAGAGTTCGGGCCGAGACTCCACAATGATCGCACCGGCGTGTGCGCGCAGATGATGGGAGGCGAGCCGCGTGTCGAGTCTGGAGGGTTCGGGCCGAGGTGCTACAGTGGTCGCCGCACTCTCCAAAGGAGTGGCCAGGAGCGCGGAGAGGTCGGGTCCGAGGTCGGAAACCACGACGCGTGAGAGGAGTGCCAGACCGGTTTGACCCTGGGCGAGCAGTTGAGCGATCATGGCCTGCCAGTGCCACAGACCGACCAGGCCCACCATGGTCAAGAAGGAGAGCAGACCAAAAGCGACCAGAAGTCGCATTCTGCGTACACCACGCATCGATCTCTCCCGCCTTCGATCCCTGAAAGGGGCAATCCGCGCCCCGATTCAACCCATACCGCTTCTGTAACCAAGTGTATCAGAGAGGACGACCCCGCGTCAAATCCTCTGCATCAACCGGGATCCGGCCTTCAAGAGAAGGGCTAGGAACCCAGATGGACCGACGACAGTTGGTTGAAGACGTAGTTGGTGATGGCATATCCCAGAATGGCGCAATCCTTGGTCAGCAGCACGCCGATGCCGGTGGAGATCTGACGGGTGACGCGGCACTGGAAGGTGTATTGATCCTTGCCCAACTGAATGGTCCCCTTGCCGCACCGCTCCTCATAGGCAACACTCCCCGGAGACATGACGACGAAAAAACCGGTCAGGCTGACATCTTCGGAGAAGCCCTTGACGATTTCGCCGTCATCGAAGGTGATGACGACCGGGAACTGCATGCCATAACGTTGATGACGCCGCTGATTGGACGGTTGCCGGGAACGACCGGTTCTGGGCGCCGCAGCGCCCGATTGGAACGCCATGCCGGAAGAACGGGATTTCATCGCTTTACCCTTGAGTTCGAGGAGTTTGAGCGCAGGAAGGAGTGACGACCTCTCCAGTCCGCAGATCGGTCAACACGGTTTCGAGCGCCTCGCCGGTATCCTGGACCGTCAGGCCGATGCCATTGGGCTGGAGGTGGGCCACCCGACACAAGAACTCCTTGCGGAGATTGAGCACGGAAAACCGGATCGTACCGGTATCCCCGACCGCAACGCCGTCGGGCGGGGCGGTGGTGATCAGAAAGATGCCTTTCAGGGAGAGATCCTGCGTGGTCCCGGAGAGCGCCTGTCCGCCAGAAAGCGTCAGTTCGGCCTTGTATCGGAACCAGACCCGTTCATGTCGCCGACGCGAAGACGAAACCGGTCTTTCCCGTTCATCATACATGCCTGTCCCCTGGTCATCCTCTTATATCAAAGAAGCACGGATCAAGATCGCCATCCGGCCACCTGCGTCATCTGGCCCGCCTGATCGTCAATCAGGGGGTCTGACGATCTTCTCACACCGCCCGCCCCCGGATCAAGATGGCGCAACGCCTTTTCTTAAAGATCAATAGCCGGGCGTGACGCCCTCTTCGAAGGGTGGCCGACGGTTGACCAGGGCTTCGAGCATGAACAACTCCTCGTCGGTATGGTTGATCATCGGGCCTTGGCGAATCGAGGCGTCCGGGGAGAGATAACGGGCCGCGTGGTGGCGGGCCTCCAGGGCTTCGATGTGGCGGGGATTGGCGTTCATGCGGATCTCCACCCGACCGTAACACAAGCACAGATAATCCTGCTCCGGGGCCACGTGCAAGAACAGACCGGTGCCGCGAATCCCGATGGTGGCCGTAGGGGTGATCAGGGTACGGGCACCGGCGCCGAAAACCGACAACACCCGACCGGATCGCACGGTGAAACCGGTGGCACCGGGCGGCGAAGCGGAGCGCGACTGGAGCGCACGCGCCGCAGGGGCTTCGGGTTCCAGAGTTGGGGCGGGGGTGGCGGGCTCGGCAGAAAACGACAGCACGGTGTTTTCTCCCAGCAAGAAGGCGTCTTCCCCCATGACCAGCACCATCCGACCCTTGGGGCCGGTGGTCACCGTGTCGCCGGGTTGGACCAGACCTTCGACCTCCAGGGCGCGCGCGCCGAGACGGGCCTCACCCGCGATGCGTCGCACACCCTGACGAATCGGCAACGGGGCGCAACCTCCGGCTCCGAGGGCCACCCCCAACAGCGCGCCTTGCATCAAGAAAAGCCGCCGCGAACAATCCCGACCGCTCAACGGTCCTCCTCCGGCACGAACATCAGCGCCAGTCCGTTGTTGCAGTAGCGTTTTCCCGACGGGGATCCGGGGTCATCGAACACATGTCCCTGATGACCGCCGCACGCGGCGCAGTGGTATTCGATGCGGGGAATGAACAGCTTGTAATCGGTCCGGGTTTCCAGGGCGCCTTCGACGGACTGGAAGAAACTGGGCCAGCCCGTGCCGCTGTCGTATTTCATGGTGGAGAGAAACAGTTCCTGCCGACATCCGGCACACACGAACCGCCCTGGCCGACGCTCCCCGTTGAGCGGACTGGAAAAGGGGTGTTCGGTGGCCTCGCAACGCAGCACCTCGTAACGCTCGGGGGCGAGAGTCCGACGCCACTCCTCCTCGCTTGGCCCGCTTGGCTTATTCTGCTTGCCCTGCTCACATTCACCACGCATTGGCACCCCCCCTGTTTTGATCTTGGGATCTTGGAATCTTGCAGACACTGCGATGATGGTTCAGGATCCCTATCGGCACGAAACCTCCCGACCATGACCGAATGATGAACCCAGCAAAACAACCACACGCCCCATACGGCATCGATGGGGTGGATGATACCGTTTTGCGCAGGCATGCGTAAAGAGTTGTTTATGCATCCATCCAACCGGCCATCCAACCGAAGGATCCGACCGATTCAAGACAACCGGTCAACTATAGATTCGCAAAAAAAATAACAGGAAAGACCCTGTTGCCGCTCCACGGAATCTATGATTTTAAAGAACGGGATTTTTAAACAAAAAACGCGCGATGGCCGACAAAGCCGCAACCGGCCTGTCGGCCATCCGAAACGTTTTACAGGGTCACGACGTTTTCCGCCTTGGGACCCTTGTCACCGGCGACGACATTGAATTCCACCCGCTGACCTTCGGCCAGGGTACGGAATCCGCTGCCGGAAATGGCGCTGAAGTGGACGAAGATGTCCCCCTTGCCGCCAGCACGCTCGATGAAGCCAAAACCCTTTCCTTCGTTGAACCACTTGACGGTTCCAGTCTCACGATCTGCCATGGTACTCTCACTTCACTCCTGATGGTTGCTAAACATTTTGGCAGAACGATCCTTCAGCATGCGGGTAAGGCTTTGCTCTCGATACGACTGCCGACTCAGTTTATATATATAACACAATCGCCACCCCAGGTAAACAAATTTTTCATTCTTTCACCCCGACCGCACCACGCGCAACAACCCGATCCAGATCATGCATGGGCAACACGGTTTCCACCCGTGTCCAGCCGGGCCGGGAGAGATCCAGACGGATGGCGCCTCCCAGAGTCAAGGCGATGAGACGGGCGGAATAGGTGCCCAGGCCGGTGCCACGTTTTTTGCCAAAGGTCGAGAATTTATCGAAGAATCGATCACGAATCTCTGCTGCCACCTCGCCCGGATTGCAAATTCCGATCACGTTCCAAGGGGACAGACGCTCCAAAGAGACCTCCACCACCCCCTCCACCGAGGCGGCCTCCACGGCGTTGCGGATCAGATTCGACAACATGGCGCGCAGCAACAAGGAGTCCCCCGCCACCATGAACCGTTGTTCTCCGGCACGTTCCAGCACTCTTTCTCCCATCCGCACCTCGAATCGCAAACAGCGTTGTCGCAACGCGTCCACGATCTCCAGACGAATGCCTTCCAACAACTCCACCAGATCCACCGCCACCGGTTCGTAGACGTAATTCCCCCGCTCCATCTTGTAGAGATCCAGGGTACGGTTGATCTGTTCGAGCAACAAATACCCGGATTCGGCCACCATGCGCAGCAGCTTCTCCTGATGACTCGACAACTGCAATTCGTGCAGCAGAATCTCCGGCGCCGCGACAATGGCGTTCAGGGGACTCTTCAAATCGTGACGCAGGATCTGATCCACCACCTCCCGTTGCAAGGCGGCCTCCTTGAGTTCCGCGTTGCGCCGTTCCAGTTCGCGCTGCGCCTGACGCAACGCCAGATGGGTACGCACCCGCGCCCGCACGATGGGTCCGTTCACCGGCTTGGTCAGATAATCCACCGCCCCCAGATCCAGACCTCGGGTCTCGTCCGCCTCGCTGGTGCGCACGGTCACGAAGATCACCGGAATGGCGCTGGTGCGCGCCTCGGCCTTCAGCCGTTGGCATACGCCATAACCATCCAGATCCGGCAACATGATGTCCAGCAGGATCAGATCCGGCTGCGGGAAAGCCGCCGCCAACTCCAGGGCCGACGCACCGCTCCGGGCGAACACCAGATCGTATTCGTCGCCTAGAATCCCCCGCAACAGTTGCAGATTGGTGGCTTCGTCATCCACCAGCAATATCGTATGACGCCTGTTCAAAACGAGCCTCCCGGATTGATCCGCCGCAACGCCACCAGCAGGGATTCGAGTTCCAGATCCTCCAGCATTTCCAGCCAGCGCTCCAGGTCGGACCGGGAGACCACACCCGCGCCGCCCAAAGCGCACAATCCCTCCTCCACCCCCTGAATCCGACCCAGCCTCAACCGATCGATCATCTCTCCGATCCCCACCTGCGCCTCTGGACCCGCCGCCTCCGACGCCTGTCCAGCACAACGCGCCGACACCGCTTCCACCACATTCACGTCCGGCCCCGCCACCGCGACCACCCCGGACAAAGCCGACTCGAACCCCTCAAGCCGGACGACCAGCCCTGCGGGCAGCGGACCTGTCGGGATTCCATCGACATCCAACGCCCATTCCAACGCGCGCGCGGCTTTTTCCAACCCGGTCGCGGCCACGGCCCCGGCTCCCCCCTTGACCGCGTGCACCAAAGCCTTGGCGCCATCCAGTTCACAGCGTTCCAGCGCCGCGCGCACCCGTTCCCCGTCGCGGGCATGACGACGCGCGAAACCGCGCAACGCCTGCCGATAAGCGGTCTCGCCTCCCCAACGCACCACCCCGGCCCCCCAATCCACCCCCTGAATCCCCACCGGGTCCAAGCCGCCGACACCAGGACCATTCTTCATTGAATCACCCATTCAACCCATGATAATCTCTGAAACTCTCGTCACCCAACACAAAAAGAAACCATACCGCCCGTCACGCCAACCCAACCCGTCACACCAATCGAAGCCACTCTTTCACACCCTTTGAAAAAACAGTCTAAAGACAAATGCCCGAACAAGACAGCACTTTCCATCCAGATCGACCGTTCCCGATCGGCAGATCAGCATGACCCAGGGAATCGACACCCCTCACGCCTCCCGCCCCGCGACACCGTTTCCCAGCGATCAACGGCTGCTCACCGAGGCCCGCTATCAAGGGTTGAGAGACCATCTGGCGCTCCACGATCTGGTGGAACCCCGCACCCTGGCCCGCCTGCTCGGCCATCCCCTCACGGAAGAAGAGGTGGGACTGGTCCAGTTTTTGACCCTGACCCAGCTCATCTCCCCGGAGGAGATGAAAAACGCCAAAGAGCGCAAACGCACCCGCAGCGACCTCTCGCTGGCCGACGCCCTGGCGGAGTCCGGCGCCCTGGGAGAGGTGGCCCTGGCCATGGGACTGGCTGCGGTTTCCCGACTGTCGTTTTTCGCCTTCAAGCCCGAAACCGCCGACAGCACCGCCACCCGACGTCTCGACGCCCACACCGCCCTCTCCTGGCGCGCCTTTCCGGCCCGCTTCCAAGGAGGCGTGCTGCTGCTGGCCACCACCGATCCACGCCGCATCGACCTCGAAGAGGCGACCGCTTTCATGGATCATCCGGTGCGGGTGGCGGTCGCTCCGGCTTCGACCATTCTCCAGGCCATCGACCTGTGGTACGGCGGACAAAAAGGACGACAGGAGAACACCTTGTCCGAAGAGCTGGATCTGCGCGGCGCCCTCGACAAAGGGGAACCGGCCATCTCGGGATCCGACGCCACCACCCTGATCAATCGCATCCTGCTGGCCGCAGCCCGGATGAAAGCCAGCGACATCCATCTGGTTCCCGACTCACGGGCCATGCGGGTGGATTTCCGCCTGGATGGCGCCATCCAGTTCCAGACGAAAATCCCCCTCAATCTGGCCGGACATGTGGTATCGCGCATCAAGGTGCTGGCGGGACTGGACATCTCCGAGCGGCGTCTGCCCCAGGACGGGGCGATCCGCGCCCGTCTGGCGGACCGGGAACTGGATCTGCGGGTTTCGGTCCTGCCTGCGGTGCGGGGGGAGGCGGTGGTGTTGCGACTGCTGGATATGCAGGTGGGCATCGTGAAACTGGAGGAACTCGGCTTCAACACCGAAGACCGCGAACGGCTGCGACGGGCTTTGCGACTGCCCCACGGGCTGATTCTGCTCACCGGCCCCACGGGAAGCGGCAAATCCACCACCTTGCGCGCGGCGCTGGATTACATTCTCTCCCAGGGCAACCGTCACATCCTCACCGTGGAAGATCCCGTGGAGGTCAAGATGGACGGCATCACCCAGGTGCGGGTGCATGAAAAGATCGATTTCACCTTTGCGCGCGCCTTGCGGCATTTTCTGCGCCACGATCCGGACGTGATCATGGTGGGAGAGATCCGCGATGGCGAAACCGCGCGCATCGCGGTGCAAGCCGCCCTCACCGGCCATCTGGTGCTGACCACCCTCCACACCAACGACGCCCCCGGAGCCGTGGCCCGACTGCTGGACATGGGCGTGGAACCCTATCTGCTCTCTTCGGCGGTCACGCTGGTGATCGCCCAGAGGCTGGCCCGACTGCTGTGCGTCCGCTGCCGCCGACCCGCGCCCATCACGCCGGACGAACAACAGATTCTGCTCTCCATGGGCTGGAACGGCCCCTCTCCGGCCACTCTCTGGCATCCGGCGGGATGTGAGGATTGCAACCGCACCGGATTCAAGGGACGCACCGTGCTCCACGAATTCCTGCCCATCGACGACGAACTGCGGGGCATGATCGCCCGTCGCGAAAGCGCCGCGATGCTGCGCGCCGCAGCCAGAACCCAAGGCTTTCTGCCCCTGATCGCCAGCGGCATCGGCAAGGTGCTGGCCGGCGTCATTCCTTTGAACGAAGCCACCGCCCATCTGGATGTCCTGAACTAGACACCCCTCCACTTTGGGCGGTGCAAAAGAGTCAGACGTGACGGTTCACCCAGTGGATCGCGTCGCTCGGCAAGGTGCGCTTGTTGCCCGCGTCGTCCATGTAGCCGATCCGGCCCGACTTCATCAGCAGCAACACCCGTCGTTTCGCCTCATCCTCGTTCAGACCGGAAACCCGACTCAACCAGCTCATGTGATACTGGAACAAACCAAGCAAGAAATCGGGCGTCAGTCCCATCGGCAATTCGGTCTCGGTTTCCATGCTCCCCTCATCTCGCGCGACAAGGGGCAATCGGCCCCGGACCCCCGACCAACAGACGGACGGCACCCCAAAGGAATCCCTGCGGACCAGTTCCACGGCACACCTCCACCTTCCCAAGAACCAACGCGCGCACCCCATCTCCCCCCGGATCCGGAAAGATGCTTCTGCATTGCATTAACCTGCTTCGCGATGCAGCATAAGACCATGACTCGCACGGGGTCAATCTCTTTTTTGTATGGTCTACAAAAAAAATCAAAGTTTGACATGAGTTATTATCATTAAATTTGAGTATTCATAATATGCTCAAATAGAGTCCATACGCTCTTAATGAAATTTTAATGAATTTTTCATTATTTTAAAAAGGATCAAGAAATTCAAAAACCTTACAAAAACAAAGCACAAAACATCCCCCCTAAAAAATGTTAGTAAGCATTAAATATCATATAAAACAGGGCAGGATCCCATGCGTGAAAAAAATCCCTGTCACGCAATACAGACTCGCATCACACCCGACATTCTGCTAGATTGACCCGCTAACGGGCATCCTTCCAAAGTGTCGCCAGACCAGACGAGCCAGCATGAAGACCATCGTTGCCTGTCACCATTGCAAAGCCAAATTCAAGACCCTGACCGATCATGTCCCGGCGCATGGCCGCCCCTCCCCGTGCCCGCTATGCGGGGAACTCCTGGTCTTGTGGAGACCCGACAACCACTACACCGAACATTTCTCCAAGGAGCTGGCCTTTTTCCTGCTCCACTGCAAACAGGCCGTGCCAGCCAAAGCGGTCAAGACCGAACTCGAACACCTCACGAACCTGGAGACATGGCTCCGTTCCCGCCACAAAACCCTGGCCAACGCCAACGGAACCGATCTTCGGCTGTATCTGGAAGAGATCCGCAACGCATGCTCCAGCCGGGAGGCCGATGAGGTCCACCACTCCCTGCACGGCTTCTACGCGCTGCTGACCCAACGGGAGTGGATCCGGACCAATCCCCTCGCCGCTCCACCGGCCCTCCCTCCCGAGACCGCGCCTTCCCCCCGGCAACCGCATCCGTCCACACCTTCCACACCGTCATCGGCCCCGGCCCCTCGTCCACAGGGCGGCGGCTTGCGCCTGGTTCTGCCCGCGCTGGGCGTGGCCGGACTGCTGGCAGCGGGAATCCACCTGCTGGCCCCGGCTTGGTCCCCCTTCTCTTCCCCCTCTCCGACCGCCTCCAACCCCGCCTCCCCCTCCGGCGGCCAAACCGAAGCCGCCCAGGAGAGCGCCCTGACCGCTCCCAAAAGCGATCCTCTCGGGGAAGAGACCCGTCTGCAACAAGCGGAGATCGATCGCTGGGCCGAAGAGGTGGTCCAACGGGCCCGCTTCATCCGCGAAGCCGACCGGGCCATTCTGGAAATCCGCCAGGAACAAGAAAACACACGCAAGCGGCAACGCGAACAGGAACAGGCGAAAGAACAGGAAAAAGCGAAAGAACAGGAAAAAGCGAAAGCGCGACTGCGCGCCGAAGAAGAGAGCCAACGCGCCACCCAGGCCACTCAGGCCGTCAAACCCAAAGATCCCCCCAGGACCGGATGCTTGAGCGGCCAGTGTCAAGACGGCATCGGCCATTTCCGCTTCGACAACGGGGACGAATACCAAGGCTCCTGGCGCGCCGGTCAACGCCACGGCTCCGGCACCCTGATTCAGGCCAACGGGGACAAATACGTCGGCGAGTGGCGCCACGACAAACGTTACGGCCAGGGCACCCGCCATCTCGCCTTCGCCGACCACGCAGCCAGACAGCAACAGGCCGCCGAACTGGAAGAAAAACGGGCCGAGGCGGAACAGCAACAAGCCAGAGTCGCCGAAGAACAACGCCAATCCGTGGAACAGGCCCTGCTCCAGGGCAAAACCGGCTGTGTGCAGGGGGAGTGTCAGAACGGCCAGGGGGTCTACATCTATCCCAGCGGGGACCACTATTCCGGCTCCTGGTCCAACGGCAACCGGCACGGCCTGGGAACCTATGTCTTCACCAGCGGCGACCGCTACTCCGGAGAGTGGCAGCACAACCAGAAACACGGCCAGGGAAGCTATCGCTTTCAGAATGGCCAACGGTATGATGGCGGCTGGCAGTTCAACAAGAAACACGGAGTGGGAACCATCACCTTCACCAACGGTCTGCGGTTGCGCGGGCAATGGGACAATGGCCAGCAGATCGGTCAATAAGGCAAGAATGGACTTGAAAATCGGCAACCAGGGGAGTCCGGGTCGCATGCGCAACGTGAACAGAATCGCTTTCGTGTCGCTGGTTTTGCTGCTGGCCGCCGCCACCGTCGTCGGGGCCGACCCCAAACCCGCCGCCGAGCCGAACGGCAAACCGGCGCTGCGGGAACTCAAACCCGGTCATCCGCTGGTGACCATCGCCTCCGGCGAAATTGGCGGATTGTTCTATCCCACCGCCGGAGCCATCTGCCGGGCACTGCTGCAAAACAGCGCGCAGGCCGGAATCCGGCATCTGCATTGCGGGGTGGAACCCTCCTCGGGCTCTACGGACAACCTCACCATCTTGGCGGACCGGGAAGTGGAGCTGGCCATCGCCCACTCCGACGCGGTCCGCAAAGCCTGGGAAGGCAACGCCCCCTTCCCCAGAGCCATCAAGTCGCTGCGCAGCGTGGTCACCCTCTACACCGAATCCTTCACCCTGGCGGTCCCGGCCCGATCGGGCATCAAAACCCTGGACGACCTCAAGGGAAAACCCCTGCACCTGGGGCTGTCCGATCCGGTCTTGGAACACACGGCGCGCGAGATCCTCAACGCCTGCGGATTCAAACCCGAAGAGACCACCTTCCGGACACTGGGCCACGAGGCCATTGCGCCGGCCTTCAAGAACCAGCAGATCCAGGCCCATCTGTTCGTGGTGGGCCATCCGGATGAACGGGTCTGGAATCTGGCCTCCACCGAATCCCTGACCCTGGTCCCCCTGACCGGCAAATGTCTGGAACCCCTGCTGGCGAAAACGCGTCATTACGTCAAGGCGGTGATTCCCGGCGGTCTGTATCCCGGCCTGGAAAACGATACCCCCACCCTGGGACTGCGCGCCACCCTCATGGCCAGTTCCGATACCCCCGAAGAACTGGTCTACGCTCTCACCAAGGCGGTGGTGGAAAAGCTCTACCGGTTCCGCAACACCCAGCCGGACGAGGACTCCCCGGAACCCCGTTCCCTCTTCGAAGGACTCGTGGCGCCGCTGCATCTGGGAGCGTTCCGCTATTTCCAGGAAATGCGGGTGCTGGAGTTCAAGAAAACCGGCGTGGACATCCTCTCGGCCATCCCCCAACTCATCGACCGGGACGGCCATACCCAGGATCTGGAACTGACCCCCAAGGCCGCCAACGCCCTCAAGGCCCTGCGCCCCCTCATCGGCGGCAACCGGGAGGGAGAAGCGGGCATCCCCCTGACTCTGGCCACCTCGCCGGCGGCGGCCAAGTCGGGCTCGGCCCACTGGCTGATGGTGGAACCGGGACGGCAACCGGGTTGACACCAGCCCCGCGTTGACCGGCAACCCCATCCGGGTTAATCTTGATCCGGATCAATGTTCACGCGTTCACACTCCATCATCCGACAAGGAATCACTCCTCATGTCCAAAGCACTCACCTATCTGGCCAAAACCCGGCCCGAGGCGGCCACCCATCTGCTTGGTTTCTACAAACACAGCGTCCAGGCCCTGGACGACAAGACCCGTCATCTGATCCAGATCGTCACCAAGGTGACGGTCGGAACCGAGCGCGGCTTGCGCCAATACGCGCCCAAGGCTCTCAAGGCCGGCGCCAGCCGCGAAGAGATCCTGGACGCGGTGCTGATGGCCTTTCCCGCAGCCGGACTCAACAAGGTGCTCGACGCCATCGACATCATGCGAGAGATGGACCTGCTGCCCGATCCCCCGGACGCGGCCCCGGCGGTCAACGCCGACAAGCGACTCGGCGCGCTGGAAGAGTTTCCCCTGCAACGCATGCATTGTCTGCAACGCCCGGAGGCCAATCTGATCGTGTTCCGGACCACGGCCGACAGCGCCACGGTCTACAGCGCCCGCTGCCCCCACTCCAAAGCCAACCTGTGCCGGGGCACGGATCACGGCACCACGGTGGAATGCCGGGTCCACAACTGGACCTTCGATCTGGCCACGGGCCATTGCGTGGAGCCCCAGGGCGGCGCGGGTCTGGAGATCATCCCCTCGGTGGTGCGAGACGGTCAACTCTTTCTGGCCTGAGATTCCACCCCCATGGACCCCACCCCGCTGATCACCCGACTGCTGGACCGCATCCCCCAGGTGTGGGCGATCTACGGTTTCGGCAGCCGGGTGACCGGCGGGGCGGACGCCTCAAGCGATCTGGATCTGGCGATTCTGACCCCCACCCGCATCGATCCGCTGACGCTGTGGGAGCTGTCGGGAGAACTGGCCATCCTGGCGGGCTGTCCCGTGGACCTGCTGGATCTGCGGGCCGCCTCCACGGTGATGCAATACCAGGTCATCACCACGGGCAGACCCTTCCGCACCCTGAACACCACGCAAACCGCGCTCTTCGAGTGTTTCGTATGCAGTGAAAAAACCGACCTGGACGAAGCCCGTCGGCCCCTGATCCAACAGATTCAGCGGGAGGGAAGAATCCATGCCCGATGACGTGATCGACGATGTGATCCTGAACAAGGCCGCCACCCTGGAGCGTTGCGTGGCCCGCGCCCGGGAGGAATACGCCAAGGATCCGGAAGGGTTCTGCCGGGACTTCACCCGCCAGGATGCCGCCATTCTCAACATTCAACGGGCCTGCCAGGCCGCCCTGGATGCCGGACACCACCTGATCCGCCGGGAACGGCTCGGCATTCCCCAGGGATCACGCAACGTCTTCGAACTGCTGACCCGTGGGGGATGGATCGATCCCGCCTTGTCCCTGGCACTGCAACGCATGGTGGGCTTCAGAAACATCGCCGTCCATGACTACCAGGCGGTCCACTTTCCCATTCTCGTCGCAATCATTAACGAACATCTGAATGATCTGTTGGACTTTTCCCAGGCCATTGTGCAGCACGCAGGCCTCTCCCGCCCATAAAGAAGACGCTCCCGGCTGTTTTTCTGTTGTCTCTTCAACCCCGAAAACCGACCAGCAACCAACAGTGGCAAACCGTCTTGCAAAATGTCATGCCATCCATGACCGAAAAATCTATAACCATTGGAACAGGCATCCTCCAGTCAGGATTTTTTCTATCAATACCTCCCAAAAAGTGATTGACCCCCTCCCATGATTCCAGGAGAATACCGATCACTTTCGACGACACCACGATAGGCAGCCTGTCACCGATGCTTGAATCCGGAAACGGAAACATCACGCATCCCAGGCAGGAACGATCAGAACTTGGGATTCCATCATGAAAAACGCCGCTGCGACACGATCAGGCAAGTGGATCTGGGTACTGATGGTTGGCATGTTATTATCGTTCGGCATTTTTCTTCTGGTTGACAGACTATTTGAACAACAAAGAATCACCCGTTTTCTCAACGATGCGGAAAATCGTCGTGAACAGGTCCAATACGGATTGTCGCAAATTCGATTGGTCGGCGATGCGATGCGGGTCATGATACGACTGCGGCAAGGCCAGCCACTGGCCACGGATCTGAACATCCTGGCGCAGGAACTGGGAATCTCGAACATGGGCCTCGCGGCCGTGTCGTGGAGAGTGCCCGGAGAGACAACCTACCCGGTCCAACTCGTGGCACCCGCCAACACCCCATGGTCGGAAGATCCCGCCTCCGCGCCCACCCTGAACGCCCTGCTCGACAAAGCCTCCACGACGTTGAGCCTGACCGTCTTCATGCAAACCCGAAACGAACCCAGCGGCCCGAAAAACCATCTGAGCGCCTTTCTGCCAGTGTTCCAGGAGCCTGCCGGTCACGCAACACCCGGCACGCTGTATGGTTTCATCGGAATCCACTTCGAAGCCGGTCAATTGATCGAATCGGTGATCGCCCATCTGCCTTCCAAAGGAATCGATTTTCTGCTGACCGATCAAACGCCGGGCGAGACCCCCGCACCGGTTTTCTTCCACTCGTCGCGACGTGACGCTCACGTCACGAAACGACAACAGATCTTCGAAAACTCCGCCAGTCTCGGCAACACCCAATACGAAGCCGATTTCGCGCTCGGGGATCGGGTCTGGCATTTCCAGGCGGTCATCACGGAACTGTATCCCGACGAAAAATGGGATTCCGTCTTCTCCTGGATCATCCTGAACGGCGGAATCCTGTTCACCTTGTTGTTGACCTTTCATTTGCTGTCCCAGTACAAACAACGCCGACGTTTGTTTCTCACCCTGGAGATCATTCCCGCGTTTGTGGCCATTCTGGACCGGAACTATCGCATCCGTTTTGCCAATCAACCATTTTCCAATCTGTTCGGACTCGCGCATCACGATCCGTGTTACACCCTCTTATGCAAACGCACGCGCCCTTGTTTGCAATGTCACCCTTTTCAAGCCTTCCACGACGGTCGATCACGGCAATGGGAGTGGACCAATGCCGAGGGTCACACCTTCTTGATGAGCGTCCATGCGTTCGAGGAGTCGCGCAAGGATGAACTGATCATGATCATGGGCCTGGATATCACCGCCCGCAAACAGGCGGAACTGGCCCTGGAAGAGATCAGACACGACCTGGAACAACAGGTCGTGCGCCGCACGGCGGATCTGACCGCCACCAATCGAAGTCTCAGCACGGTCAACGCCTTGCTCAAGACCCAACAGGACACCTCACCCGATGGGGTGGTGATCAGCGACGCGCACTCCAACCTGTATTCCTGGAATCGACAGTTCCTGGAGGTCTGGGGGCTACAGGAACAACAGGTCCATCGACTGGAACACACCCTGCCGGTGACGATGATGTCCGCCCAGGTGACCGAACCGGAACGCTTCATCGCGCGCATCGATCAACTGTTCGCCAACGAGAATGAAATCGAAAACGGTATCGAAATCGTGCTCCGCGACGGTCGCGTGCTGGACCGCTACAGCCGCAGCGTCCATGACGAACAAAAACAGTGCTGGGGAAGAATCTGGTTTTATCGGGACATCACCACTCGCAAACGACTGGAAACCGAACTGCGCGTGGCCAAAGAGGCCGCCGAGTCTGCCAATCAAGCCAAAAGCGCCTTTCTGGCCACCATGAGCCATGAAATTCGCAGTCCGCTCAACATCGTGCTCGGCATGATCGAACTGTTGCGCGAGACGGAATTGACCCTCCAGCAGCAAAAATTCATCAACGCCGCCCATCGCTCTGGACAGGCGTTGCTGACCGTGATCAGCGACATCCTGGATATTTCCAAAATCGAAGCCGGACAGATGGATATGGAGGATGCCCCGTTCCTGTTGAAGGAACTGCTGCATGAAACCGTCATGATTCTCTCCGTGCTGGCGCAGGAACGGGGCTTGTCCCTGACGTGCGAACCGGCTGCCGACCTGCCGGATTGGGTGATGGGAGACGCCGCCCGTCTGCGTCAGGTGCTGCTCAACCTGATGGGCAACGCCCTCAAATTCACCCAGCAGGGCGGAGTGCGGCTGTCGGTCACCCCCTTGAGCGGTGACGGCATCCAGTTTGAAGTCAAAGATACCGGCATCGGCATTCCAGCCGACAAGTTGTCTTCGATCTTTCAGCCCTTCTTGCAGGCGGATTCCAGCATCACGCGCCGCTTTGGCGGCACGGGTCTGGGTCTGGCCATCTGTCGGCAACTGGTGCAACGCATGGGAGGCGAAATCACCGTCGAAAGCGAACCGGGTCAAGGCAGCCTGTTCCGCTTCACCGCCCGCTTGCCCTCGGTCAACACCCCGGCCATGGAATCGATGTTTGAACCGGTCTCCGTCACCGAGACCGCCGCCGTCACCGAACGGGCACTCGCCATTCTGCTGATCGATGATACCGAAGAGAATCATCTGCTGATTCAGGCGTTCCTGCGCAGCACCCCCTATGCGCTTTCGTTCGCCTTCAATGGCAAACAGGGATTCGACATGATCACGCAAGGCTCCTTCGACCTCGTGCTGATGGACATCGAAATGCCGGTCATGGATGGCTACGAAGCCACCACGCTCATCCGCCAATGGGAAACCAGCCACCAGCGCCCCCGGATGCCGATCATCGCCCTCTCCGCCCATGCGATGCGCGACATGACCGAACGGATGCGTGCGGCAGGCTGTCACGATTATCTGACCAAACCCATGCGCAAGGCGGATCTGTTGCGCACGATTCGCGGTTGCATTCCGGGTTGACACGCCCTCCGACCGACAAAAAGCATCCACTTCATTCGTTCTGGCACGTTTTTTTCAAGACCTACCCTCACCCAAGGGAACCAGGTGACTTGGTGTCATTCCAACGCGAAAAGACGGTTTGCCGAATCGACCATGGAAACCAACCCGACCGTACCCCAGGGCCTGCATCCGGAGCGTGATCCGTTCCATCCGGAAAGCCGGCCCATGGCCAAAAAGACCCTGAGCAAACGCGCCCGCGCACCGGAGTGCTTTCCGCCGGAACGCTCTGCGGAGTCGCACGAATCCACCCTGGACCGGGCGCGGGAGCTCGCGGCCAAAGGGATGTTCAAAGAGGCGCTGCTGTTGTGGGAGCGGGCCACCCGCCAGGGGAACGCGACCCCTCTGCATCCGGCCACTCCGCTGGTGTGGATGATCAACGCCCGACAATATCCCAGGGGCGCGCGCCATTTCATGACCCATGAATCGGTGCTGCGCTACGATCATCCGGCGTTGTGGTCTTTGACCCGGGAGCTGTTTGCCGCAGCCGCCCTCACCGCCGACGCCGAATCCCGACTGCTGCCCCCCTGGAATCTCGCCCCCTGGCACCACGCCACCCCCTTGCATCAGGCCATGCAGGCCCTGGAGCGGGGAGAAGAGTTGCTGGTTCAGACCCTGTTGACCCCCATCGGGGTGGATTCTCCGTTTCTGGCCTGTCGTCGCGTCCTGGAAAGCCTGATGACCCCCATCCAGGCTCCGGAACGGATTCTGGGTCTGCTGGCGGAGATTCCCGACTCTTCTCCCTTCGCGCCTTTGGCGGCTTTGGCCCGGGCCAGGGCCCTGCCTCCCGAACAGCGGGTGGCGCTGCTGCTGGAACTGCCGATGGAAGAGCGGGCCACCGGAGCGCGCTTGTGCGGCGCCCAGGAGAAATGGATCAAGCTGCTGCTCAAGCTGGAGCGCACCACGCCGCCGGGCCGACTGCTGGAGCTGCTGTTGAACCACGCGGAGTGGCTGCCCCGCGCCCAGACCCGCGCCGCCTGTCTGAATCTGCTGCCGGAGAGCCTGGAATCCCGCAGTTCCTTTGAAAAGAAGCTCGGGCCTTTGGAGGAGCTGGAACGGGAACGGCTGTTCGCGTTGCATCACGAGCGGCAACGCTCCTTCGCCAAGGCGGTGGGCTATTGGCGCAAATGTCTGTCGTTGCTGGAAAACAGTCCAGAAAGCGAAGAAAACCGGCTCAGAATCGCCCTGCTGTACCGGCGCATGGCCCAACTGGAGCAACGCGAGGCCCATCCGTCCACGCCCCAGATTCTCCAGTATCTGGAAAAGAGTCTGGAATACGATCCGGACCACAAGCCCACTTGGCAGGAACTGCTCCACACCCGCAACCGTCTGGGACGGGAGCGGGCCACGTTCCACCGTCTGGCGGACCAGGCGGCGCGACGGTTTCCCGACGACGAAGGCATTCTGGCCTTCGCCATGGCCGCCGCCATGGAAAAGGGGAGTTTCAAGAAGGCGTCAGGGATGGCGCGTCGCATCCACACCCTCAATCCCGGCCATGACGACATTCTCGCCACCCGCTTGAGCGCGCATCTGCAACACGCCCGCAAACGGATTCTGGAAGGGGAGTTCGCCGTGGCCCGTCGCGAACTGCTGCGAGCCGAACGGCTGCGGGCGGAAGGATCCCAGCCCCTGGGACTTCTGGCGGCCATGCTGGAATTTCTCGCCGGGGATCCGGACCGGGGGGAAGAGATCCTGGAAAAAGGACGCCAGCAGGCGTTGCAAAAGGCGGTACACGCGGTCAAGGCTTTCCTGGAGGCCTCCATTCTGCGGGTTCCGCCGCTGATTCTGGACGGCTTCCGCCGCGACCTGATCCGCTGCGACGGACTGACGCCCAACCGGGAGGAACTGGTGACTCTGGCGGGCATCATCACCCGTTCCTTTCCCACCCAGCCGGACGCCACCAGCGAAGCCATCACCCTGCTTTCCGGTTATTTCCGCGCCGGGGCCAAACTGAGCTTCGACTCCGGGGAGAGCCGTCTGCTCTGCGAGGCGCTGTCGTTGACCCGCCGCCACGCCCTGCTGGCCCTGTACGCCCGGGTCGCGGAAAAACGGTGGCCGGATGAACCGGTTTTCACCTGTTACCGGGCCAAAGGCCAATGCGAAAACCAGCCCTGGCGACTGCTGGACGACGATTTTCAACGTCTGCTGGCCGCCAAGGAGGAGCTCCAAGACAAGGATCCCGCCACCGCCGCCATGATTCACGCCCTGCTGGCCATCCCCGCCGACCGGCACCCCTTCGATCCATTGCGCAGCGTGCCCCTGTCTCCGGCGCGAATTCCCAAGCCGTTGGAAAACAAGCTGCTGCGGGAACTGCGCACCCGACTGCGCGACGAAATACGCTCTCCGCAAGACGAAAACGCCATCCGGGAGACCCGCAACCGGCTGCTGGAAACCCTGGCCCCCACCGAATTCGGTCAACGCGGACCGGCGGTTCTGGGCTATCTGCTGGATCGGGCCTTCAAGTTGAAGCCTCCCCGGCGCTCCGGGCACCGACGCTCACCTCCCATCCCCCGACAACTGGAAATGGATCTGATGACCGAATGAATCCCCTCGAACTCTCCTCCTCTCCGCCGTCGCCGGAAAACCGCGACGCCCTGCGGGAACGGCTGGCGCGACAACTCTTCGAGACCGATCCTCCGGAACTTGCCGCCCTGCTGGCCCACGGCCCCTGGAACGGCTCGCCCCCGCGACCGACGCCCGCCGCGTTGCTGGATCCAGTGAGTTCGGGTCTGAAGCGGTTCCGGATCTCCTGGTAACCGCCCCACCCAAGGAAGACCCATGGATCACGCCGCGCCCCCCACCCCGCCGGCCAACGCCTACACCACGGCCCGGCTTTTGTTGTCCTCGTTTCTGGGGACCATTCTTTTGGGGGCGGTACTGCTGCATCTGCCCGCAAGCCACCAAAACGAATCGGTGGCGATCGCCTGGATCGACGCCCTGTTTACCGCCACCTCGGCGGTCTGCGTCACCGGATTGAGCGTGGTGGACACAGGCACCACCTTTTCGGCCACCGGACAGGGGATCCTGGTGGTGTTGATCCAGGTGGGAGGCCTGGGCATTCTGACCTTTTCCACCTTTTTCATCACCCGTCTGCGTAACAGACGCAGCGGAGTGGAAATCTCCCAACGTCTGCTGGTGGAAACCGCCCATGGCCAACTGGCCCGGATTCCGCCCCATCGTCTGCTGGGGATCATCCTGGTTTTCACCCTGGTGGCGGAACTGCTGGGCACTTTGGTGTTGTGGCAACGCTTCGCCCAGGAGTTTCCCGGGGCCGAGGCGTTGTGGATGGCGGTGTTTCACGCGGTTTCCGCCTTCTGCAACGCCGGATTCAGTCTGCTGGGAGACAACCTGATGCGCTATCGGAACGACTGGGGGGTCAATGGGGCGATCATGAGTTTGATCGTGCTGGGAGGATTGGGTTTCGTGGTGGTGGCGGAACTGCCGGGTCATCTCAAGACCCGGCTGGCGGGCACGCCACGGCGTCTTTCCCTCCACTCCCGACTGGTGTTGCGCACCTCGCTGCTGTTGATCCTGCTGGGGTGCGGAACCATCCTGCTGGCGGAATGGCACAACCCCCGCGCCATGGGCGCCACGGCGGAAGCCAAAATCCTCGAAAGCCTGTTTCTTTCGGTCAGCAGTCGCACCGCCGGGTTCAACACCGTGGCCATGGATCAACTCACCAACACCACCTTGTTGCTGGTGATCGTGTTGATGTTCATCGGCGGCTCTCCCGGATCCACCGCCGGCGGCATCAAAACCACCACTCTGGCGGTCTGTCACGCCCTGCTGCGCTCCCGCGCCCGCAACCGGCCCAAGGTCGAATGCCTGGAACGCAGCCTCTCCGACGAGACGGTATCGAGGGCGGTGTGGATCGTCACCGGTTATCTGCTGGTGACGGCCTGCGGTTTTTTGGCGTTGCAATTGAGCGAAGGGGGCGGACGCACCTTTCAGGAGACCACGGGCAACCCTTTTTTGGCCTATCTGTTTGAAACGGTATCGGCCCTGGGGACCGTGGGGCTGTCCACCGGGTTGACCCCCGCGTTGAGCGCAACCGGCAAAGGGGTGTTGATCGCGCTGATGTTCATCGGTCGCCTGGGACCGCTGCTGGTGGCCACGGTCCTGCTCGGAGAGACCCGACAGGTACGCTACTCCTATCCGGAAGAACCGGTCAACCTCGGTTGACCAGGAGGCAACAACATGATCACGAAAAATTTTCTGGTGGTGGGACTGGGCACCTTCGGGCGGCAGGCGGCCCTAGCCCTGGCGGAAGGGGGTGCTGAGGTGTTGGCCGTGGACTGCTCCGAAGAGCGGGTCAACCGGGTGCGCGACCGGGTGAGCCGGGCCATCTGCTGCGACACCCTGGACGACGACGCCATGCACTCCATCGGCGCTTATGACGTGGATTGCGCCATCGTGGCCATCCGGCGTCATTTCGACATCACGGTGCTGGCCACCCACGCCCTGCACAAACACGGGGTGCCCCGGATTCTGGCCCAGGTGGATTCGGACAACGAAGCCGAAGCGATCCGCGCCTTGGGCTCCACGGAGGCGATCTTTCCCCAGCGGGACATGGCCTTGCGCATCGCCAACCGGCTGATGCACCCGGATCTGGCGGAACACATCCCCCTGGGCAACCACGCGGCCCTGATCGACATCCCCTGCCCGGCGCCATTCGCCGGTCAAACCCTGGGGGGAGTGGCACTGCGCACCCGTCACGGGGTCAGTCTGATCGGCATCCGTCCGGCCCACGAGCACGGCGCCAGCCAACCCCTGGATCCGGTGCGGCTCAATCCGCCACCGGAAACCCGTCTGCGCGCCGAAGACCGTCTCTTGCTGCTGGGCAGCCTGGAAGAGCTGGAACGGATCCAGGCCATGCCCCCGGCCTCCCGCTGACCCCGGCAGACCCGACGGAGACGGAACGGAACGGAAACTTGCCGGATCAAACGAAACGGGGTAGTCTGAACGTATCGCATCGACCGAGAAACCGGCCCCCCTGTGCTTTAAAAAAAACACGACACCCCGAACCGGTTTCCCCTTTCTCCAAGACGAACAAGAGACACCACCCATGAGCTGGATCTGGATCCTTCCCGCCCTGTTGATCACCGCGTTGGTCGGTGTGTTTTATCCTGTCTTCTCCCGGCGTGGAGGTGATCCGTTGCCGGCGGGTCTGGAGGGGGATCCGGGTCAGGAACTGGCGGCCCGGCGCGATGGACTGCTGATGCAGCTCAAGGAGATCGAGCTGGAAGGCGACCCGGACCCCATCAGCCGCGCCAGCCGCGTCTCCCTGGAACAGGAACTGGCGGAACTGCTGCCCCGGCTGGACGCCTTGGAAAAAACCCCCGCTCCAACAGCCTCCCGTGGGGCCATGCTCGCCACCGCGACCCCGAAAGGTCCGCTGGATATCGCCATGGCCATCGGGGTCATGCTGTTCACCAGTCTGCTGGCGGGTCTGATGTATCTGCTGATGGGCACACCCCGGGAGATCGCCCCGGCCAGCGGGCAAGCGGTCACCTCCCGCGACATCGCCATCATGGTGGAACAGGCCGCCCAGCGGCTGAAATCCACCCCCGACGACATTCCCGGCTGGACGCGTCTGGCCCGCTCCTACGTGGTGATGGACCGTCCAGACGACGCCATGGCCGCCTATGCCCACATCCTCACCCGCCAGCCCGACGCGGTGGACGCCCGCGTGGCCCTGGGAGAGTTGGAACTGCAAAGCCCGGATCCGCTCAAAAACCGGGGAGGCATCGACCGTCTGCAAGCCCTGCTGACCCAGCATCCCGACCATCCCGAAGCCCTGTGGCTGCTGGGTGGAGCCGCCTTCCGGGCAGGAGAGCGCGACAAGGCCCTGAGCCACTGGACCCGCCTCAAATCCCTGCTGCCTGCGGATTCCCAGGCCCTGAAAACCGTGGAACAGGCCATGGCCCAGGCCGGCGCGCCGTAACCACCACCACAGCCTTTGTGCGAGGAATCCTGGTGCCGACGGCCCTGTTCGGGTATCATGGGAAACGATTCGCATAGTTGCAACCAAACGAAACCATGAGCGGCCATCCATGCCGGATTCCGCGTGACGTTCTCTCAAACCCTTCACACCAAGGAGTAACACGTTCATGGGATTGAGCACTTCTCACTTGTTGATCATTCTGGTGATCGTTCTGGTCGTTTTCGGAGCGGGCAAACTCCCTGCCGTGATGCGTGATCTGGGACAAGGGGTCAAAAGCTTCAAAGACGCCATGAACAACGACAAAGATCCCCCGGAAGAACCTGCCAAACCGGAAGAAAACATCGCCGCCGCCACTGCCGCCACCACCGCTCAGACCATCGAGGGTCAGGCCAAACGGGACGCCACCTGAATCGTCGTCTGCCACGACAAGTGAGGCTCCATGTTTGGACTCAGCTGGTTTGAATTCTTTGTCATCCTGGTGGTGGCGCTGCTGGTCATCGGACCCGACAAACTGCCGGAGGTGGCCCGTGGACTCGCGCGCCTGATCCGTCAGTTCCAGCGAATCGTGAGCGATGTCCGCGAGAGCGTCCACATGGAAGACATGGAAGCCAAAATGCGGGAGAGTTCCCACTATACCCCGCCGCCCGCGCCACCGGTTCTGCCCCAAGCGCTTCCCCACCCCGTGGAACCGACCACGCCCCGGTCCGCCGACTCCCCCGGACAGCCCGCCGGTCCGGCCTCGACGCCCGCGCAACCGACCACGCCCCGGTCCGCCGACTCCCCCGGACAGCCCGCCGGTCCGGCCTCGACGCCTTCGACCCCCAACCCAAACGATCCGGTCCGCCCATGATGGGACCCAACGATACCGCGCCGCTGTTGTCCCATCTGACCGAACTGCGCAACCGACTGATGATCTCGGTGTTGGCCATCCTGGTGGGATTCATGCTGTGCTGGGGATTCTCCGAAGAGATTTTCGCCTTTCTGATCCGCCCCCTGCGGGAACTCATGGGGCCGAACGACAAAATGATCTTCACGGGTCTGCACGAGGCGTTCTTCACCTACCTGAAGGTGTCGGCCTTCGCCGGATTCGTGCTGGCCTCGCCGGTGGTCCTCTCCCAGTTGTGGTTGTTCGTGGCTCCAGGACTGTACGAATCGGAAAAGAAATCCTTTCTGCCGTTTCTGCTGATGACCCCCGCGCTGTTCTTTCTGGGGGCATCCATGGCCTATGTGTTTGTTTTTCCCATGGCCTTCAAATACTTCTTAAGCTTTGCCACCCCGGATATCGCCGCCATGCCGTCGATTTCGGAGTACGTCAGCCTGATCATGCTGCTGATGCTCTCCTTCGGACTGGTGTTCGAGATGCCCCTGGGACTGCTGCTGATGATCAAAACAGGAGTGGTCACCACCCGGACACTCGCCGACAAAAGACGCTACAACATCGTGCTCTCCTTCGTGGTCGCGGGCATCATCACCCCACCGGATCCCATCTCCCAGATCATGCTGGCCGTGCCCATGTGTCTGATGTACGAGATTGCGATCTTTCTGGGTCGCGGCATCGAACGCAAACGAGAACAAGAACGTTCACTCCCCACACAAGAGGCCGGAAAATGAACCGTCAGCCCCCCGCTCCCCTGGAGATCATGCCACTGGGGGGACTGGGTGAAATCGGCATGAACCTCATGGTCTATGGCTATGAGAACAAACTGCTCGTGGTCGATTGCGGCCTCACCTTTCCCTCTCCGGACACGCCGGGCGTGGATTTCATCATTCCGGACGCCCGCTTTCTGGTGGAAAACCGCGAACGGGTGGTGGGAATCGTCCTGACCCACGGTCACGAAGACCACATCGGCGCCATGCCCTACATCTGGCCCATCCTCCAGGTTCCGATCTACGGCACCGCCATGACCCTGGGCCTGCTGGAAGGCAAATTCCGCGAGCACGGTCTGCTGGGTCAGGCCGACATGATCGAAACCAAACATCGGCAGCCGTTGCAGGTGGGACCATTCAACATCACCTTTGTCCACGTGACCCACTCCATCGTGGACTCCTCGGCGCTGGCCATCCGCACGCCTCTGGGCACCATTGTCCACACGGGTGATTTCAAGATCGATCACACCCCGGTCAACGATCTGCCCACCGATCTGTACACCTTCGCCCATCTGGGCGAAAAAGGGGTTCTGGCCCTGCTGTCGGACTCCACCAACATCAACCGCCCCGGGGCCACCATCTCGGAACAGACCGTCAGCGACGTGTTCACCAAACTGTTTCCACGCGCCAAGGGACTGCTGGTGGTGGCCACGTTCTCGTCCAACATCCAGCGCATCCAGCAGGTCATGCACGCCGCAGCGGCGGTCAAGCGCAAGGTGCTGCTCAACGGGCGCTCCATGCTCGCCAACGTCAACGTGGCCCGGGGACTCGGCCACATCGACATCCCGGACGACATCCTGATCGACATCCGCAAACTCGACCACTATCCCCGGGAGCAGGTGGTGGTCATCTCCACCGGCAGTCAGGGGGAACCCAACTCCTCGCTGGTACGCATCGCCTCCGGGGAACACCAGGAGATCCAGATCCGTCCCGGAGACACGGTGATCCTCTCCTCCCGTTTCATTCCCGGCAACGAACGCACCATCTGGTCGCTGATCAACCTGCTGTTCAAGCGCGGCGCCGAGGTGATCCACGAAAAGATCCTGCCGGAAGTCCACGTCTCCGGACACGCCCCCCGCGAGGATCTGAAACTGATGCTGGCATTGACCCGTCCCAAATTCTTCATTCCGATCCACGGGGAACGGCGCCATCTGCAAAACCATCGGGATCTGGCCCTGGGCCTGGGCATCCCGGAAACCAACTCTCTGGTGCTCGAAAACGGCGACCGCGCCCTGTTGACCCGCGACTCCCTGAGCCTCGACGGCACCATTCCCTGCGGTCGCGTCTTCGTCGATGGCAAAGGCGTGGGGGATGTGGGAGATATCGTGCTGCGCGACCGGCTGCATCTGTCCGAAGACGGCATGGTCGTGGTAGTGCTGGTCATCGCCAAAGCCGGCGGCGAGATACTCCAAAGACCCGAACTGCTCACCCGTGGCGTAGTCTACGAAGACGAAAACCTCGACCTCCTGGAAGAGGCCAAGGATGCGGTCGAAGCCGCTCTGGCCCTGGGCTCCAAGGGCATGGACTTTTCCGACGACGAGGTGGTGGGCGCAGCCGAAATCGCCCAGCGCGCCCTGCGCCGCTTCTTCAAGAAACGCCTGGGACGCCGCCCGGCGGTCTTTCCACTCGTCATGGAGATGTGATCCATGACTCCCCCCAAACGGCGCAACCCCTCCACGCACAAGGAACCCGAACCGCGTCCCCAATACGGTCTGGTGATCGTGCGCGAGGCTTTGGGCGTGGTGCTGCTGTTTCTCGGCGCCTTCGTGCTGCTGACGCTGCTGTCCCACAATCCCGAAGACCCCTCTTTCAACTATGCCAGCGACAATGCGGCGGTCCACAACCTGGCGGGCCGCACCGGCGCCATGCTCTCCGACGCCTTGTATCAGGCGCTCGGCTATGGCGCCTTGTGGCCGGTGATCTTTCTGCTGGTGCCCGGTTATCGGCTCTTGCGGGCCAAACCCGAAGAAGAGTTCTATCTGGACCGACTCATCGCCTCTCCGGTGCTGGCGCTGGTCACCACCACCCTGATCTCCCTGCTGACCACCTCCTCCCCCGGACCCGACACCTTTCCCCCCACCGGACCCGGTGGCGTGCTGGGCACCTTGCTGTCGGACGCCATGCGCCAGGCCTTTGGTTTGTGGGGTGGCATCCTGCTGCTGGCTCCGCTGGCGCTCCTCTCCCTGATGGTCTTGCTGCGGGTCTCCCTTTCCGCCGTGGCCGATTCGTTCCACAACGATGCCGGAGAGTTCTGTCTGCCCAAACCGCCCCCTTTGCAGCAATCCAAAGAGGCGATTCTGCAATCCGGAGCCAATCACCTCGCGCGCGCGGTCGAAATCGGCGGTAAGGTTCTCATCGCCGCCGCCGCCCTGATGGCGCTGGTCCCGGCCCTGCTGCTGCGTTATCTGCCCCGACTGCGAGAGACCCTCGGCCCACTCCGCCTTCCAAAACGTCCTGACCGCGCCACGCCGGATCACGCCCACGCCGATGACCACGCCGACCGTCAGGAACCGCTGATCGACATCCCGGCTCCCTTGACTCCGCGTCCGGCGCCGCATGCGGAGTCGGACGCCTTTCCCGCCGCCTCCGAAACCCGACGCCCGCCCGACACCGCCGTTTCCCCTGATTCCCCCTCCACGGATTGCGGATTCGTCCCCCCCTCCGACCCGCAACCCGCCGACACCCTCACCAGCCCGGAACAGCCCTCTCCGCCCTTCCGGCAGTCGGGTGTGATGTTTCAAAAAAAGCATGAACCGGCTTCGGAACCGGCATCAAAACCGGCCCCGGAACCCTCCCGTGCGCCAGCCAACGCTTTCCCCCTGCCGACCGCCACGCCCGCCGCTCCGGAGTCCGATTCCGCAACCGGCCAAGCCATGCAACCGATTCAACTCTCTTCTCCGACCTCCGACCCGCAACCACTGGCAACTCCACCCCGTTTCCAGACCCCATTCGCGGCCAACCGGGAAGCGTCCCCCTCCCCGCCGCCGTCTGCCCGCCTCACGGACACGGCGTTCATGCCGGTGGAGCTTGATCCCGACGAAATTCCCGCTCCGGCCCCGGCGCTGTCGGAATCCGTCGTGAACCGTCCCCGCGCCGGGGTGGTCTTTGGACTGACCCGCGCCATCCGCCCGGAACCCTCATCCCTCCCCCCCGAAGCACAGCCGGAAACCGGCGCGCCCGCCTGGACTCAACAACCGGGCCACGCGGCCCCGGATCCGCTTGGCCCGTCGATGGAAGAGGAAGAAGATCCCGATCTGGCCTTCGACGAAACCCTGGACCTGGACGAAGAGGAGGCGGACCCGGAAGAAGAGTCCTACGTCCTGCCGCTGGAGGATGAAATCGCCCCGTTGCCGCCATTGTCGATCCTGGGCCTTCCGGAAGATACCGGCTATCTCGGACCGGATCGGGACGAGTTGCAGGCCACGGCCCGTCTTCTGGAACAAAAGCTGGAGGATTTCAAGGTCAAAGGACAGATCATCGACGCCCATCCCGGACCGGTGATCACCACCTACGAACTCGATCCGGCGCCGGGTCTGCGCGCCGCCAAGGTGATCGGACTGGCGGATGATCTGGCGCGTTCCATTTCGGCGGTTTCGGTGCGGGTGGTGGGCAACATTCCCGGCAAAAACGTCATCGGCATCGAGATCCCCAATCAATACCGGCGCACTGTCTACCTGCGAGAAATTCTCGACTCCGACATCTTCCGTCAGGTGAAGAGTCCTTTGGCCATGGCCTTGGGATCGGACATCAACGGTCGCCCGGTCGTGGGCAATCTGGCCAAGATGCCTCATCTGCTGGTCGCCGGCACCACCGGATCGGGAAAATCGGTGGCGGTCAACGCCATGATCTGTTCGGTGTTGTTCTCGGCCCGTCCCGAGGAGGTCCGCTTTTTGATGGTGGACCCCAAAATGTTGGAACTCTCTATCTATGAAGGCATTCCCCATCTGTTGGCCCCGGTGGTCACCGATGTCAACAAGGCGGCCACTCTGCTCAAGTGGGCGGTGGCCGAGATGGAAGAGCGTTATCGCTTGATGTCCGAGTTGGGCGTGCGCAATCTTTCCGGTTACAACCAGCGCATTCAAGAGTGCATCATCGCCGGGGAAGAACCCACCCGCCGGGTCAAGGTGGGTTTCGATCCCGAAACCGGACGGCCGGTGGAGCAGGAGGAGCCCATCCCCCTGGAGAAAAAACCTCTGATCATCATCATCATCGACGAACTCGCCGATCTGATGATTCAGGTAGGCAAGGAAGTGGAACCGGCCATCGCCCGTCTGGCCCAGATGGCGCGCGCCGCCGGACTGCATCTGATCATCGCCACCCAACGGCCATCGGTGGATGTGATCACCGGCCTGATCAAAGCCAATTTCCCCACCCGATTGGCGTTTCAGGTCTCCTCGAAGATCGATTCACGCACCATTCTGGACTCCATGGGGGCGGATCGGCTGTTGGGCATGGGAGACGGCCTGTTCCAGCCTCCCGGCACCACCCATCTGCAACGGATCCATGCTCCGTTCGTGTCGGACAGCGAAGTTCACAAGCTGGTGAAATTTCTCAAGTCCACCGGAAGACCGGAATACGATCATTCGATCCTGGAAAGCAGTCTGGGGGATGACGGGGATGACGGGCTGGGGGATCCCATGTCCGACGAATACGATCCGTTGTACGATCAGGCGGCTGCGGTGGTGATTCGGGCGGGAAAGGTGAGTACCAGCATGGTGCAGCGTCATTTCAAGATCGGTTACAACCGCGCGGCGCGCATCGTGGAACGCATGGCCCTGGACGGTTTGATCTCCGAACCCAACCACGCCGGAAAACGCGAAGTTCTGGCCCCCAATTCCCAAGGGCGCTGACCGGAAAGATCATCACCGGAAAGATCATCACCGCAAGATCATCACCATCACGGGTCCAGGGGGATTATCCCCCTGGTGGGGTCCAGGGGCGAAGCCCTTGGTGGGGTTTGGGGCGAAGCCCCAATTCATCGTCCTGCAATCCTGATTTCTTTGGCGCGAACTCTGGCAATGCGCGGGATCCGTTTTTCAAAAAACGAAAAACGGATCCCGCCAAGGCTGCGCGCTGCGCTTTTTTCGCCAACAACGCGAAAAAAGCTTGTTTGAAAAGCGCGCTTGAAAGGCAAAACCCTGGGAGAAGAATCTCCCAGACCCGCTCTTTTTTTTTAATGGGATTGGATTGAGTTGAGTTGGGTTGGTTTGAATCTCGACGAAACCGGAATCAAACGCCAAGCCGCTTGCGCGCCGGACGCCCCGCACCACTCGGACTGCCCCCCTTGGTGATGGTCTCCACCGCCTCAACCAATCGATCCACCGACATGGCATCCGCCACAGACAACATCCGGAACTGCACGCCGTAAAGCTGTCTGGAAACCTGCACGTCCTTGCAATCCCTCGCCCGGGTCATGGAGGTAATGGTGCCGAACGTAATGATCGGCGTACCCATCAAAATCTCACCCCGAATGGACAAACCCACCTTGTCCCCGCTTTCCAACGGCACGGACAACGCATCGCAAGTAAAAGACAACCCCCCCGGAGAAAGATCCACGATACGCGCCGTGAACGGCTCCGCACCCCGTTTCTGCACCTGGACCTCCAGATCCATATCCGCCGGGATATCCACCCGATGCTGCTGACGCTTCGGAGAACGCTGAAAAGCCGGAGGCCAGGACAACTCGATCGCCTGCCCGGTCTCTACCCGCTGCACCTTGCGAAAACTCACCACCGTGCGAAACAACTCCAGACCCAAACAAAACCCGATCACCACCTTCGCGGCCTTGCGAATGCGCATGTTGCCATCCGGTGGCTCCAAAGGCGTGATCAGGATCCAGCGCTCATCCGTCTCCGGACCGGAAGCCGCATCCCCGGCTCCAGCGTGTACCTGCGCGGCATATCTTGACAATAAAAGATCTTCAGCCTGTTTCTTCAGATTCTCCACATCTTCGGAAAGCGCCAGCAGACGGGCGCCATACAACTTCTCCTCGCCATCGATCCGCACTTCCAACAAAACACTCTCGCCCACCGCACGATGGAGAATTTCCAAAACACTCGCATGATGCTGTAATGCCTTTTCCATAACCGGTCACACTCCTTGCCAAACCGCCTCACGATAGATGGAGGAGCGTAAAAAACAGTCCCGTAGCCCCAAACGATCCCAACCCGATCCAGCGACTGCCCCCCATAACCACCGATACCCCCATGGCGTCACCACTCCGATCAGGCTCCCCCACTCGGCCCACCTCCATCCACGACCACTCCCCTCACTGATAACGCACCCCTTTCTTCGGATCCGCAGAAGACGCGGGAGAAGCCGGGGACGCGGGCGGATGGACCGGACCTTCCGGTCCAAAAGCGGTGGGCAAAGGCGGAGGATTGACCTTCTTGTAATCCGCAGGAACCTGAAACAAAAGCGCATCCTGCCCCCCTTCGCGAAGAGCGGAAATCTCCATGTTGGCCTGCCGTCCCTCCCCCATGCGCAACGGCAAACGCAAGGCCGCATCCACCCATTGCAGATAACGATTGCGCTGATCTTTAAAACGATGCACGAACTCCCATTTTTCCACATCCCGCCCATCGATCTTTTCAACGCCAAGCAACCGACGCTCCATGAGCGGACCGTTCTGGGGTTGCTGACGGATCACGATACGCCGACCGGCATCCACCCAAATGGAAACCACATGACTGGCGCCATCCTTGCCGGAAGCCGTGATGGACCACTTTTCGGTCTGAATGCCGTGAATGGTCTCGTTGCCATCACGCGCGCACGCCAATTGCGGATCGGTCTTGCAAGGCCCCTTGGGATCATCCGGCATCCGTTCCACATCGGGCCTGGGAGGCATCAACGCCTCGCTCAGCCCCTCGTAATACTCCTTCTTGTCGGGAATCAACGTGAAAGCCTTGCGCTCGGCCAGATTGACGATCAAAACCTTCTGGGAACCCTGATAAACCCCCTCGGCCCGAAAACGATCCACCCCCACGAACAGCCTGCCCGCCGCCCGATCCTTGTCGTCCACCGGATTGATCATCAAAATGTCGGCGGCAAAAGGAGCGGTGTACCACAAGGCAGCCCAGGAAACCGCCGGAGAGAGGCACAACCATGCCGTCAGCACGATCGCCGGAAAAAAACGAATCATGGACATCAATACCCCCCTTGTGGACAATGGGTCGAATCGAAGATCATCTGGATCAATATATCGTGGCGCGAAGCCAAAAATCAAGCTATACACGATCCGGCAGCCAGCCCCTGACGATCGCGTGTGCCCATGCCCAATCCAAACACTTTGCAAACCCAAAACTCAAGGAGAGTACCGCCGTGGCCGTTCAACGCACCCTTTCGATGATCAAACCCGATGCCGTGGCCAAAAATGTCATCGGTGCCATTTATTCCCGTTTCGAGGCGGCCGGACTGCGGATCGTGGCGTCCAAGATGCTCCATCTGACCCCGGCGGAAGCGGGAGTGTTCTACGGCGTCCACAAGGGCAAACCCTTTTATGACGATCTGGTGGCCTACATGAGTTCCGGACCGATCATGGCCCAGATCCTCGAAGGGGAAGAGGCCATCGCCAAGAATCGCGAAGTCATGGGCGCCACCAATCCGGCCAAAGCCGCGCCGGGCACCATCCGCGCCGACTTCGCCGACAGCATCGAGGCCAACGCGGTGCACGGTTCCGACGCCCCGGAGACCGCTGCCCAGGAAATCGCCTTTTTCTTCAATCAAATGGAAATCTGCCCGCGCTGATCCCGAACCTTGTCCACCGCTATGCCACTGCGCCTGACCGGCCTCACCCGCACGGAGTTGACCGACCTGATGGTCCAATGGGGCGAAAAACCCTATCGGGCGCAACAGGTCTGGTCGTGGGTGTTCGTCAAGCTCGCCTCCTCGGTCGAGGAGATGAGCGACCTGTCCAAGCCGTTCCGGGCCAGACTGGCCTCCGAAATCGCGCCGCTGAGACCCGAGGTGGTTTCCCATCGGGTCTCGGCGGACGGCACGGAAAAATGGCTTCTGGCCTGCGAAGACCGGATCACCATGGAAACGGTCTTCATCCCGGAGACCAGTCGGGGCACGGTGTGCGTCTCCTCCCAGGCCGGATGCAGTCTGGCCTGCCCTTTCTGCCGCACCGGCACCCTGCCCTTGAGACGCAACCTGACCGCCGCCGAAATCGTCGAACAGGTGACCTTCGTGCGCGCCACGCTGGCCAACCGTGGCATCCGGGTGACCAACGTGGTGCTCATGGGCATGGGAGAACCCCTGTACAACCTGGAGGCGGTCACCCAGGCGGTACGCATCATCATGGATGGCAATGGCCTGGCCATCGGCTGCCGCAAGCTCACCCTGTCCACCTCCGGGGTGGTCAACCGCATGGAAGAGGCGGGAAAAAACCTCAACGTCAATCTGGCCATCTCCCTTCACAGCGTGCGGGACACGGTGCGGGATCAACTGGTGCCCATCAACCGCAAGTTCAATCTGGCAGCCCTGAAACGGGCCGCCCTGGCCTGGCCGCTGCGCGGTCGGGGTCGCATCACCTGGGAATACGTGCTGCTCGACGGGATCAACGACTCGGAACAAGACGCGCTGGAACTGGTCCACTGGCTGAAGGGGATCCCCTCCAAAGTCAATCTGCTGGCCTTCAACCCCTGGCCCGGCGCCCCCTACTCCCCGTCTTCCAGAGAGACCATGCTGCGCTTTCAAGAGATCGTGGCCAACGCCGGACTGGTCACCATCATCCGCGACAGCCGGGGCGGCGACGTAGGCGCGGCCTGCGGTCAGTTGGCCGGAGACGCGGATCTGACACCTCCTCTCCACGAACCGCTTGCACACGAGGAGAGTTCCGGGTAAAGTGCCCCCTCCAAAACACGACCTCCCAGACCGGAAACCAGTCCGATCCAGGATTTCTTGCGACATGACGCAGCCATCGCTTGACTATCCGGGAGAAATGAATAGAATATGTTGTTTTTCGTTCCGGATGCCCAACCATTGGCAACGGTGACATTGACTCACTTTCAATAAAGACCAAAAGAGGCACAATCCATGGCGGTACGTATTCGCATGCAACGCAGAGGATCCAAGAAACGGCCCTTCTACGCCGTAGTCGCGGCCGACTCCCGGATGCCACGGGATGGACGTTTCCTGGAAAAACTGGGGGTTTTCAATCCGCTCAAGGAGACCGACCGGGTTTCTCTGAACATGGAACGGATCAACCACTGGATCGGCGTTGGCGCGCTTCCCTCCGACACGGTGGGTCGTCTGATCAAACAGGTCCAGGAAGCCACGGCCTGACATGCCCGGCGAGGCCACCCACTGGGTGGCCCTCGGACGCCTCAAAGGGGCGTTCGGTGTGCGCGGCGAGGTCCGGGTTCTCCCTTTGACCCATCCCATTGCCCGCATCCTTCCGGACCCTGGCCCGGAAGAGGGCGTGGACAGCCTCTGGCTCACCGAGCAACCCGTGTGGTGGCTGGGGTCCAAAAGCCCTCCGGAACACGAGGTGACCCTGCTGTCTGGTCGTCGTCACGGCGAAGAACTGCTGGTGCGACTCCAGGGCATCGAAAACCGGGAACAGATCCAGGGAATGGCCGGCCTGAAATTATGGCTGCCCGAAACCTGTCTGCCGGACCTGGGGTCCAACCGTCACTACTGGTTCCGCCTGATCGGCATGCGGGTGATGGTTCTCGCCGATGAGGAGCCTTCTGCGGATGCCCCCCTGTCGGAGTCAACCTGGGAAATGGGGGTGGTGGACAGCCTGATGGCCACGGGATCCAACGATGTGCTGGTGGTTCGGGAACCCAGTGGCGAGGATCGTCTGCTGCCTTTCATCCGGGATACCATCCTGGAGGTGAACGAGCGGAACCAAACGATCCTGGTCCGATTGATGCCCGGTCTGTAACCAAAAGCGCCACCTGACCGGCCTCACGAGGAATCCACACCCGAATGCGCTTTTCGATTCTGACCCTGTTCCCCGAAATGTTTTCCCCCATCCTGGAGTGTTCCATCCTGGGTCGGGCCATCAAACGGGGAGTGATCGAAACGCGACTGGTGCAGATCCGGGATTTCGCGTTGGACAAGCATCAACGGGTGGATGACGCCCCGTTTGGCGGCGGTCCGGGCATGGTCTTGAAACCCGATGTGCTGGACCGGGCCGTAGAACAGGTCCAAAACGAACGGCCGGGATGGGTGATCTGGCTTTCACCCCAGGGCAGAACCTTCTCCCAGGAAGATGCCCGCCGCTTGGCCACCCTGCCCCACCTGATTTTCGTGTGCGGTCATTACGAAGGGGTGGATGAACGCTGGGTGCAACACGGTGCCAACGAGGAACTCTCCTTGGGAGACTTCGTGCTCACCGGCGGAGAACTGCCCGCCATGGTCATGGTGGATGCCGTGGCCCGACTGCTCCCCGGCGTACTGGGAGACGACGAAAGCGCGACAGCGGAATCCTTTGGCGAGGGGTTGTTCGATCATCCCCACTACACGCGCCCCGCTGTCTGGCAACCGCTGCGTGGCAGCGCGGCACAACCGGTTCCGGCCACGCTGCTTTCGGGCAATCACGGGGCCGTGGCAGCATGGCGGCGACGCCAATCGATGCTGCGCACCCTGATCCGACGCCCGGAGCTTTTGCAACGCATCTCCTGGAGCCGTCAGGAACGCCGGGTGATCGAGGAGTTGGCCAAGGATCTGGAGGCCATGGAACACAACGGGGACCCCCGCATGGACGGGGATTTCTTGGAATCGCTTGATGGGAAAAAGGAATTATGAACGAATTACAGTTGTTTGAACAGTCTCAGATCAAGTCCGAGCCCCCCAAGTTCGGAGCCGGCGACACCCTGCGGGTCCATGTTCGGGTCGTGGAAGGAACCCGCGAACGCATCCAGATGTTTGAAGGAGTGTGCATCGCCTGCCGCAACGCCGGCAATCGTTCCACCTTCACGGTGCGCAAGGTCTCCTTCGGCGAAGGCGTCGAGCGTCTTTTCCCGCTCTACTCCCCCAAACTGGAAAAGATCGAAGTGCTGCGCAAAGGTGATGTGCGCCGCGCCAAGCTCTATTATCTCCGCGATCGTACCGGTAAGGGCGCGCGCATCCGGGAGAAACGGGACTGGTAGCCAGATCCCGCGCCGGAATCCTTCCCGGCCTCACCCTGGAAAAAGAACAGATCGCGGCCGGTTTCCCCACCCTGTGTGGCGTGGACGAAGCCGGTCGCGGACCTTTGTGTGGTCCCGTGGTCGCCGCTGCGGTGATCCTGCCTGCGGGCGACTCCCTGCCCGACTCCCTCATCGGCCTGGACGACTCCAAACGCCTCTCCGCGTCTCAACGGGCTGCCCTGGCGCTTTGCATTCAGCGTGACGCCTTGGCCACCGGCATCGGCATGGCCGACTCCGAAGAGATCGACCGCCTCAACATCCGTCAGGCGACCCTGCTGGCCATGTCCCGCGCCATCGCCGCCCTGCGCGCCCCTTGCCCAACCGCCCCCATCCTTCAGACCGACCCCCCCATCCTCCAGACCGACACCCCCATCCTTCAGACCGAAAGGATCCGACCCGATTTCATCCTCATCGACGGGCGGGATCTGCCCGACGCGCTCCCGTGTCCCGCCAAAGCCGTGATCAAAGGAGATCAACTCTCCGCCTCCATCGCCGCCGCCTCGATCCTCGCCAAGACCCATCGGGATGCCCTCATGGCCCAATGGGCCATCCGCCATCCCGGTTACGGCTGGGAACGCAACGCCGGATATCCCACAGCCGAACATCTCCGGGCCATGGAAACCCTGGGCATCACGCCCATCCACCGCAAAAGCTACGCGCCTGTCGCACGACTGATTCAAGGAAGTTGAGAAGAATTCAAGACCAAGGGCCGACGTCCGGGGGAGGATGTGTCGGGCCCTTGGCCTGAGACGCGGCAAAGCCTACGTCCCATCTCGGTTGAGCGAAGAAACCTGATCAAAAATGACCAGGGGTCCGACTTGAGGGGGGGGGAGGTCGGACCCCTGGCGGGAGACGTGGTTTGATCCACATCCCTGTCCCGGCTTTGGCTATAAAAAACCAAGGGCCGGCTTGAGGGGGGGGGAGGCCGGACCCTTGGTCAGGGACGCAAGCGTCCCATCTCGACAATCAGATGAAAAAGATCAAGGGTTGGATAAGGGGGAGGGGTTCCAACCCTTGATCGGGCCATGGTTCACATGACCAGTACGGCCTACTGCTTCGTTCGATACTGCCTGATCTCAAACGACCGACATCCTTATCTGCATACTCTCGTCCGTGTTCATTTTATATATATCAAGATGCGCGCCAAGTCTGAAATTATTTTAAAATTGTTCAATATCATATAATTAATAACGAATTTCCCATAACCTCTCCCTGCCGGGAGGTGCAAAAATTTAAACATCGAACCCAGGGAATCCGCGACAATACCGCAGCGCAATAAAGCGAAGTGGATATTTATCAACCTAATAAAGGGGGGTGGAGATTTTTTTTACATCCAGGATCACGACGACAAAAAATCACCCCTCCCCCAGAGCAGACGATCCCGTTTTCAGACCGGGGGGGAGGTGGTGCTTTTCTTCAACTGTTGCAACCGGTAGTTGAGGGTCTGACGGGATACGCCCAGCAGGGTCGCCGCCAGACTCTTGTTCCCCTGGGAACGCTCCAACGCCTCTTCCACCAACAGGATTTCCGACTCCCGCAAGGTGGGCAGCTTGCCGCTCAAGCGTTTGAACGGATTTTCCGGCAGATCGACCGCCAGGGCGTCTTCAGAGGCGCCATTGCTCAAGACGCTCTCCCGGAAACGCTCCAAGGAGAGCACTCCGGAGTGATGGCGGGCCACGGCGTCGAAGACGATGGCGCGCAATTCCCGCACATTCCCAGGAAAATCATAGGTGTTGAGCAGATGGAACAATTCCGGCGGCGGCACAGGCGGGGATTTGCCCATGGCCTGGGCCGCCTCTTCGATGAAATGAGTGGTCAAAAGGGGCAGATCCTCCTTGCGCTCCTTGAGGGGCGGAATGCGCACCTGATGGGAGGAGAGCCGAAAGTACAGATCGGAGCGAAAGGTCTTTTCGGCCATCATGAATTTCAGATCCCGGTTGGTGGCGCAGATGATGCGGGCATCGGTCTTCATGTAGCCGTCGGAGCCGAGGGGGTAGTACTTGCGCTCCTGCAACAGGCGCAGCAGCTTGACCTGGGAGGACTCCTTGAGATCCCCGATCTCGTCGAGGAACAAGGATCCTCCGGCAGCGGCGGCGATCATGCCTTCCCGGTTGTCGTTGGCCCCGGTAAAGGCCCCCTTGCGATGGCCGAACAGGGTATCGGAGAACATGTTGTCATCCAGTCCCGCGACGTTCAGGGCCACCAGCGGGCCTTGGCGATGGCTCACCTGATGGATCGCCTGGGCCAGCAACTCCTTGCCCACGCCGGTCTCGCCGATGATCAGAACCGGCTCGGAGGACGGGGCAATGGCCTCGACATACTGGAACACCGCCCGCATCTTGCGGCTGTGGGTGATGATTTCGGCAAAGGCTTCGGCGTGTTGCAAGGAGTCTTCGAGCAGATACTGCTTGAGGGTTCCCAACTCCCGGCGCAACGAGCGCACCTCCATGGCCCGCTTGACGCAGGAGATGAAACGACTGTTTTCCGTGGGTTTGACCAGATAGTCGAAGGCGCCGTCCTTCATGCACTGGACCGCGATGTTGACCTCCTGGTTGGCGGACATGACGATCACCGGAATCTCCGGAAACCGTTCCTTGATCCGGGGAAGCAGCTCGGTACCCGGCGTGAAGGGCATCACCAGATCCAGCACCACCACCGCCGCGCCATTTTCTTCCAGAAACGACATCAGGGTGCGGCCATCGGTCATGGTGACCACCGGAGAGACATCGGCGGTCTTCAAGAGGATTTTCGAGCTGAACAGCACCGACTCCTCATCATCCACCAGCACAATGGGGAGACTCTTCTTGATCGGTTCGGTCATGTTGGATCTCCGCGCAAGGATTCGACATCGAGAGGCAGCCGCACGGTCACGGTGGTGCCCCGATCCAGTTCGGACGCGAAAGACAAAACGCCCGCATGGTTTTCGATGATGGTTTTGGTGATGGACAGACCCAGCCCCATGCCGCCGGCCTCGGTCTTGGTGGAAAAGAAGGGATCGGTCAATTTCCTCAAGTGTTCGGGGGCGATGCCGCACCCCTGATCGCGGAACAACACCGTCAGATGGGTCTGATCGGGTTGCGGACGCACGGCGATATCCACCCGTTGGCAGCGATTTTCCAGGGCGTGCAGGGCGTTTTGCAAAATATTGATAAAAGCCTGTTCCAACTGCTGGGCATTGCCCCGCACCATGAGCGGCTCGGGCGACGGCTCGAAATGGCAATGATCGGTGGACTCACGGATCTGGTTTTGCAGGATCATGAGGGCGGAGCGCAGCGGATCCTGGATATTGATTTTCTGGGTCAAGATCCCCTTGTCGTGCCGGGCCATGTGTTTGAGGCCGGCGATGATGGTCTGGATGCGTTGGGAGCTCATGCGGATGCCATCGAGCAGACGCGGGACCACCTCCATGGCCTCGTCGAAAGGCATGCCCCCCAGATAAAACGCGCCGCTTCGCTCATGCGCATTGAGCAGAATGGGCCGGGCATCCTCCCAGAGAGCGGAGAGGATCGGCACATTGAACTGGATGGCGTTGTTGGGATTGTTGATCTCGTGGGCCACGCTGGCGGAAAGCACCCCGAGGGAGGCCAGACGGGCATTGCGCAGATTCTGGGCCTGAAGGGTATGTTTTTCGGTCACATCCTGACAGACGGCCAACACCTCGGAGACCTTGCCGTCGTGGAAGATCGGAGCCAGTCTGGCCTCCCACCAGGCGGATTCGCTGTCGGTGAAGGGAAACTCCACCACCTGACCGGTCTGGAACACTTCGGCGATCCGGTCCCGCACATAAGGCAGTCGCACCGTGGGGAAGAACTCCGAAGGGTGATCGGCGCCCGGCCGGTTGGAAAACTGCACCGCCCCCTCCCGATCCAGCGTCATGAGGCAGTCCGGGGAGTGGTGAAACAGGGTGAGCAGCTTCTCTTCAGAGATCTGCATGGCCCGTTGCGCCCGCCGACGCTCCTCGGCCTCCCGGAACTTCAAGATCCCGAACGCCAGATTGTTGGCGAGATTTTCCAGCAGTTGAATCTCCTCGGGATCGAAGGCGTCCGACGCGCTGCTGTAGATGTTGAGGGTTCCCAGGGGCAACAGGTCATCCACAGGCAAAGGCAAGGCCAAAGAGGAGACATAACCCCGCCGCGTGGCCTCCTGACGCCAGGGAGCGAAGTTGGGATCAGACTCGATCTCCCGCGCCAGGATGGGTTTGCCGGTCCGAAACGCGGTACCGGTGGGGCCGCGTCCTTTTTCCTCATCGTCCCAGGAGATGTCCAGGTTGTCCAGATAACCGTCGTCGAAGCCGTACTGGGCCGCCGGCAGAATCCGCCCGTCTGCGGTGGCGAATCCGACCCAGGCCATGCGATAGCCCCCCTCTTCCACGATCAGCCGACAGATCCGTTTCAGGAGTTCCTGCTCCGAGGTGGCCTTGATCATGGTTTCGTTGCCATGGCTCAAGGTCAACAGGGTGCGATTGGCCCGCCGGATCACCCGTTCCGCCTGTTTGCGGGGACGCAGGTCGCGGGCAAAGTTGCAATGGATCTTGTGGCCATCCATCTCCAGCAAGGTGGTCTGCACCTCCAGATGGAGCATGACGCCCCGCTTGGTCCGCACCACGGTCTCCATGCAGCGGATGCGGGCCTTTTCCAGATCCCGCCGGTGTTCATCCCATTGCGCGACAGACCAATCGTCGTGAATCTGGGCGATGTTCATGGCGAGCAACTCGGTCCGGGAGTACTCCAGGGCCTTGCACATCGCCTCGTTGACGTAGATGAACCGGCCATCGGGTTCCACCCAACTGATCATGTCGGCGGCCTGATCAACGCTGAACTGGGTCCGTTTCAGCAGTTGGTCGGTCTCCTTGCGCACCTGCAAGGCGTTTTCGAACAGGGCCAGGGCCTGATTGATGGACGCGGCCAACAGCCCCAGCTCATCCCCGGCGTGTCCAGATGGAACGGTGATGGGCTGACGGGCCGGAGCGGCGGGATCCACGCTGGCCAACTGGCGTCCGATGGTCAGAATGGGACGGGTGAGCAAGCGGTGAAACAGGATGGTCAGGATCGTGGCGAGCACAATGGCCTGGATCAGACTTCCCAACAGCGTGAAGGCGGCGCGCATCAAAAAATCCCGCGCGCTGGCAGAGGCGTCCACGCCGAGGGTCAGATTGCCCGCAGGCTGGCCATCGAACACCAAAGGCAGCGTGACGGAGAAATCCGACTCCAGCAACCAGGAGGCCACCCAGCGCGACGGACCGCTCAGGGTGCGGGGACGGATCTTTTGCAGGAAGGACAACCCGCCGGAGGTGTGCAAGTGGGCCTGGTGGACCCCCTGACAATGAAACAGACCCGCCAACACCTTTTCCGCCTGGACCGAATCCTGGTGATGGGTCGCCTGGGCCGCCGAATCGCGGATGATCTCCATCATCTGGGCGATGTTGGTGCGGATGCGTTGCCGCTCCTTGTACAGATCCACCATCACCTGCCCCAAACCGAGCAGCAATCCCACACACAGTCCCACGAGAACGGCTGTCCGGGCCTGACGATAGGAGAGACGCTGGCGAACGGGCAAGCGAACAGGTGGCACGACGATTGGTTGACTCATGATGATCTCCCCTTGAGCCAAAAATTCTAGCAGAATTTCCCGCGCAAGGAAACCGGGCGTCATGAATTCCCGCCGGATCGCGACCCATCACACCCGGCCTGTATCACAAGTCCGTCACACCCGGTTCGTCACACCCGGTCCGTCACACCCGGTCCGTCACACCCGGTCCGTCACACCCGGTCCGTCACACCCGGTCCGCTTCCCGGCGCTCCCGGCTTTTAAAAAGGCTCCACGCACCGCTCCCCCCCGCCGGATATCCTCCAGACAAGAATTCATGCTCTTCCCTTTTTGAATGCGAACCATTCTTTGATGTTTATCAGATTCCAAACATGCCACACTTGCGGAAATACTCCTTGGATCCCGAGAAATTATCATGCATACTGGATCATTCTCGATCAAACGCGCCATTTACCCATTCCAGGTCCCAGGCTCGTCTGTCAAGCCGGACTGTCAACCACCCGAATCCTGAATTGTCACCATGATCACCTGGTTGTCACGCTTCCAAAGACTCTTCCCGTTCGCCGGACAACCCAACGGGGTGATGGACCGGTTGGGTGGTCGTATTCTGGTCTATGTGGGAGTCACCTTCATTGTCGGCTGGCTGGCTCTGTCGGCTCTGGTCTCGCGCATCCACGAACACCTGATCATGAGCCAAAACGAACGGGCCGTGTTGCTGGTCACCAAAAGCGTGGCCAGTGGTCTGCGCACGATCATGCTCGCCGGTGACGCGGAAATTGCCGCCGATTTCATCAAGAATCTGGAAAGTGTCGCGGATGTGGTGGATTTTCGCATTCTGCGTCACGACGGCACCGAGGCGTTCCTCACCAACGACACCATCCGCATCGTCAACGGACGCCTGGGAGGAGACCGCTTCCCGCTGCGCAAAAAAGAAAACAAGAAACAGGTGTTGGCCAAGGATTCCGAGGCGTTGCGCAAGGTGCTCACCACGGGCCGCGAAGTGCCCCTCTACGAACAGGATCCCAACAAGGGCACCCCGCTGCTGACCTTCGTCGCCCCGATCCCCTCCCAGGACGAATGCCGCGCCTGCCATGGTCACACCGAACCGGTCCGGGGCGTGATCAAACTCACCATGTCCCTGGCCAAGGCGCGCGCGGATGTGGAAAAAGCACGCTGGTGGATCTTCGGTTTCGGCACCCTGATCGCCGCGTTGGTCATGACCATCATCCATCTGGCGGTGCGTCGTTCGGCGGTGACCCCTCTGGAACGCATGGCCCGCATCCTGACCACACCGGAAAACAACACCCTGAACCGCATCATCCCCGAAGAAGGCTGCGCCGAATTCCGTCAGGTGGCCTCCGCCTTCAACCAGATGACCACCCAGTTGAGTACCGCCTGGGACCGACTGCGGGGAGAACACGACAAACTCAACACCATCGTCCTCGGCTCCCACGAGGGCATCGTGGTGACCGACCGCCTCGAACAGGTGGCCCTGGTCAATCCGGCCGCCGAACGGCTGCTGGGCAAATCATCGGATCAGATCCGCGCGGAAGGCTTTCTGCAACTGTTCAACGATCCGGATCACATGCAGGCCCTGTGTGACGATCACCAGCACGAACTGCCCGGACTGGCCTGGTTCAACAACCGCATGCTGCAAACCCACGCGGCGACCATTTTCGACGCCAATGGCGATCCCATCGGATCCGCCGCCATGATCCGCGATGTCACCCGGGAAAAAGCCCTGGAAGACGAACTGCGCAAACTCTCCAACACCGACGCCCTCACCGGACTCTACAACCGCCGACGCTTCGATACCGCGTTGGTGGAAGAGTACGACCGCGCCAAACGCTACGGCTTGATCCTGGGTGTGCTGCTCTTCGATGTGGACCACTTCAAGCGCTTCAACGACGAACACGGACACGATCAGGGCGACCGCGTTCTCAAAGGAATCGCCGAGGTGATGCGGAGTCATTTCCGTTCCGTGGACTACCCCTGCCGCTATGGCGGCGAGGAGTTCTGCGTGATCATGCCCAGTACCGGACAGGCCGGCGTGGGTCGCTCGGCGGAACGGTTGCGCCAAAGTATCGAAAAAATGGTGGTCGATGGCCTGAAAGTCACGGTCAGCATCGGCGTGGCCATCTTCCCCGGAACGGGCAAAGAGGGATCCGCAGCCTTGCTCAAGGCTGCGGATCTGGCCCTCTACACCGCCAAAAGACAGGGACGCAATCAGGTCTGCCACTTCACGCCGGGCTTGACGGACGCTCCGCAGGAGTAGCTCCGGGAGTCACCAAAGGCAGCACCATTTTCAACTCCATGGGTTCGCCTCCGGCGTGGGTCTCGAAGGCGAACTTCTCCAGCAAACGACGCATGGGTTTGTTGTCCACCCGCACCACGCAGCTCAAAGCGGCCAGGGAGCGGGCGCGGGCGATCTCGATCATGGTGGTGAGCAGAGTGCTGGCCATCCCCTTGGCCCGATTGCCCTCGCGCACCACAAAGCTGGCATCCCCGATGTTCTCCGACTCGATCCAGAAATAACGCCCCACCGCTAAAATGGCTTCGTGAGGCCCCTTGCGACGCACGATGCACAACGCCAGATCCCGACTCTGATTGACGTTGACCATGTGACTGGCCTTCTGACGCGACATGCCGTCCGGACGATACCGGTAACGCTGCAAGACGGTTTCGTCGTCGTGGGAATAAAAGAAATTCTGATAGATGCGTTCATCCGCAGCGCGCAGCGGGCGCAAATGGAAGACCCCGCCTTTGAGACGAAGCTTGACCGCCTGGGGATCCCCCAACTCCTCGACCCGACTGGGCTGGGTGACTTGATAGTCCGGTACCCAGTGCTGCGTGCGCACCTGGGAAAGCAGCGTATCCCGGAAATCGGGATGGGCCACCTGGATCAACTCCAACGCCCGCTCCCGGATGCTTTTGCCCCGCAGGGTGGCGACGCCGTATTCGGTCACCACGTAGTGGACATCCCCACGGGAGGTGACCACCCCCGAGCCTTCGGTCAGAAACGGGACGATCTTGGAGATGGTGCCGTTCTTGGCCGTGGAGGGCAAGGCGATGATGGGTCGTCCCCCCGGACTCATGGCCGCTCCCCGAATGAAGTCCACCTGACCGCCGATGCCACTGTAGAAACGCCGCCCCACCGAATCCGACACCACCTGACCGCTCAGATCCACTTCGATGGCGCTGTTGATCGCCACCATTTTATGATTGCGGGCGATGACGGCGGGATTGTTGACATACTCGGACGGGTGAAACTCCACATGCGGATTGTCGTGGACAAAATCATACAGCTTCTGGGTGCCCATGCAAAACGAGACGATCATCTTGCCCGGATGCAAGGTCTTCTGGGCGTTGTTGATCACCCCGGAGTCAAACAGCTCGATCACCCCATCGGAGAACATTTCGGTATGGATGCCCAGATTCTTGTGTCCGGTCAGAGCGCGCAACACCGCGTCGGGAATGCGTCCGATCCCCATCTGCAAGGTGGAGCCATCCTCGATCAACTGGGCCACGTACTGGCCGATGCGAATGGCGGTCTCATCGAGTTCCGGGGGGGGCAGGACCGGCATGGGCAGATCGGCCTCGATGCAGGCGTGGATGGAACTGACATGGATGAAGCTCTCACCCAGAGTGCGGGGAACCCGGGCATTGATCTGGGCGATGACGCACCGGGCGGATTTCCAGCCCGAAGCGACGATATCCACCGAAGGCCCCAAGGAGCAATAGCCGTATTGATCCGGCGGCGACACCTGGATCAGGGCCACATCGATGGGCAAAATCCCATCGGTGAACAAGGAAGGAATCTCGGACAAGAAACAGGGCGTATAATCCGCCACGCCGTAAGCCACCGGCTTGCGGGTGCCGGGGCCAAGAAACAGGGAGTTGACGTTGAACGTCCGGCCATATTTGGCTTCGGTCCACGGATGCGGACCGAGGATGAGGATATGGACCATCTCCAGATCACGGAAATCGCCTGCGTGCTTGACGAGATCATCGGTCAGGGCATGGGGACAGGCGGCGTTCGAGCCGATGAAAACCCGATCGCCGGATTTGAGATACCGTTTCCAATCCGTGAGCCGGGGGGGCAATGTGTGTGTGGCCATGTTCTCTCCTTGGTACGGGATGACAATCTGAGTCAATACCGCCGATCCTAGGGGGATGAGGCGGAAAGCTCAAGAGAAATCACGCAGGCCAAGGAGTGGCCAGCCTATCCAAACACTTCGATCGCCAGTCCCAATGGTCGCGACGATCACCCGGCCCCAATGGTCGTGACGATCAAGAGTGCTGCGCCGCCCCTTTTTGCGCGGCCAACGGGGAGATGCTGACCACATAAGCCTTGGAGGCCATGTAGCTGGGCACGGAGTTTTGTTGATTGATCACCTGGAGGGTGGCGGCGGATTGATTCTGGACCTTCTGGAAAATCTTCTGCGAGGCTTCGCGGGCACGAACCACGTTCATGCTGCTGATATCGGTCATAAGACTGCTGGTGACGTTCATGGGACGATCCTTGCCGATTGAAGAGTGGATGGAATCCAAAGGATTCCGCCATTATCTCTCCAACCAGCAAGAATCGATCCAAGATTTTCGCAACCCCGGGCGCGTCAGGGGTTTGACAAAACCGCCCCCTGGCCAGCCCCGGAGCGGAGCGCTGCCCGTTTCGGGATGGTTTGGGTGGCGTACATGTTGATCAGGGCGTGTTTGACCGAGGAGGGATCCATATCCAGTTGTTGACAGATCCACTGAAACGAACCGACCCCCCACCGATTGGAACTGACCCACTCCATGGCCTCGGCCCGTGTACTTGGTTCCTGCAAGTCCAGAATGGCCCGTTCCAGGACCGCCGCCCAGAGACGGCGGGCATTTTCGTTGTCGGCTGTGCGATGCTCGGCGTCGAAGATGGCATGGCGCATCGACGGCAGAGGACGAACGGGAAGAGGGTGCTTGTGGGACATGAGTTGCATGGTGAATCTTCCTAATGCGTCAAGGGTGAGGTCTGACGACCATCCGATTAACCAAACCAAGCATATCTCATGCCAAATTGGATTAACGGATCATACTTCCCGGACGTTTCAGTGGAAGACCACGGTTCTCCCCTGCCATTGAATGATCTTGCGCTCGATGAATTTGCGCAGGGCAGAGGCCAGCACCTGTTTTTCGATGTCGGCGCCCACCTGTTTCATGTCGGCCACGGAGAACTGATGACCGATGCGCACCACATCCTGATGGATGATGGGGCCTTCGTCCAGCTCGCGGGTGACGAAATGGGCCGTGGCTCCGATGAGCTTGACACCACGTCGATACGCCTGCTCGTAGGGGTCGTTGCCGATGAAGGAGGGCAGAAAAGAGTGATGAATGTTGAGAATGGGAATCCGCGCCTCTTCCAGAAACGAACCGGAGAGGATTTTCATGTAGCGGGCCAGCACCACCAGATCCGGGTTGTAGCGGTCGAGGATGCGCAATTGCTGCGGCTCGAAGTCGATGGTCCGTTCCCGCGTGGACACGTGATGGAAAGGGATATCCAGCTTCCGGACCACCGGATCGATATCCATATGGTTGCTGATCACGGCGCGCAGATCGATGCGCAAATCCCCGCTGAGCCAGCGGGAGATGATCTCCAAAGGACACGACAAGGTTTTGGAGCAGAACATCACCACCCGAGGCCGTTCCAGGGGATCGTGGAACGAATACTCCATGTTCAACTCACGGGCGATGGGAAAGAATTTCTCGGTCCAGGTCTGAATGGATTGCCGCTCCCCCTCCTCGCTGCCTTCGATACGGATGAAAAAGCGTCCCCGTTCCGAATGCTGGGACAAATCGAGAATATTGAACAGTTCTCCAGCGAAAAAACCGGTGATGCGGGCATCCAGTCCCACCTGATCCGGACAGTGGCCGAGAAAAATGATCTCCGAAGCGCTGGCGCTCATGATGGCAGGATCCTGACCATTGTCACCACCGGACCAGGGCCGAACCCCAGGTGAACCCGCCACCGAAGGCCACCATCAGCACGCGATGTCCCGGATGGATCTGTCCGGCCCGCACCACCTCGTCGAGGGCCAAGGGAACACTGGCCGCCGAGGTGTTGCCATGGCGATCCACGGTCACGGCAACCCGTTCCATGGGCATGCCGAGCCGCTTGGCGGTACTTTGAATGATGCGGATGTTGGCCTGATGGGGAACCAGCCAGTCGATCTGCTCTTTGGCCAGATTGTTGGCCAGCAGGGTTTCGTCCACACACGACTCCATGGCCTTGACCGCCTGTTTGAACACCTCGTTGCCCTGCATGCGGATCACCCCCATGCCACCGCCGGCGGGAGCGCCCCGGGAGATGCCGCCATCCGTGAGCAGGAGTTCCATCTGGGAGCCGTCGGCGTGCAGATGGGTGGACAGGATCCCCCGTTCTCCGCCGCGTTCCGCCTCCAGCACCACGGCCCCGGCCCCGTCCCCGAAGAGAATGCAGGTGCCCCGATCGCTCCAGTCCAGGATGCGGGAGGTGGTTTCGGCGCCGATCACCAGAATCCGCCAGCAGGTTCCGGCGCGGATGTATTGATCGGCCACCGACAAGGCGTGCAAAAAGCCCGCGCACACCGCCTGCACGTCGAAAGCCGGCATGCGGGTGGCGGAAACCCCCAATTTATGCTGCACGATGGAGGCCGTGGAGGGAAAAATCAGATCCGGCGTGGTGGTGGCCACGATGATCAGATCCAGGGACTCGGCGGGGATGCCGGCAGCCTGGAGGGCATTGCGACCCGCCGCCGCCGCCAGATCCGAGGTGAACTCCCCTTCTGCGGCGATACGCCGCTCGCGGATGCCGGTACGGGAGTAGACCCACTCGTCGGAGGTCTCCACCATGCGGGCCAGATCCTGATTGGGGAGCCGTTTTTCCGGAAGATAAGAACCGGTTCCGATGATGCGGGAACACAATCTGGACATGACGTTCACTCTCTCACAGGGGCGGCGGACGCCGCGATGTCACGGCGGATCTTGTCGTTGACCCGATTGGCCGCCAGTCCCACCGCCACGGCGATGGCGCGACTGAAGGCATACGGATCGGCGGATCCGTGACTTTTGACCACGATCCCGTTGAGTCCCAAAAGGATGGCCCCGTTGTACTTGCGCGGATCCACGCGGGATCGAAAGACGGTCAAGGCGGGTTTGGCCGCCAAATAGCCCAGTTTGGTCCAAATGGATCCACTGAAAGCCTCTTTGAGGAAATGGGTCAACATGCGGGCCATGCCTTCGGTGGACTTGAGGGCCACATTCCCGACAAAACCGTCACACACCACCACATCCACCCCCCCGGTGAAGATGTCCGACGCCTCGACATTGCCGATGAATCCCTCGCCACCGGACTGCCTGAGACGTTCCGCCGCCTCCTTGACCACTTCGTTGCCCTTGATCTCCTCCTCGCCGATGTTGAGCAGGCCGATGCGGGGTTTTCTGATGCCCAGCACCGCCGTGGCGTAGATGCGACCCATCAAGGCGAACTGGCACAGGTGATCGGCGGTGCAATCCACATTGGCCCCCACGTCGAGCATGAGGGTTTGCCCGGTGATGGAAGGCATGACCGCCACAATGGCGGGACGGTCCACTCCGGGCAGGGTTTTGAGCACATACCGGGCAGTGGCCATGAGCGCCCCGGTGTTGCCCGATGAGACAAAGGCGTTGGCCTCGCCGCTTTTCACCAGATTGGCCCCCACCCGCATGGAGGAGTCCTTTTTGGTGCGCAGAGCGACGGAGGGCTTTTCGGCCATGCCCACCACCTCGCTGGCCGGGTGGATGACAAAGCGGTCCACGCCGACCCCCAGGCGCGCCAATTCACCCTGGATCACGTCGGGCTGGCCGACCAGGGTGAAGGCGCACTGGGGATGTTGTTCCAGGGCGATCACCGCCCCTTCGATGGGAGAGCCAGGGGCGCGATCCCCACCCATGGCATCCAGGGCAATACGAATGGTCACGATGCGCCATCCTCTCCCGGCGAACCGGGGATTACTCCTTGACCGCCACAACCTCCTTGCCCTTGTACCAGCCGCAATGGGGGCAAACCCGATGGGGCGGACGGGGTTCCTGACAATTGGAACACAACGACAGGGCCGGAGGGGTCAAGGCGTTGTGGGAGCGCCGATTGCCGCCGCGCGAGGGGGATACTTTCTTTTTGGGTACTGCCATGGGTCGTCTCCTTCACCAGATTGATATTCAGCAACATGGACTCCCGAACCACCGCGTCCAAGGGGTTCAGGTGGATTGCAAAGTTTTCAGAACCGCGAATGGACCGCTCGACGCCGTCGCGCGGCAACCACACAGGTTGCGATTCAGGTCCACCCCACATCCGGCACACAGACCGGCACACCCGGAGACGCAAACCGGGTTCATGGGCAGGGCGAGCAACAACTCCTCCTCGACGAGATGACGGATCTTCAACAACCCGTCGGGAAGAAACTCCAGATCTTCTTCGATGCGCCATTTCTTGTTCTTCATGGCCGGATCCGGTCCCAGCGCGTAGAGGGCATCGATCCTGGCGGTGAGCGGCAACGGGAACTCCACCAGACAACGGACACAACTCAAACGCATCACACCCCGGCAATGGCCACGCACCCGCACCCGCGCCCGGCCTTCCTGCTGGACCGGTCTGGCCTCGATATGAACTTCGATCGGGCCGTCCACCGTACCCACCTGGGCGAGTTCCTCCATGACTTCGGGGACCAGAATCCCCGCCGCCGTCCAGAGTGTGGAACGGCCCGCCAGATTGCCCATTTCCAGGGTGACCTGACTCAAGTCACGGGGCGAGGCGCCCAGCTTGCCCCAGCGCGGCTCAGCCAGGGCGCGTTCATCCCCCAGAGCGCCAAAACGATCCTCCACGCTCATCCCCCCCGCACCAGATAGACCACCAGCAATCCCAGGGCCATGAGAAACAATCCGGTCCGCCGCAGCATGGAGTCGGGCAACTCCGTGATGCTGGCCACCCAGTGGCGCATCCGGCCCGGCGCCAGGAAATAAGGCATGCCTTCCAGAATCAACACCAGCCCCAGGGCACTCAAAAAATCCCGCATTGGCGCTCTCTTGGTCAGCGGGCAGCCGGGTTCGGAGACTGCAAATACCGGAAGAACCCGGTCGGTTCCATCACCACCGTGGTGGAATCCTTGCCCAAAGACTTGGCATAAGCCTCCAGGGTACGGGTGAACTCGAAAAAGCGCGGATCCTGACGATAGGCGTCGGCATAGACCTTGGTGGCCTCCGCGTCGCCGGCGCCCCGGATCTGCTGGGCGGTCTTGTAGGCGTCGGCCAGCAGAATCTCGCGTTCCCGCACCGCCTTGGAACGGATCTTCACCGCCTCCTCCTCACCCTGCGCCCGATACTGCTTGGCCTGCCGGTCGCGCTCGGTCTGCATGCGCCGAAACACCGCCTTGGAGTTTTCCATCGGCAGATCGGTGCGCTTGATGCGCGCGTCCACGATCTCGATGCCATACTTGTTGGCCTGGGTGTTGGTCTGCTCGCGAATGCGCAAGGTCAGGTCGGCGCGCGACTCCGAGACGATCTCCATCATGGTGAACTGCCCCAGCACCTCACGGATGTTGGAATAGATGATGTCGTTCAAGCGGTCCGCCGCGCCATTTTCATCCCGCACGGTCTGATAGAACTTCAAAGGATCCACGATCCGCCAGCGGGAATAGCTGTCCACCTTGAGGTTCTTCTTGTCCGCCGACAAGATCTCCTGGGGTTCTTGATCGAACTCCAACAAACGGCGGTCGAAGAAATGGACCTCTTGCAAAAACGGAATCTTGAAATGCAATCCAGGCTCGTGGATGGCCGGTTCCACCGGTTTGCCCAACTGCACCACCAGGGCCTGACGCCACTGAGAAACGGTGTAGAGCGACTGGGACAGGATCACCAGAATGGCCACCGCCATCAGGGAGAATCCCATGGAGAGATTTTTGTTCATGGCGCGTCTCCCTTGGCTGGGGAAGAGTCGCTTTTCGAGGCGGCATCCCCGCGCGTTCCACGCCCCTGGCCCATGGCGGGCAGAGGAAGATACGGCAGAATGTTGTGTCCGGCCTTGGGATCCAAGATCACCTTGTTGACCCCGCTCATGATCTCTTCCATGGCTTCGAGGTACAGCCGGGTTTCGGTGACATCCTTGGCGGTTTCATACTCTTTCAAAATGGCCAGGAAACGATGCACGTCGCCCTGGGCGCGCGTCACCTTGGCGGCCCGATAGCCTTCCGCCTCCTGAATAGCCTTGGCCGCCTCACCCTTGGCTTTGGGCAGGATGTCGTTGGCATAGCCCTGGGCTTCGTTCATGGCCCGTTCCCGGTCTTCGCGGGCGCTGGCCACATCCTTGAAGGCATGCACCACTTCCGGGGGCGGCGCCACTTTTTGCAGTTGCACGGCGACGATGAGAATGCCGCTGTTGTAACTGTCGAGAATCTTTTGTATGGTCAGCTTGGCGTCGGACTGGATCTTCTCCTTGCCCGCCGTCAAGGCGCTGTCGATTTCGTTGCGACCGATCACCTGCCGGATGGAGGACTCGGCGGCGTCACGCACCACCTTGTGGCGGTCCCCAGCGGGATTGCGCAGATTGAACAAAGAATTGGCCGCGCCATTATCCTTGATGCGGTATTGCACACTCATGTCGATGTCGATGATGTTCTCGTCACCGGTCAGCATGAAAGATTCCGCAGGCACGTCCACATCGTCGCCGGAGGAACGGCCATCGGTGCGGGCGCGGGAACGGTAACCGATCTCGATCCGTTCGACCTTGGTGACCTTGGGCATCAGCACCGAGGAGATGGGATAGGGCAGACGCCAATGGGGTCCAGGTCCTGTAGTCTCCACATGACGCCCGAACCGCAGCACCACGCCGTTTTCGTCCGGGCCGACCACATAGATGCCGGTTCCCATCCAGACCACCATCGCGATCACGATCAGGACCGGCCAGAATTTGGCAATCGGGGCTTTGTGCTGCATTCGTTCCTTCAACATCCGAACGATTTGATCGATATCGGGCGGCTGAGGCGGCACGCCTCCTCCTTGTCCCCAGGGGCCTTGCTGTCCCCCTCCATTATCGTTCCACGCCATGGCCCGCACTCCTCGTTCAAGTCTGGACGCTTTGTGCCGGAGACCCGCCGAAGAGAGCATTCGGGAGGCAACCGGCTAAACACATCATTTTCCATCAGGAAGCCGCCAGAGTAAAGGCGTTATTTTGCATGGGGCGGAAACGGCAAGCGCGCTTCTTGAGGCAGGAGAACCCATGGCATCAAAAAGCGCGCTTTTTCCAAAGAGGCGTCAGTGACCGGCCTTGGCGGGGATGGCCGGGGTCTGCTGGACTGAACTCGCCGCGCCATCGGTGTGAAACCGATCCGCGCTCGGGTGCCAACCCACCAGCGCAAGCATGACAAAGAAGCCGATGACATAGGCCACGGTCACATGCCAGCCGTGACGCAACCAACTGCCCACGGATTTGGCCTCAGGGAAAATATTGGACAAGGCCACGCCCGCCGACGAACCAAACCAGATCATCGATCCCCCGAATCCGACACTGTAGGCCAGTATGCCCCAGTCATAACCACCCTGCTTGATGGCCAAAGCGGTCAGGGGGATGTTGTCGAACACCGAAGAGACAAAACCCAACCCAAAGGCGGACTGCCAGGAGGCGAGGGGCAATTTTTCCACCGGCATCAAGGAGGCGCACACCACCAAAGAAAGCAGAAACAGACTGCCTTTGAAGGTCTCGGGCAACAGATCCCAGTCCGGTTTGCGCAGAGGGGCCGTCACCAGCAGGGCCACCCACACCGCGACACCGATGAAGGGGAAAGAGTCGGAGATGTCGTTGTACTTGACATTGACGATCACGTTGACACCAATGGCCATCACCAGGATGAACGCCACCAGGGCCACGCGCAGGCCATCGATCCGGATCCCCTCTGGAGGCATGGGATTGATCGGACAATGACGATGCTGCTGCATGGCCGCCGGAATGCCAAAGACCGCCAAAGCCACAAAGGCCGCCACATAGGCGTGCAGCACCGCCGCCGGACTGATGCCCGCGATCCACATCATCGTGGTGGTGGTATCCCCGACCACGCTTCCCGCTCCACCGGCGTTGGATGCAGCAACGACGGCGGCCAGATAACCGATGTGGACCTTGCCACGGAAAACGGTCTTGGCAATGGTCCCGCCGATCAAAGCGGCGGCGATGTTGTCGAGAAAGCTCGACAGCACAAAGATCAGGCACAGCAGCACAAAACCACCCATCCAGCCGCTGGGCAAAAACTTCGGCAGCAGATCCGGTACCTTGCTGTGCTCGAAGTGGTTGGAAAGCAACGCGAATCCCATGAGCAGACAGAGCAGATTGATCAAAATCACCCACTCGTGCTGAAAATGGAGCGCCAAACCGGTCAGGCCGGTTCCGTGCTTGAACCCGGTGAAAATCAATTTATAGATGACGATGGTGGTCAGGCCCGTGAGCGCCACCTGGAGGGTGTTGTTGTGAAACAGCGCCACCCCCAGCAACACCAGGGCGAACAGGATGAAATCCACAGGAATGCCCAGCACCACCGGTCCCTCCGCAGGCGCTCCGGCACCGGCCCAGGCATTCACGGGAAGCAGCAAAACAGCAAACAACAAAGGCAGATATCGTTTCATTGCTGATCGGTCCTTATGAAGCGAATTCGTTGTCGATCACAAAATGTAACAGCATCGGCTTCATAAGTCAATCCTGATTCAACTCTGCGTAAGCTCACGCTTCCATTCGCGCAGGAAGGCCCGACCCCTCTTAAGAAAGCCCAGGGGGTTTGCCGCCGCCGAACAGACCCGCCCCCGGAAACCCGCCCCCGCCGCCTCCCCCCAGACCCGGGAAACCGCCCCCTCCCAGGCCGGGAAAACCGCCGCGCATGAAGCCCTTGTTGCCCAGCTTGCCGAACCGTTTCATCATGGTCTGGGTCTGAATGAACTGCTTGAGCAACTGATTCACCTCCTGCACGCTGGTGCCGGATCCCATGGCGATGCGCTTTTTGCGCGAGGCGTTGAGCAGTTGATGTTTGCGCCGTTCCAGCGGGGTCATGGAGAGGATGATCGCCTCGACCCGCTTCAAGTGGCGTTCATCCACGTTCATGTCCCGGCCTTTCATGGCCTGCTTGACGCCGGGGATCATGGCCATCAACTCGTCCAGCGGTCCCATTTTCTTGATCTGTTGCATCTGGGCCAGAAAATCCTCCAACGTGAAGGTGGAGGACATGAGCTTTTCTTGAAGCTTGGAGGTCTCCTGGAGATCCACCTTCTCGATGACGTTTTCCACCAGGGAGAGGATGTCCCCCATGCCCAGAATGCGCGAGGCGACCCGGTCCGGATGGAACGGCTCCAGTCCATCCAGGGTTTCGCCGGTCCCCAGAAACTTGATGGGCTTGCCGGTGACATGCCGGATCGACAAGGCGGCCCCCCCACGGGCATCGCCATCGGTCTTGGTGAGGATCACTCCGGTGACGTTGAGCTTCTCGTCGAAATTGCGGGCCACATGCACCGCGTCCTGACCGGTCATGGAGTCCACCACCAGCAGAATCTCGGTGGGCTTGACCAGTTCGGACACCTCCACCAGTTCGGTCATCAACGCCGCGTCGATGTGCAGACGACCGGCGGTGTCGAGCAGCAACACATCGAATCCGCCGGTACGAGCGGTCTGCAAGGCCCGTTTGGCGATCTCGCGGGGGTTTTCGCTGGGCAGGGTGGGCATCACCTTGGCCCCCACCGCCGCCCCCACCGTGGCGAGCTGATCCATGGCCGCCGGACGGTAGACATCCAACGAAGCCAGCAACGGCTTGCGACGATCCTTTTCCAACAGACGCTTGGCCAGCTTGGCCGTGGTGGTGGTCTTGCCGGAACCTTGCAACCCGACCATCATCACCACCACCGGGGGTTGGGCGGCGAGATTCAACCGCTCGTTCACCCCGCCCATCACCTGGATCAACTCCTTGTGTACCAGATGAATCACCTGCTGACCCGGGGTCAAGGAACCCATCACCTCGTGACCCAGGGACTTCTCGCGCACACGGGCGACGAAGGACTTGACCACGTCCAGATGGACATCCGCCTCCAGCAGGGCCATGCGCACCTCGCGCATGGCGTCGCGGATGTTCTTTTCGTTCAGGGAGCCTTGTCCCTTGAGCTTCTTGAAGACCGCTTCGAGACGGTCGGAGAGGGAATCGAACATGAAGGAATCCTAGAACCGTTAAGCGTGACGGGGGGTGTCGCCGGCCACCACCGGCAGATCGCACAAACGCCATTCGGCCATGGAACCGTCGTACAGACGAACCCGCTCCCAGCCCAGATGACGCAACACATTCCACGAATGGGCCGCGCGGTGCGCGGTTTCGCAATACACAATCACCTCGCGGCCCGGATCGTTCAGTCCCAGGGCGGCACACCGGGCCAACAACCGCTCCACCGACTGCAAGCGGGGATCGTGCCGTCCTTCCAGGGCCTCCATCCAGTCCCAATGCAACGCGCCGACCAGATGTCCTCTGGGCGCGCGCAGGGTCAACCCCGCATACTCGTTGCCGGAACGGGTGTCCAGCAGTTGAGCGCTCCCGGCTCCCCGGGTCACCGCCAGCACCTCATCGCGCTCCGCCAGCCACGATTCATCCGGTTCCGGCGTCAACACCACCGGCGCGATCACCGGCACCCGGGATTCGAGGGGTCGCTGTTCGTGATACCAGACCGACAACCCCCCGTTCAACACCCCGCACCCGGCCCGATGACCCACCGTGGCCAGAGTCCAGGCGAACCGGGCCGCATCGGTCCCTCCCGCCAGATCGTACACCACCACCGGTGTATCCAGGGTGATCCCCAAACGGCCAAACAAAGAGGCCAACTCCCCATCCTCCGGCCGCATGCCCGGCAGTCCGTCCCGCTGGGTGGTGAACTCCGCATAAGAGACCAGTACCGCGCCCGGCACATGCAAACGGGGATAATCCCGCTCCCCCCCCACCTGCACCACCCGCAACGCCGCCCCATCCAGCCGGGCCTGAAGCCAGGATCCATCCACAAAAAAAGGTACCCGTTCCGTGCTGCCGCTCATTCCCCCATGCTCCTAAACGCCACACTCCGTCCCCGGTTCCGGGACAGACGGCAAATCGGCGAGTTGCGCGCGAATACGCAAAAACTCATCCAGGTTTTCCAAAAACAGATCCACCAGCCGGGGATCGAACCGCTTGCCCCGACCGTTGCGAATGAACTCCAACGTGCTTTCCAAAGACCAAGCCTTCTTGTGGAGTCGCTCATGGGCCAACGCGTCGAACACCTCCACCAGCGAGACGATCCGGGCGAACAGATGGATCTCCTCGTTCTTGAGTCCCAACGGATAACCCGCTCCGTCCCAGCGTTCGTGATGCTGCACCGCGATGACGCCCGCCATGCGGAAAATCCGCCGGTTCGACCCCTGAAGCATGCGCGCGCCCAACAAGGCGTGATCCTTCATCAACTCCCATTCGGCGCTGTCGAGTTCGCCGGGTTTCTTGAGAATCGCTTCCGGAATGCCGAGCTTGCCCAGGTCGTGCAACGGGGCGGCCAGCCACAGCAACTCCAGATCGTCCTCCCCCAGACCGGCCAGCCCCCCCAGCAACCGGGAAAACTCCGCCACCCGCTTGACATGATGACCGGTTTCGTTGCTGCGTCCCTCGATCAACTCCCCCAGGGTGAAGGTCAGATCCTGTTGCGTCTCGAAGATCTCGCGGTTCATCCAGACATTATCAAACGCCAGACTCACATTGGCCGCGTACAGCCGGACCAGCTCCCGGTCCCACTCCTCCAACGACCCGATCCCCTTGAGCAGCAACAGATTCACCGATCCCTGACGGGTACGGAAATAGCCCAGAAAACAGTCGTTCTCAAACAGGCTCTCCTGCCGCTCCAGGGACTGGTGGATGCTCTCCAGGGTGGCGGGATCCACCACGTTTTCCAACGGTTCGCCCACCCGGTCGCTGAAATGGCCGGTCCCGACATACAACAGCAGACTCCCGCTGTCCCCATTGACCGCCAGACCGGACGCCTGGGCATACAAAGCGCTTTCATCCAGTCCCAGAATCGAAACCAGTTGCGTGAGCGCCCCGGCGGCCAATTTCTTGATGGAACGCGGCTCGAACAGGCTGCCGGTGGCCTGAATGATCTTCTTCAGACCCCGACGGTTGTGTTCGATGATCATCATGTCCCGAAACGAACGCAACGAGGTGATCACCGCCGTGGTCAAACGGATGTCGGTCAGATCGGCCTTTTCCTTGTAGTCGTTGATGTCGTAATCCAGGATGACCTTTTGTTCCGGGGCATAACCCGGCTGACCGGTGCGCAGGATGATGCGCACGAACCGATTCTTCAAGGTCTCGCGAATGAAACCGACCGCTTCCAGCCCGGCATGGTCACTCTCCATGACCACATCCAGCAGCAACACCGCTGTATCCGGATGTTCAGCCATCAGCCGTTGGGCATCCAGCCGGGAGTAGCCATGGACAAAAGCCAGACCCCGCCCCTCGAAGGAGAACTGACGCAACACCAGACAGCTCAAGGCATGCACGTCCGGATCGTCATCGACGATCATCACCTTCCAGGGTCGCAGATTTCGCGCCGGAGCGGCAGGACTCTTCCCTCCGACCGGACCGGGATCATCGGCGAACAGCAGCGCGTTGCCGCTCATTCCCGCCGCTCCGCAGCCGACTCTTCCGCCAAGAAACGTTCACGACGGGCGGGAAACGCGATGGTGAAAGCCGTACCCTGCTCCGGAGCCGACTGGCAACGGATCTCCCCGCCCAGGGTGGCGGTCGCCAGATTGAAAACGATATGCATGCCCAAACCACTCCCCCCCTTGTGCCGGGCGGTGGTGAAAAAAGGTTCAAAAATCCGCGCCCGCTCTTCCTCCCCCATGCCCCGACCATTATCGGCGTAGTGCAACACGATCTCGGCTCCGTTCCGGGCCATGTCGATGCGCATCTCTCCGGCCTGATCGTCCGCGAAGCCGTGCTGCAACGAATTTAACACAAAATTGGTAATGATCTGAGAAAAAACATCCGGCCGACCGAAATGGACCAGATCCTCGGGACAGTGGACCGTCACCTTGTGGGGCGTTTTCTTCAGGCGCGGATGCAGACTCTGCAAAATCTGATGGATGACCGTGTGAAAATCAAACAGCCGGGAGGCCTCGCTGCTGCTGTCCACCGCCACCTGTTTGAAACTGCGTACCAGTTCGGCGGCGCGGATCAGATTGGACAGGATCATCGACGAAGACTCGACGGCATCTTCCAGATAGGCTTCCAGGTCAGCGCGGGAGAGGTTCCCCGCCGCGTAACGGTTCTGGAACTCTCGTGTCTTGCTTTCCAGAAACGAGGCGGCGGTCACGCCGATGCCCACCGGGGTATTGATCTCATGGGCCACCCCGGCCACCAATCCTCCGAGCGCGGCCATCTTTTCGGAGGCCAGCAGTTGCACATGGGTCCGCTTGAGCATGGTCAACGAGGATTCCAGCGCCTGATTGGACTGGGCCAGACGCGCCGAAGCCTCGGCCTCACGGGCGCGGGCCTCCTCGATCTCTGCGGAAAGAATGTCGAACTGCTCGATCATCTGACGCAAGGCGTTGCCGGGAGCCGCCGCCGACAAGGAGAGGTTCAGGCGTTGCCGGGCAAAGGTCACCATCCGCCGGGTCAACGTCTCCATGGTCCGCCCCATCCAGTAGATGATCAACACAAAAACCGCGATCATCAGCAGATGGCCGATGGCCCATTGCCGTCTTCCCTCTTCCATCAGATACATCGACAGCTCGTCCAGACGGCTTTTGGGAATCAGGCCGGCAAAACGGATATCCACCGTGGAAGAAGGGCCCCCGTCGGTGATCTCCTTGCCGAACATCAGATAATTGGCGCGCAACGACTGAAGAGGCGTGGCGGTCGCCACCCGCTCCGGACGACTGCTGGCCATGACCCGTTCACCGGATTCGTCCAAAAAGACCAACAAGCCATCCTGATCGCGCAAGGCGTCGAACGACAACAAGAAATCATTGTCCAACGGGGCGACCAGCAGCAAAATCGCCTGAACTCCGTTGACGCCATCATTCAAAACGGCACAACTCAAATAATAAGAATGGCCCCCGTCGATCCGCAAGGCGCTGCCGGTCTCCACGGAGAGACACTCCTTGGCGAACGTCTCCATGATGGCCAAAGGCAAAGGCTTGTCCCGGGCCACCTGGAGTTCACGGGGACGGCCCAGGCCATCCACCAGCAAGGCGTGCACCGCGTAACCCGGTTCCCGCAAGGCGCGACGCACCGGCCACCAGCTCGCAGGCTCCTGGTGACGGATCAGCTCCGGGTTTTGACTCCGGGACCACTCCCCCATCGCCTCCAGTTGAGCGATGTGATCCACCAGCGCCTGACGTTCCACCAGCAGACGGGTGGTGCGCACCTGTCCACGCAAGCGCTCGTCCAACCGCAGCCAGTCGATCTGCACCGCCCGACGCAGATCCTCGAACAAATAGGTGTGGACAATCTCCCGCAATCTTTGGGTATGGAGCGTGTCTTGCAAAAACCAAAACAGCACCCCCGCCGCCCCGGTGACGATCAGAGCCTGCACGGTCAAAGGCACGCCGTGCCGCAACCGTTCGAACCGCATGAGCAGGTAACGCAAAAGACGAGAGGTGTTCACACCACCGGGATCCCGATACGATTCAGCATGCCGGTCAGGGCGATGAGGGGCAAACCCATCAAGGAGGTGGGATCATCCCCGTGCATGCGGGAAAAAAGCGCGATCCCCAACCGCTCGGACTTGAAGCCCCCGGCGCAGTCGAAAGGCCGATCGCGCTCCAGATATCGATGGATCTGATCGTCGGTCAGCGTGCGGAAGAACACCCGAAACGGGATCATCTCGATCTGTCGGGTCGGCGCGGTCGGACTCAGCACGCACAACCCGTTGCAATACACCACATCCCGCCCCGAAGCCAAACGCAACTGGGCCGCCGCCTTTTCGGTGTTGCCCGGTTTGCCCAGCACCTGTCCGTCGATCACCGCCACCTGATCCGAACCGATCACCACCGCGTCGGGATGAAGCGCGGCCACGCAACGGGCCTTCTCTTCGGCCAGACGACACACCATCCGCTCCGGGGGTTCCCCGGGCAGAGGGATCTCCTGGGAACCGGGAGCCACCACGTCAAAAGGCAGACCCAGCCTTTCGAGCAACTCGCGCCGATACAAGGAAGTGGAGGCCAACACCAGCCGGGGCGAGACGCTCATGGTTGCGCCACCTCCACCGGAATCTGTCCTCCGAACTGCACCTCCCGGATCCGGGCGTCGAGTTTGCCGCTCCAGCCCGGGGGGATGTCATCGGTGGAGACCAGGAAATAGCGTCCGCTGCCAGTAGCCAACGGTTCGGACTGATCGCCGAAGATCCCCCCGGAGACCACCAACGGATTGACCGGACGCGACAGCATCACCTCTCCGCCGGAACTCAGAAACTGGATATCCACCCGTGCCGCCGTCAACGGCTGACGCCCCTGATTGTACACCCGACCCTGGACACGCCGCTCTCCGCTCTCCAGGACCAGCACGGAGAGTTGATCCACGCTCATGCCCTGAACGGTAATCGACAGCGAGGGAGGACGCTCCGGGCCTTCGATGCCGCTGGGCAATCCCTGGAGCGGACCAGGTTGACGGGCGGATTTTTCCTCCAGGGTGGCCTCACGATGGACCTGCTCGGCCTCGGAAGCCCCTTTCAACAACCCGAGTTTGGTGGAAATCAACCATCCACCCCCCACCAGCAGCACCAGGGCAATGACCAGCCCTCCGAGCAGAAAACGCCTGCTCTTCCCTGGCCTGGACCCGTCGTGCTCCGGGATTCCGTCTTCGTCCATGGTGCTCCCCTGACTCGTCAACCCGCCATGTCACGCCCCATCCAACCAAGACCGGGCATTGCCAAACATCCGGGACCAAGGCCCCTCTCCCTGGACGCCATCCGGACTCCAGGAGTGCTGTACCCAACGAAACACCCGTTCCGGATGCGGCATCAGGATGGTGACCCGACCATCCCGACTGGTCACCCCGGCGACCCCCTCCGGCGAACCATTGGGATTGTCCGGATAGGCTTCGGTCACCCGGCCCCGATGGTCCACATAACGGGCGGCGATCACGGCCCGATTGGTCACCAACGGATCGGCCCGTCCCTCTCCATGCGCGCACGGAACCAGCAGACGCGAACCGGCCATGCCCGACAACAGCACCGACGGCGAGGCCGCGATCTCCACACTCACCAACCGGGCCTCGAAACGACCACTGCGGTTGCGCCCGAACCGGGGCCAGTCCTGCGCGCCGGGGATCAGTTCCTTAAGGGCGCTCATCATCTGACACCCGTTGCACACCCCCAAAGCAAAGGTGTCGGCGCGATGGAAGAACCGCTGAAACGACTCCTTCAAGGCGGGATTGAACAGAATCGATCGCGCCCATCCCTGCCCGGCCCCCAGCACGTCCCCGTAGGAGAACCCGCCGCACGCCGCCAGCCCCCGATACCGCTCCAGTTGAATCCGACCGCTCACCAGATCGGTCATGGTGGCGTCCACGGCGTCGAAACCGGCGGCGTGGAAGGCGGCGGCCATCTCCACATGCCCATTGACCCCCTGTTCGCGCAGAATCAACACCTCGGGCCGGGCGCCCCGGTTGATCAAAGGCGCAGACGAAGAAAAATTCACCCGCACCGACAGACCCGGATCCGCCGCGTCGTACAAGGCGTCGTACTCCTGACGGGCGCACGCGGGATCATCCCGCAAGGCGCGCAGACGCCAACTGGTCTCGGACCACAACCGACGATAATGAACCCGCTCCGCGCCCAGCACCTCCCGTCCTTCGCGGGCGAAACGGATCCGGTCGCCCGGCACCGGCGCACCCACCCGGATGGCCGCGATGCCCTGGCGGACGAAACGATCCCGGATCCTCTCCAGTTGGGAACGCCGCACCTGCAACACCGCTCCCAACTCCTCGGAAAACAGCGCGGCCAGGGTATCCCTGCCCAGGCCATCCAGCTCGATCTCCAAACCGGTGCCACCCGCGAAGGCCATTTCGCACAACGTCACGAACAAGCCGCCATCGCTGCGATCGTGATAGCTCAAGATCAACCCTTCATCGGCCAGGGCGCGCATCTCGACAAAAAAGCGTTTGAACGCCGCCGGATCATCCAGATCCGGGGGTTCATCCCCCATCTGCCGAAACACCTGCGCCACCGCCGATCCGCCCAGCCGGTCCCGGCCATGGCCCAGATCCACCAGCAGCAGATCCGTTGGACCCAGATCGGTACGCAACTGCGGAGTCAAGGAGCCGCGCACATCCTCCACCACCGCGAACGCCGAAACGATCAACGACACCGGCGAGGTGACCGCACGGGGCGATCCCTGCTCGTCCCAGACCGTCTTCATGGACAAGGAGTCCTTGCCCACCGGAATGCCGATCCCCAAGGCCGGACAGAGTTCCAGCCCCACGGCGCGCACCGCCGCGAACAAGGCGGCGTCCTCACCGGGATGGGAGGCGGCGGCCATCCAGTTGGCAGACAGCTTGACCTCTTCCAACGACCGCACCGGCGCGCACACCAGATTGGTGAGCGCCTCTCCCACCGCCAGTCGAGCCGCCGCCGCCGGATCCAGCAACGCCACCGGGGTGCGTTCCCCCATGGCCATGGCCTCGCCGGCGAATCCCCGATAATCGCGCAACGTCACCGCCGCGTCCGCCACCGGCACCTGCCAGGGGCCGACCATCTGATCCCGATGCACCAGCCCGGTGACGGTCCGATCCCCGATGGTGATCAAAAATCCCTTGTCGGCCACGCTGGGCAGACGCAACACCCGCTCGGCGGCCTCCCGCAAGGAGATGGGACGGGTATCGAACGGCATGCGCAGCGGCACCCGGTTCTGGGTGCGACGGGTCATGCGGGGAGGCTTGCCGAACAGCACCTCCATGGGCAGATCGATGGCGGTCTCTCCGCTGCGCCCGTCCGTCAGCACCAGATCCGGCTTGGCGGTGGCCTGACCCAACACCCGGAACGGACACCGTTCGCGCGCGCAAAAACCGGCGAACAACGCCTCATCCCGAGGATCGATGGCCAGCACATAACGCTCCTGGGCCTCGTTGCACCAGACCTCCATGGGAGACATGGACAGATCGTCGTTGGGAACGTTCTCCAGGTCGAGCCGTCCGCCCACGCCGCCCCCGTGCAACAACTCGGGCACCGCGTTGGAGAGTCCACCCGCCCCCACGTCGTGAATGGACAAAATGGGATTCGCCTCGCCCCGTTGCACACAGGCGTTGATCACCTCCTGGCAGCGGCGTTGCATCTCCGCGTTCTCCCGCTGCACCGAGGCGAAATCCAACTCGGCCAGCGAGGCTCCGCTGGTCTGGGAAGAGGCCGCCCCACCCCCCAGGCCGATCAGCATGGCCGGCCCGCCGATCTGGATGATCAACGCTCCCGGCGTCAGGGGACGCTTGACGATCTGTTCCGGTGCGATGGTGCCCACGCCGCCCGCCACCATGATGGGCTTGTGATACCCCCGCACCTCCCCCCCGACCCGCTGCTCGAAGGTGCGGAAATAACCGGTCAGGTTGGGGCGTCCGAATTCGTTGTTGAAGGCCGCAGCCCCCAACGGCCCTTCGATCATGATCTCCAAAGCCGAAACGATCCGTCCGGGTCTGCCGTACTCCTCCTCCCAGGGCCGGACCGCGCCGGGCAGATGGAGATTGGAAACGGAAAATCCCGTCAATCCCGCCTTGGGCCTGGATCCCCGTCCCGTGGCGCCCTCGTCGCGAATCTCCCCCCCGGAACCGGTGGCCGCTCCCGGAAAAGGGGAGATGGCCGTGGGATGGTTGTGGGTTTCGACCTTCATCAAAAGATGCTGATCTCCCGGCGTGGCGCGGTACAACCCGGCGTCATCCGGCGCGAAACTCTCCCCGCTGCCACCCTGCATCACCGCCGCGTTGTCGCAATACGCCGACAAGGCGGGAAACGGCGTGCGCGCCTCGGTTTCCCGGATCATGCCGAACAGGGTCTCCGGCTGCTCGCGTCCATCGATCACCCAGGCGGCGTTGAAAATCTTGTGCCGGCAATGTTCGGAGTTGGCCTGGGCGAACATCATCAGTTCCACGTCCGTGGGGTGACGCCCGACGCGCCGGAAGTGATCCGCCAGATAGTGGATCTCCTCCCCCGACAACGCCAGCCCCAGCTCCGTATTGACCCGTTCCAGCTCCTCCACCGGCACCGCAACCAAAGGACGGGCGTCATCCGTGGAAAACAGTCCCATCGCCTCCACCAGACTGTCGCACACCGATTGGGTCATGCGGTCGTGAAGCAACGGTGCGAGCCGTTCCCGCTGCGCCCGGTTGACCCGATGGTCGCCAAAATCGTGCAGCACGCCCCGTTCGACCCGTGAAACCCCGGTCAGTCCGCACCCGCGCACAATCTCCGTGGCCTTGGTGGACCAGGGGGAGATCGAACCGAAACGGGGAATCACCACCAACGGTGGCCGGACAAAGGTATGCAGCGCCAACTCCCGGGGAACCGCGTTCAACAGGGCGGCGAGCCGCTCTTCTCCCTGGCGTCCCAAAGGCTCGGAAAGGGCGATGAAATAGACGTACCGGGCCACGAAGACCGGCACCTCCAGTTCGTCGGGCCAGAATGAGAGCTGCAACCGGGAGTCGCACACCTCCCCCGGCCACACGAGGACGGGGCGCGTGGTCATGAGTCGAGAGCCAGTCCCATGCGCCGCGCCACCTCGCGATAGGCTTCGACCACACCGCCGAGATCACGGCGAAAACGATCCTTGTCCAGTTTCTCCCCGGTGACCAGATCCCACAGACGGCAGGTATCCGGCGAGATTTCATCCGCCAGCACCACCTGACCCGGCTGAGAGGCCAGGCGTCCGAATTCCAGCTTGTAATCCACCAAACGAATGCCGATGTTGGCGAAAAAGCCGATCAGCACATCGTTGATACGCAAACAGGTTTGCTCGATCCAGGCCAACTCCGCCTCCGTGGCCCAACCGAACACCAGCACATGGTCGCGGATGACCAGGGGGTCGTCCAGGGCGTCGGCCTTGTAATAAAACTCCAGGATCGGCCTGGGCAATGGCTGACCCTCGGGCAGTCCGAGCCGTTTGGCCATGGAACCGGCCACCACATTGCGAATCACCACCTCCACCGGGATGATCTCCACCTTGCGGATCAGTTGTTCCCGATCGTTGAGACGCTTGACGAAGTGAACCGGAATCCCCACCGCTTCCAGGATGGTCATCAGTCTGGAAGCCACCAGATTGTTGACCGCGCCTTTGTCGGTGATGGTGCCTTTCTTCACCCCGTTGAAGGCGGTGGCGTCGTCCTTGAAATATTGAACATACAGGTTGGGGTCGTCGGTGGCGAAAATCACCTTGGCCTTGCCCTCGTACAGCCGGTCCCGTTTTTCCATGATCAAGCAATCCTTATTGAAATGAGTAACTTTCGCTCAACCCCGCGCCGACACGCGCCGGGATGATGGTCTGACAGCGCCCGGTCTGAAAATCGGCCCGGACGAGTACCGCGCACAACATGCCCTCGCCCGTGGCAGGCTCGAAACGGGTGGGCAGTTTGGTCAGGAATCGCGGCATGACGGTTTCGGCCTGCATGCCGATGATCGAATCGTAACAACCGGTCATGCCCACATCGGTGATGAATCCGGTGCCCTGCTTGAGCACCCGGTGGTCGGCGGTGGGCACATGGGTATGGGTGCCCACCACCGCCGTGACCCTGCCATCCAGATGAAACGCCAACGCCGTCTTCTCGGAAGAGGCTTCGGCGTGCATGTCCACGATCCAAAGATCCACGTCCCGTCCCAGCCGGGTCGCGTCCAGCACCGCGTCTGCGGCACGGAACGGACAATCCAGATCCTCCATGAAGACCCGGCCCTGGAGGTTCAACACGCCGATGCGCGCCCCGCTGCGACTGGTGAACACCCCGAACCCCCGACCCGGCGCCCCCGGCGGAAAGTTCAAAGGGCGCAACAGGCGCTTTTGATCCGCCAGGGCCACCTGGATCTCCTTGTGACGCCAGATGTGGTTGCCGGAGGTGATCACGTCCACTCCGGCCTTGAACAACTCGTCGGCCACGTCCGGCGTGATGCCCACGCCAGCGGCGGCGTTCTCGCCGTTGGCGATCACGAATTCGGCGCCCGAGGCGCTCTTGAGGGCTTCCAGGTGCCGGGCAATGGCCCGACGACCCGGACGACCGAAAATGTCGCCGATCACCAGCACGCCGACGCGCCGGGAATTCGCCCGGGGTTGATTTACCGCCATGTCATCCGTGGATCAGACATTGAATTCCACTCTCCTTGGGTTGCCCGGCACCATTGCAGGATCACGCGATCAAAAACCATGGGATGGCTTCTTCAAAGGAGGGCGCATGCCGGATACAGACTCCCTGCTCCCAGCCACCCGTCCAAGAGACGCTTGTTCAACCCGGATTGTTCGCCATGATACTACCCGTCCGGCACGGCGGAAAGGTATCACAAACAAAGCATGAACAGTGCCGTCGCCCGCACCGGACCCAGGCGCTGATCGGAACCGGATCCCGGGCCGATGGCGACCGGACTGTGCGCCAATCCCAAGCCAATCCCGACCGGATCATGACCAGACCGAGACGCAATACAAATGAGAATTATTTCTATTGACGCCAAAACCCCCGATCGACTAGCATGGACCTGAATCAACGTTCACCCTTCATCACGGAGACAAAGCCATGACCATTGGCGATCTGGAAGTGGGCGCGCAGGCGCGTGTCATCGGTTACAACAAGGGATCCGTCGCATACCGTTCCCGGTTGCTGGCCATGGGGGTCACCCGTGGGGAACGGTTGCTGGTCCGCCGGATGGCCCCCATGGGGGATCCGGTGGAAATCCTGTTGAAAGGATTTGCCCTGGTGCTGCGCAAAGACGAAGCCAGCGCCGTTCTGGTGGAAAGGATCGGCTGAAAATGGAGACCAATCATGTGATCGGGATTGTCGGCAATCCCAATTGTGGCAAAAGCACCCTGTTCAACCGCCTGACCGGAAGTCGGCAGACCGTCGGCAACTGGCCGGGAGTGACCGTGGAACGCAAAGAGGGAATCTGCCGCCTGGACGACCGGGAGATCACGGTGGTGGATCTGCCGGGGGTCTACTCCCTGGCGGCCCACTCTCCGGATGAGCAGGTGGCCCGGGACTTCATTCTCTCCGGCGAGCACGACCTGATCGTCAACATTCTGGACGCCTCCAATCTGGAACGCAATCTCTATCTGACCCTGCAACTCATGGAGATGCGGGTTCCCCTGATGGTGGTCTTGAACATGATGGACGTGGCCGAAGAACGGGAGATGGTGCTGGATACCGCCGCCCTCTCGCGGATACTGGGCTGCGCGGTGGTGGCGGTGGTGGCCAAGAAACGCACCGGCCTGGAGGATCTACGTCAGGCCATCGCCGAAGTGATCAACCGTCACCCCGCCACTCCACCCCACAGGCCGGAACTCCCGGAAGCGCTCTCCAGCGCCATCGACGCCCTGGCCCCCACGCTGGAACCGGCGGCCCGCGCGCTCCGGATGAATCCCCACTGGATCGCGCTCAAACTGATCGAAGGGGATGGCGGCGCGCCGGCCCTCTTCCGGGAACCGGAATACACCACCCTGGCGGCCCCCTGGCGCGCGCGCCTGGAGGAAAGCTCCGGCGACGAACCCGACATCCTGGTGGCCGACGCCCGCTATCGGGTGATCGACCGGATCATGGCGGCAGCGGTGCGCACCCGGGGGGCCGCCTCCCACGCCCTGACCGACCGGCTGGATGCCATTCTGCTGCATCGGGCACTGGGCCTGCCCATTTTCCTGGCGGTGTTGTACGCCATGTTTTTGTTCACCATCAATCTGGGGGGCGTCTTCATCGATTTCTTCGACATCCTGTTCGGCGCGATCTTTGTCGAAGGCACCCGCGAGGCGCTGCAATGGGTCCGGGCCCCGGACTGGTTGATCACCGTGCTGGCCGATGGCCTGGGAGGCAGCATTCAAACCCTGTCCACCTTCATTCCGCCCATCGGCTTCATGTTTTTGTTTCTGTCGTGGCTGGAGGATTCGGGTTACATGGCCCGCGCCGCCTTCATCCTGGATCGTCTGCTGCGCTTCATCGGTCTGCCCGGCAAGGCCTTCATTCCGATGATGGTGGGTTTCGGGTGCAACGTGCCGGCCATTCTCGGCGCCAGAACCCTGGAAAACTCACGGGACCGCATCCTCACCATCCTGATGAACCCCTTCATGTCCTGCGGCGCCCGCATGCCGGTCTATGCCCTGTTCGTGGCCGCCTTCTTTCCCCAGGGAGGACAGAATGTGGTCTTTTTCCTCTATCTGGCCGGAGTGGGATTCGCGATTCTGACCGGTCTGATCCTCAAGAACACCCTGCTGCGGGGAGAGGCGACCCCCTTCATCATGGAACTGCCCGTGTACCATCTCCCCGCGCCCGGAGCCGTGCTCCGGCATGCCGCCAACCGCCTGAAAGGCTTCGTCACCCGGGCCAGCCGGGTTCTGATTCCGGTCATCATGGTCTTGAGCCTGCTCAACTCCATGGGCAGCGATGGCAGCTTCGGCAACACCAATCAGGAAAAATCGGTGTTGAGCCAGATCGGTCGCCAGATCACGCCGGTTTTCACCCCCATGGGCATCCATGAGGAGAACTGGCCCGCCACGGTGGGACTGTTCATCGGCATTTTCGCCAAAGAGGCGGTGATTGGCTCTTTGGACGCCCTTTACAACCAGATGAGCGGACAGGAGGCCACCCCCGCCGAAGAGGCCACCTCCTTGGATCTGCTGGCCAAGACCGGAGAAGCCGTGGCCTCGATCGGAGAAAAGTTCTCCGAGTTGGGTAGCGCCCTGTCGGATCCCCTCGGCTTGCGGATCGATACGTTCGAAAACCTGGAAGAGGCGGCTCAGGCGGGCAAGGTCACCACCGGAACCCTGGGGGCCATGACCCGGTTGTTCGACGGCACTGTCGGAGCGATCTCCTATATGCTGTTCGTGCTGCTGTATTTTCCATGTGTGGCGGCCATCTCGGCCATCTACCAGGAAACCGGCTGGAAATGGACCCTGTTCGCCGCCGTCTGGACCACCGGCATGGCCTGGAGCGCCGCCACCCTGTACTACCAGATCAACACCCTGCCGCGCCATCCAGAGTCATCCCTGGGATGGATCGCGGGACTGATCCTCTTTTGGCTGCTGGTGGTGGGAATCATGCGCCGACTCTCTTCCGACGCCGCTGCGACCATCCAACCGCGCATCCAACCGACCCGGGAGGCCCTCTCATGGCCACATTGAACGCGATCAAGACCTGTCTTCAGGAAGCCGGGAGCCTCTCCATCACAGAAATGGCGCAGCGTTTGCAAGCGGACCCTGAAACCCTGCGCGAGCGGCTCGCCCACTGGATGCGCAAAGGCAAAGTGAAAATGACCACCCTCCCCGGCTCCTGCCGCTCCAGTTGCACGGGATGCGCCACCGGAAACCGGGAGGAGAGTTATACCTGGATCCACGACGCGGAGAATCACCCTTGAGAAAATGGCGCCACCATCCGATACACCCCCTCAAGGGCTTTCAGGATCCACTCTTTTTCAATCGTGTGTGCGCGTTGACACCCACAACCGTTCAGAAGGATTGACCATGCTCAAGAATGTCACCCCTGCGCTCCTGGCTGCGACCGCCCTGATGGGAACGGCCTCCGTTGCCATGGCCGAAAATCTGCCCTCACGCGAAGAGATGTGGAAAATACTCCGGCAGCAGCAGCAAGAGATCAATGGACTGAAACAGGAGCTCAACGCCCGGCAACACGCCCCGGCTCCCCGCGAAGTCCCGCCCCAGCCCACCCCCCCGGCTCCGGAAAACGCCCAGAAGGAGAACGCCAGCGCCCAGAAAGAGGGCCTGAAATGGTCGGAGCGCATCACCTTGAGCGGTGGCGTGGATGTGCGGGCCAATACCACCCGCGATTTCGCCAAAACCCGCACCAACGACATCGTGGTGGATTCGGCCTCCCTGGCCGTGGACGCCAAAATCGCCGACTGGGTGAACGGTCGGGTCGTGCTGCTGCATGAAGAGTCCGCCGGTTCCCAGGTGGATCTGGACGAGGCCACCATCACCCTCGGAGACACGGAAAAATATCCCCTCTATCTCACCGCCGGGCGCAAGGTGGTGCCCTTCGGCAAATTCACCACCAACCTGATCACCGACCCCCTCACCCTCACCCTGGGTGAAACCGCCGAATCGATCGTGGAAGTGGGCTTCCAGTACAAAGGCGGCTATGGCTCGGTCTACGCCTTCAACGGCGATGGCCGCAAGGCCGGCAGCGACGACGGCATCGACCAGTTCGGGGCCCATCTGGGCTTCGGAGGCAAGATCCGGGAGGTGACGTTCGACTTCGGAGGCAGCCTGATCAACTCCCTGGAGGATTCGGATGTCATCACCCCGCTGATTCCCACGGTGAACGCCATGCAATCGCACGTGGCCGGAGCCGGTCTGCACGCGCAGGTGGGCTTTTCCGGCATCACCCTGATCGGCGAATACATCACCGCCCTGGACCGTTTCGCGCCCACGGAACTGACCTGGAACGGCATCGGCGCCAAACCCAGCGCCTGGAACCTGGAAGCGGGTTACGGCTTTGAACTCATGGGCAAAGAGACCACCATCGCCGGCGCCTGGCAGGGCAGCGACGAGGCTTTGGGTCTGGGCGCCGGGGCGGGCTTCCCGGAAACCCGTCTCAAAGTCGGCGTGTCGATGGGCATCTTCGACCACACCACCCTCGCCATGGAGTGGATGCACGACAAGGATTACGATATCACCGACGCCTCCACCGCGCCCGGTACCAACAACTCGGCCAATACCGGCACGGTCAAACTGGCTGTGGAGTTCTAGGATTGAACCGGATGCTGCCAGGGCTCGCGCTCCTTTTGCTGTTGGGGGGTGCGGGCCTGGGCGTGGCCGTGGCCACGCTGGACGATCTGCTGATCCAGTTGCAACGTCTCTGGCTTCAGGTCGGGGTCACCCACCCCGACCCGGACCTGACCGGGACGTTGCACCGGTTGCAAACGGCCCTGGATCTGGTGATCCTCGCGTTGGGAAGCGGTTGTGGCGTGCTGGGGGTGGGTCTGTGGATGCGCCGGTCCGCGCAACAAGAACGGAACGTCTGGCAGGACCGCCTGACCCGTCTGCTCACCGACTCCCACGACACCCGCAAAACCGACCTCGCCCGCCTGGAAACCCTGCTGACCGCCCAAAACGAAACCTCCCGGGAGATGGCGCGCGCTCTGTCCACCCAGGTCGAAACCTCCCAGGCGTTGACAGCCTCCCTCGCCGCGCAGCACGACATCTCCCAAACGATGGCCGCCTCCCTCGCCGCGCAAAAACAGACCTCCCAAGAGATGGCGGCGGAACTGGTCACCATCAAGGAAAGCATCCTGCGGGCCGAGGCGTTGGCGCACACCCCGCCGCCTCCGCCGGTACATGCGCCACCAGGCAATCTGCTGGTGCCGCTGTCGCCGCTCGCCTCTGCCTTCGGCGCCCACGATCCCATGCCTCACCCCCCCGCCCGACGCCTGGCCATCGGCGGACCCGAAACCCTGCACGACAAACAGGATGAAGAGTTCGAGCCGTTTTGATCGGCAGAGCCTGCAACGAAAAAAACCTTCAACGACGGGAAACCCGGCTGGAGCGCCATTGTCTGCGCCACGGGCTTGGGCGTACAATTCAAAGCGTATATGCGGGATGGATGCGTCAAGAACCGGAGTCCCTGAACCAATATGGTCAGACTGCTCTATTTTTCCTGGGTCAGAGAGAGGATCGGCGTGGCGTCCGAGGCGGTCACCCTGCCTTCCGGGGTGGAGACGGTGCAAGCGCTGCTGACGTTTCTCAAGACTCAAGACGCCCTCCACGCCTCGGCCCTGTCCCATTCCTCCCTGCGGGTGGCGGTCAACCAGATCCATGCCCAGGCAACGGACCCGGTTGCCGATGGAGACGAAATCGCCATCTTTCCCCCGCTCAGCGGCGGTTGAAAGCAGACCCATGCCGACCCTGCCCCCGGTCATCGGTTTCGCCGCCCCGAGCGGATCCGGAAAAACCACCCTCCTGGAACAGGTGATCCCCCTTCTGGTGGCAGCTGGACTGAAGGTGGCCGCCATCAAACATGGACACCACCCGGCAGACCCGGACACCCCCGGCAAGGATACCCACCGCTTCCGTCAGGCCGGAGCGCAAACCGTGCTGTTCTCCGGTCCCGAATGCTGGTTCATGATCCAGGATCGGCATCGACTCCCGGAACCCACCCTGGCCCAACAGGTGCAACGTCTGACCGGTCATGATCTCATCGTGGTGGAAGGCTACCAGGAGGAGAACCATGCCAAGATCGTCCTGGTGCGCCGCGAGGTCGGCCACTCTGACTGGCATCAGCGTCTTTCACAGGTTGTGGCCGTGGCCACGGATGATCCGACGCTGACCACCCCTGTGCCTACACTGCCCCTGAACGATCCCCGACGCGTAGCCGGATTCATTCAGGAGTGGCTCCAGCGCACCAAACCGACAAGCCACGTCATTTGAAATGATAAAACGTTGCGTTGAGATAGGCGACCACATCCGCCTCATCCTCCGGGAACCACTTGGATCCCAGCACCTGCTGATTGCAAAAGGCCACTTGGGCTTTCAGCTTCTCCAAGGAGTCCTTGCGTCCCGCCCGTTGATACAAGGCATTGGCATCCCCCTTGCCCTTGGCCGCATGGCATCCGCTGGCGCAACTGGCGTCGTGCAACGCCTTGCCTTTCACCGGATCCGCCGCCCAGACGGAGGTCGTCCCCATGAGCAAAACCGCCAGCCCCATCCCCCAACATACGCCCTGTTTCATCACCGGTTGACTCCCACAAAAAAGGATTGTACATGACCCGGCACGATACACCCCTCGACGACAAACATCCAGAAAACTCTCAACTCCGCGACGCCGCCCCCAGAATCCTGATCGTGGGCACCGGAGCGGTCGGAGGTTTCTACGGGGCCGCGCTGGCCAGAGCCGGGGCACAGGTCACCACGGTACACCGTTCCGATTTCGACAGGGTAAAACAGCACGGCATTCACATCGACTCTCTGGAAGGGATGATGCATTTCCGTCCTCACCGGGTCGTCAACCAAGTCGAAGCCGCCGACACCCCGGATTTCTTGATGGTGGCCATGAAAGCGCTGCCCGGTCTACCGGTGGCCGAGATCATCCGTCCGGCTGTGGGGCCCCGGACGGTCATCGTCATGCTGCAAAACGGTCTGGGGATCGAAGAACCGATCCAACAGGCCTTTCCGGAACACGAAATCATCGCGGCTTTGGCCTTTGTCTGTCTGCAACGCACCCAGCCCGGACACATTCAACATCTGTGTCACGGCACCATCACCCTGGGCAGACATCCGGAAGGCATCTCACCGGCGGTTCGGCATCTGGAGTCGCTGTTCAAGGCTGGAGGGGTTCCCTGTCGCGTCACCGACTCCCCGGCTCGGGCTCGCTGGACCAAACTGGTCTGGAACGCGGCCTTCAATCCGGTGTCGGCCTTGGCCGGTGGGATCACCACCCACGCCATTCTCGCATGGCCCGAAGGGGAGAAACTGATCCGCACGCTCATGGGAGAGGTGATCGCGGTGGCCAAAGCCCATGGACATCCCTTGCCGGATACCCTGATCGACGCGCATCTGGAAGCCACCCGTTCGGTGGCTCCCTACCATACCACCATGGCGCAGGATTACCTGGCGGGACGTCCGATGGAAATCGACGTGATCCTGGGCGCGGCACTCAAGGCCGCGCACACGGTCGGATTGACGATGCCTCTGCTGGAAAGTATCTGGATCTTGTTGAAACTACAGGAAAGAAAAAACGAGGATTGAACCCGGATAAGCAAACCAGATCCGTGCGCCCTAATGCCGAATCCAGGAAATCAGAATCATGACCTGAACCACGGCCATCAGGATCAGTCCATAAGCTCCGCCCACATACAGGGCGTTGAGAATCTTGACCGTGAATTTGGACCCCTCTTCCAACTTGTGACCGGTGGTACGCATCTCTGGGCTTGGCTCCTCTTTGCCGTGCGAAAGGGTGATCGGTTTTCTCGGCTGAAAGCGGATTTCCGGTTCAGGGCCACCCCAAACCCTGAACCGAAAATCGTCGTCGCCTTGACGCTTGCTCCGTTTACAAGCAAAAACCAGTCCAACCATTGACAGTTTACAAATGAGACCAGAACACCGCGATGGGATTGCCGGCTGGAAGCCGGGCCATGGCAATCAGGGTCAAAATCACCAGAATCATTAAACCAATACTCATCCGATCATCCCGGCGCCGCAAGCGCACGCCGTTCAGCAGCAGGCCACCGAGGGCGACCAGAACGGTCAACCACATAAAAAACCAACTCAAGGTCATCAGATCACGATTCCAGTGTCTGGCGACCCCCATCTCCATCAGACGATGAAACAGCGACTCATCCGGCGGCTTGGCCATCTGGGCGAAATACATGGCCATGGACCAGAACAGATAGCCCACCCACTTGCACCACAACAACGGATTGCCTGCCGGATTGAGCGCGGTCTTGCGTCGGTTTTTCCGTTCCTTCTGGACCGCCACCTGTTCAGCCATGTTTCATGCCCCCTCTTTGAAGACCAAGGATCAATTGTCGCCCACCGCCGAGGTATCCCCCGCTCCCCGCACCTCGGAAGTGCGCATCACGCCGATTTCCACCAGAAAATGGGCCGCATCCTGACGTTCCGACGGCACCTCGCCAAGCTTCTTGGCCGGAGAGACCACCCGGATCCGCCTGGGGTCGATGCCCCCTTCTCCGATCAGGAATTCCGCCACGGCCTGGGCTTCCACCATGCCCGCCGCCCAGGGATTCAACAGACCGGCCAATGGCGCAGGGGGTGAGGGATCGGGATAACCGGTCACCTGGATTTCGTTGCGCAGACTTTGCAGCATGTTGGCGATCTGACTCAGCTTCAGCTTGGCATCCTGATGGATTTCCAGGGTTTTTGGCTTGAACAGACTCTTCTTGGCCAGTTTCAGATAGATGCCCGATTCGGTTTCCCGCAGTTCGGCCTCACCGTTATCCACCAGATTGTTGACCATCATCTCCAGCTTTTCGACCAACTGCACCAGCTTGATCTCCTGCTGAAAATCCACGCTCACCAGACTGTCTCCCCCCACCGGATTGACCTGCTCCGAACTGTTCAAGCCGAAGGCATTACGCATGGTGCCCTGGAGTTTCTTGAACTTGGTGGCATTCACCGTGGACATGGAAAACAGAATCACGAACAGGCAGAGCAACAGCGTGGCCATATCCGCCCAGGAGATGAACCAAAGCGGTGTTCCTTTTTTGCATGTGGGGCATTTCTTGGCCATGGTCCGGCATCCTTATCGTCTGGAGAGCGCGGTCGTCAGACCATCATCTCGCGGTGTTTGCGCGACAGGGCCGAAATCAGGGACTTTTCCAGGATGCGCGGATTGACGCCACGCTGAATCCCCTGCACACCATCCATGACCAACTCATAGATCACCGATTCATGGGTACTGTAATGGTGCAACTTGATGCCGAACGGAATCACGATCAGGTTGGCCACAATGGCGCCATACATGGTGGCGAGCAACGCCGTGGCCATCGACGGTCCGATGGCGTCCGGATTGCTCAGGTTGGACAGCAACTCCACCATGCCCACCAGCGTACCCACCATCCCCATGGCCGGTCCCGCCTCACCCATGCTTTCGAACATCACCACCCCCACATGGTGACGGATCTGCATGTATTCCAACTCCTTGGTCATCATCTCCCGCAGATAGGCCGGGTCCACGCCATCGACACAGAAGGTGATGGCGGTTTTGAGCACCGGATTGTGAATCTGCACCTTTTCCAGGGCCAAAATCCCTTCCTTGCGGGCGATGTTGGAGCAGTTGACAATCTGCTCGATGATCTCTTTGGGATGTTCCTTGGGCACCTTGAACAACTTGGAAAGGATACCCATGGTATTCATGATATCCTCGATATTGAACTTGATGAATGTGCTCGCGATCAGGCCCCCAATCACCACAATGGTGGCATGCATGCTCCAGAACAGTCCGATGTTATGCCCCATCAGACCGAGAATGATCAATGCGCCGACCAACAAGCCAATGATGGTTGAGATGTCAAGTTTCATTGTCCTTACCCCAGAGCCTGTTCAAAATGTCAAAAAGCCGACAACCTATGCCAAGCCACCGGAATGACTCAGATTTACAGTACAGATCAACCAGAATCGACGATCTGGCAAATCCAAGTACATGGCATAAAACAGGCTATGCATGAAACAGACCATCTGAAACGAAACTGTTGGTTCCCGAACCGCCGCCGCAGAACCAAAAAAAATCCCGCTTTCGGCAAAGGCGCTCACACAACCTTTGCCGAAAGCGGGCATCAACGGGAGAGTTTTTCCACAAAAAGGATGCACAACGAGGATTCACAAAGACGAAACACGCATCGACAGTCTGGACGGTGGTCATCCAAACCGGCCAGATCCGGCTGATCAGCGTTTCTTTCCGGCTTTATGATCCTGCCGGAAAGAAACGCTGATCAGCCGGAACAACTTGACGCGCGGCTTGAAAGGTTGCGACCGTTACAGACGCTGCTCGATCTTGGACCAGGCATCACGCAGACCCACGGCCCGATTGAACACCGGACACCCCGGCACCGCGTCCCGGTCCCGATGGAAATAGCCCAAACGCTCGAACTGATAGGGCAAGGAACCCTGGGCCTCGGCCAACTCCGGCTCGAAACGGCAACCGTTCAACACCTCGATGGAGTCGGGATTGACCTGCTCCACGATCTCCCCTTTCAGGGCGTCCGGCTCGGGCACGGTGAACAGAGGGGCGTAAAGCCGCACTTCGCCGCTCACGCAACGGGAGGCGGAGACCCAATGGATCACCCCTTGCACCTTGCGGCCCACGGGATTGGCGTTGAGGGTGGCCGGATCGTGTTCGCAACGCAGTTCGCAAATCTCGCCGGAGACCGGATCCTTCACCGCCTCGCGGCAGCGGATCACATAGGCGTTGCGCAACCGCACCTCCCCGCCGGTCACCAACCGCTTGTACTGCTTGGGGGCGGATTCGCGGAAATCCTCCTGTTCGATATAAATCTCACGGGTGAAATGGATCATGCGCCGCCCCATGGCCTCATTCTGGGGATGAACCGGGACCGTCAAAGCCTCTTCGTAACCTTCGGGCAAAGAGTCGATCACCACCTTCAGGGGACGCAGCACCGCCATGGTACGGGGGGAACGGGTCTCCAGATCGCTGCGCAGACAATTTTCCAACAGGGCGTGCTCCACCCGGTTGGGAGACTTGGAGATGCCGATGCAACGACAAAACTCCCGGATCGCCTCCGGGGTGTAACCCCGCCGCCTCAGCCCAGAAATGGTGGGCATGCGCGGATCGTCCCAGCCGGACACCACCCCGGATTGCACCAAGGCGTTCAGCTTGCGCTTGCTCATCACCGTGTATTCCAGCGACAGACGGGAAAACTCGATCTGACGCGGCCGACAGGGCAGATCCAACTGGTCCAGAATCCAGTCGTACAACGGTCGGTGATCCTCGAACTCCAAGGTACACAAGGAGTGGGTGACACACTCCAAAGCGTCGGAGATGCCATGGGCGTAATCATAAGTGGGATAGATGACCCAATCGTTGCCGGTGCGGTGATGCTCCACCCGCCGGATCCGGTACAACGCGGGATCCCGCATGTTCATGTTGGGCGAGGCCATGTCGATCCGGGCGCGCAACACGCGGGCGCCATCCGGAAACTCTCCGGCCCGCATACGCCGGAACAGATCCAGATTCTCTTCCACCGACCGCTCCCGGAAAGGACTCTCCCGCCCCGGCTCGGTCAGCGTGCCCCGGTACTCCCGCATGTCGTTGGCCGACAGATCGCAGACATACGCCTTGCCCTTGAGGATCAACTCCTCGGCAAATCCATAAAGCGGCTCGAAATAATCCGACGCGTAAAACTTGCGCTCCTCCCAGTCGAATCCCAACCAGCGCACATCCTCCTGGATGGAATCCACATACTCCACATCCTCTTTTTCCGGATTGGTGTCATCGAAACGCAGATTGCACCTCCCCCCAGGATTCTCGGCAGCCACGCCAAAATTCAAACAGATCGACTTGGCGTGTCCGATATGCAAATAGCCATTGGGTTCGGGTGGAAAACGGGTCTGAAGGCGTCCGTCGTTGACCCGGTTTTCCAGGTCGTGGGCGATGATGTCGCGAATGAAGTCCGCCGTTTGGGTCGATTCGGTCATGATGTGGAAGTACCAGCGTGTCAAAAGGGAACCTGAAGAGTATCACCAGTGCAAGATTCAATACAAAAAACGATACAAGGCCCGGTGCAAAAAGCCGATGCAAAAAACCGGTACCAAGAACCGATGCAAAATTCAATCCTACTCTGAACCGTCCGCGACGGCAACCCGACGCATCAGCACTTCCTGACGTGCGGCCAGTTGATGAATGCGCGCATGGATATCGGTGAGGGTATCGTTCAGGGAGTGCAGCAGCTCGTTCTGATTGGCGAAAATACGATTGCTCTCCTCCTCCTGCTCTTCGGCCATGCGCATCAACCGCTCCTGCCGGATGGTCAATTCGTCGAGCTGTCGGGGAAGCGTGGCGGAGAAGTGTTCCAGTCGCTCGCGGGTGGTGCGTTCCAGTTCATCCAGACGCCCCACCAGGGAGGCGTGACGCTGATACAACTGATCGAGACGCACGGTAAGCTCACCGGAAATCGCGTCACACCCCATTGGAAAGAACGGTTTCTCCCTGGCCATGCACGCCTCCGCGACGATTGAGGGGGATTGAACCGCAAAAGTCTATCACGCCCGCTTCAAACCGGGAAGCTTTTGTTCATGCGGTAGACGTAGGCCAGCACCTCGGCCACCGCCTTGTAGAGGGTGGGCGGAATGGTGTCGCCAACGGCCACCTTGCCCAACAGGTTGACCAGATCCGGATCCTCCATGAGGGTGATGCCGGACTCGCGGGCTTTTTTCATGATGGTTTCGGCGATTAACCCCCGCCCGGAGGCGGTGACACGGGGAGCGGCGTCCTGATTGCGCTGATAACGCAACGCCACGGCCTTGCGCTGATGCGCGGCGCGCGGCGCAGAGTCGCCAGAATCCGATCCGGATGCGCTCATCGTCTACCGTCCCATTACAGCCACTTGAGTCGCTTGAAAAACCACACCTCGATTGCGCCGATCACCACCAGAATGATTCCTTCCAGGGTGAATCCATGCTCGGTCGGAAACCAGGCGCTGTCGGTATTGAGATACAACCCGCTGACGTTGCTGCCAAACCACCCGACCACAAACGACAAGGGCATGAAAAAGGCCGACATCATGGTCAATTTGAACAGCAGGTCGTTCAATCCTTCGTTGACCACGTTGGCCACGGAATCCTGAATGATCCCGGCGGTATCGCGGATTTCGTCCAGGTCTTCCATGTGACGGGTGGTTTCGTTGATCACCTCGTGAAGACGGGGTTTGTATTCCGGCCCCATCCAGGAGAACTCCTCGCTCATCAGACGGGTGATGGCCTCCTTCTGCGGCGACAGATACCGACGCATGGCCACCGCCGCCACCCGCAGACGCCCCAGTTGCTGACGGATCCGGGGTCCGTCGCGGCGGGCATCGTAAGGGTCGCGCTCGGTGAGAGTATACGACTCCAACTCCTCGATCTGCGAACGCATATGTTCCAGAATCGGTTCCATGCGACCGGTGAGCCGTTCCAGAAAGGTCACCAGCAGCTCCGCCGGGGTCTTGGGACCGTTGCCGTTTTCCAGAGCGTGAAAGACCTCTTCGACAAAATACATGCGCCGTCCACGCAGACTCACCACGCCCGTGGCGTCCACCCACAGACGCAACGCCACCATGTCATGAAAATCATGCCCTTCATTTTCGTTGACGCTGCGCAACAATAAAACCGCGCCATCGTTGAACCGGGAACAGCGGGGTCTGGTTTCGTTGGCCAGCAGGGCCTTGACGGCACTGGATTCCACCCCGGAGCGGGTCTGGATCCAGTGGGTGGCGGGATCGGCGTTGCGGTTGAGATACAGCCAGAACGGTTGCAGCTTGGTGACGTTGGAGGCCTGAATTTCCGACCAGGTGAGAGGCTTGCCCCCTCCCACCCCGTCAAACCGCCAGGCATGGATCACAGGATAAGCGGCCACCATGAGCGATCAGCCTCCCGCCTGTTGCTGAAACAAGGTGGCGATGAAAAAATAGGCGGTCACCCCCACCGCATCCAGCACCATGACCACAATCGGTCCCTGGGCCTTGGAAGGATCCACCCCGAAACGCCGAAACAGACTGGGCAGACCCGTGGCGATCAGGGCGGCCAGAATCATGTTCACCAGGATGCTCGCGCCCACGGTACGGGTCAGCACCGAATCCTGGAAAGCCAGCCAGGAGATCATCCCGGCCAACGCTCCATACAGTCCTCCCATCATCACGGCGGTGCGCACCTCGCGCCACACCAGGGTGACATACTGGGCCATCGACAACGCGTCCGACGAGAGGGTGCGGGAGACCACCGTGGCGATCACGGTGCCGAACGTGCCGGACAGACCCAGAATCAGCGGCAGAAAAGCGGTCAGGATCAAGGCGCGGGTGAGATCATGATCAAAATAATTGACGATCAGACTGCACATCAAACCGCCCGCGAATGAAGCCATCATCCACGGCAGACGGATGCGAACGATTCTCCAGGGAGACAGCACGTCAATTTCCGACGAACTGGTCCCCGCCACCTTGAGCAGTTCATCGGTGGTCTCTTGCTCCATCACGTCCATGACATCATCGACCGTGACCAAGCCCAGAATGACCCCGGCGTCATCCACCACCGGCACGGCCAACAGACGGTAACGTCCCACCACATCGGCCACCTCGGATTGGGGAGCGTCGGCCCGCACCTTGACCACCTTCTTGTTCATCATCCGTTCCAAGGTGGAGTCCGGATTGGCCAAAAGCAACTGGCGCAAGGAACTGACCCCGGTGAGACGGCCATCCGCATCCACCACATACAGATAAAACACCATCTCATACGCCGCCAGACCACGCACCGACTCGATGGCCTCGGCCACGGTGGTCGCCTCGGGCAAGGCGAAGAACTGCGAAGTCATCAAGCCGCCCGCCGTGTCCGGGGCGTGCTGCATGAGGCTTTTCAGATCTCGCTGGATCTTGATGTCCATCTTGCCCAGATAGCGGGAGGCCAGTTCCGGCTCCAGCAGGGCGATCAGGTCGGCGCGGGTATCGGGCGCCAGTTTTTCCAGAATCGGCAACACCTCGATCGGGGAACTCTCCGACAAGATGGTCTGCTGCAAAAAGACCGGCAACTCCTTCAAGACCTGGGCGGCGTGCAGCACATCGGGGATCTGCATGAAAATCTCACGCGCCTCGTCCCCCGGAAAACTCTCCATCACCTTGGCCAGATCCGCCGGAATGATCCGCATCAACAATTTTTGCAGATTGGCCGTGGCATTCATGTGCAACAGACGATCGATGGTTTCGACCAGCCGGTGATGGCGCTTCTTGCCGAACTCCTGGGAAGACAATCGTTCCTCGATGGTCATGTCACCTCATCCTTGCGCCCGATCCTTTTCTTCAAAGACTGAACACGAAATAGGCCACGGTCAGATAATTGACGGATCCCACCATGTCGATGAACGCCAAAGCGATGGGTCCAGCGGCCACCGCCGGATCGGCACCAATACGCTTGAAGAAAAACGGCAGCGACATGGCGATGGCCGCCGAACAGATGATACTCAAGGTCATGGCCACTCCCAGGGTGATGGAGAGCAGATGATTGTGGAAGATCGCATAAGAAGCGATCGCCAGACACACCCCGTAAAAGCCGCCCTGAATGAAATTGACCCCGAGTTCCTTGAAGAGCAACTTGAAGAAGTGGGCGTTGTGGATGGTCCCGAGGGCCAGGCCGCGCACCACCACCGCCCCGGTCTGACTGCCCGCGTTGCCCGACATGCCGATGACGATGGGAAAGAAGAAGGCCAGTTGCACCACTTTTTCCAGGGTATGCTCGAAGCCTTCCAGAATGGCGGAGACGATCAGATAAGCGATGAAGGCGGTGATCAGCCAGGGAACACGAGTCCGGAAGATGGCAAAGGGGGACTGGGCCAGAACATTGGTATCCTTGGAGCCGATACCCGCCATTTTCAGGAGGGAGTTGGTGTTTTCCTCCTGGATGATGTCGATCAGGTTGTCGATGGTCACCTGCCCCACCAGCACCCCGAACTCATCGACCACCGGCAGGGCCAGCAGACGGTAACGGGAGATGAGATTGGCCACCATCCCTTGCGGGGTATCCACATGGACTTTGACCAGACGGGTCTGGGTAAACTCACGCAGACTCTTGTTCGGATCGGCCAGGATCAGACGACGCAGGGAACAGACGCCGATCAACCGCTGCATGTCGTCCAGCACGTAAAGATAAAAAATGGAATCATGGGAAGACAACGCCTGAACCGCCTGGATGGCATCTGCGGCGATGGTCTGATCCGACATGGCGATGATGTTGACATCCATCAGGCTGCCGGCGGTTCCCGGCTTGTAGATGACCGGTTCATCCAGCAATTCGGGTTGTTCCGCCCGATGCAGGGCGTCGGCCAGACGCTGGCTGTTCTCCTCGTCGAGTCCGGTGAACGCCATCTGCCGCACCTCGGGAGGCAGGGTCAACAACATCTCCACCATGGACTCCAGCGGACCGTTGATGATCAGAAAACGTCGATGGTCATCATCCAGTTCCGTCAGCACCTGGGCCGCATGCTCGGCGGGTTCGATCCGGCTGAAGATCTCCATGGCGCGGGGGCCGGGAAACCCGTTCAGAACCGTGCCGATGTCGGCGGGTTTGAGTTTGCTCAGCAGTTGGGTGAGGTGGACCGAGGCGCCCCGCCGATGCAAACGCACGATCGCCTCGGCGATATTGTTCTTGAGAGGCGGTTGCGTGGCGGGCTTGTTGTCATCCAGAACCATCATGGCCATGGCGGAAAACCTTTCTTTCGAGTCGTTGCAAGGAAACGGCGGCGCGGTGAACCGTATTACAGCCCATAGACCAGGGTGGCGATCAACAAATAGTTGATCACCCCCAGGACATCGACCGTGGTCAACACATACGGTCCTCCGCCCACGGCCGGGTCATGTCCGAGTTTCTGCAACAAAAGCGGCAGACTGGAGGCGATGACCCCTGCGTAGGTGATGTTGCTTAGGATGCTGATGCCCACCACAAAAGCGAGCGTGGTACTCTTGAAAACCACCAGGGCGTAACCCGAAAGACACAGGCCATAAAACAGGCCGATCAGAATGCCGGTTTGGGTCTCCTTGAACAGCAACGCGAAGTAGTCGCTGACCTTGATCACGCCGGTGGCCAGTCCCCGCACCGCCACCACGGCGGTCTGACTGCCCACATTGCCGGCCATGCCGAAGATCATGGGCATGAAGAAGCTCAACTGGATCACCTTGGACATGGTGTCTTCGAACATGCCGAGAATCCAGGCTGCCGACAATCCGCCAAAAAACGGCGCGATCAGCCAGGGAAGGCGGGTGCGGGCCACGCTGGTGATGGCCTCGGACAGGATGCTCATCTTGTGTTCCGAGTCCGCGCCGACCGACTTGAGCATGGATTCGGTATCGGCCCGCTGGATGACGTGGATCAGGTCGTCCACGGTGATGATGCCGCGCATCACCCCCTGGTCGTTGACCACCGGCACGGCCATGAGATCCATCTCGGTGACCAGTTTGGCCGCTTCGGTCTGGGGGGTATCGACGTTGACGGTGTGAACCCGGTCGTCCATGATGTCCCGAACCAGACGATCCGGCTTGGTGAGCAGCAGACGACGCAAGGAACTGACACCGGTGAGGCGTTGGTGCTCATCCAGGACATAGACATAAAAAACGAACTCGTGATCGGCCATACCCCGCACGGCTTCGAGGGCCTCTTTGGCGGTGACGGTCTCCTGGATGGCGAAAAACTGGGAGTTCATGATGTGACCCGCCGTATCCGGGAGGTATTGCAGCAGGGTCTGCACCTCCTTCTGGGTCTCCCGGTCCAAGGCGTTCATCAGGTGCTGGCCCACTTCGGGATTCAGCTTGCCGATGATGTGGCCACGGGTGTCGGGCGGCAGACCCTCCAGGATCGCCACCGCCCGGTCCAGACCGCAGACCGAGATGATATGGATCTGGAAATCCTCGTTGACTTCCTGAAGGGTTTCCCCGGCGTGCTGGAAATCGGTGATCAGATTGAAGATATCCGCCGCCTCTTCCACATCCTCGGAAGAGTTGATGACCAGGGCGATGTCACCGGGCAGAAGTTTGGCCAGAATGCGGGAGAGTTGGGCATTGGCCCCCTTGATGTAGAGGCGACGGATCGTCTCCACATACATGGGAGAGTGACCAGCTTCCATGGGGGTTTGCGGTTCATCGACCACGATCATGCTCATGTCTCGTCCTTCCTTCGCGGTTCCGAGGATGGCATGGACTCGAAGACATCGATGCGCTGCAACCTTCGCGGGTGAGACACCGAGCAACACTCGGTGGCCGGGTCCAGATCCAGGCCGCAGATCCTGTCCGAGCTTTCGGGGTGCGCGTCGACACCCTGGCTGTCGATCGGATCGTCAATCTGGCCGGCTGGTTCTCTCTTTCGAACCGGCGCAATCCGAATCACCCAGGAGTCGATTTTTCCGTTCTTTGTGACCGGTCTTTAGAAAGACATCTGATTAAGACATCTGACCGCGCGGCACAAAACAACGCACACAACACATACACGATCCCTTTGCCAAGGGACTTTGGAAACGCTCTTTTTGGATTGAAATGGCTTCTAAGGATCGACCAAGCATCCATTTCCGGGTTTTCACACGGCAATGGAAAATCAAACGCGCGTCCCTTGTTTGATCAAGACAAGCAAGGAATGAATCTGGAGCGTGCTGGCAGAGGAGGTTCGCAGGAGATGGAGTCTCTGTCGAACCGTATCACCGTCCAACGGCGAACCAGAGTCGCAACCATCAATGCGTCCACACATCCTCCGATAGTAGTTGATACTGGTGCGCAGTCTAACCCAACCCCCGGAAAGCCGTCAAGATTCAACTTGCTTAAAATCTCAAAAAAAGCCACACTGATCGAGGATCAGAAGGTGCGCTCCCGAACGCTTGAAACCTTCCGCATCCATCTGATACTCTACCACGGTCTGGTACGGCGCCTTGAACCGAAAGGGCCTGCACACCCTCAGAACCGGCGCACCCAAACCACATGAATACCTTGGGACTACACGCACATGAATGACCACGATATCGAGGTTCCGGAACCCTGCAAGGTCATCCTGCTGGCCACCGACGGATCGGAGTTCTCTGCCGGAGTCGAACGGGTCGGCATGGAGATGGCGTTGCAAAACACGTCACGGCTGCATGTGTTGCGACTGTTGCTGACCCAGCCGGGCACCGACGAGGCCATTGTCGAAGAGCAAGACGCCATCGCCAGCCTGGAACAGATCGGCGCGATCTGCACCCAGCGGGGCATCGATCATACCCCCTTGATGCGTCGCGCCGAAGACCCCGCCCAGGGCATCCTGGCTGCGGCCCGGGAGATCTTGACCCATCTGATCGTCATCGGACGGCGCGGGCGCCGGGGATTGGCGAAACATAATGTGGGCGAAGCCACCACCCGCATTCTCGACAAGCAGGCCTGTTCGGTACTGGTGGTGCCGCGTCTGTTCTCCTACTGGAGCAACGGCGTGCTGCTGGTGATCGATCCAGACGAAACCGAAGGGGATCGGGTGGCCATGGTGGCGATCCAGTTGGCCAAATCCGCCGGAATCCCCCTGACCGTCCTGCTGGTGGCCGACGAGAGCGGCGACGAAACCCGCGAAGCCAACCAGACCGTCAACCGTGTGGTGGCCATGGCCGGACTGCAAGGGGTACACGCCGAAGGACTGGTCCAATCCGGCGACATCGACGATCTGATCCTGGAAGTGGCCAGACAGCGTTCCGCCGATCTGATCGTCTGCGAACCCCGGGACCGCTCGGTTCTGGATCGACTGTTCAACATCAATAAACTGGTTCAGCTCATCGGCAAGACCCATTGTCCGGTGCTGGTGGTGCATGGCGATCAACACAACAGCGCTGCGGAGTCATGATCTTCCAATCTTGAGCGGGTCCAGGGGCCATTGGCCCCTGGTGGGATCCAAGGGCGAAGCCCTTGGGACTTTAAAAAAATAAAATTTAATATAAATTTAATAGCAAGATTTAATATTGTATATTTTTTAAAGTCAAAACCCTGGGGGAAGAATCCCCCAGACCCCCGCTTTTTTTTCAAAAATTGACATATTTTACGCCTCGGTCCTGAACCCCCCACCCCCCTCCGTGGTGCCCATGCCGAGGAATTCGGCCCGTTCGGCCTTCATGCCCCCCTCGCCCAACATGGTCAGGTCCAAGGCACGCAACGGCAATCCCGCATCCAGCAATCCTTGCCGCAACGCCCCGATGTCGCCCCGCAACGCAGAGAGAGTCTCCTCCTCTCCGGCGGAGATCCCCACCGCCAGCATCCCCTCCCCCAACACCAGACGGGCCTGCACCATGCCCATGCGGGTCATGTTCAAAGACAACAGCACCGACAACACCGACTCATCCCCCTGACGCCCTCCACGTTTGCGCTTCTCCCGCTCCTTGCGCCAGACCACCTCCCCCAACCCCCCTTCGTTCAACCAGAAAAGACGATAACCCAGCAAAGCCGCGCCATCCTCCGAAGTCGACGCAGTGTGGGGCAGGATCTGCTGCATGGCCAACAGGTCTCCGAGACGCTGCAACGCATGACGGGCACCCGCCACCTCGCTCCCCTCCCCGGCGCTCCCGGCCACCGTCCCGGCTCCCACGCCTTTTTCCTGCTGCAACAGATCGGCGGCCTGACGCACCAGACGCACCGCGCTGGTCACCTCCTGACGACTGCCCCCTTCCAAAAGTTGCGTCAAGCCCGACAGATCCCCCTTGAACAACGCCTCGGCGGAAAGATTGGGCAAGGCCCGCTGGATCACCGATGCCAGACTCTCCCGCCCCACCAGCAACACCGGTGTCCGCCCCCCCAAAGAGGCGGTCAAAGCACTACCGCTGGCCCCACCACGGGACAGACCCGTCAGAACCATCAACCGCCCCATCAAATCCGGCGCGCGGGCCAGACTCTGTTCGGCGTTCCGGGCCAGGACGGAGGCGCTGCCGGATTCGCTGGCCACCAGGCGCACACCGATCTCCGGGACCAGTCGCGTGACCTCCAGCGTCACCTGCTCGCCGACCCGCAGGGACTGTCCTCCGGAAAATGAAAAACCACTGCCATTGGGAAATCGGATCACACCGTGACCGTCCGGACCCAGTTGACTGATCCGACCGGACAACAGCCGACCCTCCAGCAACTCGGGGGGGGATGGCGGGGCAAGCGAAGAGGAAGAGACCGAAGCGGTCTCTCCCGGAGGAAGCGGAACTCCCGAAAGGATCATCGGCCCACTCCGCCGATCATAGATCCCGATCCTCCTGCTGATTGCGATGCAGACGCTTCAAAAGACTCACCTCTTCCACGGCCAGACCGGTTTCGTTGACCACCCGGTCCTCGTCCACGCCGTTGGACAGCAACAGACGGGCTTCCCGATAGGCATCCGACATGCTGGCCGGGCCATTGTTTTCGGAAAGCTTGCTCCCATGTCCGCCCATACCCATACCCATCATGTTCCCCGAACCAGGACCAGGCCGGGACATGAAACGCAGATCCGACTGAATTCCCTGCAAATCCTTTTGCATCTGTTCGGGAATGGCGCGTATGGCGGAATCCAGACGCTCTTCCAGGTTGGCGATCTCCCGGCGCACGGTGTTGACGCACTCCAGGGTATCCACCGGTTCCACGTCCGGTTCGGAGGTCCGGACCACCTTCATCTCCTCCCGCAGTTTCTGCACCTGCAAAAACACCAGGGAGACAGCCAGATAAAGGGCTATGAAACATAGCACGATGAGAAGATTCCAGATATTCACGTTCGCCCCGATCCCCGTCGCATCCGCGCCCGCATGCGCATGGCGGCCTTGCTGTGCAACTGGGAGATGCGGGACTCGGTCAAGCCCAACACCTCCCCGATTTCGCTCATGGTCAACTCTTCAAAATAATAGAGCGTGACCACCAATCTTTCCTTTTCCGGCAGTGCGGAAATCGCCTCGGAAAGAGAGAAACGCAATTCATTCAATCCGATGCTGTCCACCGGATCCACGATGTCCGGATCCGCCAGGATGTCGAGCACATCCCACTCCTCCTCGTCCAGGGAGGGCCGCAAATCGTCGAACGACAAAATCGCGATCCCGCGCACCGCGTCAAGATTGCGATAGAACTCGTCCAGAGACAACCCCAGATGGGCGGCCACCTCCAGATCCTCCACCGCCTTGCCCTGCTGGCCTTCCAGGAGCAGATAGGTCTCCTGGATCTGGGAGGCGGTCTGACGCACCGCGCGCGGCACCCAGTCCATGGAACGCAATTCGTCCAGAATCGCGCCCCGCACCCGGAACTCCGCGTAGGTCTGAAACTTGATGCCCCGATGCGGATCGAATTTGGATACCGCGTCGATCAATCCCAGGATACCCACCTGGATCAGATCGTCGATATCCACCGACTGGGGCAGTTTCATCGAAATCCGGCTCGCCACGTATTTGACGATCGGGGCATATTTGAGGATGACCTGATCCCGGGTCAACCCTTCCCAGGTCTGACCCTGATCATTGTCCGCAGGATCCCGGACGCTATCCACTTTCTTGGACATCACGCCCCCTCGATCACGACCCGGATTGCTCGTGGGTGTCCCGCAACAGCCGACGCCAGAAGAAGATCATTCTCCCCTCCTCCTGACGTTTCTCCCGCCACAGACGCATCAGGCTCGTGGACAGCTTCAAAAACGCCCTGGAAACCACCGCGTCCGGATGAGAGACGGAGACCGGCTTTTGCACCCGCACCGACTGGGCCAACAACGCGTCCTCCGGGATCGACCCGACGAAATTCAACACGATATTCAAGAATTTGTCCGCCACCTGGGACAGAGTGCGATAGACATCCTTGGCTTCGGCCTCGTCGCGCACCTGATTGACCACCAGATCGAAATGCGAAGCCCGATGGTTCAAGAACAACACCTTCATCAAGGCGTAAGCGTCGGTCACGCTGGTGGGATCGGGCGTGGCCACCACCATGATCCGCTCCACCGCCAGCACAAAGAAGCGCACATTCTCCGAAATGCCCGCGCCGGTATCCACCAGCACCACGTCGAACTCCGCGTTCCAGTGGTCGATGTGGTCCATCAGGGCCATCTTCTGCTCTTCGGTGAGGGCCGACAGACCCGCCACACCCGACGCCGCCGGCAAAATGGTGATCCCTTCCGGCCCCTGGATCGCCACCTGATCCAAAGTCAGATGACCCTCCAGCACATCCTGAATGGTATACTCCGGAGAAGAGATCCCCAACACCACGTCGATGTTGGCCAATCCCAGATCCGCGTCGATCAACAGCACCTTCAGCCCCTGACGGGCATACTGGATCGCCAGATTGACCGTCACCAGGGTCTTGCCCACCCCGCCCTTGCCACTGGTGATGGCCATGGTGTGAGGCACCCGACGCTGCGACAACTCCTCGTTGACCGGAGGCGTGGCCAACGATCCCCGCGTCAGAGCGCCGGTCCTGCGACGCTCGGCAAGTTCCTTCAATGTGGCGACTTGATTGTCCAGATCCTTAATCATGACTCCCCCGCCACCGCGACATCCCATAACCGGGATCCGCCGGATCAGCACGGATCAAAAAGTTGGTATCATCACAAGACATGCAATTCGCATTCCAAACGCGCAATTTCGTACCTTACTGATCCAGATCCCGCTCTTCCAGAAACCAGCGGGCCATGGTCTTCGGAGACATCCAGCCCAGATTCTCCGGCACCCGTTGGCCGTCGGTATACATGGTCAAGGGCAATCCGGCCCGCACCGCCACATTCAGGATGCCCCCGTAGGTGACGGTCTCGTCGAGCTTGGTGAAGATCAATCCCGTGGGCCTCAACACCGAAAAGCGTCGAAAAATGGCCTGCTGCTCGGTTTCGCGCACATTGGCGGCCATGGTCAGGATCACCTCCCGGTCATCCCCCATGATGGGCAGCAGTCCGGCGGTGGAGTTGACCTGACGCCGGTTGTAGGGACTGGAGCCCACCGTGTCCACCAGCACGAAATCGCAGCGGTTCAACGAGTGCAATCCGGCCTTGACCTCCGACAGGGTGCGCGCCACCACCAGACGCACCTGCAACAGCTTGGCGTAGGTTTCCAACTGGGCCACGGCCCCGACCCGGAAGGTATCCAGGGTGATCATGCCCACGGAACGTTGACGATTCAGAATCAGATCCGCCGCCAGTTTGGCGAGTGTCGTGGTTTTGCCAACACCCGTCGGCCCCACCAGCACGATCACCCGCGACTTGCCATCCAGCGGATCACGGAATTTCAGGGTGCGGGAGAAGGCCACATCCAGACCCCGCTCCTTGCCGGATTGATCCATCATGGCGATCTTGCGCGCAATCGGCTCTTCCACGCCGTGCATCAACAAGGTGCCGTAGTGACGCTTGCCCATCACGTCCAGGCCCGAGGCGTCCCCCACCAAAGGAAACTCCGGCGGCAGATCCCCCAGACTCTGCACGATCGGCGAAGGCATCGTCGGTTCCACATCCCGGTACGCATCCCGGGCCGAATCCCGATTTGAATCCCGGGCCGAATCCCGGCTCGCGGCCTGGGTGCGGGCGGTCGTTCCCGGTCCCACCGATCCCACCGCGCGGGTGTTGGCCTGGGCGGAATTGCGCTCGGGTCTGGCGCGGGGTTCGGAGGCGCGGGCCGATATTTCCGGTTCCGCGCGTTCGATGGGATCATCCACCACCGCCGAAAAACGACCCGGCTCGGTGCGCGCTCCCCCTCCGGCCCCTCCCTGCGCCGCCGGACTGGGACAGGCGCTCACCTCGATCATGGTCTTGCCCAGGGCCAACCCCCCCGGTCCCTTCTCCCGAATACTCCGGGTGGAGAGAATCACCGCATCGGGACCCAACTGCTCCTTGACGATCTGGAGCGCTTCCCGCATGTCCCGCGCCTGAAATTTTGTAATGTTCATGATACGGTCGAATCCTTGACAGTTCTGACATCACGCCCTTACGAGAGCGTCACCGTCCCAAGAGAGTGTACCGGAATGTTCGTGGGAATTTCGTTTTGCGACAGCACCGCCAAATGGGGCAAGGTGGCTTCCGCCGCCTGCTTGAAAAAGGGCCGCGCCCGGGCACCGGTGATGATCACCGGCTGCTGCACCTGCGAGGCGATGCGGTCCACGGATTCGCGGATGCGCACCATCAGCAGACCCGCCGCCCGTGGCGCCAACGACAGATAGGAGCCATACTCCCCGTCCACGATCGCCTCGTTGACCAGATTCTCCGCGTCCGCCCCCAGGATCAGCGCCGAAAGACGGCCATCCTCATCCAGATAACGGGTCACCAAAGAGCGCGCCAACGCCTGACGGGTCAACTCCACCAACTGGGAAGGCTGCTTGACCACGCGGGCATAATCGGAAACAGTCTCCAGAATGGTGCTCATGTCCCGCACCGAAACCCGTTCCCGCAACAATCCCTGCAAGACCTTCTGCAACGTTCCGAGGGTGATCACATGGGGGATCAACTCCTCCACCAGCTTGGGCTGGCTCTTGGCGGTCAGATCCAACAGGTTTTGCACCTCCTGACGGTTGAGCATCTCATGGGCGTGGGTGTGGACCAACTCCGTGATGTGGGTGGCCAGCACCGTGGCCGGATCCACCACCGTGTAGCCCATCATCTCGGCCCGCTCGCGGTCATGGGCGGAGATCCACAAGGCCGGCAGACCGAAAGCCGGTTCGATGGTCGGATAACCGTCGATCCGTCCAGAGACCGCGCCCCCTTCCATGGCCAAGAATTGCGACGGCTTGAGTTCCCCCCGTCCCACTTCCACGCCCCGGATCATGAAGGCATACTCACCGGGTCTGAACTGCAAATTGTCCTTGATGTGGATCGGCGGCACCACAAAGCCCATATCCGCCGCGAACTGCTTGCGAATCGAACGGATCTTTTCCAGCAAGGTACCCTGTTGGCTCTCGTCCACCAAAGAGATCAACCCATAGCCCACATCCAGACGCAGCAGGTCCAGGGCGAGGAAATTCTCGATGGGCTCTTCCACCAGGGCCTCGGTTTGCGCCCGTACGGTCTCCTTGCGGGCCGAGACCAGCTCCACGGTCTCCAACCGCTTGAAGAGAAAATAGGCCCATACTCCCATCAGGATGGCCAGCAGCGCGAACGGCACCGTGGGCATGCCCGGTATCAAGGCGAACAGTCCCAGCACACCGGCGCTCAACAGAATCACCCGGGGCTGAGCCGTGACCTGACCACCGATGTGATCCCCGAGATTTTCGTCCGAGGAAGCGCGGGTCACCAGAAAACCGGCGGCGGTGGAGATCACCAGGGCCGGAATCTGCGCCACCAGACCGTCACCCACGGTCAAAATGGTGTAAATGTTGGCCGAATCCGCCGCCGACAGCCCATGCTGACCCACGCCGATGATGAAACCACCGATGATGTTAATGGAGGTGATGATGATGCCCGCGACCGCATCCCCACGGACGAACTTCGAGGCACCGTCCATGGCTCCGAAGAATTCCGATTCCTGTTCGATTTCACGCCGCCGGGATTTGGCCTCGGTCTCGGAGATGAGACCCGAGTTGAGATCCGCGTCAATGGCCATCTGTTTGCCCGGCATCTTGTCCAAGGTGAAGCGGGCCGCCACTTCGGCGATGCGCCCGGCACCTTTGGTGATGACCACGAAGTTGATGATCACCAGAATGCCGAAGATGATCATACCCACCACCGGATTGCCCCCGACCACGAACTGGCCGAACGAGCGGATCACTTCACCCGCCGCGCCTTCCCCTTCGGCACCGTGCAGCAGGATCAGACGGGTGGTGGCGATGTTGAGCGCCAGCCGAAACATGGTGGTGATGAGCAACACACTGGGAAAGGAGGAAAATTCCAGTGGCCGGTGGACATAAACGGTCGTCAGAAGAATGACGATACCCAGTGAGATGTTGACGGACAAAAACACATCCAACAGCCACGGAGGCACAGGAACGATCATGATCGCCAGCACCGCCATGACCCCACCGGCCATGACGATATCATTGAATCCCTTGAATCGTCTTAAGAATGACATCATATTCTTTGCGCTCCCAAACATCCGCGACACACTGGGTCCGGGCTCGTACCGGGGAATCCATGGAACACGACAAAGCAACTATCATGCCCAGATTCCAATATTTCCCGCCTTCACCCGCCTCCGTTTCCCTGGCCACTCCACGGCCATGACGCCCCTTCCCTTGGTCCACGAAAAAAACGTACAATCGAAAATACGCAAGGCCATCACCGTGAGCCACCTCCAAGCCTGCAAGGAACCGATGACCACCACCGAACCCTCCCACTCCCGCTCGGTCGGGATCGTGCAAACCAGGCACGCGGAACTTTTCACCGATGGTTCCAGCGCCCTGACCCTCGATTGCGGCGCCTCTTTGGCTCCGGTTCGAGTCGCCTACGAAACCTACGGTCGCCTCAACGCCGACAAAAGCAACGCGCTGCTGATCTGTCACGCCCTCTCCGGCAATGCCCACGCCGCCGGACGCCACAAGGAGGACGACCGCAAACCCGGCTGGTGGGACCACTTCATCGGTCCCGGAAAACCCTTCGACACCGACCGTTTTTATGTCATTTGCAGCAACAATCTGGGCGGATGCGACGGCACCACCGGTCCATCCAGCCTCAATCCGGCCACCGGACGCCCCTTTGGTCTGCAATTTCCCATGATCACCATCGGCGACATGGCCCGACTGCAAAAAGCCCTGATCGACCACCTGGGAATCCCCCGACTGCTGGCCGTGGCCGGTGGCTCCATGGGCGGCATGATCGCCTTGCAATGGGCGCTGGACTACCCGGATGACCTGCGGGCCTCCATCATCATCGCCTCCACCCCCCGGCTGTCGGCCCAGAACATCGCCTTCAACGCGGTGGCGCGTCAGGCCATCATGGTGGATCCGGGTTTCAACGGCGGCGACTACTACGGTGAAGGGGTGCCCCGACCGGTCAACGGTCTGGCTTTGGCCCGCATGGTGGCCCACATCACCTATCTGTCGGAAAAAGGACTCCACGAGAAATTCGGACGCCAACTGCAAGACCGGCGGGAACTCTCCTTCGGCTTCGAGCGCGACTTCGCCGTGGAAAGTTATCTGCATTATCAGGGGTCGTCTTTCGTCAACAAGTTCGACGCCAACACCTACCTGTACATCACCAAGGCCATGGACTACTTCGATCCCTTCCCGGATCCGGAGACCTCCGCCAAACGGCTGCAAAAAGTCACGGCCCGTCTGCTGGTGATCAGCTTCGACACCGACTGGCGCTTCGACACCTCCCGCTCCAAGGAGTTGGTCAAGATGCTCAACTGGCATCAAAAAAACGTCACCTTCGAGCAGTTCCGCTCCCTGCACGGTCACGACGCCTTCCTGATCGAAGATCCTCTCTACATGGAGTCCCTCAGTTCGTTTCTCAAGCGGCTCCACCAGGAAGTCAGGCACCCGGCGGCCAGAGTCGGCCCGTAAGATCAAAAGCAACCAGGCAACGGAGCAAACCTGCCGTGGGACGCACCAGCGATGCCAGGGAACGATTGATTCAAAGCGGCATGGATCTGCTGCAAGCCGGGGGCTACGCCCAGGCCGGCGTGCAGGAAATCTGCGCCCGCGCCGGCGTGCGCAAGGGGAGTTTCTATCACTTCTTCGCCACGAAAAGCCATCTGGGTCTGGCGGTGGTGGAACAGTTCCACGCCGCCTCGATCGCGCTGCTCGATCAGGCCCTGGCCAAGGATCTGCCGGTCCCGGAGCGCATCGAACGGCTGTTTCTCATGGTCGCCACCATCCAGGAAACCTTCCGCGACGAAGCCGGAGCGGTCAAAGGGTGCCCGTTCGGCAATCTGGTCTTGGAGATGAGCACCCGGGACGAAAGCCTGCGCCTCGTTCTGGCGCGGGTGCTGCGCGACACCATCGCCCGCCTGGAATCCACCCTCCGCTCCGGCTCCCCTGCCGCCGAACCGGCCAGAATCAGGGAACAGGCCGAAGCGATCTTCTCCTTGCTGGAAGGCGCCATCCTGGTGGCCAAGGCGGAAAACGATCCGGCCATCATCCGACGCATGGCACTGTGCGCCAGACAGATGGTGGCGGCATCGGCTTAAAAAATGAGGAGATGAGAGGATCCGCTTTTCAGTCCAGGAAGCGTCAGACCAACCGGTTGGCGGGTTGCTCCCAGAAATCGTCATCCTCCCCATCCGGATACCAGACGCGCAACAGACCCTGCGCATCGACCTCCGAGAACTCTGGAAGCTTGTATACCGGATTGTAGCGCAATCGGTCCTGGAGGCGATATTCCGATTGCAGCAGGATGCGCTGACGCGCCGTATCCCGGTCGAGGATCACGCCATCCCACAGCACGATTTTCCCGATGCCGGTCATCAAGGTGTATCTGGGCTTGGCGCGTCCGGAGAAATGTCCTCCCGAGGTCAACTGACGAATCAACCTGACACCTTTATCCACGGAGGTCCGGTGATGGTGCTGGCCAGACATGGGCACACAATGAAAAAGATAGTGGGGTTCGATGCCATGCACCCGAACCTGGTCGTACAAGGACACCAGGATGTCGAGTTGGTCATTCACCCCTTTCAGCAACGGGTGCTGCAAATAGAAACGAATGCCGATATCCTGCAAACGATGGATCGCATCCATGCTTTCCGGCCAAAATTCCACCGGAGAGTTGATCATGGTGCCGAACTCGATACGGAAATGGTTCCGGTGTTTCAGAAAGACCCGCACCACATCGTCATGAATCAGGCCAGGATTCTGCGTGAAGGCCCGGCTGCCGATCCGGATGATACGGATATTCGGGGCATGACGCTCGATCTCGTCCAGGGTATACTCCAAACGCTGGATTGAGGTCAGGGGATCCCCACCGGTGATCAGGATCTCGGAAATCTCGTCACGCAGGGGGGCGGAACCAAAAAAACGGACATTGTGGCTGATCTGATGGCTCTTGAGCGCAAACCGCTGATAATTGGCCCGCAAACACCAACGACAATTGGCAACGCAGGCCGTGGTCAACTCCATCAGAATGGTGCGACGATAAAGCCGTTCGACCCCCTTGAACGCCTCCTCTCCGGAATGAGCGGTGTACAAGTCCGCGTCGTAATGCCGGAACGTGGCATCCTCTCGATCCCGGGACTCGACAGAATGATGGAAATATTGACGCGCCAAGCTGAGATACTCCCAGCTTCCCGCGCCGTGACGCCTCTTGAGTTCTTCCAATTTTCCCAACAAGAACGGGGAAATGCTTTCCGGAAAGGCGCGTCGGGTCACAATATCCAAAGAACGTTCTCCGCAGGATCCAGGGCCTGAAGTCCGATCCAGCCCAGGCGATCACAGCCGGTTGGCGGTTTTCTCCACGACCGTCGCGACAATGGCATCGGCATCCAACAACAGCACCGACTCGCGCACCGTCAATTGAAGACCAAAAGTTTCTTGTATTCGGGCCATCAGTTGCAAATGCCCCAACGAATCCCACGCCACGATGGAGTCCGCATCCAGGCGTTCGGGGAGGTGACCAGGATCCAACCGAAAGGTTTCGACGATCATGGCTGCAACCTGCTCCGTCAGAGTGCTCACTCGTTTCTCTCCTCGATCGCGCCAACGCCGGATGGCGTCATGGCAGCATCTCCAACAAACGCAAACGATCCACCTTCCCGTTGGCATTCAGGGGCAACCGTTCATTCAAGGGGACAATCCTACTGGGAACCATATACGATGGCAATCTGGAACTCACGAAATCCCGCAAGACCTCCGGCTGCACGCTCGCCTCTCCGACGATGAAGGCAGCCAAAGTCGCGGTTTCCATGGCCTCCGGAGGTTTGATCGCCACCACAGCCACCTCTTCGATGCCCGGATATTGCAAAAGAACGCTTTCCACCTCATGGGGTTCCACGCGATGTCCGCGCACCTTCACCTGATGATCCACCCGCCCGATGTATTCATAGACGCCATCCGCACGTTGCCTCAACAGATCGCCGGTACGGTAGAACATCTGGGGCAGACGGGGATCCAGAGGGTCGCGCACAAACCGCGCCAGATTCTCGGCGTCATTGCGCCAGTATCCCGGTGAAATCTGGATTCCGGTCACCACGCTCTCACCTGCCTCCCCACGGATGACCTCGTGATCTCCGTCCAGCAACCGCACGCGCACTCCCGGAACCGGATATCCCACCGGTGTCCGCTCCTCAGGCGACAACTCCGCTTCAAAGCGTAACCAATGCGAGATGATGACGGTTTCCGTGGTCCCATAAAAATTGTAGACCTTGCAGTCCGGATACGCGGCGCGCCAGACATTGACCAACTGGGGAGGCACGACCTCACCGGTCAGAATCAGATATTTCAAGGAGGACAGAGCCTCGATACCGATCATCTCATGGCGATACATGGCATGGATGACGCTGGGCACGGTAAACAGAACCTCAATCCGCATTTCCGCCACGAACTGGCCAGGATGAATCCGATGACGACGCCGATTGTTGGGAACCAGCGTGCCTCCGGTTGCCCAGCAATGGAACAGATCGAACAGACTCGGGTCAAAGGTGATCTCGGAGAAATGCGCAAAGCGCAAACCCGAAGGCATGCGGAAGAAATCTGGACAGTGATTCAGAAAATGGCAGATGTTGCGATGATAGGCCATCACCCCTTTCGGCTCTCCGGTGGAACCGGAGGTAAAAATGATGTAAGCCAGATCATCGCCTTGCAAATCCAGCGCATCCGGACGTTCTGTCCCCATGGACTCCAGAAACGCCTCGTCATCCACGGCCGGATCCGAATCCCGAGACCCGACCAGCAGAATGGAAAAGGGGTGAGCGCTGTCGGATCGGATCTGCCGCACCATCGGCAGCAGTCCGGCAGAGACCATCACCACCCTGGGCTCGATCCGCGCGATCAAACGCTGCAACCGTTCTGCGGGCATCTGGGTGCCTAGCGGCACCCAACAGCCCCCGCTTTTCAATACTCCGAGAATCGCCGCGTAAAGATGAACATTCTTTTCGAGAATCAGACAGACCCGTTGATTGGGAACCACCCCCCGGAAGCGCAGATAATAGGCCAGACGGTTGGCCCGTTGTTCGAGTCCGGCGTAGGTGATCGTCTCACCGAAATCATCCACGGCGATCCGTTCGGGATGGCGATGAACGCTTTTTTCAAAGAACTCCTGCAACAGCGCACAATGGGCGATTTCCGACGTCATGGATGACCATCCTTGCCAAGAGTGGTAAACGGATTCTGGATTCACAACCCCACATCGCCCTCCGCCAGAAACAGGCAAGGGGTTTCCCTTTGGGCGGCCTCGCGCATGGAGGCGGGTAGCAGATAGAGTCCATCCGGGGTTCCCGGGGTACGCACCGTATCACGCACCCCCCGCAGCCAGGGAACGCACGCGGGAAAATCGTACAGGGTCACGCCCAGCACGCGCCACGGATCCAGATTGACCAACAGATGGTCCAGCACGGCGCCCACGCTGTCATGATGATCGGGGTCATGCCAAAGGTCCAGGCATTCCAGGAACCGTGCCGGCAACGCATCCGGTCTTTTCCCCCGTTGGATCTGTTCCCGAAAGATCCCAAACGCCACGAGCGACTCCCCCAGCCAACATCCCACCAGAAGCTTGCGCAAGCCGGAGGAACCAAAGCAGTACCAGCGCACCCACTGCGCAGAACGCACCCGCGTATGACTGCGCACCGATCGGGTACGCTCCCACAACCGGTCGAACTCCTGACCCACCGCATCGGGATGCGTGATGACCCGGACCGTATGGCGAGTTGTCTGCCGGGCGCGCCATGGCGTCACAACCCGTCCAGCCATCCGTTCCAGACGACTCAGCCGCGCCGGCCACCAGGAGTCCACTCCCCGCGAACGCAAACGCCACTCCAGCAAACCGCCCCGATCCCGAAAGACATGATATTGATTTTGGCATTCATAAGGAACCGGAACGAACCCCAATCTCAAGGAGACCTGACGCACCTGAGCCGTCGGCGTGGTATCCCACAAGATCCCCCCGGCGGCCAGTTCCATCTGTTCGGCGAAAAGGCGCAAGGCGTAGGTGCGATACTCCGGCAACACATCCCAGGCCGTCGGGGTCATGGCCAGACAGCTCCGCCCATCCCATTGATAAGAGAGCGGAATACATCCCAAAAATCCCGCGATCTTCCCCTCCACCTCCAGGATCCAACCGCGCACCATGTCTGCCGTGAAAAAAGGGTTCCTCTCCCACCAAAACCCGAAACGTTCCATCCACTCTGCCTGTCCCCTCTTGCCACCCCGGAAACCGACCAGATAAGCGGCAACACGCAGATAATCCTCCCTTTCGATCGTCCGAATGATCGGTAATTTCCTTGGGATATCGGATCGACTCATCTTCAGTATCAAGCCCTTTTTGACACCGGCTGGGTTGCATCGATATATCTTATTGATTTATTTAACATACAGACATGATTTTGTCAATTCCGAAGACTGTAAATGACATCCTGACGCATCAAGATTTGGTCCTGATTTGATCACTCTCAAGAACTAGCGCAAACATCAAGAATCAAGTCCAAACATTCCATACTTTTATTATGCCGTATCAGAATCTTGAATATCCACTCCAAGACTTTACTCAACTACGCAGGTATAACCTTACGTAACCTCTTGAAGATAAACCCCTGATGATCTTTGCACTTCCTCTCAGAGTGGTTTAGGCTTCCGGCCTGGTCCATCGGGATTCTCTGTTGAGAAACAAAAACCAGACCGCACCCGCCACACACCCTTTTGATGGAAGGACGCAATCGATGCAAACCATACCAGAGCCGACCGCCATTCAACGCGCATCCATGCAGGCTGTGGTGAAACGCTTCCGGGAGATTGGCTACACCTATGAAGCCTGCGCCAAACGCCTGGGCGTGGATCCATTCTTCGGCATTCCCTTCAACACGCTGCGCCGCCCGGACTGGGTACCCGATCCCAAACATGGCACCGATCTGTTGATCTCATTGTTCATCAATGGAAATTCCATTCCATTATCCGAGGCGGACCCATTCTTTTCGGCATCCGATCTCGACGATCTGGCCAAAATGGCCTTGATCGAGATATCCGACACCACGATCCATTCAAACCTGAGCCTGTTTCCCTGTTTCAACCACTATATCGTCACCGATACGATCCAGATCCACCCTCACTTCAATCAGGCCATGTGGCTGTTTGCCGGATCCTTCATCTTTGGAACCGTCATCGACCATCTTTTGTCCTGCAAGACACGGGAGCGCGCCCTGGATCTATGCACCGGGGCAGGGATTCACGCCCTCATCGCCAGTCGGCATTGCCGGGAGGTCATCGGCATCGACAACAATCCGCGCGCGGTCGCTTTTGCGAATTTCAACAAGGCGTTCAACGCGATCGACAACGTGGAGTTCCTCGTGGGGGACGTCTACAAACCGGCGGAAGGCCCGTTCGACGCCATCCTGTCCCACCCGCCCTATATCCCGGACGCCGGATCCCAAAGCGGTTCCAATTTCTGGAGCGGGGGCGCAACCGGCAACGAAATCGTCCAACGGATCATCGCCGATCTTCCCGTCCATCTGAAAGATCCGGGCATCTGTCTGATCTTCTCCATTTTCCCGGACCTGAACAGCCACTCCGCACAGCCTTATTTCGACCAATGGCTGTCCGGGCACTCCACCCGTTTCGACATCCTCGACAATTCAACCCGCATGCCGGGAATCCAGAACACCCCTTATGTGGAAAAAAGTCCCGGATGCCGGGAAACCGTCTTCAGAGGCGGCATCTTCGCATTGAGACAATCACAGCAGACAGGGGTTTACGAAACAAACGCCCTTCCCGCCTCCCAAGCCTGTTACCACATCTTCGCGCCCGACGGGAGCATCGCCTCCAATCACGAAATGGACAGACTCACGGCCTGGGTGATGACACGCTGAAGCGCCACGCACGCCGCCGGTCAATCGCGACAACGAAAGAAACGCGCGCCGGAGACAACCGCTTTCATCCGCGCGGGAGAAAGCGCTCTTCCATCTCCCTGGCGGGCAGGGGGCGGCTGATCAGATACCCCTGCAACTCATCACAGCCCAGCCGGGTCAACAACTCGCGCTGGGCCTGTTCCTCGGCCCCCTCGGCGGTGGCGCGCAGACCCAGGGTGTGGGCCAGGGAAATGATGGCGTGGGTGATGGCCTCATCCTCCCGATGGGTGGTGATCTCGCGCACGAAGGAGCGATCGATCTTGAGCACATGCACCGGCAGACGGCGCAAATGGGAAAACGATGAATAACCGGTACCGAAATCATCCACCGCCAGATGGATTCCCATCTCCCGGAACGCCTGCAAGGCGTTCATGGCGTGTCCCACGTCGTGCATGACGATGGCTTCGGTCAACTCCAACTCCAAGAGATGCGGTTCCAGACGGCAGTCCGCGAGAATCTGCCGGATCACCTCCACCAGATCGGTGCGCCCAAACAGATGGTGGGAAAGATTGACCGACACGCGCAACGGGGGTCGATCCTCATCCAGCCACTGCCGCGCCTGACGGCACACCTCCCGCACCATCCACAGATCGATGGCCTCGATCAGTCCCAACTCTTCGGCCAGCGGCAGAAACTCTCCGGGAGAGACCGGCTTTTCGCCTCCCCGACGCCAACGTACCAAAGCCTCGGCTCCCACCAGCCGATCCTGTTTCAAATCCCAGCGGGGTTGGTAATGGGCCTCCAGCTCACCCCGCTCGATGGCCCGGCGCAAATCCCGCTCCATCGACAGCCGCTGCGCCCCTTTGCGGTTCATTTCCGCCGAGAAGAAACTGAATTGATTCCGGCCCTGGGCCTTGGCAAACTGGGTGGCCAGATCGGCGTTCTTGAGCAGTTCGTCGGTGCTGGTGCCGTTCTCCGGAAACAGACTGATGCCGATGCTGGCGGTGATGAACACCTCCTGCCCGTTGGCAAGAATCACGGAGGCGGCAATGGCGTTGGAAATTTTCCGGGCCAGATGGATCACATCCTCGGCGCGGGCCATGTCCTTGAGCAGAATCAGGAACTCGTCCCCGCCCACGCGCGCCACCGTATCCCCCTCCCGCACGTTGGACTGGAGACGGTTGGCCACCTCCTTGAGCAACTCATCCCCGGCCCGATGTCCCAACGTTTCGTTGATGGTCTTGAAGCGGTCCAGGGCGCAATGCATCAACCCCACACTGGTGTTGCGCCAGGGAGCGCGCACCAGGGATTGACTCAACCGCTCCACCAGCAGCGACCGGTTGGGCAGATGGGTCAACACATCGAAATTGGCCAGAAAATGGAGCTGTTCTTCGTTGCGTTTGCGCTGGCGGATGTCTTGCACCAAAATGACCGTGCCCACGATCTCGTCCTCGTGACGCAACAGGCTGCTGGAAATGGACACCGCCACCTGACGGCCATCGGCGGTGAGAAACACCGTCTCCTGAAAACGAAACTGGCGGTCGGACAACAAATCCCGATACATGATCGCGCAAAAGGAGGGATCCGGCAGCAGCGCGTCCAGATGGCGTCCGATCAGCTTCTCCTCGGTTTCTTCCAGCAGGGTCACCAAGGCGGGATTGACCCGCTGGATGCGGATTTCCCGATCCAGCACCAGGAATCCATCCACCATGGCCCCGAGGATCTGCTCGGTGTAGTCCTTGGAATCGGTATTCCGGTCCAAGGTGTCGAGCATCCGGTTGAAGGTGCAAGCCAGCAGGACGGCTTCGTCCGGCCCCTCTGCTTCGGGGAGACGCCGGGAGAAATCGAGGGATCCCAGGGCGATCGACTCCATGGCGCGGGTCAGGTCGCGCAAGGGAGCGACGATCCGTCCCAGCCGGTTGCGGACCAGCAGCGCGGCCAGCAACACCGTGGCCACGGTGATCAGGAGCAGGGCCAAACGCAACTCGTGGAGGCTGTTGCGACCGGACATCAGGGTGTGGTGGGCGCGCACCTGGGCGACACTCCAGCCCACCAGGGCGGGCAGAGGATGAAACACCACATGATGGCGTTCTCCCGCCTCTTCAAACCAGTCGCTGCCGCTGGCACCGGCGCGCATGCGTTCCAGGATGGAGTTCCACCGTTCCGAGGCGTGGAGGGTGGCGGCCAGGGGCGCATCCGACTCCCGGACCTCTGGCCCGGCCACGGCTGACGGAGCCGATTCCCGACGGCTGTCGGCAACCACCCGTCCCGCCGGATCCAACAAGAACGCGTGACCGGAAACGTCCCGATGCCCTGTCCCGCGACGCAAAAGATCCTGCAATCCGGCCACGGACCAGCCGCTCAAAAGACCGTCTACCGCAGGAGAGACCACAGGCCGGGCACTCCGGGACAGCGATCCCGGATGGCGTTCCAACTCCTGGTCGAACTCCCGGACCACAGCCAGATTGGCGTGTTCCATGGTGACCAGGGCGTTTTCCAGCAAAGTCCGTTCGGTCCAAAAAAAAGACAGGCCCGCGATCAACCCCACTCCGATGAGCAGTGGTCCGACCAACGACACAATGAGCTTGAATCTCATGAGCATGACGAATCTGGATCCCCGGTCCCCGGTCCTTGCACAAACACGAGAACAACGAAAATGACGGACCACACCCGATCCTGAAAGAATGGCGGATGTCGAAATGGATTCAGCATAACAGAAACCTGTCACGAAGCGTAACGGTTATCGGTTAGCCATGGCCATTTATCGTCCATACATTTGACGAAAAATCGGTTATGCTAAAAATCGGTCACTCGCAATGAGCGGTATTTTTTCCGTGAAGATTTACCTTCAGAAAAAGAGGAACCCATGAGCGCTGACGGGGCAATCCGGGGAAGAGGACGGGGGATCTGCTGGTCTTTGCTGATTTTCATAGGATTTTCAGGATACGCCTTCCCGGTCCGGGCCGAGGGAAACGGGGATGCGTGGTCGGCGCGAGCGCTGCTGGCCGCCGGACGGGAGACGATCCTGTCCAGCCGGATTCCCGGACGGGTGGAAAAACTGGCGGTCAAGGAGGGGGACTCCGTGCGACAGGGGCAGTTGCTGGCCTCCATGGACTGCACCATACACGAGGCGCGACGGGCCAGGGTCGAGGCGGAACTCAAAGCCGCCCGCTTCAAGCTGGAGGTGCAACGCCGTCTGGAAAAGCTCAAATCCGGCAGTTCGCTGGAATCCGACGTGGCCGGAGCCGACGTGACCAAATTCGAAGCCGAACTCTCCGAAGCCCGCGCCACGGTGGCGATGTGTCCGGTTTCGGCCCCTTTCGACGGTCGGATCACGGCGGTCAGGGCAGGATTGCATCAAAGCGTGAGCCAGGGGGTGCCCCTGGTGGAAATGCTCGACGAAGCCTCTCTGGAGGCGCGACTGATCGTGCCATCCCGCTGGCTGGCCTGGCTGAAGAGCGGAATGGCCTTCACCCTGCGTCTGGATGAAACCGGCCTGGAATATCCGGCCCGGGTGGTGCGGATCGGGGCGCGCATCGATCCGGCCAGCCAATCCCTGGGGATCGTGGGCGCCATCGAGGGCAAACGGGAGGGGTTGCTGGCGGGCATGAGCGGCATGGCCCGCTTCAGCGGACCGGCCTCCGGCTCATGAACGCCGAACCGGACGCCCGCAGACTGGCGCTATGCGCCGCGCTGCTGGATCTGGAACGGTCGGCGCGACAGGCGGAAAACCGGGTGGCGTTGCGTTTTCTGATGGTCAACCGGTTGCAGACGCTGCTGCCGGCGGATACGGTGCTGTTCTGGCATCAAGAGGCGGAGCGGGAAGCGGATCAGAAGGCGGGACAGGGCCGGATCGCGGGGGCCTCCGGGGTCTCGGAGCCGGATCCGCGCGCGCCGATGATCCTGTGGGCCAAGGGGATATGCGCGCTGCTGGCGCGAGGCGAACAGGGACGCCGCTCCCATGCCGTGACCGCCGAGGAGTGTCCGGGGGAGTGGGGAGAGTCCTGGTCGGATCTGGCCCCGCCCCACGGTCTGTGGATCCCGTTGATCACCCCGGACCACACCTGGATCGGAGGGCTGCTGGCCGTGCGGGAACCCGCCTGGAGCCATCCGGAACAAGAGTTGGCCGAGCGTCTGGGAGAAACGTTCGCCCATGCCTGGAACGCCCTGCGGCCCCAACCCCGCCACCGCGTCGGCACGCGCCGCCTCAAGATCGCCGTAGCGATGGCGGGGGTGATCGGAGCGGGCTGGATACCGGTGGAGCAATCCGCCCTGGCGCCGGCCACGGTGGTTCCGGCGGAACCGGTGGTGATCGCCGCGCCGCTGGACGGGGTGATCGAGTCGCTGGCAGTGGAGCCCAACGCCCGAGTCCGCGCCGGAGATCTGTTGTTTCGCATGGAGGCGACCGCCTTGAACAACCGTCGGGAGATGGCGCGCCTGGCCCTGGAGACCGCCCAGGCGGAACGGTTCAAGGGGCGTCAACTCTCCTTCGCCGACCCCGAGGCCAAGGCCTCCCTGCCCCTGCTGGAGGCCAGACTGAGCGAAAAACGGGCCGAGGCCGACTATGCCGAATCCCTGCTGCAACGGGCCGAGACCCGTTCTCCGTTGGAGGGTGTCGCGCTGTTTTCCGATCCCAACGTCTGGCGGGGCAGACCGGTGACGGTGGGAGAAAAGGTGATGATCGTGGCCGATGGGCAACGGGTGGAGATGGAAATCCGTCTGCCAGTGGCCGACGCGGTGGTCCTGACCCCCGGAGCGAAGGTTGCGCTGTTCTTGCATGTGGACCCGCTCCATCCGTTGGAAGGGGAGTTGACCCGCGCGGCCCACGATGCCGAACTCACCCCCGAAGGGGTGCTGGCCTATCGGATCGTGGCCCGTTTTCTCCCCGGCACCCCGCCTCCCCGCATGGGACTCAAGGGGACCGCCAAGATCATTGGAGAACGGGTCAACCTGTTTTATCATCTGTTTCGACGGCCTCTGGCGGCCCTGCGCCAGTCCATGGGATTGTAAAAGCGGTTGGAGCACGCGTCGATGAACACCATTTTGCTCGTTGAAGACTCCAGCAGCTTCGCCTCCTTGCTGAAAGCCCGCATCCAGAAGGCGTTGGGGATCGAGGTGATCCTGGCCAAAAGCCTCGCCGAAGCCAACGCGGTACTCAAGGCCCATCCGCAACGGTTCTTTCTGGCCATTCTGGATCTGAATCTCCCCGACGCCCCGGATGGAGAGATCGTCGATCTGCTGGTGACCAACGCCATTCCGTCCATCGCCCTGACCGGCATCTTCAAGCCCGATCTGCGGGAAACCTGCCTCAAGAAGGGACTGCTGGACTATTTCATCAAGGACAACCCTCGGGTGGTGGATTCGGTGATCCACGCCATCGACCGCATCCAGAAAAACCGCCATGCCCGCATCCTGGTGGTGGACGACTCCCGCAGCGCGCGCGTCGTGCTGTGCCGCTTTCTGGAACGCCATGGCTTCACCCTGCTGGACGCCGAAGACGGGGAAACCGCCCTCCAGGTTCTGAGCCAACAGCGGGTCCATCTGGTGATCACCGACTACCAGATGCCCGGCATGGACGGGGTGAAATTCATCCAGAAGCTGCGCTCCACCCACTCCCGCAACGATGTGGCCGCCATCGGACTCTCTTCCTACGGCAACGCGGATCTGGCCGCCCAGTTCATCAAGGCCGGAGCCAACGACTTCCTGGTCAAGCCCTACCAGCCCGAGGAGCTGCTCTGCCGGGTCTATCAGAACATCGAAAACATCGAACGCTACCACGACATCGCCCGTCTGCTGGATCGGCATCAGGCCATCTTGAGTCATGCCCTGGACGCCATCATCACCACGGACGACGCGGGCCGCATCCTGGAATTCAACCCGGCGGCGGAACAGTTGTTCGGTTTTTCCAAGGCCCTGGTGATCGGCAGACCCATCGGAGAGTTCATCATTCCCGAACCGTTGCGCGCCGCCCACCAGAACGCCTTGCAGAAAGTGGTGGCCGAAGGGATCCAGGCGCCCCGGCTCAGACGACGCATGGAACATCCGGGTCTGCGGGTGAACGGCCAGACCATCGATCTGCAAATCTCCCTGACCTCCGTGGTCCAGGAGGGCAGACTGCAATTCACCGGCTTCTTGCAAGATGTCACCGACCGCAAGCAGTTGGTCAAGTCCCTGGAAGAGACCCTGGCCGTGGCGGAGCTGGCCAATGTGGCCAAAAGCGATTTCATCGCCAACATGAGCCACGAAATCCGCACCCCGATGAACGCGGTGCTGGGCTTCACCGAACTGGCCCTCAAGGCCGAACTGGCCCCGAGGGTGCGGGATTACGTCGGCAAGATCGAAAGCGCCTCCCGCTCGCTCATGGGGATCATCAGCGATCTGCTGGATTTTTCCAAACTGGAAGCGGGTCACATGACCCTGGATCCGGTCCCGTTCGATCTGCATCTGCTGGTGGAACGGCTCGCCGACCTGTTCAGCAAGCAGGTGGCCGACAAGCGCATCGAGCTGATCTTCTCGATTCCCGCCGATTTCGACACCGTGCTGTTCGGGGATGTGATCCGGCTGGAACAGGTCTTGATCAACCTGATCCGCAACGCGGTCAAGTTCACCGAACAAGGCAGCATCACCGTGACCCTCACCCCGCGCCTCGCCGAAGAGGAGCGGATCTGCCTGAACTGCCAGGTGCGGGATACGGGCATCGGGGTGGATCCGGCCATTCTGCCCAATCTGTTCGCCCCGTTTGTGCAGGCGGACGGCTCCACCACCCGCAAATTCGGCGGCACCGGATTGGGACTGTCCATCTGCAAACGGCTGGTCTCGCTCATGGGTGGACGCATGTGGGCCGACAGCGTACCCGGTCAGGGGAGCGTGTTCGGGTTCGAGGCCTGTGTGGGGCTGCACGGTCAGAATCGTCGCAAGAACATCATGTTGCCCGAATCCATGTGGGGAGAACGGGTGCTGGTGGCCGACGACAACCCGGAAGTGCGCGACTCCCTGGCCGGACTGCTCAAGGAGCTGTTCCTGGAACCGGAAGTGGTCGCGTCCGGGGCCGAGGCGGTGGAACGGCTGTTGGCCTGCAACACCGGCCAGGGGATTCCGTTCCAGCGGGTTCTGCTGGACTGGCGCATGCCGGGCATGGACGGCGACGCCGCCGCCATGGAGATGCGCGCCGCCCTGGAAGCCACGCTGCCCAGGCCTCCGCAACCCCTGATCCACCTGCTCACCCCCTTCGGGGTGGGCGAGGCGATCAGCCGCATGGAACGGGCGGGCATGGACGGCTTCATCGACAAGCCCGTGACCCGTTCCCGACTGATCCGGGGGCTGTCGGCGGAAGGAGAGGAGCAGGAGGCCGGGCAACCGGACCGGCGCCGGGAAAAACTGCTGGGACAAGAGGAGGAGACCGGCGCCCGCATCGGGGGCGCGCGCGTGCTGCTGGCCCAGGCCGGAGAGGTGACGCCCCGCATCATCCGGGAGCTGCTGGAGCGGACCGGGCTGGTGGTCGAGGTGGCCGACAGTGGCGCCATGGCCCTGGAGTTGACCAGCCGCTTCGCGTTCGACGCGGTGCTGATGGATTACCAGTTGCCGGAATGGGGCGGACCGGAAACCATGCTCCGGCTGCGGGCCCTGCCGGGACGCGGGGATCTGCCGGGGATCGCGCTGTTGTCCCACGCGGGCTGGGAGGAGAAGAAACACTGTCTGGACGCGGGCATGCGCGACCATCTGGAGCTGCCCCCCCGGGCCGAGCGGCTGCACGGCCTGTTGAGCAAGGCGATTCAGCCCTTCCCCGACTGGGAGGAGCCGGAAGGCTTTCCCAGGCTCGACCACGCCCTGGCACGCATTCCGGGACTGGATCTGATGGCCGGACTGGAGCGGATCGGGGGCAACCGGAACTTGCACCGGCGTCTGCTGGTGCGTTTTCGTCGGGAATACGAAGGAATTCTCGACGAACTGCGGGACCGGTTCGCCGCAGGGGCCTTTCTCGATCCCCTGCCCCGGCTGCACGCGCTGAAGGGTTCGGCCCGCAATCTGGGCGCCATCTCCGTGGCCGAGGCCGCCGAGGAGCTGGAAAACGCCCTGATCCAGGGGGAGGCGGTGTGGCGTCAGGCCGCGCTGGCCACCTTCAGCCAAAGGATGCGGGCCATTCTGATCGGACTGGGCGTGGGTTTGACCCCGCCCGCTCCGGCACTCCGGGAAGGCCTGATTCAGGGCGATGGCGCGCAGGGACCGGACCCGGATACGTTGATCCGACTGTTGTCGCTGCTGCTGGATCGCCTGATGAACGCCAGCATCGAAGTGGAGCCGTGGCTGTCCGAGCTGGGTCAGGTGTTGCAGCCCACCGAGGCGTTTTTCACCTTTCAGGAGCTGGCCAGGCAGATCGAGGTGTACCGTTTCGCCGAGGCCGAAGAGTTGGCCCGCTCGCTGGCGCGGCTGTTCGGTCACGAACTGACCCCCCTCCCGCCCCCGGAGGCCGATCCCCCGGTCAGCCGGGTGCTGATCGTAGACGATCAACCCAGCAATGTGGACCTGTTGAAAGAACTGCTCGACACGCACCACCGACTGGTGGCCCTGAACGGTCCCCAAGCCCTGCGCGCCGCCGATGCGCGCGAGCCTCCGGACCTGATCCTGCTGGACATCATGATGCCGGAGATGAACGGCTACGAGGTGTGCCGCCAGTTGCGGGACAATCCCCGCACCCGCGAGATTCCGGTAATTTTCGTCACGGCCAAAAAGCAGGTGGCGGACGAAAGCGAAGGCTTCCGCCTGGGAGGGGTGGATTACATCACCAAACCCTACCAGGGAGAGATCGTCAAGCGACGGGTCATGACCCATCTCGAACTGAAACGGGGCCGCGACGCTTTGGAGCGGGAGGTCCAGACCCGCACCGCCGAACTGAAGGCGGCCCGGGAGGAGGCCGAACGGGCCAAAGAGACCGCCGAATCCGGCAATCGGGCCAAATCCACCTTCCTGGCCCACATGAGCCACGAAATCCGCACCCCGCTCAACGCCATTCTCGGGGTCAACGAACTGCTGATCGAAGCCGACGCCACCCCGGAGCAGCGTCGTTATCTGGAGATGGCCCGCAAGGCGAGCGAATCTCTGCTGGCGTTGGTCAACGACGTGCTGGACTTCTCCAAGATCGAGGCCGGACAATTCGATCTGGAACGCTCCTGTTTCGATCTGCCGGCGATGGTCACCGGCGCCGCCGAAATCCTGGCCATCCAGGCCCGCGACCGGGGCATCCGCCTGACCCACTCCCTGGATCCGGGTTTGCCGCGCCATGTGCTGGGGGATCCCAACCGGCTCAGGCAGATTCTGTTGAATCTCCTGGGCAATGCCGTCAAGTTCACCCGCGAGGGCGAAGTGAGCCTCACAGTTGTCCCGGAGAGCGCCGGACGCATCGCCTTCGCCATCGCCGACAGCGGCATCGGCATTCCAGCCGACAAGCTGGCGAGCATCTTTCAACCGTTCCGGCAGGCGGATCTCTCCACCACCCGCCGCTACGGCGGCACCGGACTGGGACTGTCCATCTGCGCCCTGCTGGTGGAGCGCATGGGAGGCAGAATCGGGGTGGAAAGCGAGGAGGGACAAGGCAGCCGGTTTTTCTTTGCCCTGGATCTGCCGGTCGCCGATCCGGACGCGCCGCTGTCACTGGTTTCGGTGGTACGTCAGGGGGCCAGGGAGAGTCAAGCCGGCGCGGCGCCGGGCCTGGAAACCGGACTGTCGATCCTGCTGGCCGAGGATTCGGAGGACAACCGCACCCTGATCAAGGCGTTCTTGAAAAACGGTCCCCACCGCCTGACCTTCGCCGAAAACGGAGCGCTGGCCTGCGAACTGTTCGAAAAGGGACCATTCGACATCGTGCTGATGGACATCCAGATGCCCATCCTGGACGGCTACGCGGCCACCCGCCGCATCCGGGCCTGGGAGCAGGAACAAAACGCCGTCCCAACCCCGGTGATCGCCTTGACCGCCCACGCCATGCAAGAGGCCTCCACCGAGGCCATGGCCGCCGGATGCGACTACTACCTGTCCAAACCCATTGCCAAAAAACGCCTGCTGGAGGTGTTGCGGGAGTTTTCAGGACGCCAGGGGGAAACGGTTCAAAACCACCACAACGGATAACGACGGGTCGGAGCCAGATTGTTGACCACCAGCGCCACCACCAGCATCAGGCTGGCTCCGGCCAAGACCGGCACCAGGGCATACCAGAAACCCAACGCCTGAATCTGACCGGAACCGATGACCGCGATCAAGGCGGTGGCGCCGCCCGGAGGGTGAAGACAGCGGGTGAGATGCATGACCCCGATGGACAGCGAAACCGCCAAAGGAGCGGCGAGCCACGCCAGACCGGGCAGAGTCTGGGCCAGAGAGACCCCCACCAGGGCGGAGAGAAAATGGCCCAGCAATAAATTGCGGGGCTGGGCCAGTGGACTGGCGGGAGCGCCATAGAGCAGCACCGCCGACGCGCCGAAACTGCCGAGCATCAGCATCCAGTCGCCGCCTTGCAACACGAAGCGATCCAGCACCGCCACCAGCAGAATGCCCACAAAGGCGCCCAGCCACGACCAGAACACCTCGGACCAGGGAACCCGGGGGGGAACCGGCTGCACACCGCCCATCTTGGCCAGGAGCGCCTCGAAACGGGAAGGGGAATCGCTGGGTTTCATGGTGGCACTCTCCCAAGAATCTCGTTGAAAAGTTTCAATTGTCCCTGGGTGGTGGCCTCCCAGGAGAACCGTTCGGCATGCCGACGGGTGGCGACGGGATCCGATGGCATGGCCAGCAGCCGACGGACGGCGGCGGCGATGGCCGACGGGGTGCGGGCCTCGATCAGCACCCCGGCCTCCGGAGCGGTGACCACCTCCGGCGCGCCCCAGACATTGGTGGCCGCCACACGGGTTCCACAGGCCATGGACTCCAGCAGCACATTGGCCCACCCCTCCCGGCTGGAGGCCAGCACCAGGGCGACAGCGGCGCTGTAACAGGTTTTCAATCGCTCCTGGGGCAGCTCGCCCACGAAACGCACCCGGTCGGCCACGCCCAACTCCACCGCCAGCGCCCCCAACGCCTCCCGCAACGGGCCGGTGCCGACAATCGCCAGATCCATACCGGGCAGCTCCGGCAAGGCCCGCAGGATCAGATCATGGCCCTTGCGCTCGATGAGATACCCCACGGACAACAGGGTCGGACGGCTCCAGCCCAGGCTCTCTTGCGCCGCGACCCGCGCCACCGGTGAAAACCGTTCCAGATCCACCCCGTTGCGCAACACCGTGACCTGCGCATCGGACAGGCCCATGCCGGTCAGAACCTGTTTCAAAGCGGCGCTGACCGTGATCAGGCCATCGGCCTGGCGGGCGGCCTGGAGAATCATGGCGCGTGGCAGCCGATGGGCGGGAATCTGGTTGAGATCACTGCCCCGGGCGGTGATCACCACCGGTTTGCGAAAATGGCGACCCAGCAACATGGCCGCCACCCCGTCGGGGTAGAAATAATGGGCGTCGATCAGATCGAAATCAAACCCTTCCCGCCGCATTCCGCTCAACGCGGACGCCGCGCCAGCGGCCAACAGAAACGGAGCGGCGGTCATGCCGATCTTGGGAGGCAGAAAATAGCGGGGATGCGCGACGGGAATGCCCGCGAAGGTTTCGCGTGCCGGGGCCGCGCGGCCCACCCACGCATAGCGGTTGAGCCAGGGACGGGTGATGAAAAACCAGGGAATGGGGGCCACCACCCGGGCCTCCACTCCGCCCGAGGCCACCAGATGACGCAACCGCTCGCCCACGAAAATCCCATGCACCGGACTGTCCCGATGGGGAAACAGGGTGGAAAAGGTCAACACGCGCACCGGAGGGGACATGACGCTCATCCACCCGCGCCGCAACAACCGCGATCAGGAGTCACAGCGTCAGGATCTCCTTGGCCAAAGGCACGGTCAGAGGCCGTTTCAGCTCCAGACCGGCCCGGTCCAGACGTTCCAGGGCCGCAGACAGATCCGGAATCCGCCGGGGCAGACGCACGCACAAAAACCGGATCAGCTCGGGACTCAATCGCACCTGACGATCCGCCGCCAGTTTGGTGAGAATGGCCTCCAGTTCCACATCATCCGGCGGCGCGATCTCCATGACCGATCCCCACAACAGCCGGGAACGCAAATCCGGACGCAGCCACTCCAGATGGGTGGGAGAGAGACGGGAGGCGATGAGCAGACGGCCTCCATTCTCACGCAGATGATTGAACAAAAACAACAATCCCTCCTGCAACGCCGCCGACTCGTGGTCCAGGCGTTCCAGGTTGTCCACCGCCACCAGCACATCCCCCGTCCAACGGGCCAAAAAACGGGTCAACGCCCCCTCTCCGCCCCCTTCCAACGCCCGGGCCAATGCCTCGGGATCCAGAAAAGCCGCCCCATCCCCGCCCCGCAAACGCCGCTGCCGACCGACAGCCGCATGCAGCAGATGGGTCTTGCCACACCCGGCGCCGCCGGTCAGAATCAGACTGGCGCTCGTTCCATCCATCAGTCCGAGCACCGCCGCGCAGGCCAGACGGTTGGAGTCGCCAACGATCAGGTTGTCAAAGGTGAAAACCGGATCCAGTCCCAGTTCCAGCAGTTGTTGTCCGTGACTCATCGGCCCACCTTGTCTTCTCCAATCCCGTCAGAACAGCACCGTGGGCGGCGTTGAAGCCCGCAATGCTTCAAAATGGCGATCGATGTATTCGATTTCATATTCGGTGTCGATATCCAAAGCCGGACCGGAGGCGTCGCTGATCAGCAAGGTGACGGTACACCGGGTCAAGGTGCGGATCCGATCCTCCAGAATGGCCAGATCCCGGAATTTGCGGTTGGCATCCTTGTTCTTGACGATGATGAAATAGGCGCGCATCAGAAAAGAAAACGCCTTGAGCATCTGATAATAATTCTTCTTCGCAGCCGCCCCCCCTTCCGCCTCCTGCCGATGGAACTTGGAGAACAAGGACTGCACGAACACCACGTTGTCCTTGATCTTCTTCAAGTTGAAGCGTCCGCCCTCGATGATGGTGCGGTTGTTGAACAGGTGCCCGGCCAGATTCCAGATCAAACGGGGCACCCGCAACGGTTTTCCCGCCATGAAATTGTTGACGATCAAATCCCAGGTCTGATCCCCGGAACCATAGGTGTAATAGTTCTTGACCGCCCGATCGTAACAGAACGGTTCCGGGATGCGTGCGGTCACCGTGTCGATGGCCGAGCGGACCGTGCGTCCCAGCACCAGATCCGCGTGGGGACTCTTGCCCGCGACCAGACAATCGATCTCCGCCGGTTGGATCAACGGGGTATCGCTCACCAGCAGATTGACCGGAATCTGCGCCAACTGCTCATCCTGGCCGAACTCGCGCCACAGATCCCAATGACGGGATTCCAACCCCTCCCCGGCCATCCAGGGTTGCACCCCATGCCCGGCCTGCTGATGCAGAGCCAACAAGGTCGTGGAAAGAAAACTCTCGACAAAATTGCTCTTCTCCTGAAGCACCGTCACCTCGACGCCCCGCCGGGCGCCCTGGACCACCGCCTCGCGCAGCAGCGTCTCCAACCGCTCCCGATCCCCCCAGACATAAATCCGGTCAACGGATTCAGCCTCGGTGGCCGCAGCCAGCACATGTTCCACGCTGGTCCGACCGTGAATCGGCACATACGGTTGAAACCGTCCGCCCACCAGCTTGGCACCACGGGTTCCAGCCGCGACAAACAGAATCTCCTTTTTCATGGCGCCATCCTTCAGCTCGACCCCCATCCCTACAACCACGACTTGGCAGGGTTGGCCGGTTGGAGCGGGGCCGCTGGCGACGGAACCGGCTGGGTCGGGGGCTTGGCGGCGGGCTGGACCGGAACCACCGGCGCAGGACTCTTGGCAGCCGGTTGAGAGGGCGCAGACGGGGCCGCAGACCCCGGTACCACCGGCGCGGGACTCTTGGCAGCCGGTTGAGAGGGCGCAGACGGGGCCGCAGACCCCGGTACCACCGGCGCGGGACTCTTGGCAGCCGGTTGAGAGGGCGCAGACGGGGCCGTTGACCCCGGTACCACCGGCGCGGGACTCTTGGCAGCCGGTTGAGAGGGCGCAGACGGGGCCGTTGACCCCGGAACCACCGGCGCAGGACTCTTGGCAGCCGGTTGAGAGGACGCAGACGGGGCCGTCTCAACCGGAGCGGGCGGGATGGAGGCCGCTGCCGGAGTTTTGGGCGGAGTCACCAACCAGAAGGTGAGGCCTTCCGCGTTCTTTTCCTGGTGGACCACCCGTTTGGCCAACGCCTGCTCCAAGAGGTCATCACGTCCCTGATACTCGAAGGAAAAATGGGTCTCGCGCGCCGTCGCCTGCAACACCTGCGGATCCTTGACCCCTGGAATGGCCTTCAGGGTGTTGAGAAACTCGGTGAGCCGGGCCAGTTGGGCCTCGTGGATCACCCGCAAGCGCAGTTGATGTTTCAGGCCCGGCTGCACCACATGACCGGCGAGCCAGTGTTCCACCGCCTGCTGGACCAGTTTTCCCGCCACCAGGGGATACAAGGCGGTGGCGATCTCTTCGGGGGTGGCGCCGCTCTTTTCCTCGCGCGCCTGAAAGGTGATCGGGGCGCTGTTGGCGCGACTGACCACCAGCGTGCCCGAAACCCGCAACCGGGCACCCCCCTTGCTGGCGGTCAACGGAGCGGATTCGGCCTTCACCACCCAGGTGTCCGAGGCGCCATAACGGGTGGAGGCCCAGTTCAACACCTCCGCATCCCCCTTCGCGGCCTTGTCCCAGTTCAGATGGGTGAAATCCTCCACATCCCCCAAAGGCTGCAACAACACGATGCCATGCTCCCGCGCCACGGTGGGCAGGGTCTTCCACAACCAGGTGGAAGGCCCTTCGGTGGCCTCCTCACGGGCGATCAGCAGCGCCGGGGGATAGGCCATCTCTCCGTGGGGAATCCCCTCCTTGACCAGGGCCGCGCTCACCTCCTTGCGGGAGAAAAACAGATCCACCGTCATGTCGAGCCGGTCGCCGACCTGTTTCTTGCTGCGCACCACGGTCCGCTCGGTCAACCGTTTGGACTCCTTGAGCAAACCGGCGAGAAACGCCTTGCGGGCCTCGCGCTCCTGACTGGTGAGCATGCGTTTGAACAGCCGTTGCAGGCCTTCGCGCTGGGCCTGGGCCACGCCGGCCTCCTGCATGGCATCGACGTTCTTGCCGCCCAACGGCAAGGAAATCTCCACATGGCCCACCTCGTAGATCGAGCGGTTTCCGCTCTCCGCAGCGGCGGCAGACCACCCCACACGACACGGCATCAGGGTCACGATCCACAACGCGATCAGCCACCAACCGGAAAACCGATGGCCAAGACCGGAAAAATTGTTCATGATTGACCAGACTCCCACATTTTGAATGCTTCGATCATTCCACATCTCGTCCGTCTAGTGTACCCTTTCCGTAAAGAAAAGACCAAACCCCCTTTGCACCCAAGGATGCATCCGCCCCATGTCCGCCATCGAAACCTCCGGCTCCACCCCTCCAGGGGACAGACCTTCCCTCACCTATCGCGATGCGGGCGTCGATATCGACGCGGGCAATCAGGTGGTCCACCTGATCCGTGACGCGGTGGCCTCCACCCGTCGTCCCGGCGTACTCGGCGGTCTGGGGGGCTTCGGCGCCCTGTTCCGACCCGAATGGCGACACTTCACCGATCCGCTGCTGGTGTCGTCCACCGACGGGGTGGGCACCAAACTCAAACTGGCCTTCCTGACCGGTCGCCACGATACCGTCGGCATCGATCTGGTGGCCATGTCGGTCAACGATCTGGTGGTACAAGGGGCCGAACCGCTCTTCTTTCTCGATTATTTCGCAACCGGCGCCTTGAATCCAGAAGTGGCCGCCACGGTGATTCAAGGCATCGCCGCCGGATGCCGTCAGGCGGGATGCGCCCTGGTGGGCGGCGAAACCGCTGAAATGCCCTCCTTCTACCCCCCCGGCGAATACGATCTGGCCGGCTTCGCGGTCGGCATCGTGGATCGGCCCAAGCTGATCGACGGCTCCCGGATCGCCCCCGGCGACGCGATGATCGGCATCGCCTCTTCCGGTCCCCACTCCAACGGCTACTCCCTGATCCGGCGTCTGGTGATGGAACCCCACGGACCCGGCCTCAACGCCCCCTTCGCCACCCCGGATGGAGAAAAAACCCTCGGCGAGGTGCTGTTGACCCCGACCCGGATCTATGTCAAAGCGGTCCTGGAACTGGCCAAACAGGTCACGGTCAAAGGGCTGGTCCATATCACCGGCGGCGGATTCACCGAAAACATCCCCCGGGTTCTGCCGGATGGCGCCTCGGTTATTCTGGACGCAAAGAGTTGGCCCCGTCCAGCCATTTTCGATCTGCTGCAACAATTGGGCAACATCGAAGAGGCGGAAATGAACCGCACCTTCAATTGTGGACTGGGCATGGTGGCGGTGGTGGCCGCAGACGAATGCGCAGCGGCCCTGGACAGCCTGAAAGCCTCCGGAGAACAGGCCTGGCGCATCGGTTCGGTGGTGGCCCGGACCAACCCGGAGGAGGCGCGGGTGATCATCCATGGCTGAACCCCTTCTGGCCGTCGGTGTGCTGATTTCCGGCAGCGGCAGCAATCTTCAAGCCCTGATCGACCGGATGGCGGAAGGCTCGGTTCCGGCCCGCATCGCCCTGGTGATCAGCAATCAGGCCGAAGCCTATGGACTCGAACGGGCCAGACTGGCAGGCATTCCCACCCGCGTGATCCACCATCGGGCCTTCCCGGACCGCCAGCACTTCGAACAGGCCATGATCGCCGCCTTGAACGCGGCCGGAGTGGAACTGGTCTGTCTGGCCGGATTCATGCGGGTGCTGACCCCCTGTTTCATTCGCGCCTTTCAGGGACGGCTGCTCAACATCCATCCGGCCCTGCTGCCCGCCTTTCCCGGCCTGCACGTGCAACAGCGGGCCATCGACTCGGGGGCGCGTTTTTCCGGGGCCACGGTCCACTTCGTCACCGAGGAGGTGGACGCCGGTCCCATCGTGGCCCAGGCCGCTGTCCCGATTCTCGACCACGACACCGCCCAGACCCTGGCCGCCCGCATTCTCACGCAAGAACACCGCCTCTATCCCATGGCCGTCTCCCTGTTCGCCCAGAAACGCCTGCAAATCTCAGGACAACGGGTCCACATCCTGAATGGCCGGGAAGAACCGGAAGCCGCCTTGATCGTCCCCCCCCCCGAACCGTGACGATCCCGAAAACGATCCCGAAAACGAAAAAGGGTCCGGAGCCTCCTCTTGGCGGCCCCGGACCCTCTTGCTTTTGATCAACCCCATCGATCCAACCCGCTTCCATGACCACCGTCCGGTGACCGCCAACACACATCCGCAAGGTCAACCGGTCCGAAAGGTCAACCGCGCTCAGGCGGCCTCCGACCACTCCGAAGCCAGAGCCTCGGCGCGGGACAACTCCTCGGGGCTCATCTCCTCGGCGGAAAGTTGCAGATTTTCCAGGGCATCCACCAGCCCCCCGTGGGCGGCCAGCAGAAACCACGCACGGGCCTGAACCATCTCCCGTGGCACCCCGTCGCCGGTGGCATACAAAATGCCCAGATTGTTCTGCGCCTTGGCATCCCCCTGACGGGCAGCGGCAAGAAACCACTGGGCCGCCGCGACCGGATCCGGCTCCACGCCCAAGCCTTCGAGATACATGGTGCCCAGATCGTGTTGAGCCGGCGCATACCCCTGCCCGGCCGATTGACGATGCCAATGCAGAGCCATGGCGTAATCGAGGGGCAATTCCACCCCTTCCAGATACATGGCCGCGAGATTGTGCTGGGCCTTGGCATCCCCCCATTCGGCCAGGGTGGACAAGGTGGCGGCATACTCCCCCTCGTCGAGATTGTAAAGTCCGCTCATGTGGATGGATGGATTGGAAAGAAGCGTGTCAACGTTCAATACCGTGTAACCGCCTTGGGTTCCTCTGTTGACTAAAAATAATGATGACTCCACGACATTCCCAAACGTCAACAGCCCAACGAAGCAATAAACAAGCCAAGGCAACAAACAAATCAGGGCAATCATTCCCATTCCAGGCCGGTCACTCCCAAACCGGCCATTCCAGACCGGCCATTCCCCGACCTTTCCCCTATCACCAGCCGGGAGGCCGGGGGACGATCCCAGGCCTCCCGGCCACGATTCAAGAACAATCCGGGACTATTTGAGCGCGTCGATGTTGACAATGGCCGTGCTGTTGGTCTGCCCCGAAGGCAGCACCACCCCCGTATCGATGGTCGAACCACCATTCAACCGCCGCAAGATCAACACCCCATCCGTGGCATCCACCACGCCGTTCTTGTCCACATCCAGTTTCAGACCGGCCCCGTCGATGGTGGCGATCACCGAGGCATTGTTCTGCCCGGCCGGAAGCACCACCCCGGTCTCGATGGAAGAGGCCCGGTTCAACCGTCTCAGAATCAACACCCCATCCGAAGCGTCGGTCACGCTGCTCTTGTCCACATCCAACGTGCCGACATTGGAGGTGGCGTTGGCGAGGTTGGCAGAACATGTGGCCGAACTCCCCCCGCTGACCCCGGCGCAACTCCAGCTCCAAGGACCGCTGCCAGACACGACGGAAGCGGTGCCGGTGACGCACAGACCCGTGGCGGGAGCCGTTGCCACCGCCTGATTGTGGGCGGTTCCACACACGCCATTCGCGGTACCGCTCACCGCCCGCACCGACGCGGCCGCATCCATGGCGCCATAGCCCCAGGCGTCATTCGGGTTGGCCGGCAGCTCGACCCCGGCGGTGTAAACAGGCAAATTCGCCGCCTGGGTATACCCATTGCTCTGGAGCGTGGTAAAAAAATGGCGCTTCGCCTCCTCCGGCGTCAACTGCGGATTGGACTGCAACATCAACGCCACGACTCCCGTCACATGGGGAGTGGCCATGCTGGTTCCCATGTAGGCCACATGCACCCCATCGGCCTCCACGTCGGAGGCGGTCGCAGCCGCCGTGGCCGCCTTGGACAGGCTGGACATAATATAAGAACCCGGAGCGGTCAGGTCCGGTTTCATGACCGGTTTTTTGCATTCGTCGGCGTTCTGCTGACCCGCAAGGGTGCTGACATCGATATATTTGGCGTTGGCGCTGCACACACGACGCGGTCCGCGACTGCTGAACCCGCCCACATCCCCCAACGGTCCATTGTCGGCATTCTTGTCGGTCTCCCCGGAAGCCGTGTTCCAGACATAATTGGTGTTCAGGGCCGCCACGGCGATGGCCCGGCGCGCGCTGGCCGAATCGGTGAGAATCTCTTTGGTGACCGCAGTCTTGTAGGTGCCGGTGAACACCGCGCCGGATTCCGTTTCCCCGCAGATGACGCCGAGCTTCTCGTTGGCCACCGGCACCGCATCCGCGCGAATGTTGAGGGTCCAGTTGCCGCTCGCCAACGCCTGGGTGCCACTGCCCAACGTGATCAGATACTGACGGTCCCCGTTGGCAGAACTGGGCGCGGACGACGTGACACTGATCTTGCCGCAACCGGCGGCCTCGAAGTCAACCAGCGTGTTGCCTGCGGTGATATAATCGGTGGTGGTGGCGTTCGGACACACCAGTTGCACCGCATACTGATTGTCCCCGTTGCTCCAGAACTCCAGATTCTCCTCGGTGCGCCCCTCCGGAATGGAAAAGGTGACGCCCACAATCTGCTCCTGGGTCATGGGGGAGAGTTCCGCGCGGATCGGGGCGTTGCCTTCGTTGCCCGCTGCCGCGACGACGATCACCCCCGCTCCGGAAACCTGATCGATGCCCTTCTGGAAACCGCCCGTGCCGTCCCGGCTGCCGAAATAAGACCCCAGACTCAGATTGATCACCAGCGGCTTGTTGAGCTGTTTGGCCACCCGCGTCATCCAGGAGATGGCGTCGAGCACCGGATCTCCGTTGACCGCAACCGCCTTGTCCAGAGGGTTGGCCACCAACAGACCCGCCTCAGGCGCCATGCCGACAAACCGTCCCGCCGCCTTTTCGTTGCCTGTGCCCCCGCCGTTGCCCGCCGCGATGCCGGCCACATGGGTACCGTGGTTGTTGTTGTCATCCGGATTGCAGACACCAGTCCCGCTCGGAGTGGTATCCAGCACCGCATTGATCGCCGCCGTGTCACACTCCGCGCCATAAAGCGCCGCGCCATCCGCGCCCGTCGGCGGGGTGGCTCCGGTGACACTCCGCTGATTCCACAGCCGCACGATGCGGGTTTTGCCGCTCGCATCGCGAAAGTCACCATGATTGATGTCAATGCCCGAATCAATGATCCCCACCAGCACATCCTTGCCGGTGTTTCCGCCCCACCCCTGCGCCAGCGAACCGGTGCGCAATGGATCCACCTTGACGAAAGGCGCGCTCTTGTGAAGACGGGCAACCGGACGACTGGGCGTTTCCAGACGCGACACCTCCGGAAGCGCCGCCACCTGCGCCAACCGGTTGATGGGAATCAACACCGTGGCCACGTTGCCCAGCACGGAACGAACCACCACATCCAAAGCGCGCATGGCGGCCAGACCGTTTCCGGAAAATTGCACCGTGGCAGCGACCAGAGCCCCCTTCTCCTCACCCGCGCGCAGGGGATGAGTGCCCGCTTGCGCCGATTGCAGGTTGTGAGCGCTCAGCCTGGAGGAGAGACCCGCGTCCAGTTTACCGGAATCGGCCCAGGCCGTTGTGCCGCCGACCGCCAAACTCAATACGGAAATACCGAAAAACCGCCACCAGAACATGCCAAGTTCTCCCCATCATACGGCCCTTCACAAGGCCATTCCTGACCGCTCCTTCAACGGAATCGATAGCCCTGATCCCCTTTTCTAAAGAGCCCCGCGCCTCAACGCCCCATCACCGTTCAATCCGGTTTCAGAAAAAACCGTTGGGCCAACGCATGATAAAGCCATGTCCCAAAGAATCAAGTCTCTGCGCAGCCCCCAAAGCACATAAAAAAAAAGGCCGCTCGCGCAAATCACGCGCGAGCGGCCCAAAGGCTCTCATTCCACATTCATTCAACGTTCATCCACGAGCGACTGTGGCGCGCCGGGGCGCGCCAAGTCTGCACCGTCTTCACCCCCCCAGACCACACATGCCACCGGCACAACCACCGGAGGCACAAGGCGGCGGAGAAGAGGCGGGTGACGGAGTGCGGGATCCGGCGATCTGCACGCCACCGGTGGACAGGATCTTGCGGACCTTTTCCGCGCCACACTCGGGACAGACACGCACCGGGGGCGCGGACATGGGATGATCCTGCTCGAAACGCAGACCGCACCCCTCACACTTGTAGTCGTAAAGCGTCATCTCAACACCTCGCGCCAAGCGTATTGCCGACCGATCAACGATTCACCCGACGTTCCACCCGAACCTTGATTTCGGGGATGATGTCGGGATGCAGACGGATGCGCACCGTGTGGTCACCCAGGGTCCGGATGGGATAGGGCACGTCGATGGAACCGCGCGGGGTTTCGATGCCCCGACCCAGGAAGAAAGCAGCGATGTCGGAGTTGGTGACCGAGCCGAACAGCTTGTCGGTCGAGCCGGCGGGACGATCCAGCACCACTTCCACGTCGGCGATCTTGGCGGCCAGAGCCTGGGCGCGCTCGAAAATCTCTTGCTGCCGGGCCTCGAAGGCGAGCCGTTCCAACTCGAAGCGGTCCCGGTTTTTCCGGGTGGCGGGCAGAGCCTTGCCTTCCGGGATCAAGAAGTTGCGACCGTAACCGGCGCGCACCTGGACCACGGCGCCCAGGTCACCCAATTTGCCAATCTTTTCCAAAAGTATCACTTCCATGGCGTATTAGCTCCCAGGGGGATTCTCCCCCTCCTTGCTGGTGCGGAAAAACCGAGTGCGAAAATCGACCCAGATATCAAACAGGCCCAGAGCCGTCACCACAAGCACGACCTGGTACCACAAAAACATGGCCAGATAGAAAAAACTCCGCACCACACCGGAGACGGTGTAGTGACGGAAAGCGGCCTGTACGATCGACATCCCCTGCAAGTAATAGAGGATGGCCAGAACCAGAACCAGATTGGCCCCCAGCAGATGCAGAAAGCCGGAAGCGGCAAAGGCCGGAAGCGCGGCGCCGATGACCACCCAGACCAACGTGAAAGGCAGGCGCCATTCGGTCAGGTCTTCGGTGGCGAAGAGGGAGGTTCCCCCCCATTTGCGCACCAGGGTGCGGGCCGCCAACAGATTGCCCGCGTGCAACAGAAACCAGCCCGACACCACAAAGCCGGGCAGCAGCAGGGCCATGACGGAGAGTACAGGCTCCAGCACCACCCTGGCTTCGGCCAAGATTACGGCATCCCCGCCTTTCTTGGCAATGGCGGCCAGCACATGGGTCTTGAAGGTATCGAGTTTCAGAGCGGTTTCGGCCTGAAAATCGATGCCCATGAACAGCGTCCAGACAAAAAAAAGCAGCATGACGCCAACGCTCATCAGAAAGGCGAAGCCCAGGCATTGGCTTACCTTCCAGCCTGCCCGTATCATCGAGGCCGCCAGCAACGGGAAGCCGAAGAAGAACAGAAAGGCGGTGACGGGAAACCGCAGTCCATCTCCGAGGAGAAAGGCCCCCACCACAGGGATGGAGGCTCCGATCCATCCAGACTGAGCCCCCCCCCACAGCGCGGTCAGGAGCACGGGCAGAGGCGCGGCCATCTGCAACGGCACCAGCAGGGGCAATCCCATGGGCAGAATCATCAACACCAGCGCCTGCGTGCCCGCAAACACCGGATTGGTCACCCAGCCGAGGGGAGTCATGACCGATCATCCGACCGGGAGCAGACCACGGAACCACGCCCGTTTTTCCCGGTCAACAAACGGCATGGTCCCCCGGATGACCAGGCCGTCCGGCTCACTTGACGAGGTGAGGCAACAGAGCGATGTTGCGCGCCCGCTTGATCGCCTTGCTCAAACGACGCTGATGCGGCGCACAGACACCGGTGATGCGGCTTGGAACGATCTTGCCGCGCTCGGTGATGAAACGGAGCAGCAGTTTGGGATCCTTGTAGTCGATCTGGAGCGCCTTGTCCGCACAGAACACGCACACCTTGCGACGGCGGAAAAAGGGACGACGGAATCCTCCGGCCGCGCCGGCCGCGCCCGCAGGCCCGGAAGGACGGGCACCGGGTCCACCCGCAGAACCACCGGCCGGACGGCCCATGCGACCACCAACGCCGCCACCGGGACGACCCGCGCCAAAGGAACGACCCGCGCCACCGAACGACCGGGCCGGCTGGGAGTCGAAAGTCGAATTGGAGTCATTGTCTTGATCAGACATGTCAAGCTTCCTCAATCCATGTTGACGCACGGTTTGCAAAACGCAAGCTCCGCGCGTGATTCTAAAAGGGTCAGGACGGATCCGCAGCCGCGAGCATCCGGATCTCCATGGCGACCAGTTCCAGACGGCCCCAGCGGACCTTGCCATCCTTGACCCAACGTTTCTGATTCAGGCGTCCCGACACCCGCAGGGTGCAACCGGGTGTCAGGGAGCGACAACGCGCGGCCAACTCTCCCAGAGCCATCACCGGCATGCGCGCCTGGAAACTCAAGGAGGAGTCCGGCTGCTCGTGACGGGAGTCGTGTTCGATTTCCAAGAAGAGAACCGGTCGGCCAGTCGGGGTCACCCGATAATCCACGGATGCCAGAAGCTGGCCTTCCAGAAGCACTTGATTGGCTGCCGGGGACAAGGGGTGCGAAGCAAGACCGTCGGACGACGGGATTTCCGTCGCGCACCGGTCATCGTCCATCACACGCCCTGCCGTCCCGGGATTCCACCCACGACCCCATCACAGGTCCAGGTCGTCTTCTTCCTCTTCTCCATACTCCTCCTCGTCGTCGTCCTGGACATCGTAATCCTCGTCGCCAGGAAGCAAGACATCGGGGGCATCGGAAGCCCGCTCACCGAACGGGGCCAGCGGCGAAGGCACCAGATTGGCCTTCTTGACGCGGATGTTCTGGAATTTCAGCACATCCTCGTCGATCATCAATTTGGCTTCCAGGTTGGCGATCAGGGGACCGCCGCCTTCCACCAGATTGAAGATGTAAAACCCCTTGGTATTTTTCTTGAGCGGATAGGCCAGTTGACGACGGCCCCACAACTCGTTTTGAAGGATGGTTCCGCCACCGGCAGTGATGATGTCGGCCACGCGAGCGGCGACCTGTTCAACCTGTTCAGTGGTCAGATCCGGACGTACAATGAAGATGGACTCGTAAAAAGCCACGGCGCCTCCTTTCGGCTTGGTTCGTAACGGCTGGCCCCAAGACAATTGACCTGGAGCAAGGAGTTAATAAGGCCATGATGAAGAAAACACACTATTGTCACAGACCGGAATCCGGAAATCAAGAGAATATCCTCTTCCCCTGGAAAAATTCCCCGCAGGGTTCCGGGATCGTCCCGTTTTTCACCACCCGGCACGGCGGGGTCAGCCTGGGGAACTGGGAGAGTTTCAATCTGGGGGATCACGTGTCGGACCGGCCTGACCATGTGGCGACCAACCGGGAACGGCTGTTGCGCGCCTTGGCCCCCCACGCGCCAACACTGGCCCTGGTCAATCAGGTACACGGCAACCGGGTCGAACAGGCGGGATGGAGCGGCGCACGACCCGACGCCGACGCCGTGGTGACCGATCGGGTCGGCGTGGCGGTCGGCGTGCTGACCGCCGATTGCGTTCCGGTGCTGCTGGCCGATCCGGTGGCGCGGGTGGTGGGCGCGGCGCACGCCGGTTGGCGGGGGGCCGCGTCCGGCATCGTGGAAAACACGGTGACGACCATGGAAACCCTGGGCGCCGACCGCGCACGAATACAGGCCATCATCGGACCGTGTATCGGACCGGCCTGTTACGAAGTGGACCTGACCTTTCGCGACGAATTATTGAAATCCACGGAAAATAAAATGGAACACGAGTGGCAAAAATTCTTTTCTGGCGGAAAGAAACCTGATAAAGTGAATTTCGATTTACCAGGATACGTCCTTGCACGGCTCATCAAGACCGGAATTGACGCTCGACAAATCATCAATCTGGAACAATGTACCTATGCGCTCGAATCCCTTTTCTTCAGTCACCGCCGGGCGGTCCATCGCGGACAGACCCCATGCGGACGACAACTCTCCGGCATCTTTCTGGTTCCGGATCTCTCATCCACTGACCGCCCTGCTTGTGGCCACGGTCCTCTTCCCCTTCGGCGTCCCGACCGCCCAGGCTGACTCGCCCCTCGACCGCCTCATCACCAAAGTCGCCATCCAGGAGAATCTCGATCCCGATCTCCTGCGCGCCGTCGTGGCCACGGAGTCGGACTTCAACAACGAGTCCGTCTCCCCGGATGGCGCCGTGGGACTGATGCAACTCATGCCCGAAACCGCACGCATCCTGGGGGTCAAGAACATCCACAACCCGGAACAAAACCTGCGCGGCGGCGCCCGCTATCTGGGCAAAATGATCAAACAGTTCACCAAAATTCCCCACGCCCTGGCCGCCTACAACGCCGGACCCAAAATGGTCGAACGCTTCCAGGGCGTCCCTCCCCTGGCCGAAACCCAGCGCTACGTGGGCAAGGTGCTAAGCTATTACAAAAAGAAACCCAGCAACAAAAAGAAAATGGATGCTGACAAAAATTCTCTTGATCGCTCTCTCGTGGCCGATCCCCGGATGAAACCCCAGAAAAACGCACGCGTGGTCGCCAAAGTCGCTCCGCCGATGCCCACCCTGTCGATCCGTCGCACCCACGCCCAGGCGCGTCACGAACTGGTCTCGCCGACCGCCAATGGCCGTCGGATTCCCCAGTTCGCCCTGGCCTTGAGCGAACCGGTCGAAGGCGAAGCCGTTCCGGTTCTGCGTGCCGCACGGTGATGGCAGACCTTCCTGGAAAACCGAACGATTGACCGCCTCCTTGACACCGGCGATCATCGCCTCCTGTCTAGATGAAAAAATCGGGCCAACCTGGCAAACTCTTTCACGCCAGGTTGATTCCCCCTCCCTGATGCCAGCCGCCGTGATCGTTCCCCTGGTGCCACGCGGCCCGGAGTGGGATCTGCTCTTCATCCGCCGCACCCAGACCGTCTCCCACCACAAAGGTCAGATCGCCTTTCCCGGTGGACGCCCCGAACCCGCAGACTCCACCCCACTGGCCACCGCCTTGCGGGAATTCAAGGAAGAACTGGGCCTTGATCCCCTGCAATTGCACATTCTGGGCCGTCTTCCTCCCACCCCCACCCTGCAAACCGGTTACCTGATCCATCCCTTCGTGGGTCTGCTCACCACACCGCCAAACCCGCGCCCGGATCCGGGCGAAGTGGCCGGAACGCTGCTCATTCCCTTGAATGTTTTCCTGGAAACCGTCAGACTCCTTCCCGACACTCCACGCTTCAACCATCAAGAAGAGGTGGTCTGGGGTGCCACCGCCAGAATCATGACACAATTTTGCGTCGCCATCTTGACAAGGTCCACATGCGCATCCTGATTTTCTTGACGCTGGGTATCGTCTCTCTCGTGGGCCTCTTCTACGGGGTGCGCCTGATCTGGCTGGCCATCCATCCCGACTCGGCCCCCAAACCCCTCCCGGTCCCGGAGTGGCTGGATGAACGCGCCAGCCGCTGGATCCTGATCGGCGGATCCCTGCTGCTGGTGATCCTGGCGCTGGTGGATATCGTCTCCACCCAGAAAGACCCCGGAGAACATCAGCCGCCCCCCACCGTCTCCTCCACGCCGCTCACGCCGCGCGCGCCACACTGAAAAAAATTCGTCAGCCCCGACTCGCCAACCACCCCTGATAACACCGGGCGAAATAATCCTCCAACTGGTCGATCACCTCCCGGTCCGGCACCCCCATCACCTTGCCCATCAGAATCCGCGACGCCTCGGCCAAAACCCGTTCGTCCGCCTCGATCATGGGATAACGCTTCTTGAGCCGTTTCAGCCCGGCCACCGCGCTCTCCGTCTCCGGCCGGGGAATCTCCAGCGGAATCTCCGGAACCTCCGGCGCTCCGGCCACCCCGACCGATTCCCCCCCCGACTCGCTGGCCAAAAAACGGGCGAATCTCAACAGCGTGCGTTGTCTCTCCTCGTCCAACCCGCGCCAGACTTCCAATAACGCCTTCTTCTCCCGATCCACACGCCCTGTCATCATGCCCTCATCCCCTGTCCCGACCGCGTTTTACTGAAAATAATAGTCCCCGCCCGGCTCATGCCCGGCCGACAACATGGCCCCATACTGGGGCGTCTGCGGAGAACGCTCCACCACGGAGCGACGCACCTTCAAAAACAGATCAAACCCTGTCTGTCCCGATCCCATCCCCTTCAACTGATCGATCAACCGGGCGGCGAACACCGAATGGCCATCCCCGCCTCCATCCATCACCGGCTCCTCCCCTCCCGAGGACATCATCATCACCGACCGCTTGGCCTGCACCTGCTCACGGCTCAAACCGACACTCTCGGACGTGAACGCGTATTCCCGCGTCAGGGTTCCAGAAAAACAGCTGTCCGAAATCACCATGGTATGCCGCGCCTTCACCTTGGCCAGAAAATCCGACAAATGGCGGGTGGAAATCCACTGGGAGGCGCTGCCGGCGCTGGCGTCGGACAACAACCAGTAACCGGTCCCGGTCTCGGGCTGGAGATAACCGTGTCCGGCGTAATAGATCAGCAGATCCTGATGCGGCTTGATCTTCGACCCCACCGCCCGGAACGCCTCCACCACCCGGTCGCGGGTGGCGTCCGGCATCACGATGGCCTGATACCCCCGCGAACGCAACAAGGCCGCAATCACGTTGACATCGTTGACCGGGGTAGACAACGCGGGAATCGGCTCTTGATACCGATTGACCCCGATCAACAAGGCGATCCGTTCTCCAGTCAAGGGAGGAAACCAGGAGTCATGCCTGCCTTCCGCACTGTCCGTGCCGGTTTCAAAGGGATTGTCCCGATCCAGTTGATCCAGCTCCGACAGGGCGTCCGCATACAACGCGGTGCGCGCCTCCTTCTGGATCTGAATGAAATCCCGCAACACCTGCATCATCCGCTCCCGGTCCGCGCCCCCCTTCTCCAGCAGATCGATCACGTCCGCCTGCTGCACCGGTTCGCCCTGGGCAACCCGATCCAACACCTCCCCCACCGCCTGCCCCAAGGAGTCCGGACTCTCCAGATACCCCTGAATCACCTCCCCCGGATCCGTCGGAAGACCACCGTCCACCACCACCGGCCATCCTTCACCGCTCCCGGAGGATCCCTCCTCCCAGGGGGCAGGCTCCCGCAGCAACGGCCCCGCTCCACCCACCACCGCCTCGGACACTCCCGGACTCTCACCCCCCCCTGCCACCACCACCGGAACCTCCACCACCACCGGAGGCGACCACTCCACAGCAGACCCCTCTTCCACCCGCTCGTTGACATTGATCACCGCCACGATCCAGGTGGACTCCCGATAGGCCCCGGCCAGATCCGCCACCCGCACCGTGACCTCGTAGGCGCTGCGCCGCTCGTAATCCAGCACGCCGTCAGACAACAACAATTGATCCCGGTTCGCCCCGCCGATGGAAAACAGTGGGGCATCCGCCCCCCCGACCACGGAAAAAACCAATCCATCCCCGGCGTCCACATCCGTTGCGCCCAACTGTCCGGCGACCAGACCCCCCAGACTGGAACGGTTCTCCCGCAGCGTCTCGGGGGAGAAAGTCAGGCTCACCGGCGCTTCGTTCCGATCGATCACCCGGATGACGAAACGCTCCTCGCATACCGCCCCCTGACCATCGGTGGCCCGCACCGTGACCGAATAGCGATCCTTGCTCTCGAAATCCAACCGTTCCCCCACCAGATACAACGCCCCGGAGTCCTCCCCTCCCAGCCGGAATACCGAACGGTCCTCCCCATCGACCAGGGAATAAACCACCCGATCCCCGCCATCCACCTCGACCGCCGACAACGCCCCGATCCGGACACCCTGGGTGGTATCGGTATTCTCGTCCACAACGGCACCGCTCAGCGTCAAATCACGGGGCGGATCGTTGCCAGGCGTGACCACAATCCGCTTCACCCCCACCACAGGGTCGGCCACACCATCACGCACCGCAACGGTCAGGGTGAAATCCCGGTCGTAGTCGCGCGCCGGGATGAAACTCAATCCCTCCAGCATGACGTTGACCTGATCCGGAGAGCCGCTCAGGGTCCATTCGCTCCCATCCCCGGTCAACTCCACGCCTGCCTGGGTCCGAAACTGCAATCGTCCCGCCGCGCCATCCGAAAGGGTCAGGGTGGTGGTCACACGCAGGCTGTCGTCGGTGATCACGATGCGACTCAACGCCAGAATCGGATCGTCTTCCACCAAGGATTCGGGGGTATCCAGATGGGTGACCACGGGGACATCGTTCACGGCGATCAGGGTGACCGGTTTGACGCCGGTCACATTCGCAGTCACTCCATCCCCGACAGCGGTGAGCAGGCTGAAATCCCGATTCCATCCCGGCGCGGGCGTGAACCGGACCGCCGCCAACAAGGCGTTGACCGTGGCGACATCTCCAGAGGCCTGCCAGACCCCCTGATCAAACGTCGAGGTCACACCCTGGACCCTCCCGGTGGACAAAACACCCGCCTCCGGATCCGAAAGCGTCAAGGTGGCCATCACCGTGTCACTGTCGCTGCCGGTAATCACGATATCGGTCAAATCGATGCCGGGACCATCCTCCAAAAGGCTTTCCGGAGCGGAAAGCTGCGAAACCAACAAATCATCATGCACCGGAATCACCGTGACCGCTTTGATGCCGGTCACCTCCGGAGCCTGACCATCGCTGACTGACGTGGCGATGGTGAAATCCTGATCCCAGTTCTCCGCAGGAGTGAACCGCACGCCGGTCAACAGGTTGTTGAGCGCGGCCACCTCGCCGGACGCGCTCCAGAAGCCGCCATTGCTGCCCAAGGTGACCCCGGAACCAAGACGCGTGGACAAGGTGCCGACCGCCGGATCATCCAGGATCACGGTAACGCTGACCGATGTGCTGTCCACGTCCGTCACCACCATCGGGATCAGATCAAAGGAGGCGTCATCCTCGGTAAAACGTTCGGCGGCGTTCAGATTGGTGGCCGTGGGAGGATCGTTGACAGCGGTCATCACCACATTCCGGAATCCGGTCAGCGTCGGGGCCTGGCCGTCATCGATGGCGATGGCGATGACAAAATCCCGATCCCAGTCACGAAACGGAATAAACGCCACCTCGGACAACAGCGCATTGACCTCGACCACCGCCCCTTGAACCGACCAGATTCCCCCGTCGAAGGTGGAGGTCACGCCCTGAAAGGTGGATACAGTCAGAATTCCGGCCTCGCTCTCGGCCATGGTCAAGGTCACGTTCACGCTGGCACTGTCCACATCCGCAACCACCAGATCAACCAGATCATGATGCAACACATCCTCGATGATCCGTTCCTGCCCCGCAAGAGGGGTGGCGGTCGGAGCATCGTTCACTGCGGTCACTGCCACCTGTTTGACCCCTGTGACCATCGATGTCACCCCATCGGTCACGGTGGTGGTGATGGTCAAATCCTGATCCCAGTTCAAAGCCGGGAAAAAGACAAGACCGGCCAGCAAGGCGTTGACCTCGGATACCGCGCCGGACGCACGCCAAACCAGACCATCGAAAGTGGCCATCACCCCTCCCGACTGACCGACTGACAACACCCCCGCCCCGCCCTGGCTCAAAGTCAGGGTGACCGCCACCCAGGAGGAGTCCGGATCCTGAATCACGATGGGCGCCAGCAAAAACGACGCCCCATCCTCGACAAACCCTTCAGAGGTCGTCAACCCACTTACAGACGGAGGATCATCGGCTCCCTGGATGGTGACGGTCAGGGTGGCGGTGTGGGTCAAGGAGCCGTCGGAGAGGGTATAGGTGAAGGCATCCGACACACTTTGACCGCTTTGCAAGGCGTTCACCGTGGCATTGGCATCATCCGCCACATAGACATAAGCGCCACTGCTGGCAATGGTCAGGGTGCCGTAACTCCCCGTCAGAGTCGTGGCCACGGCACTCAACGAAGCGCTTTCCGGATCCGAATCATTGGTCAGCAGATTGCCCGTGGCGTTGCTGCCGGAACTGCTGCCGGTTTCAATCGCGGTCGCGGTGTCGTTGACGCCAAGGGGGGTATCGTTGGCTCCCTGGAGGGTGACGGTCAAGAGGGCAATGTCGGTCAAAGAACCATCGGAAAGGGTATAATTAAAAACATCCGACAGGCTCTGACCACTCTGCAAGGCGTTCACCGTACTGTTGGTTTCATCGATCACATAGGTAAAACTCCCGCTCGCCAGCACGGTCAACGCCCCATAACTGCCGGAAAGAGCGCTGCCAACCGTCCCGGCCACACCACCTCCCGCCACATTGCCGGTACGAATGGCGGTCACCGTCTTGGTGCCCGTGGTCACATCGTTGGTCACCAGAGTACCCGACCCGTCGGCTCCGGCCGCGCTGCCCGTCTCCGTGGCGCTGGCGGTATCGTCGATGGCCAAAGGTGACACGGACTCATAGGCGCCGACATCGATCAATGTATTGAAATAGCGCGTGTAACCGGTGCCGCGTTGATCGGTGGTGGAACTGCTGCTCACCTGGGTCGAAGTCCAGAGGTCCAGAGCCGGACTGGTGGCGCCCAACGACAGGGTTTGGGTTGTCCCGCCGTTGTTGGCCAGACTGCCCAGCACCGGGTCCACGCCGGTCACATTGCTGGTGGTGGTGTTGATGGTGGCTCCGGTCGTGTCTTCGATCAGGCTGTAGTTGGCGGTGATCGTCCCTGACACATCGGCGGTAGTACCGGTATTGTCCGCAATCAAGGTATTGGTCGCCGACACCACCCCCCCAGCCGCGATCGAAAGCCCGCCTCCGGCACCAGTGGCGGTGTTGGCCGCCACAGTGGTATTGGTCATGGTCAGGGTGCCGCCCCCCACCCGGATGCCCGCGCCAATCGCCGAACTGTTGTCGGCGATGGTGCTGTTGTCGATGGAGACCGTCCCGGCGATGATGATCAATCCGCCTCCGGATCCGACACTGCTGTTTCCGGAAATGGTGCTGTCGGTGATGGTCAGGGTGGAACCCACCGCCTGATAAATGCCTCCACCGGTGCCACTCGACGCGCCGGTGGGAGCCGAATTGCCCGAAAAGGTGCTGCGGGTGATGGTGACCACACCCCCATCGTTGCGAATCCCGCCACCAAAGGTGGCCGAATTGCCGCTGACGGTGCTGTCGATCACCTGCAACACGCCGTTGGCGTTCAGATAGACCCCACCGCCAAAGGTGCTGAATCCAGCGTTCGGCGTGATGGAACTGTTGGAAATGGTGGAATCATTCAACACCAAAGTGCCTTTGCCGATCAACACCGCCCCACCTCCGGTATTGGACGAGGCGACATAATCAAAATTGTCGATCGTCACCCCGTTGAGCGTGAGGGTATTGGTGCTTGCGCTCATGTTGACATACAATCCGCGCAAATTGGCTCCGCCGCCACTCACGGTGATGTCGGCGACCTGATCCCCATCGGTATCCCCCTGAATGACCAGATCATCCGTGACCGTGAGCATGCTGGTCAAAGTGATGGTGCCGGTCACCGAAAATTGAATGGTATCGGTCACACCCGACGTGGCATTGGCGCTGAGAATCGCCTGACGCAGACTCCCGGCCCCGGTATTGTTGAGATTGGTCACGGTATAAGTGGCCAGCAGCCCCTCGTACCCCGCCTGAGCCCCGACCGAAGGCGACACAGCGCTCTCCACCACCCCTTCGGTCCACTCCAGCTCCCAGTCTCCTCCCAGACGCGCGGCCCCCGTGGCATCCCGGGAGGCGGAGACATCCGCGCCGGTCAACGCCGCGATCCGCCGGACCAGCTCCTGGCCCTGCGCGCCAGCGGCCACGTCGCAGCCATAAAACAGAATATCCCCCTCCCCGCTCAAACCCGCTCCCCAGGCCCGAACCGTCTCGGCATACACCGACAGGCTCTCCAAAGAGAGTTCCGCGTTGCCCAGACGCACCCGCCCATCGGAACCGTGGGAGATCACATGCACCGCGTCCACCCCTTCCAAAGCCGCCAGGGTCTGGGCAATCCGCGCCACCCCATCCTCGTGGGACTCCAAGACCACCACCATGCGCTCCATGGCGGGATGGTCCAGCAAGGTCCGATAATCCGCCACCCCGGCATCCACAAACACCACCTCAGCGCGCCAGTCCGACGCCGCCGGCTCCACCGCAGGCACCAAAGCGCCCAACAACTCCCAGGTGGCAGACTCCGCCTGCGGCGCCTCCTCCTCCCTGGTCCCGCCATCCTCCCCGCTCCGCACCGCCGCCCCCAGGCCAGAGGCATCCAGCAACAACCGATCCTCCAAAGCCAGCATCACGGGAAAAAGGGGAGATCCGGACGCACGGGCAGAACAGAAGTCAATTTTTTGGTCTCTGTCCATTTTTTTTACATCTCTCCCCTTGTTTCGCGATCACGCTTCAGATCAACCTGTTGTTTTATAATACCTTGCAAGATTGGCACCCAGGCTGCACACTACTATAACAACCAAGAAACGGACCACTTTTCAACACCGTGACACTCATTTTCCAAATACCGGCTTCACACACGAAGGAGACCACCATGAAACGCATCACTTTCTGGAGCAGACTGGGAATGGTGATGGGCCTGCTGACCAGCGGATCGCTCCTGGCCGGCGAACTCGTGGTGTACAAGGCCGAAGGGATCCAACTGACCCCCGGACAGACCCTCGACACCACCCAACCTTTGACCCTGGCCATCGGACAACGCGTGACCCTGCTGGCTTCCAACGGGACCGCCATCAACCTGGAAGGCCCCTTTCAAGGTCTGCCGTTATCCAAACCCCAGGCCGCCACGGAGACCGGGGTGGTCAACACCTTGAAGATGCTGGTCTCGTCTCCCAAGATCCGTTCCGGGGGTCTGGGCACCACCCGGTCCATTCCCCAGATGCTGGATGTGACCCGCAGTGGCCATTACTGCCTGAGCGCGGGTCAACCGCTGGTGTTCTGGCGTCCTTCCAGTCAGGAGCACTCCCGCATCACCGTGCGACTGGGCCAGCAGCAATGGAAAGCCCACTCCCAATGGCCGGCGGGCACCCATCAACTCACGCCACCTCCGACCATGCCCGTGACCGACAACACGGTCTATCGACTGGAACTGGATGGTCAACCCAGCACGACCACGCTGCATGTGATGCCATCGAACCTGACCACCCCCACAGAGCGGACCGCCTGGATGACCGCCAAGGGATGCGACGCCCAGTTGTCCTCCCTGAACCGCGTTCAGACCACGCAATGACATTTCCATTCGGCCCGTGGTGTTGTATCCTGTGATCTGAAAGCTTAAAGATGCAGCGCCACTGGGGCCAAGGTCTATCGCGGGGGTGAAGGGCAACATGAAAATTCTGATCGTCGATGATGATCCCGGACAACGGGAGAAACTGACCACCATTCTCTCTCCCCTGGGTTCGTGCGACCAGGCCGGAGACGGCGAGGCGGCCCTGGCTCTTTTCGAGGCGGCCCTGGAGGAGAAAGCCCCCTACCATGTGGTGTGCATGGATATCGAAATGCCGCGCCTGGATGGCCATCAGGCTCTCTACGCCATCCGCGACATGGAAAAGAACTGGGCGGTTCCGGGCAAAGGCCAGACCATCGCCATCATGATCACCGCCCGCAACACCGCCGACGACATTCTGGACGCCTTCCACGGCACCTGTCAGGGATATGTCAACAAGCCGGTGGATGGGGAGTACCTGATCCACCGCATCCGGGAACACCTGCCCAAGCGGCTGGAAGCCACCTGGGACAACCTTCCCCGACGGGTTCCGACGGGACACAGCACCTCCCGCAAACTGGTCCCCGAGGATCCGGAAAAACTGGCTCCGCAAATGGCCAATCTGGTCAAACGCTTCGCGAAGAAATGGCCCGATCGTCCCATCGTGGCCACGCCCATCCTGGAAGAGAAGAAACAACTGGCCAACGACTTCACCCGTCAACTGGATCTGGCCTTGAACCAGGCCCTCGCGGAACTCGACCTGGACGCAGCCAGCGGAGAGAGTCTGCGGTTGAACGGGGTGTATGATTTCGTTTCCGGCGGGGTGGTGCTGAAGCTCACCCTCCTCGAAGGACAGAACCGTCTGCTCGACGGCGTGCGCGTGCCTTTGCGCGCGCTGTGGGTCAAGGTGCCCGCAGGGGGCTGAACCGACAAAGCTTTTCTAAATCGCGCCCCGCCATCTGGACCACAGCAGCCCCAGATACTCGTGGACCGCCGCGTGGACGGCTTCCAACTGGCGCGGCGCGATTCCGTTCAACAACGCCACCCAATCGGCTCCCAACGCCTTGGCCCGATGATCGGTGGGAGCGGGAAGCGGCCCCAGGCCCCGCTTGCGGAACAAGGCCATGGCGCGCGGCAGATGGAGCGCCGAGGTGACCAGCACAAACGGCTCGTTGCCGATCAGATCCTGAATCAAACGGGCCTGATTCTCGGTATCCCGCGCCACCTCTTCCAATACAATCCGCTCGCTAGGCACCCCCAACCCCAAAGCCACCTGCCCCATGACACCGGCTTCGGTGAAAGCCGCCGTCGCCCCACCGCCGGACAACACCAGCCGACTGCCCGGATGCAGCCGCGCAATGCGGATCCCCTCCACCAGTCGCGTCAGACTTTCTGAGGACAACTGACTGGTCACCGGCAAGGCCGGATCGTCCACCACCCCGCCGCCCAGCACCACCACATACGCCACCACCCGCTCCGGGTGGGCCCGATAAGCGTCATATCGCCCTTCCAACGGTCGCACCAGGGCATCGGCCACCGGCTTGAAACTGAGCAGCGTCAACCCGATCACCACCCCGCTCACCAGCCAACGCCCCCCATTCCGACTCCGGCCCCGCCACAGCCACACCACCCCCACCATGCCCGCCAGCAGCAGCGCGGGCAACGGCATCACCCAAAAACCGACGATCTTCTTGAAGACAAACAGCTCACACCTCCAGACCCAGTTGCCGGGCAATCCCCAACACCGTATCCCGCCCGCTGTCGAAATCGAACTCCTCCAACTGCTCTGCCAACGCACGAGTCTCCTCGACGGCCACCAGACCATCCGCCGCCGCGATCAAGGAGGGCAGCACCCCACGGGCCGCCTCCAGATCCCCATCGTCGATGGCGGCCAACATCCGCTCCACCACCACGCCGCTCTCCTCCCGCGCCAGACAGCGACACGACGCCACCACCACCCCCATGGCCGCCTCCACCGCTGCCACCAGCGGCAAACCCTCCTCCCCGTTGCGCAAGGCGGTATCCAACACCTTGGCCGCCTCGGCCAACTCCACAGCCGCCAGATTGCCCGCTCCCCCTTTCAAGGCATGCGCGATCCCCTTGGCCGTGGCCGCGTCTCCTCCGGTCAACGCCTCCCGGATGCGGGCACCGTCGTCGGCCCTGGTCATGGCAAAACGGATCAAGGCGCGACGATACGCCTCCCAATCCCCCCAGGCCGCCAAAGCCGCCCCCACATCCACCCCGGCCACCTCGGGCAACACCACAGGGGTCTCGGAAGCATCCATTGCCACCCTTTCCGCCGTCTGCGCTTCCTCCTGGGACTCCCCGGGCAACGGCTCCCCCGCCCCCTCAGGCACCACGCGGGCGATCACCGCGAACAAGGCGTTGAAATCGATGGGCTTGGTCACATACTCGTCCATGCCCGACTCCAGACACCGCTCCCGATCCCCCTTCATGGCATTGGCGGTCATGGCCACGATGGGCACCCGCCCGCCGTTGCTGGCCTTTTCCCGCGCCCGGATCCCCATGGCCGCGTCGAATCCGTTCAAACGCGGCATCTGCACATCCATCAACACCAGATCGAAACGACCCGGCGCGAACATCTCCACCGCCTCGGCCCCATCGCGCGCCACCATCACCCGATGACCCGGACGGGTCAGCCGGATCATCACCAGCTCGATATTGGCCTCCACATCCTCGGCCAGAAGAATCGACAACGAACGCCTCACCCCCGACGCGCCAGCCGCCGGAATCAAGGTGGCCAGACGGCATTCCGTCACCCCGTCGGCTTCGGGCAGGCGGATCCGGAAATGAAACACACTCCCCTTGCCCACTTCGCTGGTCACCCAGATGCGCCCATCCATGCGCTCGACGATCTTTTGACAGATGGTCAAACCCAGACCGGTCCCGCCGTGACTGCGGGTGGTGGAGCCATCGGCCTGGGTGAAACTCTCAAAAATGGCGTCCAGCCGGTTGGCCGGAATGCCGATGCCGGTATCCACCACCGTGAAATACAAAAAGTCCTCATCCCGCGCATCGCGACGCACCCCCACGGTCACGCTGCCATGCTCGGTGAACTTGATGGCGTTGCCCGTCAGATTGACGATCACCTGCCGCAGTCGGGCCGGATCCCCGGTGAAACAGGGCCCCAACGCCCCATCCACCTCCAAGACCAAAGAGAGCCCCTTCAGACGGGCCACGGCGATCAGGGTCTCCCGCGCGTCGGCAAGCACCTGACGCAAATCGAACACCACCTGCTCCAGGGTCATCTTGCCCGCTTCCATCTTGGAGAAATCCAGGATATCGTTCAACAATCCCAGCAACGCCCGGGCCGAGCGCATCACCGTGGACAACAATTTCTGCTGCTCGGCGGTCAGGGGGGTTTCCAGCAGCAGTTCGGTCATGCCGATGACGGCATTCATCGGAGTACGGATTTCGTGGCTCATGTTGGCCAGAAATTCCGACTTCATGCGGGTCTCTTCCTGGGCGCGCTGCTTGCGTCGCCGCTCCTCCCCCCCCACCTGCAAGGTGGTGAGCAGAAATCCCAACCAGAAAGCCAAAGTCGGGGTCACCAGAGGCAACAGGATGCCCAGATAGGCAAAAAACAAAAATCCCCCACCCCAACAGACGATGGTGCCCGCCAAAGCCAATCCGGCATTCAGGATGAAGGCGGTCTCCAGTCGCGCCAGCAGAATGCCGGAGGTGGTCGCCACCGCCAGAAAAATCCATCGCGCCAAAGACGACGCCTCGGGAAAACGCCGCCCGTCCAGAATCTGCGCCAGGGCGTGGGCCTGAATGACCACCCCCGCCATGTTGCCCCCTTCATCCCCCCGGGACTGGGCCACCAGACTCAACGGCGTGCGATGACGGTCGCTCAAAGGCAGATCCCCGCCGATCAGCACGATACGGTTTTCCAGCCACGCGTCCGGCAGCACCTCCGCGATGTGGGCCGGAAAGGTCACGAACGGGGATTCTCCCGGTTTGGGAGCGCCGCGCCAGGCGATGCGCAAAGTCTCGGCGGGCGGGGCGACCCCGAGACGCGCCGCCAACGCCCCCACCGCGCCATGCAGACGATGACCATCCGGCAGCGTCCGGCCCGGATAGATCCAACGCACACTGCCATCGTGGGAGTCCTTGATCATGTCCGACAATCCCCGCATCTCCACGGGCAGAAAGTCGTCCAGGAAACTCATCTGCGCCGCGCTCAGGGTGTGACCGAAACGGTCCAGGCCATAACTGGCCACCAGCGGCATCCGCATGGCGCGCAACCGCTCCTTGAGCAGCGCATCCTTGGCCGGTTCGGTGGCCTGGTCGAGCAGCACATCCAAAAAAACCGCCCGCGCTTTTTTTCTTTCCAGGGTTTCCAGCAGGGTGGTCAGAAAGGCCCGATCAATGGGAGAACGATAGGGAAACCGGCGCAGGGTCTCTTCCGTGATGGCCAAAACCACGATGTCGGGATGGACCGGCTCCGGAGGAGAGAGCGCGGCGATGCGGAAATCATCCACCCAGTTGTCCATGATGCGGAAAAAAGGCAGATACTCCATCACCACCACCGCCAGGGCCATGGAGATGAACGCCACCGCCCCCAGGCGCATCAGTGGACGACTCCAGATCGACGCGCCCCTCATCCCGACCTCCTCAACCCCACCAGATCATGCCCGGTTTCAGACGGGGTTCAAAGGCGATGGTGGCCTGTCCCCCGGTTTGAAGCTGTTGTTCCCGCCGGGTTGCGGCGGACTCCAGCAGGTGCTGACGGGCCAGGAATTCGGCGATTTCCACCACCCAGGCCGACTGTTTCGGCTTCAGGGGGGGACCGAGCCGCTGGGTGAGCGCCCGCGTCACCAGATCCACCTCCGCCTCCACCCCATGGCCCAAAGTCACGCTCACCGCCACCGGCACCTCCCCGTCCAGACGCACCTCGTGACGGGTCACCCCCCCGAAACCCCGGCTCATGGGCGTTGCGGCAACACGATGAGCCGCTTGGCGATCTCGGCGCGGGGACGATAGAAAATGGCCACATGACCGATCATCCCGGCCAAGGAGCTGCCGGTCTCCCGGGCGATCACCTCGGAGAGGTTCTCTTTTTCCTCTTTGTGATCGTTGAACTTGATCTTGATGAGTTCATGATCCTCCAGGGCGCGATCCACCTCCCGCAGCAACGTCTCCCCCAGACCATCCCGACCCACCCACACCACGGGTTGCAGGGCATGAGCCTGGCCACGCAGAAACTTGCGTTGGAATCCGCTCAAGGGGGCGGCACCTGGGTTGTTGATTTCCATGATCGAATGGTTTCCTCACTCAAAAAAAGTCGGCATGATCACATGAACTCGTCGTTCAATCCCTCGTGCAGGGCAACCCCCAGGGTCTCCTGCACCATCTCCTGCAACGCCTCGGCATCCGGGACAAAAGCCACATGGAACAACGCATCGCCCTGGTTGACCAAAGGATGGTTGGTGTGACCGATGATCACCCCTTCGCGTTCGGCGCGCACCTCGATCATTTCGCTGCCCAGAGGGTTGGCGATGTGACCGAGCACCTCTCCCTTGCGCACATGGGAGCCGGCCCGTTTGATCGCCCACATCATGCCACTTTCCGGGGCGCGCACCCAACGGCTGGAGTGGGCGGTCCACCATTTGGACCAGATGGGGGTGGATTTGGACCCTTCGGCGAGCATGCCCAGATGGCGCATCACCCCCAGAATGCCTTTCAGACCAACCTGGATGGCCACCTCGTCGAAACGCATGGCCTCTCCTCCCTCGTACAACAGCACCGGCACGCCCACCGCATGGGCCGCCCCCCGCAAGGAGCCGTCCAGAAAATCGGTATACAGATGGACCGGGGCATGAAAGGCCCTGGCCATCTCCTCCACCACCACGCTGCCGGCCTTGCCCCGGGTCTGGGGCAGGTTGAAACGCTGCCGGGTGCCGGCGTGCAAATCGATGCCATGGGTGCAGCGGGCCACGATCTGACGCATGAACAATTCGGCGGTGCGCGCGGCCAACGAGCCGTTGGCCAGTCCCGGAAAGGAACGATTGAGGTCGCGATGATCGGGAAAATAGCGGCTGTGATGCAAGAATCCCAGCACATTCACCACCGGAACCACCAACAGCGTCCCCCGCAAACCCCGCAAGGCCCGCTCCCGCATCAACCGGCGGCAGATCTCCACACCATTGAGTTCATCGCCATGCAGCGCCGCGCTCACGAACAGACACGGCCCCACCCGCCGTCCCTGAAAGACATGCACGGTCAGGTCGATGGGGGTATGGGTGTGCAACCGGGTCACCGGAATGTTGGCAACCGCGTGTTCTCCGGGCTTGATCCGCACCCCGGCGATTTCGAAAGGGTCGTTTTTCTTCACACGCTCGCGCCGTTCCGCCATGACCCGCCCCGGTTCCCAAGGAATCCCTTCATGCCCATCGACACGATCCGGTGGGTAGATTATCCTATTGTCTCGTCTTTTTGAAGCGGAAGCGCTCCCAAGGAGGGTTCTTCAGTACAAGGAGGCACGCCTGGGGGCCATTCCCTGTGACATCCAGGGAAGATCAACGAAAAAAACGGTTGACACAACCAGCAACGACAGCAGATCTACCCACAACATCCAGATCTACCCACAATATCCGGGGCGACCCAGAAAACCCGAAAAAAAATCGCCCCCCAATGATGCCCCATCCGTGTCCTCTTAAGGGCGCGCGCGCCTGTTTCCACACGCGCCCATCGTCAGCCCTCCCCCCTAAAAATGCCGCCACCCTTTGTGTTCCAACACCAGTGGCTGGCCATTCGACACCACTTCCAGCTCCGGTGTGGCGGTGATCTCGCCGATTTCGGTCAGTGGGACTCCGGTTTGCCGGGCCACAGTGAGCAGCATGTCCAGCGCCCCTTCGGCAGCGGTGACGATCAGTTCGTAATCCTCCCCGCCGGTCAGAAGCGTGGACAACAGGGTCGGATCCTTGACCAGTTGCCGTTGGGCGGCGTCGGAGAGGGGAATTCTGGCCGCATCGATCCGCGCCCCCACTCCCGAGGCCTGACACAGATGCCCCAGATCCGCCACCAGGCCATCGGAGACATCGATCATCGCGTGGACCGCCGCCGCGTCCGAAACCGCCACCCCGAGAGCGACCCTCGGTTCGGGCAGATCCAGGCGGGCTTCGAGGAAGGCCCGATCCGCCGGATCCTCGACCGTCCAACGCCCCTGGCGCGACGCCAATCCCAAAGCCGCGTCCCCGATGGTCCCGGAGACCAGAATCCGATCCCCGGCCAGCGCCCCCTTGCGAGTCAGGGCGCGATCCTGGCTTACCAGCCCGAACATGCTGACATGAATCGAACGGCCCGCAGGCGAACCCGTGGTATTGCCTCCGGCGATATGCACGCCGAACGCCTCCCCGGCCACCCGCAACCCCTGAACCAACCCGGTCAGCCATGCGGTCGGGGTGTTTCCCGGCAGTCCCAGCGACAGCAGATACCAGCTCGGCTGCCCACCCATGGCGGCGATGTCCGACAGGTTGACCCGCAACGCCTTCTGACCCACCAGAAACGGATCAGCATCCGGGGAGAAATGAATCCCCTCGACCAAGGCATCCACCGTGGCCAGCAACTGCTGGGTGCGCGGCACCGCCAGCACCGCCGCGTCGTCGCCGATGCCGATGACCACTCCGGGAGCGGCGGGAGTGTGCAGCGGCGCGAAACAATCGCGGATCAATTCAAACTCTCCGACTTGCACCAGGGTGGATGTTTCCAAGGTCACTCGGCACCTCCCTCCGGACGGACGCCGGGACCGCGAATCTGATTGGCCACGTTGTCCATGACCCCATTGACAAACGAACCCGAACCATCCCCGCCATAACGCTTGGACAGCTCGATGGCTTCGTGGATCACCACCTGAATGGGCAGATCCGGTTCGGCGAGCAGTTCGTAGATCCCCTGCCGCAGGATGTTGCGGTCGATGGTGGAGATGCGCGACAAGGACCAGTTCTTGGCCCCACGGGTGATCCAGTGGTCGAGCTCGTCCAACCGGCTCCAGGCTCCGGCGGCCACCTTCTGGAAATACTCCAGATCGGCCCGGCCATCGGCGTTGTCTTCGCACAACTGGCCAACGGCGCGATGGATGCCATCTCCGCTGATGTCGCATTGATACAAGGCCAGCAAGGTCAACTCGCGCGCCTTGTGACGGCTGCGCACCGGCACGGCCCCCATAATACCCGGATCCACAGATCCGACCGGAGTGACGGGAGGAACCGAACGGATTGGCGTGCGTCGTGGAGTCGGATTCATGGTGCCCGAAAGATCCTTCTGTAAGGATTGCATTATGGATCGATACGTTTGAAAAGATTGACCATCTCGATCACGCTCAAAGCGGTTTCCCACCCTTTGTTGCCCGCCTTGGATCCGGCCCGTTCAATGGCCTGCTCCAAGGTGTCGGTGGTGAGCACGCCGAAACCCACCGGAATGCCGCTCTCCAAAGAGACCGAAGCCACCCCTTTGCTCACCTCGGAAGAGACGTAATCGAAATGGGGCGTGGAGCCGCGAATCACCGCGCCGAGACACAGCACTCCGTCGAACCGGCCACTGCGGGCCACTTTCTGCGCGGCCATGGGGATTTCGAAAGCGCCGGGAACCCGCAAAACCGTGATGGCCTCCCGCGACGCCCCGTGACGGACGAGACCATCCACCGCCCCTTCCAGCAACCGTTCGGTGATGAAACTGTTGAAACGGGCCACCACAATGGCAAAATGGCAGCCATGGGCGTCGAAGTGTCCTTCGAGTGTATTCAACTCATTGACCATACAAGGAAAACTCCATGATCGCTAGCGGTTTCGACCAGAATCGGCGAACTGTTGCAAGAGATGTCCCATCTTGTGATGCTTGACCTCCAGATAAGCCGCATTGCCCGAGCGCGCGGGCATCTCGATGGGAACGCGCTCGACCACCTCCATGCCATAGCCTTCCAGGCCAATGATTTTCTTCGGATTATTCGTCATGATGCGCAGTCGGCGCACCCCCAGGTCTTTCAGAATCTGGGCACCGATCCCATAATCCCGCAGATCGGGGGGGAAACCCAGTTCCAGATTGGCCTCGACCGTATCCCGGCCCTGATCCTGCAAATTATAGGCGTGCATCTTGTTGACCAGCCCAATGCCCCGCCCTTCCTGACGCAAATACAACAAAATCCCCTGTTCCTCCTCGCCGATGCGCCGCATGGCCGCCTGAAGCTGACTGCCACAGTCGCAACGCTGACTGCCGAACACATCGCCGGTCAGACACTCGGAATGGACCCGCACCAGCACCGGTTCTTCGGGATTGATCTCCCCTTTGACCAAGGCGACGTGCTGGAACTCATCCACCTCGTTGGCAAAGACGATCAAACGCCACTCCCCGCCGAAATCGGTGGGCAGACGGGTCTCCACCACCCGATGGACCAGTTGTTCGTGAGAGGTGCGAAACGAGATCAGATCCGCGATGGTGGCGATTTTCAGTCCCATGCGCCGGGCCATGGCCATCAGGTCGGGCACGCGGGCCATGGTGCCGTCTTCCTTGAGGATTTCGCAGATGACCGCCGCCGGTTTCAATCCGGCCAGCCGGGACAGATCCACCGAAGCCTCGGTATGACCGGCCCGCACCAGCACCCCTCCATCCCGGGCCACCAAAGGAAACACATGGCCTGGACGCACCAGATCACACGGCGAGGCGTGATCGGCGATGGCCACCGCCACGGTACGCGCCCGATCCTGGGCCGAAATGCCGGTGGTCACGCCGGTTTTGGCTTCCACCGAGACCGTGAAGGCGGTCTTGAACTGGGCATTGTTGTCCGAGACCATCAGAGGCAGTTGCAACTGCCGCACCCGCTCGCCGGTCAGGGCCAGACAGATCAAGCCGCGACCGTGCATGGCCATGAAATTCACCGCCTCGGCGGTGGCGTGCTCGGCGGGGATGACGAAATCACCCTCGTTCTCGCGATCCTCGTCATCCACCAGGATCACCATGCGGCCCTGACGGAACTCTTCCAGCACCGACTCGATCGGATCAAAACGCAATGACATCTAAAACCCTTAGTAACCCTGTTGACGCAAGAATGTCTCGTCCAACCCGCGCCGTTCCCGATCCTGGCCGCATGCCGCGCCACGGGCGAGCAGGCGTTCCACATAGCGGCCCAAAAGATCGCTCTCCACGTTGACGACAACACCGGGAGAGAGCGCGGAGAGTGTGGTCTCGCGTTGCGTGTGGGGGATGAGATTGATGGAAAACCGCGTCTCCTCCCCGACATCCACCACCGAATTGACGGTGAGACTCACACCGTCCACCGCGATGGAACCCTTTGGAATCAAATACCGTCCCACAGCCCCCGGCACCCGGAACCAGGTTTCCAGGGAACGTCCCCTGGGGGTGAGGCGTTCCACCCGTCCCATGGCGTCCACATGCCCTTGCACCAGATGACCATCCAGCCGTCCGCCCAAAGCCAGAGCCCGTTCCAGATTGACACGGGATCCGGCGCTCAGGTTCCCCAACGTGGAGACTTCGAGCGTGGCCTCGGAGACCTGCACCGCGAAACCGCCGGAGGCGGACACCTCCACCACCGTAAGGCAGACCCCGGAGACCGCGATGGAGTCCCCCAGCCGCACCCCCTGGAAACCGCAGCCGATCCGCAACAGCCACTCCGCCGAGGAGCGCTCCACCGCCCGGATCACCCCCACTTCTTCGATCAGGCCAGTAAACATCGCGACCCCTCGAAATCCCCTTCGACCAGCAGATCCTCGCCCACCTGGGTGACCCGCATGTTGACCAGTCGCTGGGCATCGGCCAAAGAGCCGATGCCCACGCTGTCCAGCAGACCCGGAGAGTCGTGACCGCCGATCAGCTTGGGCGCCAGAAACAGCGCCATGCGATCCGCCAGACCCGCCTCCAGCAACGCTCCGGTCAAAACCGATCCGGCCTCGCACAATACGCTCGTCAGATCCATCTCTCCCAGCCGAGACATCAGATCCACCAGATTCACCCGTCCGTCCGGGGTTTCGCGACAGGGGATCACCCGCACATTGGCCCGCGATCCCAACGCCTCGGCCCGGGCGAAATTGGCTCCCCGTCCGGTGGCGATCCACAACGGCGAGACCACCGACGAGTCGAACACCCGCGCCCGGTCCGGAATGCGCAAACGGGAATCCACCACCACCCGGATCGGATCCCGTCCATTGGGCATGCGACAGTTCAGACGGGGATCGTCGGCCAGGATCGTGCCGATGCCCACCATCACCGCGTCGTGCTGATCCCGCATCCGCTGCACCCAGGCGCGGGCGGCGGGTCCGGTGATCCATTGGCTTTCGCCGGTACGGGTGGCGGTTTTGCCATCCAGGGAGGCGGCCAGTTTCAGGGTGATCAGGGGCCGTTCCTGCTCGATCCAGGTGACGAAGGGACGATTCAGCTCCTGGGCCTCTTCGGCCCGCACCCCCACCACCACTTCGACACCCGCCGACCGCAACCGTTCCACGCCCCGACCCGATACCTGCAAATTCGGATCGATCATCGCGATCACCACCCGGACGACTCCGGCCCGAATCACGGCGTCGGCGCAAGGCGGCGTGCGGCCATGATGGGAACACGGCTCCAGATTGACGTACAACGTCGCCCCTCTGGCCCGTTCACCGGCCTGACGCAAGGCGTAGACCTCGGCGTGGGGCGCTCCGGCGCAAGGATGAAACCCCTGCCCCACAATCTCGCCGTCACGCACGATCACGCACCCCACCACCGGATTGGGTCGAGTCCGCCCCGTGGCCCGCGCCGCAAGGCGCAAGGCCAGGGCCATGTAACGGCGGTCGTGGTTCACGAGGCGTTCCGGCCCTCTCATTCAAGATCCATTCAGATCCATCACATTCCGGTATACACGGGAAACCGGTCGCACAAAATGGCGACCTGGCGCCGGGTTTCCGCCTCCACGGTCGCATCCCCCTCGGGATGGGCGGACAAGGCATCCACCACGCCCACGATCAATTTGCCGATGGTGACGAACTCCTCTTCCCCGAACCCCCGCGACGTGGAAGCCGGGGTGCCCAACCGAATACCCGAGGTGATGAAAGGCGAACGGGGATCGTTGGGAATGGCGTTCTTGTTGCAAGTCAATCCCGCCCGTTCCAGGGCTTTTTCCGTATCCTTGCCGGTGATGTCGCGGGAGGTGAGATCCACGAGCATCAGATGGTTGTCCGTGCCGCCGGAGACGATGCGCAATCCCCCGGCCACCAGAGTTTCCGCCAGCACCCGCGCGTTGTGGCGCACCTGCTGGATATACCCCTTGAACTCGGGACGCAACGCCTCGCCGAACGCCACGGCCTTGGCGGCGATCACATGCATCAGAGGTCCACCCTGAATGCCGGGGAAGATCTTGGAGTTGATCTTTTTGGCCAACTCCTCCCGGTTGGTCAGGATCATGCCGCCCCGTGGTCCCCGCAAGGTCTTGTGGGTGGTGGTGGTCACGATGTCGGCATGGGGGAAGGGATCCGGATGCTCACCCACGGCCACCAGTCCGGCGAAATGGGCCATATCCACCAGCAACGAGGCCCCGCAGGCATCGCAGATGCGCCGGAAGCGCTCGAAATCGATCACCCGACTGTAAGCCGACGCCCCGGCCACGATCACCTTGGGCCGATGCTCCAGGGCCAGGGCCTCCACCCGGTCGTAATCGATGCACTCGGTGGCCGGATCCAGACCATATTGCACGGCCCGGAACAGTTGTCCGGAAAAATTGGGGGCCGCGCCATGGGTCAGATGCCCCCCATGGGCCAAAGACATGCCCAGCAGCAACTCGCCCGGTTCCAGCAAGGCCAGCAAGGCGGCCATGTTGGCCTGGGAGCCGGAGTGGGGCTGGACATTGGCGAATTGACACCCGAACAGAATCCTGGCCCGCTCGATGGCCAGATCCTCGGCCTTGTCCACGAACTCGCAACCGCCGTAATAACGCTTGTGGGGATAGCCTTCGGCATATTTGTTGGTCAGCACGCTGCCCTGGGCCTCCAGCACCGCGCGACTGACGATGTTCTCCGAGGCGATGAGTTCGATCTGATTGCGCTGCCGTCCCAACTCTTCGCCAATGGCGGCGTAAATCTCGGGGTCCACGAATTGCAATCCGTCCATGTTCATGATGTTCCTCAATAAAAATCAAGAAATAATCAGGAGTTCCCGCCATCTTGCCCCTGCGGGAGCGCTTCCATCTTGTCCAGACGCCGCTGGTGACGCCCCCCCTCGAAAGACTCCACCAGCCACACATCCACCAGATCCCGGGCCACTCCCAATCCGATCACCCGTCCCCCCAACACCAGCACATTGGCGTCATTGTGCAATCGGGACATGCGGGCGGTATAGGCGTCGTGACACAAGGCGGCCCGCACGCCGGGCCAACGGTTGGCCGCGATGCTCATCCCCAATCCGGTGCCGCACAACAAAATCCCCCGGTCTTGCGGATCCCCGGCCAACAAATCCCGACATAAGGACGCGGCCAGATCCGGATAGTCCACCGACGCGGTCGAATGCACACCGAAATCCACCACCTCCAGCCCATGCCGATCCCGGATCCAGACCGCCAGATCGTTTTTCAGTTCCAACGCGCCATGATCCGCCGCCATGAAGACTCGCATGTTCACTCTCTTTGAAGCGGACCCACCGACCGGCCCGCCCCGGAAAAAATCATCATAAGATCACAACAAGGGTTCCATGGTGTCCCACTGGTGACACTGGGGACATTTCCAATAGATATCCTGCGACTTGAAGCCGCATCGAGAACACTGAAACACCGGTTGCACGGAGAGCAGATCATCCATGCGCCGCCGGGCGATTTCCAACGCCTCCTGCCACCGCTCCCGCCGGGCCAGCAACAAGATCAAAGGGGAGACGATCGCCAGGGAGCGGGGATGATTGGCCATCCCGGAACGCAACACCGCCACCGCGTCCTCCCATTGTCCCCGCTGTTCCAGCAACGCGGCCCACTGGATCACCAACCGGGGAGAAGAGGCCAAAGCCGCCAGCGAACCGCTCATGCCGCGAAAAAAGCCCTCCTCGTCTCCGGCCCGCTCATAGGCGCGACGCAAGGCGTCCATCAGCATGAAAAAATGACTCGGACGGGTACTCTTCAACGCCTCGAAGGTCTCGATGGCCTCCCGGGTCCGGCCCAGGGCCAGCAAAGACTCCCCCAGCAACCGACGCGCCTCCACGCAGCCGGGAAACACCCGGATCGCCTCGCGGAAATGGACCATGGCCCCTGCGTCCCCCACGCCATTGGAGGGCGGACGCTGATCCTCCAGTCCCATGCGCACATGAATATGGGCCTCGCGACGGGGATCCGGAACGCCGGTCACCGCCTCCAGCCGTTTGAGCATTTCCAGGGCCATGTCCCAGCGCCCTTCGCTTTCGTGCATCGCCTGCAAACCCGCCAAGGCGGCCCGATGGTTCGAATCGACATTGAGCACCTGCCGATAGGCGTCCATGGCCCGATCCACGAACCCGCCCTGACGAAAATCCTCGGCCAGGGCGTGCAAGGCGGCGGTGCGATGGTCTTGCGACAGATTGGGCCGGGCAATGAGGGTCTGGTGAATGCGGATCGCCCTGCCCACTTCGCCCCGGGCCCGGAACAGCTTGCCCAAGGACAGATGAATTTCAACGGTCTCGGAGTTGACCCGGACAAACTTGATGAACTCCTCGATGGCCTTGTCCGGTTCGTCGGCCAACAGGAAATTCAGGCCACGAAGATAAAACGCGGACTCTTCGCCGAGTTCGCCCCGGCGTCGACCCTGAGCCTCCTCCTCCCGCCCCAGACGACGACCCGCGCCAAAGACGATCGCCCCCAGGGTGACCGCCAAAGCCGCCCAACCCGCGAGATGAGGAAAATCCATCAGGACGATCCCGTCATCACAAATCGTTGGTCAAGGGGAGATTGCGCAGATTGATCAACTCTCGTTCCAAGGCCCGGTTCTGATCGCGCAAATGGTCCATGCTCCGATTCTGTCGCCGACCGCCCGCCCACCCGGTATACGCCCCGAGAATGAAACCAAAAAACAAGGGAACAAAAACCAACACGAACACAGGCACCTCGGCCAGGGTCCATCCACCGGGAAGACGCACCGCCACTTCGTCCGGATTGCCAAGGGCAAACCCAAAGGCCACGATCCCGAGGAGCGAGGCGACGATCAGACGGATCCAGCCGTGCATGCCCGGTCCGTCATCACAACGCGCCTCGGGTCTCCCCGATCCTCCATTTTTCCATTGTTCATCGATCGTTCGGGCATGAAACGGCGCGGGTCGGAACGGAATCGGTCCCCATTCCGGCCCACCGATTCCCTGCGACCCGCGCCTGATTTCATTACACATCCACCCGTTTGCGGAGTTCCTTCCCCGCCTTGAAAAACAAAACCCGCTTCGCATCCACCAGGACGTGATCCCCGGTCTTGGGATTGCGGCCATCCCGCGAACGGCGCTGTTTGACGCCGAAGCTGCCGAATCCCCGGAGTTCCACCCGATCATTGCGATCCAGCGAGGCGCTGATGGTTTCAAACACCGTGTTGACCGCCACTTCCGCTTCCTTGCGCGAAAGTTCCATCTTCACTGCAATGGCACTGATCAGCGACGACTTGGTCATGGGACACCTCGTATCGAAGCGCGGGGCAACATTACCGTTTCCCCAGGTCACCGGCCTGTCTTTCCAGGGCCTGACTCAACAACTCGCCCAGACTGCTCGTGGCACTGCCCGGATCGGCCGCATACTCTTTGAGGCTCTGCCGTTCCTGACTGATTTCCATGGATTTGATGGAGAGCATGACCTTGCGTTTCTGACGATCCACCTGGATCACCTGCGAGATCACTTCGCCACCCACCTTGAAATCGACTCCGTCCCGATCATCCCGGGAATACTCGGACTTGCGCAAGAAGCCCTCGATTTCCTCTCCCAGTTGAATCACCACACCAGCCTGACTCACCTCCTTGATCACGCCATTCACCGAGTCGCCCTTGCCGTGGGCATCGGCCCACTGGGTCCAGGCATCCGGGGTGGCCTGCTTGAGGCCCAGGGAGATGCGCTCTTTTTCGGGATCGAGGGACAACACCACCGCCTCGACTTCCTGGCCGCGCTGATAGCTCTTGAGCAGATCTTCCGGCGGATTGGGATCCCAGGTCACGTCCGACAGATGGACCAGACCGTCGATGTCCCCATCCAGACCCACGAACAGACCGAATTCAGTGATGTTCTTGATCTCGCCGCGCACCGTGGTACCCACCGGATACTTCTCGGCAAAGGTCTGCCACGGATTTTCCAGGCACTGCTTGACACCGAGAGAGATGCGACGACGCTCGGCATCCACATCCAGCACCATCACCTCCACTTCCTGGCCCACATTCAGCACCTTGGAAGGATGGAGATTCTTTTTGGTCCAGGCCAGTTCGGAAACATGGGCCAGACCTTCGACGCCCGCTTCCAGTTCCACGAAGGCGCCGTAGTCGGTGATGTTGGTCACCACACCACGGAAACGGGCGCCAGCCGGATACTTGGCCCCGATCCCTTCCCACGGATCGGTCTGCAACTGCTTGATACCCAGAGAGATACGCTGAGTCTCCGAGTTGAACTTGATCACCTGCACGCCCACGGTGTCGCCCACCGTGACCACGCTGGAGGGGTGCTTGACCCGCTTCCAGGACATGTCGGTGATGTGCAGCAGACCGTCGAGTCCACCCAGGTCCACGAAGGCGCCGTAGTCGGTGATGTTCTTGACCACGCCATCCAGGATCATCCCTTCGTGCAGGGTCTCCAGCAGGGCGGTACGGGCACTCTCGCGCTGCTTTTCGATCACCGAGCGACGGGAGACCACGATGTTGCCCCGACGACGATCCATTTTCAAGATCTCGAAGGGCTGCTCTTCGTCTTGCAGACGGGAAATGTCGTGGACCGGACGCACATCCACCTGGGAACCAGGAAGGAAGGCCGCCAGGGTGTTGATGTCCACGGTGTAACCGCCCTTGACCTTGCCCATGATGCGACCACGCACCACGGCGCTTTCGTTGAAGGCCTTCTCCAGAGAGATCCAGGCCTCTTCCCGTTTGGCTTTCTCGCGCGACAGCACCGCTTGACCATTCTGGTCTTCGCAGCGCTCCACGAACACGTCCACCTTGTCGCCCACAACCAGGGTCAAGGTGCCATCGGCGTTCAAGAACTCCTTGACGTTCAACCGGCCTTCGGACTTCAGGCCCACATCGATGACGAACTCCTCACCCTCGCGCTGGATGATGGTGCCGGTGATAACCTGCCCTTCCTTTCCCACCCCCTTGCCGAACGACTCTTCCAACAACGCGCCAAAATCTTCATCTTCAAATTCAAAGTCGAGATTCAATGATTCAGAAGCCACGGGACCAGCACCTTCGGTTGAATGTTGTGGGGATCACTTCCCCAAGGGCAACCCGTCGGATCCCTCCGACCGGTTTCTCATGACATCGGGACACGCCGGTTCCGATGATGCATTTTCGGTTCATGTTCGCGGCCTGTTTTCGATGCCTGTTCGAGGCATCGGCAGCTCGATCCGCTTTCAGGTTTCTGACAGACCGGTCCCATCTTTCAAGACCGGCCCAGCACCGGAGCGATCCGGGCGATCACGGCTGCGCAGCTCTCTTCCATGCTCATGGCGGTGGTATCCACCACCACCGCTCCAAAAGCCGGTTCCATGGGAGCGTGGACGCGGCCAGCGTCGCGGGCATCCCGCTCGGCCATGCTGGCGATCAATTCAGCCAAATTAACAGCTTCTCCCCGCGCTTGCAACTCCAAAGCCCTGCGTCGCGCCCGTTCTTCGAGAGAAGCGGTCAGAAAAATTTTCAAATCCGCGTCCGGCCAGACCACACTGCCCACATCCCGGCCATCCAGAATCAGATTCAAACCCGCGCCGTAGCGGCGTTGAAAGCCCAGCAGCGCCTGACGCACCTCGGGCAAAGCCGCCACACGCGAGGCCGCCTGTCCCACCGCTTCGGCGCGCAAGGCCAAAGAGACCTCCTCCTCTCCCAAAAAAGCCCCGTGCCGTCCTTCTCCCAAAGGGCGATAGGCGAAGGGCATCGCCGCCGCCGCCCGCGCCAACTCTGCCGGATCCGTCAGACCCGCCCGCGCGGCGATCAGGCCCACGGCCCGATACAGCGCTCCGGTTTCCAGATAGGCCAGCCCGAAATGCCACGCCGCCGCGCGGCACACCGCTCCCTTGCCCGCGCCCGCCGGTCCATCCACGGCCACCACCACCCGTTCCCCCTTGGGAATCCCGGACTTCATCACGCACGCTCCCCGGTCAAGGATTCGATCCGTCCTCCCAATCCGATCATGGTGGCGGCGAAGCCCGGAAACGAGGTCTCCACATTGGCCCGTCCGATCACGGTCACGGGATGGCGGGCCGCCAGTCCGGCGACCATCAGGGTCATGGCCACCCGGTGATCCCCGAAGGCCTCGGCGACTCCGCCACCGTCCAGCCCCTCGGGACGCCCCTGAATGCGCAGACCGTCCGGCAACTCCTCGATCCTGGCCCCCTGGCTCCCCAATCCCAAGGCGATGGCGCGAATCCGGTCGCTCTCTTTGACCCGCAACTCCTCGGCGCCAGTCACCACCGTCTCGCCTTCGGCGCAGGCCGCAGCCAGGGCGAACACCGGAAACTCGTCGATGGCCCTCGGCACCACCTCGGGGGGAACCTCGATCCCCGTCAACCGGGAGTGGCGCACCCGCAGATCCGCCACCGGCTCTCCACCAGCGGCGCGGGCGTTGAGGAGGGTGATGTCGGCTCCCATCTCCAGCAGCAGATCCAACAATCCGGTGCGGGTGGGATTGATGCCGACTCCGGTCAAAGTCACCTCCGATCCGGGCACCAACAGGGCCGCCACCATGGGAAAGGCGGCGCTGGAGATGTCACCCGGCACGGTCAATTCCAGCCCCCGCAGACGCGGGCGGCCTTGAACCGCCACGGTCAAGCCGTTTTGTTCCACCTCCACGCCGAAAGCGGCGAGCATGCGTTCGGTGTGATCACGGGACAGAGCCGGTTCGGTCACCGAGGTGCGCCCCGCAGCGGTCAGACCCGCCAGCAGCAGCGCGGTCTTCACCTGGGCCGAGGCCACCGGACTGATGTAATCGATGCCGATCAATTCCGTGCCCTGGATCGCCAACGGCGCGAAACGGCTGTTGTCCCGGCCCAGCAGACGGGCTCCCATGCGCGCCAGGGGCACGGCCACCCGTCTCATGGGACGACTGCGCAGACTCTCGTCCCCGGTCAGCACGGAAAAAAAAGGTTGACCCGCCAGAAGTCCCGCCAACAGACGAATGCCAGTGCCGGAGTTGCCCATGTCCAGGATGTCCATGGGTTCGCCCAGGCCATCGATTCCCACCCCCTGAATGCGCCACACGCCTGTTTCATCGCGTTGGATCGGCACCCCCATGGCCCGGAAGGCGGCCACGGTACGCAAGACATCCTCGCCTTCGAGCAGATGATGGATGACGCTCATCCCGTCCGCCAGGGCGCCGAAAATCACCGCCCGATGGGAGATGGATTTGTCTCCGGGAAGCTCGATCTCCCCACGCAACGGCCCACAGGGGTGGGCGATCAATCTGGATTCCACTGGCATCACCGCAAACGATTCGAAAAAAAGTTTGAAACCATTAAAAAAAAAGAGAGGGTCTGGGGGATTCTTCCCCCAGGGTTTTGACTTTAAAAATTTTGACTTTCAAAAATAAGAAAAATTTAATTTCTTAAAAACAAAAAAGCAAAAAAATCAAAACCCTGGGAGATGAATCTCCCAGACCCTCTCTTTTTTTTCAATAGTGGAAGGATCCATTCCGCCTATTCCGATTCCACTTTCTTTTTGTGGGCCTGAAGAATGCCGTCGCGGGTGCGCTTGGAACGGGCGAAAGTTCCATACAGCCCATCCCGATCCCCATCCCGCACCCGTTGGGTCAAGACCTCCAAAGCATCCCGGAAGCGGGTCAGAATGTCCAGGATCGACTCGCGATTGGACAGACAAATATCCCGCCACATGGCCGGATCCGACGAGGCGATGCGGGTGAAATCACGAAATCCCCCGGCGGCGTACCGGAACACCTCGGCGCGAATGTCGTCCTCCAGGTCGGACAACGTGTTGACCACATTGTACGCGATCAGATGCGGCAAATGACTGGTCGCTCCCAACACCCGGTCATGGGTGACCACCTCCATGGTTTCGACATGAGACCCCACCGCCTCCCACATGCGCCGCACCAACTCCAACGCGCCGGGGTCGGTCGTGGCCGTGGGGGTCAGAATGGTCCGGCTTCCCTTGTAAAGGGTGGCGAAAGAGGCCTCCACCCCGGAATGCTCGGTGCCGGCAATGGGATGCCCCCCGACGAAATGAACCCCCTGCGGCATCAACGCCTCGCAAGGAGCGACCACGGTTCCCTTGACGCTCCCCGCGTCGGTCACCACACAACCGGAATCCAACGCCTGGGCGAAATCCTCGACGATGCGGGGAATGGTCAACACCGGAGTGGCCACCAGCACCAACTCGGCCCCCCGCACCCCTTCGGAAGCCGAAGTGGTGCAACGGTCGATCACCCCCAGTTCCAGGGCCTTGGCCAAAGAGTCGCGGGTACGGTTCACCCCCACCACCTCTCCCACCATCTGCCTGGCCTTGAGCGCACGGGCCAAAGAACCGCCGATCAGGCCGACTCCGATAATCGTCAAACGCTTAATGAAAAAAGACATCTTGGCACAATCTTTCACGGTTGTCGAAAGGATCACAAGGCGCGCACGGGATAGGAACCGAGAATCCGTACCGTCACCCCGGCCAGAGCCATCAACTCTTCCAGCGCCCCGGCCACCGGAGGATCGCTCATGTGTCCGGCCAGATCCAGGAAAAACAGATACTCCCAGGCCTGCTTGCGGGAGGGACGGGATTCGATCCGGCTCAGATTGATCTGGCGCCGGGCGAAGATCCCCAACACCTGATGCAAAAAACCCGGCTGATCCCGCAACGCGAACATCACACTGGTCTTGTCCCGGCCCGAACGGCTCGGATCGCCGCGACCGATCACCAGAAAACGGGTCTCTTCGGCCCGATCCTCGATATGCTCGGCCAACAACTCGAAGCCCTCCAGATCGGCCAGCGGGGTGGGGGCGATGAACGCGGCTCCGGTCTCTTCCCGGGCCACCCGGACCGCCTCGGCCATGCTTTCGACCATGCGGGTCGCCACACCGGGCAAAACGCGTTCGATCCAGGCCCGGCAGCGGGTCAATCCCAACCGGGTGCCCACCAGCACCCGCACCGCGTCGATGGCGCCCGCGCCGGACAACAAGGCGTAGGAGACTTCCAGATAGATTTCGCCGCGAATCGACAAAGGCGAGTCCACGAACCGATCCAGGGTATGGGTGATCATGCCGTCGTTGGAGTTTTCCACCGGGGCCACGCCGAAATCGGCCCGACTCACTTCCACCTCGTGAAACAAGGCGTCGATGGAAGCGGCGGAGGTGAGATGACACGAAGAACCGAACTGCTTGAGGGCCGCCAGATGGGTGAAGGCGTGCTCGGAACCGAGATAGACCACCGACAGCCGTTTTTCCAGGCTCAAGGAGGCGGAGATGATCTCCCGGTAGATCCGATGCAAGGCGGCCTTGGGCAGCGCGCCCTGGTGACGGGCCTCCAGACGGCGATGGATCGAGGCTTCACGCTCCGGGCGGTAAAACGACAGATCCGAAGCGCTCCCCTTGCCCTTGAGCCGCCCCACCTCCATCACCCGTTCGACCCGCGCCATGAGCAGGTCATGGATGTGATCGTCGATGGCATCGATGGCCTGCCTCAAGCCCAAGAGGGTCTGTTCTTCCGAATGTGGGAGTTCGACGGTCGCCATGGATCAATCGCATTCGACGCAAGAGTAGACACCCGAAACACGCACCACGCGTCACACCGACCTCGGGGACGTTGGATCTGAATCAAAAGGGCATTCTACACGTTCATCGCAGCAGACACCAGAGATCCTGGTCACGGCGCTGCGGGAACTCTTTACTTGAAGGATTGCACCAAAGAACCGACCACCAAAGCCCACCCATCCACCAAGACAAAGAGGATCAGCTTGACCGGCATGGAGATCACCAGGGGCGGGAGCATCATCATGCCCATGGACATGACCACGCTGGCCACCACCATGTCGATGATCAAGAAGGGCAGATAGATCATGAAACCGATCTGGAACGCGGTTTTGAGTTCCGAGATCATGAAGGCGGGAACCACCAGACGCAAAGGGATTTCAGCCGGGCTGGGCACCTGTTTGATGCCGGCCAGACGCATGAACAGTTCCAGATCCTTGGCCCGCGTCTGACGCAGCATGAAGGCGCGAATCGGAGCCACCGCCCGTTCCAGGGCCTGCTCCTCGCCGATGGACTTGGCCAGATAGGGTTGGATGGAGTCCTGGTTGACCCGATCGAACACCGGCCCCATGACAAAAAAGGTGATGAACAAAGCCAGGGAGATCAGAACCTGATTGGGGGGTTGTCCCTGCAAGCCCATGGCCTGACGGACAAACGACATGACCACGATCACCCGCGTGAAGGAGGTCACCATGATCAACAGGGCCGGGGCCAGGGAAAACAGGGTCATGAACCCCAGAATCTGGAGTCCGACCCCCACCTGTTCCGGATCGGCGCGACCGGCGGCATCCCCGGTGGAGAGCTTCACGCCGGGCAAGGCCACGGTGGCCGCCTCCACCCACTGGGGCCAGACCAGCCAGCAGGTGGCCGCCAGAACCGACAACACAACCAGAATCGTGGCGCGTGGCTTCATGCCATCAAGGATCCTTGTCATGACGCGTGGCTTCATACCCATCAAGGATCCTTCACGGGAGGAAGATCCTCGGGCGCCATTTCGGCCAGCAGCGTGACGCGATCCCGGGAGACGCCGAGCAGCCAAGCGCGGGATCCCACCCGCACCAGACGAACCCCCACCCCGGGCGAAAAATTGCGTCCGTCCTCGATGCGGATCGGACCCCCTCCTCCCAAACGGGGAGAATATTTCTGGCTCACGCGCACGGCGACCGCTCCCAAGGCCATGAGCAGCAACAGGTATCCGGCCACACGCGCCGCATCCCCGGTGTAGTCCACCGAATCGACACCCGTCGAGGCCCACGCCGCCGTGGTCCACACCGCAGAACCCCACGCCGCCAGCCATCCGACTCCGGCCAGGATCACGCTTCGCCGGGAGACACGCCCCGTCATCGGCCTCATCGGCGCAGATTCTCCAGCCGTTCGGCCAAAGAAACGATGTCGGTGATGCGGATGCCGAGTTTGTCCTTGATCATCACCACTTCGCCATAGGCCAGCAGACGGTTGTTGACGTGGATTTCCAGCGGATCGTCCGCCTCCTTGCCCAACTCGATCAAGGCACCCTTGTTGAGTTTCAACAGGTCACGAATCTGCATCTTCACCTGTCCGAGGCGCACCGAAACCTCCAGGGGCACATCCATGAGGAGTTCCATGTTCTTGGGCATGCCATCCGCGCCCAAGGCTCCCATGCTGCTGCTCGGTTTGTCTCCTCCCATTTCCAGTTCCCTGAGAATATTGGGATCCAACAACGCACCCGAATCGTCCATAGTATCCTCGTTTCCCATCATTAACCGTTTGTGCGTGTCACTTGTCGAGCGGGAGCTTCTGGGTGATGCGGATCGCCCGCTTGCCATCCACGATCCCGGCGAGTCCTTTGTATTTGGCCTGTCCTTCCACTTCCACGTCCATCTCTTCCGAGAGGTCATGGGTCAAAGGCAGCACGTCTCCCACTTGCAGATTCAACATCTCCCGCACCGACATGCGCTCCCGCGAGACCACCGGGGAGAGTTCGAGCGGCACCAGACCCAGTTGATGGAACAGGGTTTCGATCCAGGCCGAAGAGCCTTCCACCAGATCCTTCTGCTGGAAACCCACCTTCAACTGTTGCTTGAAGAGTTCCAGAATCACCGAAGGATAACAGATGGTCAACGTCCCTTCGGAATCTCCCACTTCCACGGCAAAGGAGATGAGAAACACCGTTTCGTCCAGAGGCATCACCGCCGCGAACTGGGGCTGATTCTCCCAGCGGGTCAGCACCAGCTTGAACGAGTTGTCGAGTTTCTTCCACGAGAGTTCGATCTGCTCCCGGGTCACGTCCATGATGCGGTCGATGACCTTCATCTCGAAGGGGGAAAAGTTGCGGAACGGTCGTTCCGAATCCCCGGACCCCCCGAAAAAGCCTTCGAGAATATGGTACACAACCTCGCCGTCGATGGCCAGCAGGCTCATGGACTGCGAAGGCTCGACCCGCAGGATGTTGATGAAGATCGGCGGATCCAGACCGTGCAGAAAACGACCGAAAATCTGGTTGGTCGTGGATTTGGGCTGCACATGCACCTCGCGTCCCACCTTCTGGGTGAGCTTGAAGGAGAGTTGCGAGGCCAGATGTTCGTTGATCAGGTCCAATCCGGGCAAGGCGCCGACCCGAATGGCCGTCTTTTGCCCAAAGAAAAAGGAGGTGACCTTTTTTTCTTCCTTTTCGGACTTGGCGCTCTCCTCGCCACCGTCGAGGCTGAGAGAGCCTTCGTCCAGCCCTGCCATCAGGGCGTCAATCTCTTCCGAAGAAAGAATCTGAGTCATCGTATTTCCGATCGAGAATCAACCGCCCGATTATTGAATGACGAATTCCGTGAAGTAGACCCGGGTGATGGAACCATTCACCAGGAGCGCATTGATCCTGGCCAACAACTCTTCACGCAGCCGGAACTTCCCTTCCAGGGCCTGCAACTCCCGGGAGGATTTCGAGGTCAGAAGCGCCAGGATCACATCCTGCAACTGGGGCTTGCGCCGTTCCAGTTCCTGTTCCAGGGGCGACTTGCTGACAGAAGCGGCCCCCTCCTTGCCTTCTTTCTTTTCTTCGCCCTTGCCGGCGGATTCGCTTTTTTTGCCGCCGTCATCCATTTCCAACTGAATGGTGGTCTTGAGATAACGGTTGCCCTTGGGCTCGTTCAGGTTGACCACGAACGGGTCCAGCTTGAACATCACCCCGACCATCTCTTCGGGTTTTCTGGATTTCTGCTCTGGCGTGGGTTCCAGTTTCTCGGACTCGGCGGCCTGCTTGCCACCCATGGACGACCCGAGAACATACCCACCACCCACTCCCAACAACAAGGCGATCACCGGGAAGATGATTTTCATCAATCCTCCTTTGCCGCCTCCCGACTCCTGCTCCGCATCGTCTGCCATGAGACCCTTCCTTTATTTCGTACCGATTGTTGGGATCGGTTTCAAGTTAACAAACCGCAGCGCCATGCACAAAGCCTTTTTACCCGTGGGGCAAAAAAACCATCATCACCGCTTCAAGGAGATCAACTCCTCCAGCATGCCGTCCGTGACCGAAACGATGCGGGAGTTGGCCTGGAATCCGCGCTGCGTGGTGATCATGCGCACGAACTCGGCGGACATGTCCACGTTGGACTGCTCCAGGGAGTTGGACAGAATGCTTCCCAACCGTCCAGACTGGGCCGTGCCCACACGCGGCAGTCCTGAATTGACGGTCTCTTTGTAAAGATTGGAACCCGCCTGCTCCAGGGCCAACTCGTCGTTGAAGTCCACCAGCGCGACCTGGAACAACTGCTTGGTCTGTCCGTTGGTGTAATATCCGCTGAGGATGCCATCCTGGTTGACCGCCAGCTTGTCCAGGAAGCCGGAGGGGAAACCATCCTGGCTCAAACGCAAGGTGGCGAAACCGCTGGAAACCTGAATACTCCCCTCGCCACCGGTGTTGTCGGTATCCTCGGCCACGGTGCCGGCGCCATACAGCACATCCAGGGTCTTTTTGGAAAAGTCATTGGTGGAGTCGGCCTTGGCACCAATGGCATCCCCAAAGTCAAACAGGATCTCCTGGGGTTCGGCGCCGCTGAAGTTGAACAGCAACGGGGTGGAACCTTCGCTTTCGAGCTTGCCCATAGAGTTGAACTTCAATTGACCCGCCGTGTAGGTGGCATTGGCCGGAGTATCCTTGACATTGGTGGCAGTCAGATCGACCGCCTTCAACTCTCCGGTACCCGCCTCATCGGTGACCGCATGCCACGCCCAGGTATTGTCGTCCGTGGTGTTGAGCTTGCGGAACTGGATCTCCACATTGTGACCCTTGCCGCGCGAATCGTAAACACGGATCGAGGTGGAAAAATCATAGGTGGCCGGATCGGTGGCGCTGTAGATCAAATCATCACTCTTGGCCACAGTATTGGAATCCAGATTGACGCCGACCACCGCCTTGCTGGTGGGCATGGGATCGGCATTGCTGGCTGTGGAGATATTGATTCCCGTCAGACCACCCGCCTTCTGGTTGCCATCCACGTCCAACTCCCATCCCTGGATCACCAAACCGCTGGAGTTCACCAGATCCCCCTTGATGTCCTTGCGGAAGGAACCGGCCCGGGTATAGAAGGTGTCCATGGGACGACCCGACACATCCAGCTTCGTGCTCAAGGCCGGATCCTTCACCATGAAGAACCCCTTGCCGTCGATGGAGAGGTCCGTCACGCTGGCAGTGGAAAGAAACGCGCCCTGGGACATGTTCTGGGTGATGTCGGCCAGACCCACACCCGTACCGACCTGCTTCTGGGCGCCGGATCCGGTGCTCCCCACAGACTGGACCAGCACATCCTCGAACGAGGAGGTGCTCGCCTTGAAGGCCGTGGTATTGGCGTTGGCCAGGTTGTTGCCGATCACGGTCATGGCCTCGCCGAAGTTGATCAAGGCGCTTGATCCGGAATACATCGCTTGCATGATGGACATAACAGCTCTCCGTGGACAATGGACCCGCGAGGTCTCTTGTAATTAAGGTTAGGAATGCTATCCCTGTTCGACCTGGCGCACGTCGGCCAGATTGACTCGCCGCCCGTTCATTTCCAGGATGACGCCAGAGGTATCGTTGATCACCGCCTTCACCACACCGGACTCCAGGGTGGAAACCGCGACCGCGTTCCCATCCGAATCCTGTCGGGTGACGGAAAACCGATAACTGCCGTTCGCGATGGCCGTGTCGCGAATCGTGTAGCTTTGAGTGCCACGCTCGAACGCTTGCGCCGGGATGCTCTTGACCACCTGACCGGTCTCATCCAGCAAGTCGATGGCCGCAGCTCCGGCCTGGGGCATGTCAAAACGAATGGTCCCCTCGCCGCTGGCCATGCTCATGGTGTCGCCCTCCACCACCGCCACCTTGCCGATGTAGGAGACCGCCTGATTCATCTGACCGACATTCTGGGATTTCACCAGTTGTTCCAGCAGTTGATTGCTCTTCTGCTGTTCGTTCAGACCGGTGAACTGGGCCATCTGACTGGTGAATTCGGTGTTTTCCACCGGCTTCATCGGATCTTGATACTGCAATTGCGCGGTCAGCAGTTTCAAGAAATCAACCCGCAACTGATCGGCGTCCTGAGTGGTCTGGGCGTACTTGGTCGAGGTGGTGTCCACCACAGGGATGCTGCCATATACTCCACTTGTGCTGCTCATCGTCCATACTCCCATCTGTCGTCGGAACCCATGTCAGCGTCGGTTCCCGCCTGAAGCGGTCATCGACCCTGCACCTGTTTCATTCACATTTCGCGCCAAAATCGCGTCTTGCGCGGTCGATCAGGCAAAAAGACTCAAACCCGAAGCGCCACCGCTCGCGGCAGGCGGCGGATGCGACGGATCCAACACCCCCTCCCCGCTCTCATTTCCCCGTCCGCCCCACCAGATCCGGGATTCCTGTCGTTCGTCGTCCGCCGGATTGCCCCCCTGGAATCCCCATTCCGGGGCCGTATCGCCGCCGCCGCGACCATCGTCCACATGGACCACCACCTCCCCCATTTCCAGATTCTGGCGGGCCAGGGCCTCGCGCAACTGGGGCATTTGACGGTTCAACAGATCGCGCGTCGTTTCCGACTCCGCCGTGATCATCAAATGGACCTGCCGCTCCTCGTCCACCACCAGCCGCATGTCCAGTCCGCCCAGATCACGCGGATGCAGGGTAATGCGCACCTGTTCCGCGCCGCCCGGACGGGAAATGACCCGCAACCGTCCCACTTCGTCGGCCAGATCATCGGCAAAAGTCGGAGAATTGGTCGAAAGAGGGGTCTGGGCGGTGAGTCCCGGCTTGCCCGCCGTGGCGCGGCTGCCGTCGGAAACCAGACGCATGGCAAAAGCGAAATCGTTCTTGTCGTCGCCGGAGCTCAAGGATGGCGACAAAGCGGCTTCGGGCCGGGTCATGCCACGGGTGCCCATGGTCTCGGCGAGCCGCTGAGCCGGGGAAGGAGGCAAAGCGAATTCGTGAACGGGAGCTTGACCCGGAGGCAGGGGAGCCTGTCCGGTCGGATTGGGTTGACCGGGCGCCATCCCCTGACCCGGCAGTGACGGGATATTGGCGGAACCCGGTGCCGCGCCGCCTTCCGGAGTGACGCCGGACAGCGCCGACATCTGACCCGCCACAGGAGCGATCAACACGCCATGAGGCATGGCCATCCAGACTTCATCCCCTTTCTTCCGGTTGGAACGGGATTTTCCCGGAGGCCCGGCCTGTTCTGGCAACGGCTTCTCTTCGCCCAGCCCGGCGGCCACGGACTCCTCTTCCGAGGTAGCACCTTGCGCGGCGGTTTCGGTTTCGGCCGCGACACCACGGGGATCCCGCGCTTCCCGCGACTCCTGGGCGTCTTGCGCCTCACGGGCCTCGCCGGATGCACGCGCCTCGCGGGATTCACAAACCGTGGCGGCACGTTGTTCCGACTCGTCCACCTCGGAACGAGAACGCGCCGGTTCGGGTGGACTCTCATCCGCTCCGGCAACGGACTTGCGGGCCCCGGCCCGTTGCAATGCCTTCTCGAAATGGCGGGCACTCGCCTCCTCGGCGGACTTGGTGACCGTTGTACGCTCCGCGCTGGCGGGCGGACGCATCTCCACTTGGGGCATGGACATCTTCAACAGGGTCATGGCAAGGCTCTCGACAATGGAGTTGGCACCAAAAAACGTAGTATCCAACTCCATTATATTCAAGTATCATGCCACATCGACAACCCAATTCCCCTGCCGCTCCTGTTTCCCGCCTCCTCCTCTTCGCCAGGCAAGATGCTCCACACCGGGCATTTTCTGCCCGCACCGGAAGCGCGGGTTTTGCCGAGCCGACCATTCCGACCAGGCTCCAACCTTCAGGCACACGCAGTCAGACTCTTAAGAATCGGAAACAGAAGAATAATGATTCACACTTCTTCCATGTTGGCGTCTTTACCGAAAAAACATCACGCAAGCACCCGACTTGAATTCACAACCGCTCCACCAACTCCCGCACGATCTCCGCCGCCGGCTGGATGGCACGCACCATGCCCACGCTCTGACCGGCCATCACCGAACCGTGTTCCACGTCCCCGTCGATGGCGGCGCGACGCAAGGCGCCGGCCCAGAAGTGTTCCAGCTCCAGTTGGGCTGCGGCGCGCGCCTTGCGGCCCTCCTTCACCTCCTGGACCAATGCCAACTGCAACCGGTTGAACTGCTCGGTCCCCTTGTTGAACAAGGCGCGCACCGGAATCACCGGCAGCACCGGATCGAACTGCACCGTCACCACCGCGTCCCGCGCCTGGGCCTGGATGAAACGCTGCTTGAATTTTTCATGGGCCACGCACTCCGTGGCGCAGACGAACCGGGTACCCACCTGCACCCCCGCCGCCCCCAGAGCGACCATGGCCGCCGTGGTGGCCCCATCGGCGATGCCTCCGGCCACAAACACCGGCACCTCCGAGATGTGCGGCAGGATCTCCTGGGCCAAAACCAGCGTGGAGACCGGTCCCACATGGCCTCCCGCCTCGTGGCCTTCGATGATCAGGGCGTCGGCCCCCCGCTGGATCAACCGCTTGGCCAACGCCAAGGAAGGAGCGAACAGGATCACCTTGACCCCGGCGCCACGCAACGCATCGACGGTCTCACGACCCGGAAGCCCACCGGCCAGCACACAATGGCTTACCCGTTCTTCGATGACCATGTTCACGAACTCCGGCAAGGCCGGATTCATGACGATCAGATTGATGCCGAACGGCTTGTCGGTCAAAGCCCGAACCCCGCGCACCTCCTCCCGCGCCAACTCCACCGGCATACTGCCCGTGGCCAGCACACCGAACCCCCCGGCATCCGAGATGGCCGCCACCAGATGACGTTCGGAAAGCCAGGACATGGCCCCCCCCATCACGGCATGCTCGACACCGAGAAACGCCATGCCCCGCCGCCAGGAGTCCGGAACCGTCGCAGTGGTCATCATCGTCAATTCTCCAAAAAGGTCTGCTGTGTTAAGGGAGGAGGGAAACACGGACCCGGCACAGTCTTCCATTCACGAGACGAAAAGACCGGGCACCAAGGCCCGGTCTTTTCGTCTTGCCATCCTGCGCGTCGAAAACGTCATCTCTTCTTTTCAAGCCGGCGTCGGATTCCGAAAGGGGAAACGCCTCGTCAAATCCTCGGAAATCAGGCGGCAGCGGCGATGGCGGCGAGATCGATATCGTCAGAATCCTGAAGGTCCAGACAGGATTGTCCGGCTTGTTTCTTGCTTGCTGGTCCAAGACAGACTTTCAAACGCTCTTCCAAACGGTTCAAGGCCCATTTGGGATCGATGTTGACCAAAGAACAAATCCAGTTGAAAGAGCCGGGCTCCATGGAGGAAGAGTGGAACCATTTCCGCAAGGTACGATAATCGTAACGAAAAACCGGATCCTCCATCACGGCCGGATCCTGACGATACCGCTCCAGGGCCACGAGATCACGGACCGCCCGATCCATGACGGCCATCCAGAGATGGGTATCGTTGTTGTCCACGGCTGGCTCATGCATCAGTTCCGAAACGACCGATTTGTTCATAGTGCAACTCTCCCTGTCAGACCCTATGGCCCGTCTTTACTAGATGATTTTAAACGAGAACAACGCCCATTGGCGCAGTCCGGCCAAAACGATAACCGCGCTCTCTTTCGTCCCATCGCGACACGTGGCGCCCAGGGGAATCCCCCCTTCCGCCAGGGCCGCGACCCATTTGTAACATAGCGTAAATGGGAAAAATGCATCCAAAGCGCGTTAATCATAGCCGAAACATTCCAAAAATGATATAGAAATTTTCGCCGCGATCCATTTTCACGCGGCCAGACGTCCATGTGGGGGAATGCCCCCTTGTCCATCTTGATTTATCGGATGGAATCCCGATACACTGGAAAAGTCCGCATCCATGGGTGCGGTCCGTAACAACCCGTAACAAGCGTCGCGCGTTCAGGGGAAATTGTCGTCATGGCCGAGGAAGATGATGAACTATTGGGCATGTTCGTGCAGGAAGCCACCGAGCATTTGGAAACCATCGAGCCGGATCTCCTGACCCTGGAGGAGCGAGGCGACGGCACGGACCCGGAAATCATCAACCGGCTGTTCCGCAGCGTCCACTCGATCAAAGGCTCCGCCGGTTTCTTCGGGCTTTCCAGCATCACCAAGCTAAGCCACACCATGGAGAACCTGCTGGGCAAGGTGCGAGAAAAGTCCATGTCGGTGACGCCAGCCGTCACGGACAGCCTGCTCTCCGGGCTCGACAAGCTGCAAACCATGATCCACGACGTGTCGGCCAGCGAAGCCGTGGACGCCAGCGAACAGATCGCCACCATCCAGGCCATCCTGGAAGGCAGCGGCATGGGTGGAGGAGCGGCGCCGAAAGTGTTGGCCGCCCCGGCTCCCAAACCCGCCCCGGAACCCGAACCGACCCCCGAGGCCGATCCCGAAGAGTCCGCCGACGCGGCCCCGACGGGCACCGAGCCCAAAAAGGTGGTGCTCAAGACCTTCGACCTGCAAAAACATCCAGAGGCCGTGGCCGAGGCGGTCACCCATGGTCGCCGCTTCTTCTCCATCACCCTGGATCTGCCGTCGGGCAAGGACGAGCGCATCGACCTGTTCAACAACAGCAAATCCCTGATGGAGTCGGTCGGCTCCATCGTGGCCACGGATCCGGCCTTCCAGTCCAACAAGGAACTGGAAGGCCTGGAAACCTCCTCCCTGGCGATCCTGCTCTCCACGGTCTTGGAAGACGATCTGCTGCTGTCGCTGCTTCAGGTGGCGCCGGATCACATCCAGAAGCAGGCCCTGCCCGCCGGCGCGGCCCAGACCGCCCAGGCGGCGACTGCGGCCCGCAAGCCCTCCGGCCCGATCGTGGTCTCCAGCAAGCCCAAGACCATCGAGGAAGACGAAGAAGACGACGACGAGGACGACTCCGGTCAACGGACCAAAAGTCCCCATACCCCCCGCCTCAAGAAACCCAAATACGCCGCCACGCCCAAGCGCAGCGCCACGCCTCGCTCCGGCGCCCCGACCACCAAAAGTTCCAGTCCCACGGTGGAAGAGACCCTGCGGGTCAGCGTCTCCTTGCTCGACGAGCTGATCAACAACGCCGGGGAACTGGTGCTGGCCAGAAATCAGCTCTCCCGCGCCGCCGTGGAGGTGCAGGCCAAATTCCCCCACTTCGGACCTTTGGTGCAGAATCTGGACTCCATCACCAGCCGCATCCAGGAACGGGTCATGCAGGCCCGCATGCAGCCGGTTTCGGTGGTGTTCAACAAGTTTCCGCGCATCGTGCGGGATCTGGCCCACAAGCTGGGCAAAAAGATCGATCTGGAGCTGCGCGGCGGCGACGTGGATCTGGACAAGTCGGTGATCGAGCATCTCTCCGATCCCCTGACCCACATGATCCGCAACGTGGCCGACCACGCCATCGAAATGCCCCAGGACCGTCTGGCCAACAACAAACCCGAAGCCGGACAGGTGGAACTGGCCGCCTATCACGAAAACGGCATGGTGAACATCTCCTTGGCCGACGACGGTGGCGGCATCGACGCGGAACGGGTCAAGGCCAAGGCGCTGGAACGCGGCGTGATCACCGAACGCCAGGCCGACACCATGAGCGAAGAGGACGCACTGGATCTCATCTTCGCGCCGGGCTTCTCCATGGCCAAGAAAATCTCCGACGTCTCGGGCCGTGGCGTGGGCATGGACGTGGTGCGCACCAATATCGAAAAACTCGGCGGCACGGTTCAGATTCTCTCCAAGGTGGGCAAGGGGACCACCATCATTCTCAAGCTCCCGCTGACCCTGGCCATCATTCCGGCCATGATCGTGTCGGCGGGCAACCAGCGGTTCGCCATTCCGGAGATCGGACTGGTGGAAATCGTGCGGGTGGCCGAGTCCGACCGGGCCCAGCAGATCGAAATCGTCGGCAACGCCCCGGTGCTGCGTCTGCGCAACATGCTGCTGCCGTTGGTGGATCTCACCGAGGTGCTGAACATCCCGCGCGTCTGGCCCGCCGACAGCCAGGAACCCGACCGTCGGGAACGGCTTTCCGACCGCCGGGGCGCCATGCGCAAGGCCAAGGAGGCATCTCTCAACAACAATAGCAGCAGCAGCATCCATCACACCGACCCCCTCTCCGATCGCCGCGATCCCCACACCCTGGTGGCCTATGTGATGGTCCTCAACGTAGGCGGCAACGAGTTCGGCATGGTGGTGGATGAAGTCCTCGACAGCGAAGAGATCGTGGTGAAGCCGCTGCCCGCCTTCTTCAAGGACAACCCCTGTTTCTCGGCCACCACCATTCTGGGGGATGGCAGCGTCTCCTTGATCATCGACTACGCCGGACTCATGGAGCAGGCCCAGATCAACTTCAGCAACGTGGAACGGGCCACCCGCATGGACCTCGACGAGGAACGCCGGGCCGCGCTGCGGGAAAGACAGAACATCATCCTGCTGGAAACCGGGACCGGACTCATCATGGGTATCGTCCACAGCATGGTGCGGCGCGTGGAGAAAATCTCCCCCAAACTCCTCGACACCATCGGCGGACTGCCCTATGTGCGCTACGACGGCAAGACCTTCCGGGCCATCTACCCGGATCACGTCCTGGGACTCGAAGGCATGGGGCTGTCGCGCAACAGCAACGACTCCGAGGAAGAGGAGGATCTCAACCTGTGCATGGTGGTGCCCAACATTCCGGACATCCAGGCTGGCCTGATCTTCTCGCGCATCCTCGACACCCGTGAAACCAACATCGACCTGGATTGTCGCGCCATTCAGGCTCCGGGCCTGTTCGGTTCGGCGCAGATCGACGACCGGGTGGTGCTGTTCCCGGATGTCAACGCCGTGTTCGAGATGGCCGGCATCCGTCCCCCCTGGCTGCCGCCGCAGGTGGAAGGCTCGGGATTCCGCGCCCTGGTGGTGGACGACACCCCGTTCCTGCGGGTACTGACCAGCAACTATCTGAGTTCGGTGGGCTTCGAGGTGGATCAGGCCGAAGATGGCCAGGCCGCCATCAGCATGCTCAACCGCAGCGACTACGATCTGTTGGTGACCGACCTCAACATGCCGGTCATGGACGGATTCGAGCTGGCCAACGAACTGAATGGCACGCCTCATGCGGAAATTCCCATGATCGCCACCACCTCCTCCATCTCCTCGGAGCTGGAAGACCGTTGCACCCGTGCCGGGTTCGTCAGTTGCGTGCCCGCCATCGACAAGAACCGACTGCTCAAGGTGGTCTCCACCCTGCGCCCCCGTTGACGCATTGACACTGTGAAACCAGAACCGCCGGAGTAACCCTTGCCATGCTCGTCAGCACTTTCACCCTGGGCGACCTCTATCTCGGGATCGATATTCTCCTGGTCCGCGAGATCAACCGCTCCATGGAGTGTACCCCGGTCCCCGGCTCTCCGGACTACATCCGGGGCATGCTGAACATCCGTGGTCGGGTCATCACCCTGTTCGATCTGAAATCCCGACTCTGCTGGTCGAAACCCGACTCCGGCGAAAGCCGGGGCAAACAGTACAACGTCATCATGAAGACGCGCGACGAGGTATTGAAAATCGACCACGAACTGGCCATGACCAAATGTCCCTGGGAGGATCCGGTGGGACTGGCCGTGGATCAGCTCGGGGATGTGCGGGACATCGTGGATGACAACATCCTGCCGCCACCGGCCAACCTGACCGGCATCGCCGCCGATTTCGTCCACGGGGTGGTGGAGTTCGAACGCAATCTCCTGATCATTCTCGACGTGGCCACGGTGCTGGGGCTGAACAATCAGGCGTCAAGTTGACTGTGATGACCGGCCGCAACGACCAGCTCATCCGGGAGATCCGCGAAGAGGTCACGCGCGAAGTGGACAGCGTGCGCGTGGAGATGAGCCAGATCCGCTCACTGGTGCAAGACGCCATTGTCAAGTTGACCGACAGTTTCAACGGTCTGCGGGACAAGTCCAACGATCAGCATCAACTGGTCTCCTCGCTCACCCAATCCATGGATGTCTCCAAGGATGCGGACGACTCGGCGATCAGCATTCGCAAGTTCGTCAGCGAGACCGACAAGATCCTGCGCACCTTTGTGGATCACATCATCCTGGTGAGCCGTCAGAGCATGGAGATGGTGCACCGGGTGGACGCGCTGGCCAGTCAGATGAACGAAGTGGTGATTCTCATCAAGGACATCAACGGCATCGCGGAACAGACCCATGTGCTCTCCCTCAACGCCCGGATCGTGGCGGCCCGCGCCGGTCAGGCGGGGCGCTCCTTTGCCGTGGTGGCCGACGAGGTGCGCAAACTGGCGGGCAACTCCCACGCCTTCAGCGGCAAGATCAGCGACGTGATCGATCAGGCCCGGGAGAACATCATGGCCACCAAGGAGATCATCGAGGTGATGGCCTCCAAGGATATGAGTTTCGCCATCGAATCCAAAGGCCGGGTGGACTTCATGATGGAAGAGGTCAACGCCATCGACCAGTTCACCTCCGACACCATCGGCAAGGTGGCCGAGATCACCGAAGAGATCAACATGCGGGTGGGCATCGCGGTGATGTCCTTGCAGTTCGAGGACATGATCACCCAGTTGACCCACAGCATGGAACGAAAATTCGCGGTGCTGGAACAACTGTCGGCGTTGTTTCCATCCGATCTCGGCGAACACGACGCCGAGTCCATCCAGGAAGCGCTCGCCCAACAGGTGGAACGCTTCAACATCGCCGACCGTCAGGCTGTGCAGCAGACCAGCATGGACGAAGGCGGCATCGAGTTGTTTTGACACGAGCGTTCGGCAAACCCCGTGTTTCGGGTTGCGTCCCCGACGCCAAAGACCATCATGTTTTTTCTACTCACCTATTGAACACAGGAGAACCCCATGTCTGGAACCATTCATGTCAGCCGCAGTGACAAGGAGACCGTCATCGGAGTCAAAGGTCGTTTCAACTTCGAGATGCACTCCCAGTTCCGCGCCGCCTATCAAAGCGATTCCGGAGAGGACAATCAGGGCAGACGGTTCGTGATCGATCTGGCCGGCACCGAATACATCGACTCGTCGGCGCTGGGCATGCTGCTGCTGCTGCGGGAAGAGGCCGGCGCCAACGAATCGGACATCGAGATCATCAACACCCGTCCGGAAATCCGCAAGATCCTGGAAACCGCCAATTTCCAACGCCTGTTCAAGATCGCCTGACCGAAAAGACCGCCCCCTTTTTGAATGCGAAAGTTCGAATGCGAAAGACGGCATGAAGATCCTGATCGTCGATGACGACCCGATCAACCGGACGATTCTGCAACGGTTGCTGGGCAAGGAAGGACACGAGGTCATCACGGCCAACAATGGCCGCGACGGTGTGGAGGGTTTTGCGCTCCATCATCCGGATCTGGTGCTGATGGACATCCGCATGCCCGGCATGAACGGTTACGAAGCGGCGCGGGAGATCAAGACCCTGCACGCGTCCCACTTCACGCCGATCATCTTTCTGACGGCGGTGACCGATGAAGAGGGGCTGGTGCAATGCATCGACTCCGGCGGGGATGATTTTCTGACCAAGCCGTTCAACCGCACCATTCTGCAAGCCAAGATCGGTGCCATGGAACGGATCCGCCAGTTGCACGCCCGTCTGCGGGTGCAAAAGGAGGAGTTGGAACTCCATCAGGAGCGGGTCAATCAGGAACTCGAAGTGGGAAAACACATCTTTGCCCACATCGTGCGGGCCGGCAACCTGCTGGACGCCCCGTGCCTGAACCACTGGACCTCGCCGATGACGCTGTTCAACGGCGATCTGCTGGTGGCCAGTTACAACCCGGCCGGCGGACTGCACATCATGCTGGGGGATTTCACCGGACACGGATTGTCGGCGGCGGTGGCGGCCATGCCGGTGGCAGACATCTTCTACGACATGACCGCCCAGGGTTTTTCCATCGGCGACATGGCCGAGGCGATGAACATCAAGTTGTTGTCGATCATGCCCCGACGGATGTTCTGCGCCGCCTGCCTGATCGAGGTGGACCATCGGCAGCAAAGCCTGGCGATCTGGAACGGCGGTCTGCCGGATGTGCTGATCGTGGATGGCTCGGGCCGTCTGGTACACCGCATCCCCTCGACCCGCATGCCGTTGGGGGTGGTCCCCATGACCCGGGAGGACCGCAAGGTGGAGATCCTGGAAATCCGTCCGGATTACCGGGTGTTCCTGCACTCCGACGGCGTGACCGAAGCCACGGCCCCCGACGACGGCATGTACGGCTCGGAACGTCTGGAGAGCCATTTCGACGGCACCCATGCGCCCGAGACCCTGTTTCACGCCATTCTCGACGATCTGGAGCAGTTCCGGGGCACGGCCCAGCAGACCGACGACATCAGCCTGTTGGAAATCGTCTGCGACCGGGCCGGAGAGGAGCCTCGGGGCATCGAGGAGAAACGTCAACGCACCGCCATTCCCCCGACCCCCTGGGAAGCCGCGTTCACCTTCAGTGCCCACACCCTGAAAAGCGTGGATCCCCTGCCGACGATCATCAATACGGTGATGAATCTTCAAGCGCCGAGCGGACACCGGGAGCGGCTTTACACCATTCTGGCGGAGTTGTTCTCCAACGCCCTGGACCACGGTCTGCTTAAACTGGATACCGGCACCAAGAAAACCCCCGAGGGATTCATCCAGTACTACACCCAGCGGGAGGAGCGTCTCTCCCGTCTGGATGAAGGCTCCATCCGTCTGGAACTCTCCCACACTCCCCGGCCACCGGACCAAATCGGCACCGAACCCAGAGGTGGCGAAATTCACATTCTCATGGAGGACACGGGATCCGGATTCGAACTGGATCAGGTTCACTCCCAACTGCATGGCAATATCGGCCATGGTGGACGGGGCATCGCGCTGGTGCGCTCCTTGTGCCATTCGTTGGAATATCAGGGGCGCGGCAACCGCGCCAAGGCGGTTTACCGATGGACGCTATAGATCTGACGGGACCGATGGGAGCGATGCATGGCTGAATTCATCAACGCCATGGTGGTGGACGATACCATCACCTATCGCATGATCATGAAAAAGGTCGCGGAGAGCATTCCCGGCATCCGCGTCACCAACACCTCCTCCAACGGCAAGCTGGCCCTGGATAAAATCGTCGCGCAATTCGCCTCCAACGACCCGGAAAAGCCCCATGTGGTGCTTCTGGACGTGGAGATGCCGGTCATGGACGGTCTGACCACCCTCAAGGAATTGCGCAAGCGGTTTCCCAGGCTGACGGTGGTGATGGTGAGTTCCACCTCCCGCTCCAACGCCAACATCATTGTCGAATGCCTCAACGCCGGGGCCATCGACTTCATCACCAAGCCCCTGGAAAACAATGTCGAGCGGGCCAAATCCGCCTTGCGTCACAGTCTGGAACCCATCCTGACGCTGCTGCTGCAAAACACCGACAACGATCAGCCACCCGCCACGACCCCGACCACGCCCGCATCGGCCACGACTCCGACCACGGCTCCCCAGGCAACGGCGTTTGCCACAGCCGGAGCGGCTCCCCGTTTTCCCACGTCGGCGCCGTCCCCGTTCCGACCACCGGTGCTGCCCCGTCCGGTGGAAAAGAGTCCGCCCCCCCCTGCTCCTGCGGTCTCCTTCGCGCCTCGCGCCGCCATCGCCTTGAAGAGTCCGACCAACCCGGAACTGCTGCTGATCGGCTCTTCCACCGGGGGTCCGGCGGCCTTGACCACGATTTTTTCCCTTCTCAAGGAAAAGTTACCCATTCCCACCCTGATCGTGCAACACATGCCTCCCGTTTTCACCACCTCCCTGGCCGCGCAGTTGAGCCGCGCGTCGGGACTGACGGTCAAAGAGGCCAGGGACGAGCAACCTTTGACACCCGGAAGTGTCACTATTGCCATGGGAGGACGACATATGACCTTGCAAAATCGCGAAGGAAGCTTCAAACTGATTCTCAACGACGGACCCAAGGTCAACGAATGTCGTCCGGCGATCGATGTGCTGTTCATGTCTGTGGCCGCTTCCTTCACGGGGAGCGTTTTGAGCATTATCCTCACCGGCATGGGACGGGATGGAACCAACGGTGTGGACGCACTGAAGCGCGGAGGCAAAACGTGGTGTATCACTCAAGACAAGCAATCCTGCGTGGTGTACGGCATGCCCCGTTCTGTTGAAGAAAAAGGTCTCTCCGACGAATCCCTGTCTCTGGAAGCCATCGGTCCCAGGATCATTCAACTCTGCAACCCCTCAGTGGCCCGCTGACCATGGCCATCACTCAAGAAGAATTCGACGCCATTCGTCATTTCATCAACGAGCACAGCGGCATTCAGATCAATCCCGGCAAGGAATATCTGATCGAAAACCGTCTGACCGTTCTGCTGGTTCAGAACGGCTGCGAGAACTTTCTCCAGTTGCACGCCAAACTGAAAGCCGACACCGGCCCGTTGCGGACCAAGGTGATCGACGCCATGACCACCAACGAAACCTTGTGGTTCCGCGACGACTCCTTCGCGTCGGCTTTGTCCGATCATGTGGTGCCGGCCCTGGTCAAAAAAGCCCGTACCGCGCCCCAGGTGCGCATCTGGTCGGCGGCCTGCTCCACGGGTCAGGAGCCCTATTCGATCTCCATGCTGATCAACGAAGAGTTGAGCAAAGTGGACGCGCCTCCGCCGATCAGCAAATTTTCCATCCTGGCCACGGACCTCTCCCCTTCGGCCATCGTGCTGGCCTCCTCGGGACGCTACAGCCAACTGGCCATCTCCCGTGGCATGCGTCCGGAGTTCCTGGAGCGCTATTTCAAAAAGAACGGCATGGTCTACGAAGTGGCGCCGGAGGTGCGCAATCTGGTGAAGTTTCAGCAATTCAATCTCATGAGTCCCTTCAAGGAACATGGGATATTCGACTTCGTGCTCTGCCGCAATGTGTTGATCTATTTCTCGGATGAATTGAAGCGTCAAATCTATGGCAAGATTCATGACAGTCTTCAAAAAGATGGACTCCTGGCGATCGGTGCGTCGGAATCACCCAGGGGGTACACGAACGGGTTTCAACAAGTCATGATGGGCAGCGCCGCACTGTACCGCCCAACCTGAAGACATGCAAGTGAGTCGCAACCTGGAAACACGTTTTGAAAAAGTGAAACCTCATGAAACTACTCACCATTGACGACTCCAGAACCATTCGTCGCGTCATCAGCGGCATCGGAGCCATGGTCGGCTTCGAGGTGCTCGAAGCGGAAAACGGCGACATGGGCATCAAAGTCCTGGAAAAACACGGCGAAGAGGTCGCCCTGATCCTTCTGGACTGGAACATGCCCGGCATGAATGGTCTTGAAGTGCTGAAACTGCTCAAAGCCGATCCACGCTGGGCGCACATTCCGGTGATGATGGTCACCACCGAAGGCGAAAAAGACTACATCATCAAAGCCATCCAGGCCGGTGCCATCCACTACCAGACCAAACCCTTCACGCAAGAAGAGATGGCGGCCCGCATCATGGAAGCCTTGGGCATGGGCGGTCTTTAAGCGCATCGGTCGTCAATCCAGCATCCCCACCCTTCACGGAGCGTCCCATGAGCGGATCCGATACTGTCGAACTGATGCACAAACTCTTGACCGGCTTGCGCCTCGCGGTCACGGAAATGATGACCTCCATGGCCATGTCCGAAGTGGTCTTCGCTGGTCAAGAGAGTGCGGATTCCTTCACCCTGACCAACGAAGTGGTGGGACTGGTGCGATTGGACGGACAATTGCATGGCATGGTGGGCGTGTCATGCAGTCAGGCCCTGTTGCGGGAAATCGTGTCGCGCATCGTGGGACTTTCCCCCGATGAACTGACCATGGAAGATCTGCTCGACGGAGCAGCGGAACTGGCCAACATGGTGTGCGGCGGCATGAAAACCAAAGCCCAGATCGGCAGTGTCAATCTCTCTCCGCCGGTGGCCATCGTCGGTCAGGAGTACACTGCACAGTGGAAAACCAATCACCCGACCACAGTCTTCACCTTTCAGATGGATGAAGGCGTGCTCATGGTCCATGCCAGCCTGTAATATTACCTGGGCCAGAAAAAACTTGAACCTCCGGCGCTTTTCTGCCAAGGTACTAATTTTGACTTAACCGTGTATCGTTTCAACCAGCCCGACGGATTGCAGAGAGGGAATATGCGCGTATTGATCGTTGACGACTCCAGCGTCATGCGGAAAATTGTGGCTCGTGGCCTACGTCAGGCCGGTTTCAAAATCACGGACATCCTGGAAGCGGGCGATGGCCAGCAAGGCATGGACCTGCTCAAAACCGACACCAACTTCAAGTTGATCCTCTCGGACTGGAACATGCCGATCATGGATGGCTTGAATTTCGTCAAATCGGTCCGCAGCGGTCCTCCGGCCATCAAGAACATCCCCATTGTCATGGTCACCACCGAAGGCGGAGAGACCAAAGTGGGAGCCGCCATGGAAGCCGGAGCCAATGGACACATCAAAAAACCGTTCACCCCGGAAACCCTCCAGGTCGAACTGGAACGCTTCCTGAAGTAGACCGGTCGCATCCGCCGCCTCACACACAGTCGGCAGAAACACCATTGTTCGCAATCCCCATGGGTGCAGGCAATGGTGTTTCTGCCTTCTCTTTCCGTCGTGCTTGTATTCTTTCCATTTCCGTCCCATCCCGCCTCGGCTTCATCCCCTGCTGGCTTCCCGGCGCCAATTTTTTGTAATGGTATGAAATTTGCTTTAAATCCCTCGCCAGATCCTTGGATCACACCCATGTGGATATATGAGCGAGCGTTAAGCGATGGAAACACCCCAAGATATCGTAAAAAGGGCACGTCCCTTTTTCCTGAACTATGTCACCAAACTGGGTAACGATCTCAACACCCTGACCGCTGCTCCCGTGGTCTGCTCGCTCCAGGAGATCGAGCTGAACAGAGGTCGCGACGATCTGGAGTTGTTGTTCGAATCGGATCGCAGCGTTGCCTATGTCACCGAAGATGGCATGAACTCGGGCGATATCCACCTGATTTTTGACATCGCCACCTCCATTGCCCTGACCGGCCTCATGATGATGATGGGGGCTTCGGTCATTCAGAGTCAGGTCAAAAACAGAGAGTACAACGAAGAGATCCAGGAGGGTTTTCAGGAAGTCTCCAACCAGGTGGTGGGCGCGCTCAACGATCTGGTGGAAAAAAAACTCAGTGAAGGGGGCCATCTGTTTCTGGTCAGCACCACCCACGTCACCTATGGGGACTTCCCCACCACCTTCAAGGAGAATACCACCTATCTGGCCGTGAAGGTGCAGATTCAGGTTTCCGATTTCCCGCCGCAGGACGCCTATTGGGTGTTGTCCAGGGGATTTGCCGAAACGTTGTTGAAGGTCAAGATTCCCGGATCGGACGCTGAAATCGCCGCAGACACCCAACGGGGAAAAGGAGGGAGCGAAGCTGCCAAGCCGGCTCCCGCCGCTGTGGAACCGCCGCCGCCTCCACCGCCGCCTCCACCACCTCCACCACCGCCCCCGCCTCCACCGCCGCCCCCTCCACCGCCTCCGGCCAAAGCGGCTTCCGCCGCAAAGTCGGCGGGAGGAAAGGGCCAGGCGGGTGGGGCCCAGGGCAAGGATGGTGGCGTTGGCAAAGGTGGAGCGTTGGCCGGTGGCGCCAAGGGGTTGGCGGGTGGTGGTGGTAATGATGATGAAGGGGAGATCGCTTTTCTGGATCCCTATGATCCGGGTGCGGACCCGGGGCGTGAAGTGGTGGACAGTGCCATGGATGCTGGCGCGACGCCAGCCCGTGGAGGGCTTGGGCCTGGAGGAAAATCCGGGGGCAAGGCATCGATCGCCCAGGGACAGATCTTCAGTCCCATTCCAACGATTCAGTATGCCAAGGATTCCCTGCCCACGCCCAACGATGCGGGCAGTGTGGCCACGGTCATCACCGAGTATCCTTTCACGCTGAAGGAGGACGAGCGGGTCATTGTCGCCATCAACGCCATGCGTCAGGATGGTTACCGGTATATGGGGATCGAGCGGGGAGGCAAATTGATTCGCGTGGTCAGCCAGAGCGATTTGCGGCAGATCATGGGACCATTTTTCGGCACCAAGGCGATGAACGCCCGTGACAAGGCGTTATGCAATCTGCCCATCGGCAAGATCAACGCCACCCAGAAGGTGGTTTCCGTCACTTTGTCCAGTTCCATCGGGCAGGCGGCGGATTTGATGATGGAAAACCGGTTGCATGCCCTGGCGGTGGTGAGCAACCAGGGGGTATTGCGGGGATTCGTCACCCTGCACGGCCTGTTGGATTTCTATCGACGCAAAAAGCAGATCTGACCGCTTACGCCGATCACTATTGAAAAAAAAGAAGGGGTCTGGGGAATTCATTCCCCAGGGTTCTGACCTTTTTTCTTTTCTTCTTTTCTTCTTTTGACGTTTCTTTTGACTTTGCGCGCTTTTACAAAAGCTTTTTTTCGCGCCTTTTGCGAAAAAAAGCGCAAGCGCGCCAGACTCAAAACACCCACGGTCACAAAAGGCCACCGTCACATTGCTTGACTGGCCATTATCTCTGTTATTGAAAAATAATATTACGAATGCAGACAGGGATCTCCTTGGAGTCCCTGACAAGGGGCGGGCGGATACGGCTTGAACGCGCGCTGCGCTTTTTTCGCAAAAAACGCGAAAAAAGCTTTTGCAAAAGCGCGCGAAAGGCAAAAGAGATAAAGATAAAGACAAAGAAAAGGAAAAGGGAAAAGTCCTGGGGAATGAATTCCCCAGACCCCTTCTTTTCTTTCAATGGTTGACGAAGAATCAGGACCGGAAGGGTTGCTTGTCCGCGTAAGGATTCTCCTTGCCGCCACGGAAATCAATTCGCAAGGGCACTCCCTGAAATCCGAACTTCTCCCGCAACTGGTTCTCCAAATAGCGCCGATAACTCTCTTCAACCTCTTCAGGACGACTGACGAAAAAAACCACCAAAGGCGGTGCCACCCGCACCTGCGACGCAAAACGAAAACGCACCGGACGACCACTGCGCCGGGGATGCGGATTGGCCTCCTCCACCTCCGCCAACCAACGGTTCAATACCCCCGTGGAAACCCGCTGCTGACCCGCCTCCCACACCCGCCGTACCACCGGCAACAACCGATCCACCCCGTGCCCGGTCCGACCGGAAAGAAAAACCACCGGCGCATGAGAAAAACGCGGAAAAGCCAAACCCAACTCCCGCCGGAACGCACTCTCCGCCTCCCGACCCCGGGGAACCGCATCCCACTTGTTGACCGCAAACACCAAACCACAACCGGCATCCAAAGCATGCCCGGCCACCCGCTGATCCTGCTCGGTGATACCCCGCACCGCATCCAAAACCAATACCGCCGTCTTGGCCCGATCCATGGCGTTCAATGCCGCAATGGCCGCATATTTCTCAATACGCAACGCAATCCGCGCCTTGCGCCGCAAACCCGCCGTGTCCACCAGAACATAACGATGCCCCTGGGCATCCACCAACGGCGCATCCACCGAATCCCGCGTCGTGCCGGGCTGATCCGAAGTCACCAACCGCTCCTCACCCAACAATCGGTTGACCAACGTGCTCTTGCCCGCGTTCGGACATCCGACAATGGCAACCCGCACCACCTCGTCACGCCACTTGTCCGCCGGATCACTCTTGACCACCACACCACCAACCAATTCGGCTTCCGCTCCGGCTTCCGCTCTGGCTTCCGCTCCGGCTTCCGCTTCTACTTCTGATTCCTCCTCGACTTCCTGTTCCAACTCCGGCTCCACAACAGGCAACGGACACCGGGAATGCGCCACCCGCAACAGATCATCCACCCCCAATCCGTGCGTCGCCGAAATGGCCACCACAGGCTGCATCCCCAACCGGTGAAACTCCGCAAGCCCCCCCGCCCCTTCATTCCCCTCGGACTTGTTGACCACACACACCACCGGCTTGCCGCAACGCCGCAACCGCTTCGCCAACTCCAGATCATCCGCCATAGGACCGGTCCGGGCGTCCAATACAAAGAAAATCAGATCCGCCTCCTCGACCGCCAACTCCGCCTGCTCACGCATCCGCGCCAACAACGGCTCACGCGCGTCAAACTCGAATCCACCCGTGTCCACCACCCGGAATGGTCGCCCGTTCCACATCACCACCCCGTACTTGCGATCCCGCGTCAAACCCGGAGTGTCATCCACCAAAGCGTCACGGGTCCGGGTCAAACGGTTGAACAGCGAAGACTTGCCCACGTTGGGCCGTCCCACCAAAGCCAACAACGGTCCCGGTCCCACACCCGGCGCCAACTCCGCTCCAACCCGCCAACCCCGTCCACGTCCCCGCCCACGCCCGCGATTATTCATAACGCAACAGATCGCCCTCGTTGGTCCACAGATAAAGCCCATCCTCCGTCACCACGGGCAACGACAAAACCGGTCCGGGAAGCTTGTCCCGACCCAGAATCCGACCGCTCAGAGGCTCGATGGCAAACAGATGCTTCTGATCATCCGCCACCAGAATACGTTCCTTGTACAACACCGGAGAAGTCAACAACCCGTCGCTCAAACGCACACGCCACAGCTCCGTGCCATCTTCCGCGCTCATGGCCACCAGATTGCCATCCATGTCCACCACGAACAGACGCCCCGAAGACCACAACGGCTGCCGCACCGCCGAAAGACGCTTCTCCCAGATCCGGTTGCCGTTGGAAGCCAAACTGGCCATGACCCGTCCCTGATGATTCACCACAAAAACCAAACGCGGCGACATGAGCTGCGGACCACGCGCCTCGGACACCACCACCGAAGCATCCACATCCTGCATCAGATCCAACTCGCTGCTGCCCCCGAGCACACGCAGATTATCCGACCAGACCCGCTTGCCATCCGCCAGTTGCAAGGCGAACACCTCTCCGGAAGAGTAACCAATGAAAGCCAATCCCTCCGCCGCCGCCGGGGTCGCGGATCCCATGACCACCAACACCTCGGACGGCGTGCTGTGGGTCCAGATCCGATGACCGGTTTGCGCGTCCAAAGCATGGGTGCGATTGTCCAACGTCTGGAACAACACCTTGCCATCCACCACCAACGGCGCCGAATCCACCGCCGTGGTCAACCGGGTACGCCACAACTCGGCACCCGTATCCACCGACAAGGCCACCATGGCCCCCTGCTCGGTTCCGGCATAGACCCGCGTTTCGTCCATGCCCACCCCGCCCATGACCGCCGCACCCAGCGCAACCTTCCAGATCACCTCTCCGCTCTTGCGATCCACCCGACTCACGTTGCCCTGAAACGTTCCGACAAAAATCGACTCCCGTCCCAACGCCATCCGCCCCGGATGGACAAAATGCTTGTCCGGCGAACCCGCCAACGACCGGTTCCAGACCTGTCGCAATCCCGTCTTGCTTCCGGGATCCGGAGATACAAACCGCGCACTCTCCTTTTCACCGCCCTTGCCCCCCCCTATCCAGGAAGGAGTCCAGGTAGGCGTGGCGCATCCGGAGAGCAGACCCATCATCACGGCCACCGCCAGCACAGACGCCAGACCCCGCCCTTTTCTGCCATTTTCTCCCCGAATGCCCATGGTCTACCCCCCCATCCGCTGAATCCGCCGCTCCAACCGTTTGCGCAATCCGCCTTCGGGTTTCAAGGACAGCGCATCCTTGTAAAGGGCCAAAGCCCCCTTGTCATCCCCACTCCCGGAGGTCAAAATCCCGGCAAACTCCAAAGCATGCGGCTTGTAAGCCGACTCGCGGGCCATCCCCTCCAGCCGCTGCAACGCGCGCTTGGGATCGTCGGCCAACACATACGCCGCCTGAAGCGTGGCCAGATCCTTCAAAGGAACCCCCGCCGTGGCCGACACCTCCTCCAAAAGCCGAACCGCCTCATCCCGCTTGCCCTCTTCAGCCAAGGCGCGCGCCTCGGCGAAACGGGCCATCAGGGCATAACCGTGTTGACCATAATCGGCCGTCACCGCGTTCAACGCCTTGCGACCCGCCGCATCGTCGTCGATCCTGACCTCCATGGCCCCCAGATAACGATCCGCCACCTCCAGATCCCGTTTCTTCTGGTATTCGCTCCAACCCACATAGGCAAACAAACCCAAAAACAGACAGACCAGTCCACCGATGATCCAGTATCGGTTCTTCAACCACATTCTGGCGACGTTTTCCGCCTCCAGTTGCTGGTCCACCTCCTCGAAAATACCTTCCAGTTCCACCCGAGACACGATCGTTCCCCTTTTTCGATTTAAGATTCCACGTTGACCGACTGACCCGCACGCCCGGCTCCGGCACGCACGGCTTCGACCAACCGCTCCACGGGCAGCGTCTGCTGCTCCCCGGTCTCCATCCACTTGATGGCCACCCGCTGCTCCTGGGCCTCCTGCTGACCGATGATCACCGCCACCGGAGCCAAGGAACGCCCCGCGTGTTTCATCTGGCTCTTCATGCTGCCGCCGCTCAGATGCATCTCCACCGACAATCCGGCCTCCCGCAGGGTTTCGGCGAGCCGCAAGCCATACGCCTCCACCACGCCATCACCCGCCGCCACCAGATAGACATCCGCTCTGGCCGCAGCCACCCGGGCTTCATCCATCAGCATCAACAACCGCTCCATGCCCATGGCAAACCCCACCGCCGGGGTGGACACTCCCCCCATCTCAGCCACCAGACCGTCATAACGCCCGCCAGCGGCCACCGCGTTCTGCGCTCCCAACCCCTCGGCCACCGCCTCGAAAGCGGTACGATGATAATAATCCAATCCACGCACCATCAAAGGATTGAACCGGTAAGGCAATCCCAGTCGATCCAGGTGGCCCACCAGTCCCTGAAAATGGGCCTCGCATCCGCCACACAGATGATCCCGCATCCGGGGCAAATCCTGCAACAAGGCGGCATCCTCCTCCTTGCAGTCCAGCACCCGCAACGGATTGCGCGTCAGACGACGCTGACAGTTGCCGCACAGCCGCTCCCGCAAGGACTCAAGATGGGCGGTCAACCGCTCCCGATACGGCCCCCGACAGACCGGACACCCCAACGAATTGATCTCCAGGGTGACCGCTCCTTGAATGCCGATCTCCCGCAACAGCCGCAGCACCAGGGCCATCATCTCGGCGTCGGCCAGCGGTCCTTCGGGACCGAACAGCTCACAGCCGATCTGGTGAAACTGCCGATAACGCCCCTTCTGGGGCCGCTCGTAACGAAACATCGCGCCCAGATAATAGACCCGCCAGGGCAAGGTGCGATGACGGCTGTTTTCGATGAACGAGCGCACCGCCGAAGCGGTGCCCTCGGGACGCAGACACAAGGCGTCCCCGCCCCGATCCTCGAAGACATACATCTCCTTTTCCACGATGTCGCTGGTCTCGCCCACGGCGCGGGAAAACAGCTCCACCCGCTCGAACAGCGGCGTGCGCAACTCCCGATAACCGTACTGGGCAAAAATCCGGCGCGCGCACTCCTCTAAAAAAATCCACCGTCCACTCTCTTCCGGCGGGATGTCCCGCACGCCTCGCACCGTTTGAATCATCGCTCCTCCCAACCATCCGACACCGATTGATCTTCCCGCATGCCCGCGACCAACGCCTCCACCTCAGCCACCATCCGATCCAATACCGCCCCGTCCGCCACCTTGCCCACCGGCTTGCCGGCCAGATACAGCAGATTCTCCCCGGATCCTCCCACGATGCCCACCTGACTCTCCTTGGCCTCCCCCGGACCATTCACCACGCAACCGATCACCGATACCGTGACCGTTTCCCGGATGTGGGCCAAACGCTCTTCCAGACGCGCGGTCAGCTCGATCACCGGAAACTCCTGCCGGGAACAGGTGGGACAGGCGATGATGGTCACCCCCCGATTGCGCAATCCCAGGGATTTCAGAATCTCGAAACCGACCCGCACCTCATGGACCGGATCCGCCGACAACGACACCCGCAACGTGTCGCCGATGCCGTCGGCCAACAGCAGACCCAATCCCACCGCAGATTTGACCGTGCCGGGGATCAATCCTCCCGCCTCGGTGATCCCCAGATGCAACGGATAATCGACCTGGGCGGCCAGCATCCGATAGGCGGCCACCGTCATGGCCGCGTTGCTGGCCTTCAGGCTCACCTTGATTTCGCGGTAATCCAGATCCTCCAGAATGCGAATGTGATGCAGCGCCGACTCCACCATGGCCTCGGCGCACGGCTCCCCGTAGCGCGCCAGCAGATCCCGCTCCAAGGAGCCGGCGTTCACCCCGATGCGAATCGGTACCCGACGCTCCCCGGCGGCCCGCGCCACCTCCGACACCCGCGCCCGCGAACCGATGTTGCCCGGATTCAAACGCAAGCCATGCACCCCGTTTTCCAGGGCGATCAGGGCCAGACGATGATCGAAATGAATGTCGGCGATCAACGGCACCGGCGAACGCCGACACAACGGCCCCATGGCGCCAGCCGCCTCCTCGTCGGGACACGACACCCGGGCGATATCCACACCCGCCTCCGCCAAAGCGACGATCTGGGCCAGCGTGGCCTCCACATCCCGGGTGTCGGTATTGGTCATCGACTGCACCGCAATCGGCGCATCCCCGCCCACAGCCACCCGACCCACCTGAATCCGACGGGTCACACGCCGGGGCGCGGTCAAAGCGGGCGCCCGGCTCATCTTCCGCCCGCCCGCTTGCGCAACGTCTCGGCATTCAGTTGCAAGCCCTCGACCATCTCGCCCGCCTTGCCTGTCACCACAACCTCCTGATTGCCCACCCGCACCCGCACCGACGCGGCATTGCCCAAAGTCGCGGCATACCCCCCGCCCTCGGGTACGCGGAACACATAACCCGGCTGCAAGACCATATCCTTCACCACCGCGCCATTGCTGTCGTAAATCTGCACCCAGACCAACTCCTTGGCCTGCAACGATACCGCGTTCGGAGACTCAGGCGCCAGATCCGCCTCCCCGTTCACCGGCTCGGGATAACGCTCCTTGATGCCCTTGGGCAGTTTCTTCTTGTGGGTCGCCGGGGTGGCGGCCGCCGGAACAGGCTTGGGTGGCTCCACCTCCGCCGGGAGGGGCGCGTTGGGCTTTCCGGCAGCACCTCGGACCGGAACGATCCCGGCGGAAACACCCCCAGCGGACGACGCTTTTTCCTCCCCGGCCTCCGGCTCGGCCAAAGGCTCCACCGGCATGCTGCCCACCTCGGGAGGAGGCGACTCGTCACGGGCGGCGAAACGGCTCATCACCGCATCCAGCCAGGAACCCGACGACCCGCTCCCCGCATCCTCGGTCACCGGCTCCTCCGGTTCCGGCTCGGGCGCGGCTTTGAGCGCGGACGACTCGGATCGCGACGGCGGCCTGCCCATCGCCTCCTCCGGCTTGGCCTGGGTAGCGGTCGGAGACTTGACTTCGGGTTTGGAGGCCGGTTTGACCTCGGGTTTGGGCTCGGGTTTGGAGGCCGGTTTGGGCTCGGGTTTGACCTCGGGTTTGACCTCGGGTTTGGGCTCGGGTTTGGGCTCGGGTTTGACCTCGGGTTTGGGCTCGGGTTTGGGCTCGGGTTTGGGCTCGGGTTTGGCCTCGGGTTTGGGCTCGGGTTTGGTGACCGGTTTGGACTCGGGTTTGGTGACCGGTTTGGGTTCGGAGCGCGTCTCGCCGGGTTTGGAGCGGTCCGCGCCCGACGCCATCATGGCCAGCCGCTCGGGTGACGAATCGGTGGCGGGCCACGAGGAGGGATCCTCCGGACCCAACGCCTTGACCACGACAGGCGCCGGTGGCGCGCCCTCTTTGGGGCGCGCGGGCAGATCCGCGCCATCCTCGCGTCCAGCGGGTCGGGTCGGCAGAGCCTCTCCCACCCGCAACGGCGCGGCATTGGGAGGCGCCGGAGGACCGGAAAGCTCGGGCGACTCGTGAATATGACGCTCGTAGTAGACATACACCCCGCCCAGAGCCAACAGACCGGCCAGCGCCAGGGCGAACGCGGGACGATGGCGGGAGGTGGGGGGCGCGGCGATCAGGTTGTCCGACTGCAAGACCTGTCTGCCGTTATCCAGGTCGGCGATGCAGGACTCGATCATCTCCGTCTCTTCAAAGCCCAGATTGCGGGCATACAGACGCAGAAAACCGGCCACGAACACCTGTCCCCGCAGGGTGTCGATCCGTCCCTCCTCCAAAGCCTGCAAGTGGGTCACCCGGATCCGGGTCCGCCTGGCCATCTCATCCAGATCCCATCCCTGATCCTCGCGGGCCTCACGCAGCAGCGCGCCCACCCGCTCCAAAGCGGGATGCACCACCCTGGACGGATCGGGACCGGACTCCTCTTCCGCCTGATCCGGTTCGTTGCTTGGGGATTTCATCATGGATTTCGTTCCAGAATCGTCAGTTTCTCCGTCGCGCGCCGTCCCGCCCGACCCGAAGGATCCAGGGCGCGAATCTTGCGCAACCACTCCACACTCTCCATGGCCCGGCCCTCCTGCTCCAAAGAGCCGACCAGCCGCTCCAGGGCCGCCAGATGCGTCGGCGCCTCCTCCAGCGCCCGCAGCAGACGTTTTTGTTCCAGATCCAGCCGTCCCATGGCCCGGTGATGCTCCGCCAACTCCAACAGGATCGGCACATATCCGGGCTTGACCCTCAACCCCTGCTCCAGCGCGCTCTCCATGGCGCGGGGCGACCCCTGGCGCTTGTGCAGCAACGCCAGATTGAAATGCACCTCCTCGGGAGCAGGAAACTGAAGATCGGTCAACGCCTCCTGAAACCGCTCGCGGGCCTCGTCCAGCCGGTCGAGCCGCATCAGGGCCACCCCGAGATTGTTGTGGATCCGGCCATCGCCGGGTCGGATCCGTCGGGCGGCCTCCAGAGCCTCCAGGGCCTGCACCGGACGACCCGATCGATCATACGCCATGCCCAGCAGCAAAAGCACGTCCGCGTCATCTGGACGCAACTCCCGCGCCCGTCGCAACGCCGGCAACGCCATCTCCGGCACGCCCCGTTCCAGATAGGCGCGCCCCTTTTTCAAGGCGATGGGAAACGATTCCCCCTCTCCGGTTCCGGGCTGGGGTCCACCCCCGCATCCGGCCACCAGCCACACGCCGCACAGCAACGCAGCCGATACAGTACGCAACCTCATGAGACCCGAAATCCGTTGGTGATGGGATAACGCCGATCCTGACCGAAAGCACCTCATGAGACCCGAAATCCGTTGGTGATGGGATAACGCCGATCCTGACCGAAAGCACCTCATGAGACCCGAAATCCGTTGGTGATGGGATAACGCCGATCCTTGCCGAAAGCGCGACGCGTCACCCGCACGCCGGGGGCGGCCTGGCGCCGTTTGTATTCGTTGCCATCCACCAGACGCATCACCCGGATGGCCGTCTCCGGATCGATGCCACAAGCCACGATCTCTTCCAGTCCCTGCTCCCGCTCCACGTACAGCTCCAAGATCCGGTCCAAAACCGGGTAGGGCGGCAAGGAGTCCTCGTCTTTCTGATCCGGACGCAACTCCGCCGAAGGGGCCCGCTCCAGCACCCGCTCCGGAATGGGAGACAACGCTCCCTTGGCCTCGGCCCAGCGGTTGCGCGCCCGGGTGAGGGCGTAAACCCGCTCCTTGAGCAGATCCTTGAGCACCGAATACCCCCCGGCCATGTCGCCATACAAGGTGGCGTATCCCACGCTCACCTCGCTTTTGTTGCCCGTGGTCACCACCATGCCCCCCTTCTTGTTGGCCAAGGCCATCAGCAAGGTACCGCGAATGCGCGACTGGAGATTCTCTTCGGTGGTGTCTTCCGCCAGTCCGGCGAACACCGGCGCCAACTGCCGCCGGAAGGCGTCGAACATCGGTCCGATGGCCACGGTTTCCAACCCGATTCCCAACCGTTGGGCAATCGTGGCGGCATCCTCCAGACTGGCCTGCGAGGTATAATCGGAGGGCATCATCAAGGCGTGGACCCGTTCGGCGCCCAACGCATCGACGCAAATGGCGGCGGTCAGGGCCGAATCGATCCCCCCGGACAGCCCCAGCACCACGGAGCGGAATCCGTTCTTGGCCACATAATCCCCAAGCCCCAAGGTCAAGGCCCGATAGATCTCCGCCTCCTCCTCCAACTCGCCGCCCACCTCCCCCGGCTCGAAGCGCACCATGCCCCCCGGCTCCCGGCACACGGCCAGCAGCGTCAACTCCTCCTGAAAACCGGACGCCCGCACCGCCACCTCCCCGGAACGGTTCATGGCAAAGGATCCGCCGTCGAAGACCAGTTCATCCTGTCCGCCCACCATGTTCACATACACCACCGGCAGACCGCTTTCCACGATCCGATGCCAGGCGACCTGCTCGCGTTCCCGCTGCTTGCGGATGTGATAGGGCGACGCGTTGATGTTGATCAGAAAAGAGGCCTCGGTGCGGGCCAGACTGGCCACCGGATCCCCCGAACGCCACAGATCCTCGCAGATGGTGACGCCAAACGGCATTCCGCCGAAAGAAAAAGCCCGCACCGTGCGATACGGCTCGAAATAGCGTTGCTCGTCGAAAACCCCGAAGTTGGGCAACCAGCGCTTGCCCGCGAAACCCTCCTCCCGCCCCCCGGTCACATAAACCCCGGCATTGATCCATCCCTGAGCGCCCTGCCGGATCGATCCGTACACCGCGTCGATGGCCAACTCCCCCAACGCCCGGTGCCAGCGCCGTTCCATCTCCCGCAAGCGGTCGAGAAACACGGGCTTGTGCAACAGATCCTCTGGAGGATAACCGGTCAGGGCCAGTTCCGGGAACACCACCAGACGCGCCCCGGCCTCGGCGGCGCGGCGCGCATGACGGATCATGGTGTCCAGATTCTTTTCCAAGGCTCCCACATGGGGATTGATCTGGGCCAGGGCTATCAGGGATCGCATGGTTGGAGTTCCCAGGCTGGTGAAAGTCGTTTAATGCAACAAACCGTCACCAGTTTAATGGATCGCGACGGTTTTTCCAAAGATCGAAATCGACCGGATCCCTCCTCACCGTCAAAGACACGAGGATTCTGCCCGCCAAAAAATCAGTTTAACACGAATCCGGCGCAGCTCAAGCGGGTGGATGGCCCTGCACCAAAGCGAGCAGCGCCGCTTCGTCCAGGATCTCCACCCCCAGCTCCCGCGCCTGGGCCAGCTTGGAACCGGGGGCTTCGCCTGCGATCAGATAGCGGGTGCGTTTGGACAGACTCCCCGAAACCTTGGCCCCCAACCCCTCCAGGCGGGCCTTGGCCTCCTGGCGGCTCCAGGCGGACAGGGTGCCGGTCAGCACCACCGTGGCCCCGGAGAGCGCATGCCCCGAGGCGCGCTCCGCCACCCGCGCGCGACTCCAGGCGGTATTCGGTTCCGCCAGCAAACGCGCCACCAACGCCTTGTTGCCAGACTCGCGGAAAAAATGCCACACCCGCCCCGCCGCCACCGGTCCCACGTCGGCGGCTCCTTGCAGCTCCGCTTCGCTGGCCGCCATGATCGCCTCGATCCCCCCGAAATGCCGGGCCAGACTGGCCGCCGTGGCCTCTCCCACCTCCCGCACCCCCAATGCGAACAAAAACCGCGACAGATCCCGCTCCCGGCTCGCCTCGATGGCCGCCAGCAGATTGTCCGCCGATTTCTCCCCCATGCGATCCAAAGAGGCGAGACGCTCCCGCAGGGTGTGCAGACGATACAGATCCGCCACATCGACGATCAACCCCTGGGTCAGCAGCAGCTCCACCAGTTTCTCCCCCAGTCCGTCGATATTCATGGCGCGACGCGACGCGAAATGACGCACCACCTCCTTCAACTGGGCCGGACAGGAAAAACCCTCCACACAACGCACCACCACCTCTCCTGCGGGTCTGGCCACCTCCCCGCCGCACACCGGGCAACGGCTGGGCCAGGGAACCGGTACCGCCTCTTCCGGGCGGCGCTCCAACACCACCTCCACCACCTCCGGAATCACGTCACCGGCGCGACGCACCCGCACCGTATCCCCCACCCGGACATCCTTGCGGGCCAACTCCTCGAAATTGTGCAGCGTGGCGTTGGTCACGGTCACGCCCCCCACCCCCACCGGCTCCAGACGCGCCACCGGAGTCAAGGCACCGGTACGGCCCACCTGCACGTCGATGGCCTCCACCACGGTCAACGCCTCACGGGAGGGAAACTTGCACGCCGACGCCCAACGGGGGGCGCGGGCCACAAAACCGAGCCGCTCCCGCCACGCCAGATCGTTCACCTTGAAGACCATGCCGTCGATCTCATAGGCCAGTTGATCGCGCCTGGACTCCAGATAACGGTAATACTCCCGACACCCCTCCACCCCCCGCACCACCCGGGCATCGGGACAGGTGGGCAGACCCCACCCCCGGAAACGGTCCATCCATTGATCGTGACAGGCGGGCCAATCCTCTCCCCCGTCCACCACCTCGCCCACCCCGTGACAATAGAGCTTCAACGGACGCTTGGCGGTGACGCGGGGATCCAACTGGCGCAGGCTGCCGGCAGCGGCGTTGCGGGGATTGGCGAACACCTTCTCTCCCCGCTCCAGGGCGGCGGCGTTGAACCCGGCAAACGCCTCCAAGGTCATGAACACCTCGCCGCGCACCTCCAGACTGCGGGGATGTCCGCTGCCCCGCAGACGCAACGGCAACGATCCGATGGTGCGGGCCTGGGCGGTCACATCCTCTCCTTCCCGGCCATCTCCGCGTGTGGCCACCCGCATCAACACCCCATCCCGGTACAACAGGCTCACCGCCACCCCGTCGATCTTGGGTTCGGCGGCATAGTCGATCACGGTTTCATTCAGCCCCTCGCTCACCCGGCGATGAAACTCCCCCACCTCCGCATCCGTGACAATGGACAACATCGGCACCCGATGCGCCACCTTGGCAAACCCTTCCACAGGCGCGCCCCCCACCCGTTGGGTGGGCGAGTCCGGCGTGATCCACTCCGGATGGTCTCGTTCCAGGGCTTCGAGTTCCCGGAACAAGGCGTCATACGCCTCGTCCGTGATGATGGGGCGGTCTAAAACGTGATAGCGGTGATTGTGTTCGGCGAGGATCGCCCGCAACTCAGTCAGACGGGCGGCGGGATCCGGGTGAACGGCGGGATCCGGACAGACAACCGGATCCGGGTGAACGGCGGGATCCGGACAGACAACCGGATCCGGGTGAACGGCGGGATCCGGACAGACAACCGGATCCGGGTGAACGGCGGGATCCGGGCAGACAACCGGATCCAGGTGAACGGCGGGATCCGGGGTGGCGATCGGGTCGGAGCGGCGTGAGGTCATGGCGCACGAAAAGTCGGGTGCCTCCTCATCCGTCGGAGGCACAAGTATTGGTGATCAGTTCAGGGCGGGCCGGACCATGCCAGACCAGATCGCTGCAATAGACCCGAACCACCCCGTCATTGCGTCGCAACGCGATCGACAGGGTAACACAGGTGTGGGCATCGGGTAGAGAGAAATAGGGACCGGTCACCTGCACCTTGCCGAAATAACGCATCGCCCGCCGGAAGTAATCCCGCCGCGACCAGTCCGCTCCCCTGGCATCGCCCAGCGGAGAAAAAAAGTCATCCAGCGTGGTCTCCAGAGAGGCCTTGTTGATGTTGCGTCCCACCTGGATGCCGTTTTCGTCCAGCTCGAACCAGCGCAACACGCCGGGATTGCGCAGATAGTCCACAAACATGAACGCCTTGTAGTTCTGAGACCCCTGACTCTTGCGATCGAAATTTCTCAACACCTCCCGGAACCGGTTCACGAAAGCGCTGATCTCCCGGGTTTGACGCTCTCCCTCCTCGGTCTCCTGACGCAACAAGGCGCAAGAGACCTTTTCGATCTTTTCCGAAACCGCCGCCGTATCCGACAGAAACGGCGAAGGCCGGGCGAAATAGAACCCCTGCACAAAATCCACATCCGCATTCAAGGCGATCCGGGCGTGATCTTCGGTTTCGATCCCTTCCAGCAACACCAGCTTGCCCGCCTGATGCAGCATGGTGGTGATGCTCGCCAAAAAAGGCAACGCCCGGGGATTGCTGGCCGCCTGCACCACCAAGGAGCGATCCAGTTTGACGATATCCGCATCCAGATTCCACACCCGGTCGAAATTGGATTGACCCGCCCCGAAATCATCCACGGCGATCAGGCATCCCAACCCGCGATAAAAATCCACCGCGTCCAGGATCATTTGTTCGTCGTTGATGCGACGCTCCAGAATCTCCACCACCACCCGGTCCGGAGCCAGATCGTACAGCCGGAACAGCTCCCGGGTGAAATTGAAATGGTCCGAATTGCCGGTGCTGATCACCTGGGGATTGAAGTTGAGAAACAGCCATCCCATCTGCTTGGGAGACTGGGCGACGAAGTTGCGCATGTGCAAACTGCGGGTCAACCGATCCACGGTGAGCAACTCCAGGGGGTGGTGCTCCTCGCTGAAGATGTGCAACGGCGGAACCGGACCACCCTGGGCATCCTTCACCCGCAACAACGCCTCGTGACCCACCACCCGCCGGTGGGCCAGACTGTAGATGGGCTGAAACGCACTGCTCAACACCTGATCCTGATAATGGACACAGTGGGGATCGGTGGGGGTGTGCATGGGATCACTGAGCGAGACGGGGGGGTGGTTCAACATAGCGCAATCGTCCATGATGTGCCTTATCGGCTCATATAAATAGTTGATATCATCGGTATGAATCGGTCTTCCCCCCTCTCCAGCAGGATCCGCACCATTCCCGACCCGAGCCAAAAAACAATTTCATGAATGGATGACAGGATGACAAGAACTCAGAACAGGCTGTCATGATACATAGAAGATTACAATCAAAAAGCAAAGAAATAAAAAATACCAACAAGCGTTCATAGACTGCTGATTGTTTATACAATCGTCCAATCCGACCTGCCTATTTCATAATCAACTTTCCCCCTGAAAAACCAGGCACCGGCTGACGATCCACCCAGCGATGGATCCGGTTGACGATCCGCTTGCACTCGGCATCGGACAGCGCGGCGTACAAGGGCAGAGCCAGAGCATGCCCCAGAAACCGCTTCAGCCCCGACAAATCATGCCGGGAATCCGTGACCGGATGAAACCACACCGGCGCACCACAACCGATGTCGGCGCGCCGCAAGAAATCCGCCAAAGCGATGCGACTCTCCTCGGTCCGCATGGCCAGACAAAAAAGCGCCCACTCCCGACCCGAGGGGGGATCCCGGGGCATGGTCGCCCATCCGGCCAGCCGCAACCACGCGCGATAACGCCCGGCCAACTGCCGACGCCGCTCCAGACGACCGGGAAGCGTCGTCAGCAGGGCGCATCCCAGGGCGCAGGCGGCAGCGCTCGGAAGATGGCGTCGCCTGTGGGCCAAAGCGGCCACCAGTTCCCCATCCGTGGACAGCAGCACACACCCCGTCCCCACCGGCAGCAGTCCGGATCCGGACAGATCCACCAGTTGCACCGCCCCCCGACCCACCCCCGGCCATGGCCGCACCACCGAGGAAATCTCTTCCGCCACCCACGTCCCATCCTCCCCGGACGGCAGATCCACAGGCCACCCGCAGGCGTGCCGGATCACCTCTCCCCGCACCATGCCCCCGGCCACCGGCCCAAACGGCGCCCCCACGGCCCGACCGCTTTCCGGCTCCACATCCCGCACCGCCTCGTGCCACCAGCACCCCCGCACCGCCTCCCGCCACACCGGATCCAGCAACGCGTCCACCACCAGCACATCGCCCGCCCGCCAACCGAGCAGCTCCCCCAGCAGCCGCCACGCCTCGCCATGATCGGCGAACGCCACAGCACGCCGCTGCCACACGGATTCCCACATCCCTTCCCAGCGCCGCAACGCCTCGACATCCCGAAAAGGGGCGCGGGCGAGCTGCTCCAGAACGGCGCGGGCGTCGTCGCAAGAGAGATCCGGACGGGAAAGGGGAATCGGAGTGGGCAAAAAAATCAAAAGCCTGGGGGAGGAATCCCCCAGACCTCCTCTTTTTTCTCAACGATGAAAGACGGATCAGGAGTGGCCGGGTCCGGTCTGGGGACAGAAATCCGGGGTGAAGCGGGAGGCCAGATCCCGGGATTTCTCCGCCACCTCCTGGGAAAGCTTGTAAGCGCAAAAACGCGGCCCGCACATGGAACAAAATTCCGCGCTCTTGTGGGCGTTTTCCGGCAGGGTCTCGTCGTGATACTCCCTGGCCCGGTCCGGATCCAGCGCCAGCTCGAACTGCCGGTTCCAGTCGAAGCCGTAACGGGCGCGGCTCATGGCGTCGTCCCGATCGCGGACTCCGGGACGGTGACGGGCGATATCCGCCGCATGGGCCGCGATCTTATAGGCGATGATGCCGTTGCGCACATCCTCGGCGTTGGGCAGTCCCAGATGCTCCTTGGGGGTGACGTAACACAACATCGACGCCCCCTTCCAGGCCGCCACCGCCCCACCGATGGCCGAAGCGATATGATCATATCCGGCGGCGATATCCGTGACCAGCGGACCCAACACGTAAAATGGCGCCTCGTGACACAGTTCCCGCTCTTTTTCCATGTTGGCCTCGATCTGGTCCAAAGGCACATGGCCCGGACCTTCGATCATCACCTGCACATCCTGCTCCCAGGCGCGTCGGGTCAACTCCCCGAGAATGCGCAACTCGGTGAACTGGGCCGCGTCGGAGGCGTCGTGCAGACAGCCCGGACGCAGACCGTCTCCCAAGGACAAGGTGACATCGTAGCGCTTGCAGATCTCCAGCAAGGCGTCGAAATGGGTGAACAGAGGATTTTCCCGCTCATGATAGAGCATCCACTGGGCCATCAGCGCGCCGCCACGGGAGACGATCTTGGTGATGCGGGTGGAGATCAGAGGCAGCACCTCCAGGGTGACTCCGCAATGGACCGTCATGTAGTCCACCCCCTGGGCGGCCTGCTCCTCGATCACCTGCAACATGATTTCCGGGGTCAGGGCGCGCACATCCGGCACCCGCTCCACCGCCTCGTAGATGGGCACGGTGCCGATGGGCACCGGCGAGGCCCGCAGAATCGCCTCGCGAATCTCCCGGATGCGCTTGCCCGTGGACAGATCCATCACCGTGTCCGCGCCATAACGCAACGACAGACGCAGTTTTTCCACCTCCTCGTCCAATCCCGAAGAGATCTGCGAATTGCCGATGTTCGCATTGATCTTGCATCGAGACTCAATCCCGATGGCCACGGGTTTGGCCTCCGGATGGCGAATGTTGGCCGGAATCACCATCCGGCCCCGGGCCACCTCGGCGCGAACCCGTTCCGGCTCCAACCCCTCCTCCCGGGCCACGTGTTCCATTTCCGGCGTGATTTGACCTTGCCGGGCGTAATGCATCTGGGTAACGTTCCCGGTACGGTTTTGGATCCAGTCGGAGCGAAATGCGCTCATGCGAACTCCTCGGCGTGTTTGATGTCCAATTAAAGAGACGACGCGCAACGACATTGGAATGAAAAAGCCCAAGGCCGCGCCAGGCCCAATTGTGCTAACCCCGTCCGCCAATCACAAGGAGTTTTCCATGAGTCGGCTTGAATCCCACTTCGGCACGCGCATCCCATGGAGTTCAGACCGCTCCAAACCGGTTCCCCACCATTTCGGCGATCCGACCGCCGAAAGCCGCGCCCTGTTGACCGATGTCGCTTTGGTGGACTTCAGCCATCACGAAACGGTCGCCATCTCCGGCGAGAACGTGAACGACTTCCTGGGGGGACTGATCACCAATCAGGTCAAGAAAGTCACCCCGCAAAAAAGCGTCTATTCCGCCCATCTCACGCCCCAGGGACGTTTTTTGTGGGATTTCACCCTGCTGCGCGACGCCGACCGTCTGCTGCTGATCACCGAACCCGGATCCGCCACCCCCCTGGCCCAACGCTTGAGCCCATTCATCCTGCGGGCCAAAATCCGCATCGAGGTGGAGTCCACCCTGGCCATGCTCGGCATCGCCGGTCCGGAGTCCTCCCAGGTGTTGCAGGGCATTTTTCCCGAATTCCCCATCCTCGACGCCCCCCTGGGCGAAACCCTCTCCCCGGAATCCGGCATCCGCCTGTGGCGGGATCCGCGTCACGCCGGTTTCGGCTGGCGTCTGCTGGTCCCGGCCTCCGCCGTGAGCGCCTGGTGGGAACGGCTGGTCAAACGCATTCCACCCGCCGGATTCGCCGCCTGGGAAGAGTATCGCATCCGTCTGGCCCTGCCCCGGGGCGGCAACGAATTCATCCCCGAAGTCAGTCTGCCTCTGGAAAGCGGTCTGCTGGAGATGAACGGGGTCGATTTTGCCAAAGGGTGCTACGTGGGACAAGAGACCACGGCACGCACCCATCATCGCGGCACCTTGAAAAAACGGGTCTATTCCCTCATGCTGTCCGCCGGTGAAATCGTGACGCCAGGAACCCCGATTCTCCTGCCCAGCGGCAAGGAGACCGGAGTGCTCACCAGCGTCACGCCGGGCACCGGGGAACGGATCGGTTTGGGGATCCTCCACCCGAGCGACGTGGAACAGGATCGGGCGTTCACCATAGGCCCGCTCCAGGTCACGGCGCAAAAGCCCGATTGGGCCACCTGGGCATGATCCCGGTTCTGTTGTGCGGGTCGATGGCGCCAGACAACTCCGTTCTTTAGGAAGCTCGTTTCATGACCACCCAGATCGATGCCCCCTCGACCCTGCCGCCCCTGCCGCCCCTGCGCATCGGCGAGTACACCATTCCGGTGCCCATTCTGCAAGGCGGCATGGGAGTACGGGTTTCAGCCCATCGCTTGGCCGCCGCCGTGGCCAACGAAGGCGGCGTCGGCATCATCGCCGCCGTGGCCCTCTCCCTGGCCTCACGCTACTATGAAAAAGGCAAGGACTACTACCGCGCCAACGTCAAGGCCCTGATCGAAGAGCTGGAAACCGCCCGCGCCTTGAGTCCAAACGGCATCATCGGCGTCAATTGCATGGTGGCCATCCGCGACTTCGAGGCCATGGTGCGCACCTCGGTGGAAAACGGCGCACAAATGATCGTCTCCGGGGCCGGACTGCCCCTGCGTCTGCCGGAATTCGCCACCTCCAATCCCAAAACCGCCCTGGTTCCCATCATCTCCTCCCTGCGGGCCGCCAAACTGCTGGCCAAACGCTGGCACAAGCTCTACAAACGCCTGCCCGACGCCATGGTGTTCGAAGACCCCAACCGGGCCGGCGGACACCTGGGGGTCAAGACCGCCAGCCAACTCTTCGCCAAAGAGTACGATACCGATACCGTGGTGCCGGAACTGGCGGAATGGTCGCGCAGCGAATATGCCGACGAAATCCCCATCATCACCGCCGGCGGGGTGTGGGACCGCCACGACATCGATCACGCCCTCGCCCTCGGGGCCAAAGGGGTGCAGATGGCCAGTCGTTTCATCTGCACCCATGAATGCGACGCCCACGACCATTTCAAACAGGCCTTCATCGACGCCAAGGAAGGGGATGTGGTGATCGTGGACTCTCCGGCGGGACTGCCGGGACGCGCTCTGAAAACCAGTTTCACCAACACCTTGCTGCGGGGCGGCGAAGTGGCCACCCACTGCATCGCCACCTGTCTGGAAGCCTGCCGCTGCCGGGAGGAGAAGGAGACCTTCTGCATCGCCCTGGCTTTGCACCGCGCCCAGCAGGGCGACATGGAAAACGGTCTGGTCTTCACCGGTTCCAACGCCACGCGCCACACCGGCATCGTCTCCGTGAAAGAGATCTTCCAGGAGTTGCTGCACGGCATTCCGGTACGTCCCATGCCGATTCCCGGTTGATACGACCACCCGATACCCGACACTCAACGCACTCAAAACACACTGGAAACCCGACCGTGCTGCCCGATCCCCGCTCCATCCATCGTTTCTTTTCGGGATTGTCCGAAGTCTGCCCGGTCGCCCGGTTGAGCCATGTCCATCTGATCCACTGGTCCACCGAGCCGCCCTCGCCCCTGGACCCCCTGCGAGAGGCGGGATTTCGCGGCACCGTGGTGGCGGCGCGGGCCTCACTGGCCGACGCCATCCGGCACCACCATCCGGGTCTGACCGTCAAGCTCGACGACCGTCCCACCGCCGGGGAACCTTCGGAACACCTGCTGATGGAGCTGCCCCAGGGTCGGGAGGCGGCCCGACTGGCCATCGAGACCGCCCTGGCCGCCCTCGCCCCCGAAGGACGGCTGTGGCTGTTCGGCGAACGGGAATCGGGCATCCGTTCCCTGGCCAAACGTTTTTCCGACACCGAAACCGCCTTGTGCAAAGGTCATCTGCGGCTGCATACCCTCACCCCGGAGAGCCGATCCCTGCCGGAAAAAGGCCAATCCGCCCCCTTCCGCCCCGAAGCCGACGGTTTTGCCTATATCAAGCATGACGGTCTGCGCCTCGCGGTCAAGCCGGGAATCTTCTCCTGGCGCGCCATCGACGCGGCCACGCTGTTGTTGCTCGACGCCCTCCGCGAAGCCCCCGGCGCCCGCGTTCTGGATTGGGGGTGCGGTTCCGGCGTGCTGGGGACCACCCTGGCCCAACGTTTCCCGGAAACCCGCGTCACCTTGAGCGACGATCTGATCACCGCCACCGCCTGCGCCCGACGCACCGTGGAGATCAACGGGTTGAGCGACCGCTGCGAGGTGATCACCGAAGACGGCATCGGTCCACTGCTGGGCAAACAACGCTTCGACGCCATCGTCACCAATCCCCCGTTTCATCGCGGGGTGCGCACCGATCACGACGCCACCTTGAACTTTCTCGCCTCCGCCGCCGCCCTGCTGGCTCCGGGGGGAACCTTGTGGCTGGTGGGCAACCGCTTCATGGATTACGGCACCTTGCTGAAAGAACATCTGGGAGAGGCGGAAGAGTTCGACGGCGACGACTCCTTCACGGTCTGGCGCGGGGTCAAAAGCGCCCTCACCCCCCGACAGAAATCCGCCCACACCCGCCATTTGACCAGCACACGGGAAGACTCCCCCCGGAATCCCTTCCGGAACATGCCCTCAGGCCGCTGGATCGGGATGGATGAGCTGTCGTAAGTGAGTTTGAATGGATCGATTCCCGGTTTTGTCTGGCCGGGATGAGACCCATGGGCATCGGGATTCGGCCAAATTCAAAAAGCCGCGATTTTTTGAGTCAATGCCGCAAAATGAGGACAATAGTGGAGAATTCTGTCCATGTTGGCAGCCGCGCGCCTGGAAAATTCCTCATAGCGGTCGGAATGTTTTGAAATACCTTTGGCCTTGTCCGGAACCGGACGCCTCCTTTCCTTGCAATCCCACTCCAGCAAAACCAAACCCGGATTCTTGCGGGCTTCGGGTACCATATCCTCAGTCAAACCGGCCAGCAGCCAACTTTCCACCGCCTCCACTGCTGGCGCGAGGAAGGTCCATGGACGGTCTTGTGAATCCATGCCGTCAGGCCACAACCAATCGGTCAAGACAGCCTCGATGTATTGACCACGACCTGCGGGCGTGGCCAGATCAAAATCATCCGACCGGACTCTTGTCATTTTTTGCAATTTTTCACAAATATCCGCATCCAGATGGACCAGAAAACCATCAAGGGGCAAGGAGGTGGCAAACAGCCCTCCTTCCGAAAACCTCTGCCGCCGCAGTGCCGGTGGATTGGCAAGACACCATTTGTATACCAGTCGCCACCCACCCTCCTGACCACCTCCCGCGCTCGTATTATCCGGATTTGGCTGGATATTGACAAAATCACGCGCCCCATGTCCGCCCAAAGCCGCAGGCAGCAAGATCTTCAACACCACCTGATCGGTGGGGCCTTCGGTGACCATGCCAATACGTTTGGGGTTCACAGGGACGATCCCAAGGCATTGGGGATCAAACCACTGATCCACATTTCCGACAGATTCTTGCCACGCGCGATTTCGATCCACTCTTCCGGCGTCATACCCGGACGGGGCTGCAACCGCTCGATTTTCGTGAAACCGGTACGTGGCTCACGACTGACCACGAAAATGCGTTGTTCTTCATTGAACAGGTCAAACGCATCCAACGAGGTGGGATTGTGACTGGTGAGAAAAACCTGTTGCGGTCCGATGCCGCTTGCCTGGAATCTCTTTTCGCAGGTTACGGCGATCAATTTTTCCAGAAATGCCCGTGTGGCCGACGGATTCAAGGCATTGTCCACATTGTCGAGGGCAAAGATCTTGGGGGCTTCCGCATGCAACAGCACTACAGCCAGAAACAACAAAAAAAGTGTACCTTCGCTGCTGTCATAAGCGGACAGTGTGTCTCGTTTGCCTTTCATGAAACGATCTTTGAAATACAACGTTTCATTTCCTGTTTTGACCTGAGAAGAGACCTGATCCGCAAGAGATTGTTTTACAGTAAAAGCACTAGCCCATCCAGGCATCCAAATCAATCTAAGGACATCATCCATAAGAGAAGCGCGATCTTTCATCTTATGAATTTGGTTCAAAACCGTCAAAGCCGCCTGAGGCAATCCCCCGCCCAACAATCCAACAGGTTTCACAGGCAAGGATTCGATTTCCACACCCCGCAAAAACGAGGTCTGAGGAGCATAGATACAAAATTTGGCCAGGGTGTTCAATTGGGCTGACAATTCGGGGGGAACATCGATGACCTCTTGGAACCGGTCCCACAAACCACGCTCAGGGTCTACGTCCGCACGTTCTTTTTCAACCCCAAGCAGCTTGATGCCACGATTGCTGCGTCCCAGATAACTGACCGACTCATGCAGAATCTCTTCACTAAAAAAACGCAAAGACTGGTATTCTTCCCCCGCAGTGATGCGGACATTGTATTTCACATCATCATCCATTGCGGCTTCAAATCCGAAATTGCTTTTCAAGGCCTGATTTTTGAAAGCCGATTTGAACAAAGTTGGCACCGAAAGCCGCACGCCCTTGCGTTGCA
>JADGBT010000019.1 GCA_015231375.1 Magnetococcales bacterium | reverse complement strand
GCGCGCCCAATGGGAATCCGCCGCCAACGTCCCGTTCCACATGCTCTCCCGAATCACACCGTTCCAGGAGGAAGCCTTCCGCCTGCTTGCCGTCACTCCCTGACCCGTAGTCAGTCGCATGCAGTGAGATTCGGTCGTTATGTGACCAGTATCAATGCGATATGCCAAAAACAAGAAGAAAGTCCGGATTGGATGGCGGTCAGGCAGCGGCAAAGTAAGGTAATCGTAATTCTTTAGGAACGGATGACGGTCAGGCAGCGGCAAAGTAAGGTAATCGTGATTCTTTAGGAGCGGATGACGGTCAGGCGGCGGCAAAGGAACGCCAATCGTGATCCGCCGGATTGGCCGCGATGGAGTGGAACAGGATATTATCAGAGGTCGTTTGGTGATCGGATCAGGCTGATATGCTGCTGGCCCCGGCCCCACCAGTCGCAAAACGCGCCAAAGGGATGGAGAGGATTCCCGTCGGCGACCCTGCGGATGCCGACGATGAAGTCGTCGATGCTGGTTTTGGTCATGGACATGACTTCAGGGAGCGCGTTGCGAATGGTGGTCAATTGTTCGATGAACGCATCCAGCGTGTCATAGGAGTGCCGGGCGATGATCTCCGTGCGCAGCTCGCGCAGTCGTTGACAGAGCAGGGTGAAATCCGCATGGCTGGCGTTTCCCGTACTCATCCGGGCGATTTGGGCATCATCCAGGCGGCACTCCATGAGCGCTGGCAGGAATGTTTGATGGGCGCTCAAGACCCGTTCATGGAAGGGATCCCCAGGCAGGACCGATTTGTACCAGCGACAATCCTGAAAGAACCTGGGGGATGAGGCGTGAAAGGTGAAATTCTCCTGAAGCGCCGTAATGGCGTCAGGAATCGAGAGTAACGCCGCACCGGGAATGAGGAACCAGTCATGCAGAATGGAATCCTTGACCCAATCCTGGATCGAGCGGGTGGAGTGTTTGAAAAAATCCAGGTGTGGCTTGAAGATCGCCGAGGCTAAGGCAACCTGCTCGTCAAAAGAGTGGGCCGCATCCAGAATGGCTGGCAGGAAAATCTGGCGGCACAGTTCGGGCAGACAACTCACCTCGGAGGCGGTGGTGGTAATCAGCATGGCGCCGGGTTTGCAGAACGCGGCCATTTTTTTCAACACATGAGCCGGGTGGATCTGTCCGGGAATGCACCCTTCGCAGATGACTAGATCAAATTGCCGGTCGGTGGTGAATTCGGTGAAATTGGCATCGATAATGCGGCAGGTTGCGTTGTTCAACAGACCCGTATCCAGTTTTTTCTTGATTTCTCGAATACTGGCCGGATTCTTGTCCACCAGCCAGTATTCGCCGGGTTTCAGATGATCCGTATAAACCGCGTTATCCGCCGTACCCGGACCGAACTCAATGACGCTGCGGCCCTGCAACCAGTGCGGCACCATGCCCAGGGTGCGATACAGATAGTCGCGTCTGGCGAAATGGAGTGGCCGATCCATGATGTTCTGTTTGACCGGAATGATGTTCCATTGGCTGTAGTAGTCCAGGAAAGGCGCTTTTCCTTCGTGGTTCGTTTGGGCTGCGGGCATGTGGCAAGAAACCGTGTCAGACATCAAGAACTCTCCTGCGGGGTAATCGGTCACTATCATGCCAATCGGTCGCATGGATTGGCGGAGGTTTCTTGCGAACCCACGATGCGGGCGCATGCAATTCTGAAGACAACCAGGATCAACTTGTTTTTTGTTCGTCCACGTTCAAGCGGAGCGGTGCCGGAAATGGTGGGCGGTTCGATCCCTGAGAGCCGCCAGGGCCAAATGCGTCGCATCGGCGTCGGAGGGAAAGCGTTCCAGCAGGTCAGTCAATCCGAAAGCGTCGAAACGCTCCTGCCAATAATGGGCATCCAGCAGTTCACGGCTCTTGTCTCTCAGCGAGACGGCCTGTGCGTCCCTGTCTGCGATCCGGTAGGCCAGCGCCAGAAAAAAACACATATAAGGATTGGCGGGATAGGCCATGCGCGCCATCTCTACCCAGGTGATGAACTTCTCCACACGTCCTTCCGGTTGCAGATTCCGGTTGAAGATGAAATTGCAGACCAGATTGAACGTAAACCAGATCTCTCGCACCTGAGACTCGGATGGCACCTGATCCACGGGCAGTCGAAACACCTGAAGATTCCGCCAGACATCCTCTTCGATCTGGATGGAACCATCCCTGGATTCCCGACTGGGAATGAAATTGCTGACCTTCCCCCCGCCGCTGGACATCTGTTCCCCGAACGTGTCGCCGAGCGCTTCAAAGGCGGTGGCTCCGCGAATTTTTTGACAGACCGTCATGGCCGCCCAGTCAAACGCCAACTCCTGGCACAGGCGGAAAGAGTCCATCATCTGTCCAAAGGTCTCGTCGGGCACGCCGAGCAGAAAATTGCCCCCCACAAAAATTTCCGGTGTCTGTTCCAGGAGGATCGCCACCCGGCGAAACACCTTCAGGCTTGCGGGTTTGCGCACCTTGCGCAGCATGGCGGCATTGCCGCTCTCCACGCCGATCTTGAAGCCGACGCAGCCTGAAGCGCGCATCAGTTCCAATAATTCCGCATCGATGGAACCGGCGATCAGTCCATTGTTGGCCGACCAGGTGATGGACCATCGACGTTCGATGACCTGGCGCAGGAGTGCCTTGAAACGCTCCACATCGAACAGCAGGTCATCATCGAGCCATTCAAAATGACGCACTCCTTTCTGTTCGATCAGAAAGGCCATCTCCTCCAGCACCGCCTCTCCGCTCCGCCTCCGCACGCCCGCTCCCATGAAATCCCGCACCGAACAAAAGGTACACGCAGCCCGGCAGCCTCGATTGAGTTGAATGGCCGCGAACGGGGCATTTCCCTGGTTGGCCATGCGGGAAAAAGGGTTGAGCGAGCCATACAGGTAGTAACGCTCGATGGGAATCAGATCGTAAGTGGCCTGAAGTGTGTAGCCATTGGCCACTTGGCGTGTCGCGCCCTGACTCTCTTGCAGTTGATCGGCATGGACAAAATGGATGCCGGAGAGTGGTGATGGGTGATGGGCCTCGCCAGTCAGACAATCGAGCAGGAAATTGAACTTGTTCTCCCCTTCACCCTGCACCACGAAATGACACAACCGCTGCTGGAGCAGTTGTCGATATTCGTAAGAGGCGATCACTCCACCCGTGATGACGATCTGGCGATCCCTCTGCTGTAGATGGTGCAAAATGCGCATCATGGATTCGATGCCCAGATCGAACATGCACGAAACCCCGACCAACCAGGGATCGAACGCGTCCAGGGTGGTGGTCAGGATATCCAGCCAGCACTCCGGGTCGAAGTTCTCCTCCTCGCAGGTCCGCTTGAGCAGTTCAAAATTCATATCCAGAATTTTGAACTCCAGATCCCGATCCCAGGCTGAAGCGGCTAGGCACTGCAACCCCGTGGGCGGAAAAATGTAATACCCCTTGTTCAGGGCCACCTCCCGGTTGAAGGATTTCAGAATGATCTGGGGAACCTGGATCAGCAGAACCCGACGATTGGGGCGATGGCGTTCGACAAGAGAGTGGCACAGCGCCTCCAGCGGGGCGTTGTCGAACACCGGGGAGGTCACACTTTGCCCAGCAGAGGCGGGATCATCGAGCGGGCGCGACATGTCAAAGAGGTTCATGGGCGGACTGGAGGCGCTGCAAAGAGTTTTTGTCATCCCGCCACAGGGTGCAGCGGTTGCACAAAGGAATCCGTGTCCGCTGACAGGAAAGGTGGAGCGCGCGTATCTCTTCGAGTACGGGGCTGCGCCAGAGATCCTCGATCCGCTCCCGGTTCGCGTCACCCAAGGGATGCGACCGGCCCGTATCCACACAACACAGCCCCACTTGGCCATCGGCGTGAATGACCATGGTGCCCCAAAGGGCGATGCAGGGGATGTCGTTGACCTGCTCTTCGTCACCGAAGGTCATGACCGGCACGGTGTTGCCCCAGTTGTGGGCCTTTTGCAAGACGATTTCGTCGTCTGGTTTCAGACGCTCCTTCCAATGGCCGAGAAACGTCTCTGCCTCTTGATGATTCTCGGCCATCAGGATCATTTGGATGCGAATCCGCAGGGCGGACTGCATCCGGTTGCGCTGTTCAATCACCGTGAGAATGCCCTGATAGGTCCGTTCAAACTCCAGTCCGATCCGAATCGATTCGTAAGTGGCCTTATGCAGGGAATCCAGAGTGATATAGATCTCATCCAGACCGGCTTCGATCAACTCGGTCACGCGGTTCTTGGTGAGGATTGAACCGTTGGTGGCGATGTTGACGCAGACGATTCCGGCCTGTTTCAACAACCGCACCCGTTCGTGCAGTCGACGGTCGAGCAGGGGTTCATTGTCCAGATAGAGCATGACTTTGGTCACCTGTCCGGCGTGTTGGGCCAGCTCTTCGGTGATCTTGTCAAACAGCGCCGACGACATGACGATCTTCTTCTTGTCGTCGAAATCGATACCGCACATGATGCAGCGGGCGTTGCACAGATTGATGGTTTCGATCAAAAAAAATCGGGGAAAGGCCATCAGTGTGGCCATCGGCCAACCCAGACGGGATTCCAGATACTGTTCCGCTGCGTGGCGGGTCAAAGGCTCCCTGCGACCGACGCCTCCACTCTCCTGCGCGGCATTGGATGCACCTTGCATCACAGGCCTCCCTGAACCCGTTCCCGGTAAAACGCCTCCATCCCGCTGGGCAGTCCTTTGGTGCGGGAGTGGAATCCCCAGGCGACTTCGGGGAATCGATGTCCCAGGAATCCCGGATTCAGTCGAATGAATTCATTGCTTATTTTCCCTTTCTGCATGAAGCTTGAATTGCATGGCGCGCGGGGATAGTGGTCCTTGGTAATCAGATGCTGCCTGAGCAGATGGGATTTCTTCTGGATGGACCGAGCCCATTTTTCGTTCACCTCCGCTTCGGCCATGAAGGGATATTGGCCCGTCAGACGGGTTTCCATCTCCCAAACGGCGGCCAGGATTTCCGTCGGGCTGTTTTCGATCACAGTGATTTCGGCATCCTCGAAGAGATAGGCGCGGTTGAAATCGAGCGCGGGACCGCAGAGGATCTCCTCATAGGTCAGCGCCCGACCTAGCTGTTGAGAGAAATATTTTTTATAAACAAACAGATCTCCAGGATTTTCACTGCTCAAGACGCTGTAGGGATAGTTGGTCATGAGTTGGGGCACCTGGAGCGCCTCGGCTACCATGCTCGGTCCTGAAGGCATGCCCAGATAAAATCGGCTGCTGGCGATGAAATAGGGTTCAAAAAAGGGTTCGTAGTCCTGATGAAACGGGGCATCGATCAACCGTTCCGGAGGATCCTTGAGCCGCTGCATGGAACTGTCGCCAAGCCGGATGATCCAGTATCCCTTCTTGATCAAATGAATCAGAGCGTAGAAATAATTCTGGATGTTGGCGTTGCGGTAGTCATGATACTCCATGCCTTGCAGGTAGCCCGACTCCCGCACATGAAAGGTGACGATGGGGGCGTTGTACGGAATCCCCATCCGCTCCCGCAGCCGCCGTCCTTTTTCCAGCTCTTCTTCATTCAGGCTGGCGTGATAGCTCTTGGGTCGATCCTGAAACTTCACCAGAAACTCCAGCATGGTGCTGGCGGCATCCGGGTTGACCCAGACCGTCCGCGCATCCTCGGCCTTGGCTTGGTTGTAGAGCGCCTGGGCCTGTTCAATCCCTGGGACAAAACAGGTGTTCACCCCCCGGCAGACCATCTCCAGCACCGCCGGATTGGCGGTTTCGGCAAAATCCCGCGCCGGCAGAACCAGCATCAGATCATACTGATCTTCAGGGTACAAATTGCGTACTTTCGGAATGCGATGCGCGATCTCGCCGATCCGGCCAACCTGCTGAAACCAATAGAATACTTTTATTTTTGACATGATCCCACCCCATCAACCCTTTTGGTCCATGCGACGCGCCAGACGGTCGAGGTCTCCCTGAATGTCGTTGGGAGAAAACAGGGAGAGGAACTGAACCTCCCCGCACAATGCGGTGACTTTGCTCATGACTTGTGCCTCGTTTTCACAGTTGACCGCCAAAAGCACCAGCAACGCCTTTTCCAGACCCGTCATGGCTTGCGGCTCACGAATGGGCAGACGGCTGCCAGGCATGAATTTGTTCTGACGTTCGCGCTGATCATCCACGCTCATGTCGATGAACGCGCCCAACTCCAAACCATTGACCACCGTGCAGGCCCGACCGCCCGTGCCATACAGCACCACACGCCCCCCGGCGCCTCTCCAACGCTCTAAAGTCATCCGCAGTTCGTGACCGTAGCGTCGCACCTGCTCCGCAAAGGCCAGCCCCCTTTCCAAGGACGGCCCCGCCCGCAGGTCGGAGACGGGAAGACTCCTTCCCCGACGTGCCAGCACCGTCAAGGCGCCTCCAGAAAAATCGTATCGTCTCCAGGCCAGAGGCTCGAATCCGCGCATCGTCAGCAGACGATGGATCACCGGTTCCGTGAAGAAGTTCACATGCTCCTCCCACAGAACCGAACAATCCCCCTGGTCCAGACCCCTGTCGAAGTCGGGAATCTCGATCAACAATAAACCGTCTTCGGCCAGCAACGACTCCATGCGGTCAAAGGCGTGATGCAGGTCGGGAAGATGTTCCAGCACCTGCCGAATGACCACCACATGGAACATTCCATACTCGCGCACCGCTTCCTGACAGACCTGGGTGGTCAACATGCTGGAATAGATCGCAAACCCCTTCTCCCTGGCCATGGCTCCGGCCACCGTGTTCGGCTCCACACCGGTCACAGGAGCAAAACCGGCCTGGGAGAGTTGCGCCAGAAACAGGCCATCGTTGCAACCGACCTCAAAGACCGAACCCCCTCGACCATGCTCACGGATCAAGGCGATTTCATCGAGGATATGAGGCTGCGCCTTCCAGGAGCTTAAACAATAATTATAATCACGGTAGAGGATCTCTGGATCAATGGGCCGCCTGTTCTGGATCAGTCCGCACGCCGGGCAGAGATCAACCGACAACCGGAAGCATTCCTCCGGGTCATCCGGGTTGTTCAGCAACCGATGGGCAATGGGTTGGGAGCCGAAATCCAGCAGCGGTTCAAGAGTGGTCCCCTGACATATCCGGCAGACGGTGTGCGACGCATCAAAACTCGGATCAGACATCAATACCCCCCGTCGAATCCTGTGAATGGAAGAGAGACCTCTCCTGTCAAGCAAGCAAACCGCAGACCAACGTCCTCACGCTGATCAAAACGCCCGGATAAACGCTTCCATCACCGCTTCGGGATCGCGGACAATCAAGACCGGCCCGCTTCGGTTCGGTAACATGGCGTGACTGAAAAAGGTTGGTCGAGCCATGGCCGCGTCAATACATAACAGACCTGCTGTCCGATGATGGTGGGATCGGAGTCGGGGGGATGGGTTGGAGGTCAGAAGGTCTGAACGAGCAGCCCGTCCCGCAGTTTGGGTTCAAACCAGGTGGATTTGGGGGGCATGACTTCGCCGGCGTCGGCTACGGCCATCAGTTCGTCCAGGGCGGTGGGGAACAGGGAGAAGGCCACCGCCATTTCGCCGGAGTCCACCCGTTGCGTCAAGGCTTCCAGCCCCCGAATGCCGCCGACAAAATCGATGCGGTGATCCTGACGGGGATCGGCGATCCCCAGGATCGGGTGGAGCAGACGATCTTGCAGGATGGTCACATCCAGCCGTTGCACCGGATCGCGTTCCCGGTCGGGTTCCAGGGCCACCTTGAGACGAAACCATTGATTCTTCAGGTACATTCCGAACTCGTGACGGCTGGCGGGGCGTACCGGTTGATCCGAAGGCAGCACCGTCAGGCGGGGGATCGTGGCGATGCGGGCGAGCAGTTGGGTGGCGTCCAGCCCGTTGAGATCCCGGACCACCCGGTTGTAGTCGAGGATGCGCACCTGGGTATCCGGAAAGGTCACCGCCAGAAAATAGCCATGCAGCGCTTCGGGATTCGGATCGGTCGTCCGGCGCGCCAGATGGACCCGGGAAGCCGCCGCCGCCCGGTGATGGCCATCGGCGATGTACAGGGCGGGCAGCCGGTCGAAGGCGGAACGCAGGCCATCGATCACCGCCGGATCATCGACGGTCCAGACCGAATGTTGCACCTGATCGTTGGCCACGAAGTCGTACACGGGCTGATGGGCGGCCATCCAGGCTTCGGTGAGCCGTTTGATGGTCGGATCGTGGCGGTGGGTCAGAAAGACCGGTCCGGAGTGGGCGTCCAGGGTGTCGGAGAGGCGGGTGCGGTCGTTTTCCTTGTCCGGCCGGGTGAATTCGTGTTTTTTGATGCGTTCGTCCAGGTAGGCGGCCACGGAGGCGACCCCGGCCACGCCGGTCTGTTCCCGACCGTTCATCACCAGACGGTAGATGTAATACCAGGGAGCCGGATCCTGCACCAGAATGCCTTCGGCGCGCAACGCCTGAAAACGCTCCCTGGCCATGGCGTAGACCCGTGGATCGTGGGTGGGAATGGCGGGATCCAGATCGATCTCCGCCTTGGAGACCCGCAGAAAGGATTCGGGCACGCCGTCGGCCATCCGCCGGGCCTCGACGCTGTTGAGGACATCGTAGGGAGGAGCGGCCACACGCTGCTCCAGACCGCAACGGGGACGCCACGCGCAAAAGGGGTGCAACAGGGTCACGATGATTCTCCGGACAAATGAACGATCTCTTTTTGGATGGTCTCTTTCATGATGCGCAAGGCGCTGGTCAACTGCAGCCACAGGTCTTCGGCTTGTCGCAGTTCGCCTTTTTTTCCGGCCTGCTCCAGGGCCAGGGCCAGATCGTAGACCCGGATCCGGCCAAAAGCGCCCGTGGCTCCTTTCAGACTGTGGGCCGCCTCCCGCACCTCGTTGGCGTTGCCGAGGGCCAGGGCGTTTTCGATGCGGGACATCTGGCGGGGCGCGTCGGTGAAATACAGCTCCGTGATCTCCTTGAGCAGCTCCATGTCCCCGTCCACGGTCTTGAGCAGCCGGTCCATGTCCACGATCATCTCCACATCCTCGACATCCGCCGTGGTGGTGGTGGCGTGCGCAGGGGTGGTCTGGGCGCTTAACAGACGTTCCATTTCGGCGAACAGGATCGCGGCGCGCACCGGTTTGGGATGGTAACCGTCCACCCCCACCTCAAGCGCGCGCTGCTGTTCCTCCTCGGCCACCAGGGCGGTCACCGCGATGATGGGAACACGACGACCGGTATGGCGGTTTTCCCGCTCGCGAATTTCCGAGGTGGCCTGGAATCCGTCCATCACAGGCATGCGCAGATCCATGAGCACCAGATCCATGACCGCGCGCGACATCTCTTCCAGGGCCTCGTGACCATTCTGGGCCAGGGTGACCCGGTATCCCTGCTGGGTCAGCAGACGGGTCATGAGTTTCTGGGTGAAGGGATTGTCCTCGACCAGCAGAATGTGGGGATGGCCCTGGAGGATCGCGGGTGGCATGGAGGGAATGGAGAGGGTTTCGGTCATTCCCGTCTGGATCGTCTCGGCGGTGTCCAGATGGGACAACAGGGCATCCGCAGCCTGACGGACAGCCAGCAGGTGTTGACGCAGCACGCTGTTCGAGGAGGCATCGAGGAGGCGCTCGGCATGACGCAGCATCTCTTCGATCTGGCGTCGCGCGTCATCGGTGAGTTCCATGGCTCCCAAAATCGTTCATCCTTGTGGTGAATCAGAAGGTTTCAATAAAGGCTTCGACATTCTGGAAGGCGGTTTCCAGACGTTCGAGGGTGCGTTTGGCCTCGTTCCACTCCCTGTGCGACGACGCCTGCTCCATGACCCTGGCCAGTTGGGCCATGGCCGACACCCCCATGTTGGAACAGGCTTCCTTGAGCTCCAAGGCCGCTTCCAGAACCCGTTCTCCATCCTCTTTTTGGATCATCTCGGCCAGCTTGTCCAGGAGTTCCTTGGCCGATGGCTGGAAATGATACAGAAGTTCACGGATCATCTCGTCATCATTTCCGAAAAGTTGTCGCAACTGCATGATTTCCACGGGCGGAGGCGTTCCGATACTTTTCGGGATCCAGTATTGCAACTTTTGCAGGAGTATTTCCGGTGAAACCGGCTTGCTCAGGTAGTCGTCCATGCCGGCGTTCAGGCAGCGTTCCCGATCGCCTTTCATGGCGTGGGCGGTCATGGCGATGATGGGAATGTGTCGCGAAGCCGATTGTTCGGATTTGCGGATGGCGTGGGTGGCTTCGAAACCGTCCATGACCGGCATTTGGCAATCCATCAGGATTAGGGCGTAGGGCAGATGGGTGACCGCCTCCACCGCCTCTTGGCCATTGGAGACCGCATGGGCGGCATAACCGAGCTTCTTCAATTGCAGCAGGGCCACCTTCTGGTTGACCGGATTGTCTTCCACCAACAGCAGCAGATTGCCCGATTCCAGGGCGTCGTAGGCGTCGGGTTCGGGGGTACGGCTTTCGCGGGTGGTCGAGGGGGTGATGGAATCCGGTGTCGGAATCGCGGCTTCGGGATGGATCTGTTCCACCAGACAGCGGATCCATTCGGCGCGACGCACCGGCTTGACCAGCACTCCGGCAAATCCCGACTTGAGCAGACGGGTCCGCTCTTCCTTGTCGTCCCAGTCCATGAGGGCGATCAGGGACAAAGGCGCCTCTTCCGCCTCCCGATGGAGCAGATCCGCCATGATCTGACAATCCATGTCGGACAGGGAGGTGGAAATCACCACCATCTGGAAGGGAGCGCCCCGCTTCGCCGCCTCGCGGAAGGCGAGCAGTCCTTGTTCTCCGTTGATGGTGCCGTGATGGAGCATGTCGCAGGCGGTGAAGCACTCCCCGAGAATCTCCTGATCGGTCAGGCGTTCCATCACGGTGAGGATGCGCACTCCGGGCAACAGATGCAACAAAGGAGAGTCGGAGTCGTCGGTGACCGTTTCGCGGGCGGGCTGGAATGGAATCCGGAACCAAAAGAGCGTTCCGCCTTCCAGGCGGCTCTGGGCACCGATCTCTCCTCCCATCAGTTCGGCCAGACGCTTGGAGATGGCCAGTCCCAGACCCGTGCCGCCGAATTTGCGCGCCGTGCCCCGTTCCGCCTGGGTGAAAGGTTCGAACAGGCGTCGGGCTTCGGTTTCGCCGAGTTCCAGGCCGATGCCGGTATCGGAGACCGAAAAATGGACCAGGATCTGATTGCGGGACTCTTCTTCCAGGTTGACCCGCAGGGTCACCTCGCCATCCTCGGTGAACTTGATGGCATTGCCCAGCAGGTTGAGCAGCATCTGGCGCAAGCGTCCCGGATCGCCGATCAGGGCGTGGGGGATTTTCGAGGAGACATGGGTCATCAGGGAGATGCCCTTTTCGTGGGCCTGGGGCGCGAGCAGTTCGGCGGCCCCTTCCACCACGGTGAGCAGGGAGAAATCGATCCGTTCGATGTCGATCTTGCCCGCCTCGATCTTGGAGAAATCCAGAATGTCGTTGATCAGGGCCAACAGGGAGCGGGAAGAGTCCCGAATGATCTCGGCGAACTCCTGTTGCTCTTCGTTGAGCAGGGTATCCATGAGCAGATCGTTCATGCCCACGATGGCGTTCATGGGGGTGCGGATTTCGTGGCTCATGTTGGCCAGAAAGGCGGATTTCAGACGCGAGGACTCCAACGCGGCATCGCGACACTTCTTGATCTGATGGAGTTCCTCCAGGGAACCGGCGACATTGCGGAAAATGGCCATGGAGCCGATGATTTCGGTTTCGTGCATCATCGGGGTGGTGACGTAGGAGACCGGGAACAAGGTGCCATCCTTGCGGATGAAGTGGTCCTCCTCCACCCGGTAGGAGCGGCCCAGCAGGCTTTGATGGGCCGGACAATCCCGTACCGGGAACAGGCTGTTGTCGGGTCGTTTGTAGTGGATGATCTCGTGGAGATTGCGGTGCAGGATCTCCGACTCCTGCCATCCCAACAGGTGTTCGCCCTCCCGGTTGAGCAGCAGCACCTGTCCTTTGTTGTCGAGTACATAAGCGCCGTCGCCCATGGCGTCCATCACCCGGCGCAAAAATTCGATGTTTTGTTCCAGCCGGGTTTCGGTCAGAACCCGTTCGGTGATGTCCGAGGCCACGGTGATGTATTGAAAGGGGCGTCCGGCTGGCGTGAGAAAGGGAACGATGGCGCAATCCAGCCAGAAGTGATCGCCGTTCTTCTTGCGATTGCGGATTTCGCCGCGCCACACCCGTCCGCTTTGAATGGTGCGCCACATCTCCTTGAAGAAGGATTTGGGATGATGACCGGAATCGAAGATCTTGTGATTCTTGCCGATGATCTCTTCCTTGGCGTAGCGGCTCACCTGGATCAGTTTTTGATTGGCGTGGGTGATGGTGCCTTCCGGATCGGTGATGCTCATGAGGATCTGTTCGTCGATGGCCGCCTGTTGATACTCCAGACGGCTCATGTCCTCCTGGAAACGACGGGTCCGGTCGGCGAGGGCCGCGTCCAGCCGGGTGCGTTCGATCACATCGCGGAAAATGCCCTGAATGGCCATGGGTTGGCCCTGTTCGTCGATGACCACATGGGCGTTCATCGACACCGGAGCCTGTTTGCCCCGACGGCACAGCAGCACCAGATCGAAATCCTCGATCCGGTTGGTGGTTTTGAGAATCTGCAACATCTCCTGAAGATGCTCGGGATTGGCGCAGATGTCGGACATGGCCCGCCCTTGAATCTCCGCCGGACGATGTTTCAGTAGTTTCTGGACCGAGGGACTGACGAATTGCAGAACCCCGTTGAGATCCATGCGGTAATAGACATCCTCCATGTAGTCGCAGATGGAGTGGAACTGCTTGATCTTCTGGCGGACGGAGTGGTTCTGGGCGCGCTCTTCGGTGATATCCCGCACCAGGATCAGATCCCCGAGCATGGTCGGGGCCAGGGGATGGGCGTGGCCGATGAATTCAATCGAAAAGATCAACTCCCCGGAGCCGGTGGGAGGATCGATGATCTGTTCCCGCCAGCCCAGGCGTTGTCCAAGACCGCACTGGGGGCAGCGGGTGACCGCCGGATAGGAGAATCCAGCCGAAATCTTGCTCCACCACGCCTCGGGGGAACCCCAGGCCCGGGTCAGCGCGTGCAAAACGGCATCGGTGGCGTGGATGGCCCCGCTCTCCCGGATGATTCCGACTCCGGTGGGGTGTCGATCCGGTTCCGGGGTGCCGTTGGTCGCATGTTTCATGATGGAAACGCTCCCGTTGGACTCAATAAAGTGCGCGTGATGGCGAATGTATCTGGATACGATCTGCCAGGATAGCGGTCATCGCCCCTTTGGGCAACGGTCCCACACGATCTGCCGGGTCATCGTTTCTGACCCAGACTCCGCAACGAGGCCAGAAACACCTCTTTGCTGCGTTCGGCCCGATGGCGTTCCGGAGGGAGCGGCGCGCGCGGAGGGGCGGCGGGTGCGGGGGAAGGCGTTTCTGGCCGGGGGTCTGGCGGAACCGGCGGGGCGACCGGGAGGGGGTCGGGAACCGGAGCCGTCGCGGGAGCGGGAGCCGGGTCTGCCAGCGGTGCCGGAGCCGACGGAGCCGACAGCGGTGCCGGGTCTGCCAGCGGTGCCGGGTCTGCCAGCGGTGCCGGAGCCGACGGAGCCGCCAGCGGTGCCGGGTCTGCCAGCGGTGCCGGAGCCGACGGAGCCGCCAGCGGTGCCGGAGCGGAGATCAACTCCGCAGGAGCCGACATGGCCACCGGGACCGAAGCCGGTTGAGGCGCGATCGTCACATCCGGAGCGGACGGTGCGCGCTCGGCCAGCAGTTGCGCCACCACCCGGGCGCGGCTGATGCCGGTGGTTTCGGCCACCGCGTCGAGTTGGACGAGTTCGTCGTCCGTCAACCAGATTTCAACGCGTTTCATCCCTTCCAGGCGTCGTTTCCGGTAGGCCATGACGCGGGTGGATGCGGAATCGTGAATTTTCTTCTGGGGCATATCGCTCTCCATGCTGCGTGCTGACAGATCCTCTCTTGTCATCGTGACAGGATTCATGATACCAACGAACCCGTTTTCCATCCACTCTCTTCGTTTTCTGGCGCGCCGTGTCTCGTCACGCCGCTCTTCTCCATCGAAAGGCAAATCGATCCATGACTCAACAGACAGCAAGCCCCAACGCCGTTTGGCAGGCGGTTCAGGTCACCCGCGCCGAACGCGAACAACTGAATGGGCATCGTGGCAACATTCTTTGGTTCACCGGGCTGTCGGGATCCGGCAAGTCCACCATGATCCACGGGGTGGAAAAGCGTCTACATGCCGCCGGACGGCGCACCTATGCCCTGGATGGGGACAATGTGCGTCATGGTCTGTGCGGAGATCTGGGTTTTACCAACCAGGACCGGGTGGAAAACATCCGCCGCATCGGCGAAGTGGCCAAATTGATGCTCGACGCCGGGTTGATCGTGCTGTGCGGTTTCATTTCGCCGTTTCGCGCCGACCGGCTGCGGGTGCGCGGTCTGGTGGCCCCGGAGGATTTCATGGAGATTTATTGTCACTGCTCCCTGGAAATCTGTGAACAACGCGATGTGAAGGGTCTTTATCGCAAAGCGCGGGCCGGATTGATTCCGGAGTTCACCGGCATCTCCTCCCCCTACGAACCCCCGGAATATCCCGAATTGACCCTCGACACCGGAAGCGCTGCCATCGAAGCCTGTGTGGATCAGGTGATGGAGCGGCTCGCCGGGCGGATCGGGTGATCCGGAGTCAGTCGTTTTCCACCTGTCCGAACGGATAGGCGTAGAAAAAGGGGTATTCCCGCATCAAGGCGTGACGCTCGACCTTCAACAGGGTCGGATCGCCGATGTTGACATAATAGTAATAGGGATGGTCCACCCCGCCGAGGCGTTTCTTGAAGCGGTACAGGCTCTCCTGACTCAACCAGGTGCCTCCCCAGTTCCACCAGCGCAATCCCGACTCCACCGCTTCCATCATGGCATGCCAGATCAGGAAACTGAGGGGTTGGGAGGCGCGGTGGGCCTCCTGGATGACGGGCACCGCGTATTCCACGCTTTTGTGATGCACAAACAGCAACAGTCCGGCCACCGGCTCGTCTGCGAGAAACGCCGTATACAACCGTTTTTCAAGGGCCGCACCGCTGGTCGGCTGGCTCACATAACGAAAAAACGCCTCGGGATGGGTCGCCGCGTTCAAGCGCGCCATGTTCTGTCCGTGGGTGTGTTCCAGAAAGGCCCAGTGCGCGGGGGTCTCCTCTCGATCCAGTCGGAATCCCCCCTGCAACGCCTTGCGCACCATGTTGCGGGATTTGGAGTGAAACAGCGCCATCAGGTGTATTCCGTCCACTCCGGTTTGGGCAGGCAGGGGCGTGATCAGTCCGATGCGGGCATCCACATAATCCGGCGACAAGATGGCGCGGAGCTGTTGCGGGTCCGGATCCATGGGGGAGGTGATGAGGGTGGAAGCGACGCAGCCTTCCTGCCGCACCCGTTGACGAAACGCCTCCACCAGCGCGGCTCTGACGGCGGGATCCTGATCCGGCACCACCGGACCGCCATGGGTGCCGAAAAAGGGCAGGGAGTTGGCAATCGGTCCCCACGGGCCATCCTGGATAAAACAGTGCAGTAGACCTCTGAGTCGGTGGTCGTGATCGTCGCGGGCCTCCAGGCGGATCGCTCGCGCCCTGGGCGCCATGTGACGCAACAGTTGCACCATTGGCGCCGAGGAGTGGATCAGGTCGCCTTCAGCCGGAACGAGTCCGTATTCCGGCTCTTCGGCATCGGTCTGGGGGATCGGGGTGACATGGATGGACATGGGGGTCGAGGTCACTCGGGGGCGGAAGAGCGGGAGGAGGCAGGGATCCAGATCCGATAGCCATCATGCTGGAGGGTCTGGAAATTCAATCCAACCATCGTGGCGGTCATCTCTTCCAGCCACGGGTGATCCGGTTTGACAGCCACCAGACCGATGCGATAGGCGCGCACCGCCTCGTGAAGCTGTCGCGGCGCGTCGGGCAGTCGGGTTTTTCCCGAGATGTGATCCAGCAGGGCGCCGCGTGTGGTCAGGGCGTCGGGCTCCAATTGGGCGGCGGACTGCTCCAGGTAGCTTCTGGACGGGGCGACCAGCCGAGGATGATGGCGCAGGGTGGTCACCCAGACGCCGACTTCTTCCGGGAGCAGGGCCGAGCGGTCTTTTGGCGCCAGGGAGACGATCTTTTCGGCCAGCGCGAAGAGTTGCGGTGGTGCCTTGATCGTCGGGGCGTGCATCAGGGTGCGGGGCGGGGCCAGGGGCGTGCGACGGTTGGGGGGAGCCAGATGGGTCAGGGAGGTCAGCATGCCCAGCAGGATCAACCCGGCGAGCAGGGAGCGCCAGCGGGAGGTGAATCCGGCGAAAAAGAGCAGGAGCAGGATGGCGCACGCCAGGGCGAACGGTTGACTCCAGAATCCCCGCCACGGGGCGTGAAAAGAGAGCAGCAACACCCCCAGAGCGCCTGTCGCCAGCATGGGTGTGGCGGGCAGGGGCAGATCCCGTTTCGACAGAAAAGCGGCCAGGGAGAGCAGCAGAATCGCGGCCATGGCGGGCAGGGGCAGGGCGAACAGCAGCCTCCAGGTGGTCAACGGCCCGGTGAGGTATTGGGCGAACAGGGGGTATAAAAAAGGATTGAGAAAAATCCCCATGAAAACCCAGGAGAGTCCCAGCAGCGTGCGACGCGCGCGCGGGTCCGGGGTGAGGGTCCAGGCGCCGATCAGGGTCAGCAGATACAGCCACAGATGCGGACCCGAACCGAGAACCCTGGCAAGATTCTGTTCGACGCTCAAGGGGGTCCAGGTCAGGGTTTGCATGGTCTGGGACATGGAGGCCATGAGGGCGACGCCGATTCCCAGGGGATAGACTGTGCTGACCAGACCGGTCAGGAGTCGCCTCGTGGAGAGCCGGTCGGGTCGCCACAGGGCGGCCAGTCCCACTCCGGCGGTGGCCGGGGCCAGGAACAAGGCGGAAGAGGAGCAGCCCAGGGCGGCGATCTGTCCGACCAACAGCAGCAGCCAATCCTTTCTGGAGCCGGTGCGCATGTAGCGCAATGCAAAGAGCAGCACCAGCGGAGCCAGGGTGGAAAAGAGCACACTTTTGCCAAAATGAAGCTGGACAAAGGCAAACACCCCGAAACTGGCCCGGATTTCCCCGCCCAGCGCCAGCAACAAAAACAGCTCCACAATCAACGCCTGCAGCCAGAAGGTCGGCGTCAGCAGCCGCAGCAGCGCGCCATGGGCCAGCACGGTGAAGGCGGCAAACAGCGGCGCCATGCCCAGATGGGATACGGCAACGGGTTCCACATCCAGCAGATGGGCGATCATCGCCACCAGCAGTTCGATGGAGGGCAACCGGTCCACGGGAAGCCAGGTCGGGAGGTTTTCCGCCCAGATCATGCCGTTCCAGGAGAGCAGGGGGCGTTCCGGGTGTTCCAGGGTCATGACCGCCAGATTGGAATAATACTGATCGTCCGGGTCGGGGCGATGGGCGGTCAGGGTGATCAGCACCGCTCCGAGGATCAATAGACCATGGATCAGCGTGTCGCTGCGGCTGGAAGCCTGCCGGGTCGCCGCCGTCGCGACGCCTTCGTGTCTCACCGTGTTCAGCCAGGCCTGACCGAGAAACAGCATGGCGGCGATCCAGAACAGATGAAAACGGCTGGAGGGAAAATAGACCGCCGCGCTTTCAAACAGGGCTACCAGGGTTACCGCCGTGAGCAGCGGCTGGAGGCGGATCGGAGCGGCGGCGGTTTGTTCTGCCAAAGAGGGGGTGGACACGGGCACCGGGAGAGGCGTGTGCGGCTGGCCGTGAATCAATCGAAACAGTACGACCATTCCCGGCGGAATCCACCAGGCCCAACGCAACAGATCTCCGAAATGGCCCCCGAACCCCAATCCGATGACATGCGTGGTGAGGGTCCATTGCGCCAGCCCGATCAGCAGCAGAGCCAGCAGGATTTCACTCCCGGACGAACCGGAGGAGCGGAAGCCGATGCGGGCCGGAATCCATCTCGTCAACATGGAGCGGGTCTGGCCAGGAGGTTCATGGTCGGGGAGAAGGGTCATGGGCGGACGGCTTGAAAGAAAGCGATTCATGATTCAAGATGATATGCTTCGGGTGAAATGTCAAGGGCAAAAGTAGGCAACAAAATCAATAAGATCCTCTCTTGTCGTCCCTTTCTTTCACAAAGAGGCGGGGATCCGGAATCCGGGCGCTGGTGAGGGCTTGTCCTCAAGGAAATCAAGTCATTGAGGTGTCGATGCCCGTTTGGGTGAGTGGTTTGCCCGTTTGGGTCGGTGGTTTCGTGTGTCGTCACCGGCGCGTGCGTTGACTTTTCAGACCTGATCTTTCATGATCGCTTCGACCACCCCACCAAGACACCCTTTTCTTCGAACCGGCCCCGCGCATGGACCCAGAGATCCAGCTTTCCATTGTCATTCCCGTCTACCACAGCGAAACCTGTCTGGAACCGTTGCTGGCGCGGATCCACCAGGCGTTGGAACCGGAACGGATCGCCTTCGAGGTGATCCTGGTCAACGATGGCTCCAGGGATGGCTCCTGGCGGGTGATCGCCGCTTTGTGCGCCCGTCATGCCCATGTGATCGGGGTGAATCATCGGCGCAACTTCGGCCAGGACAACGCCATCATGACCGGGTTGAGACTGGCCCGGGGCCTGTTCGTGGCCACCATGGACGACGATCTGCAACACGATCCGGCGGATCTGCCCCGTCTGCTCGCCGCCATGCGCACCAGCGACGCCGAGGTGATCTTCGGTTCCTTGGAAATCCAGACCGATCCGGGCTGGAAACGGCTGGGACGCGCCCTGCACGCCCGCACCCTGGAATGGCTGCTGGACAAACCGAAGGATTTCCAGTTCACCTCCTATCGGTTGATGCGGGGGGAGGTGGCGCGCGATATCGGATTCTACGATGGGGCCTTTCCGTTCATCGATGCCCTGCTGGTGCAGGTTTCCACCCGTTTTGAGCAGGTTCCGGTCCAGGTGCATGCCCGCTTCCAGGGCCGAAGCAACTACACGCTGCTCAAATCGTTGCAACTGTGGATGAAGCTGCTGGTGTCGTTCTCCATCAAGCCGCTGCGGGTGGTCACCTTTCTGGGACTGTTCGCCTTCGTGACCGGGGTGGTCTCCGCCACCGGGGTGGTGCTGCAAAAATGGCTGTCGCCGGAATCCTTCGAACCGAATGACGCGGGTTGGGCCTCCCTGATGGTGGTCATGCTGATCATGAACGGCTTGCAGATGTGTTTCATCGGCATTCTGGGAGAGTATGTGGGGCGCTCCTATGTGCTGGCCAGCCGTCGTCCCCAGGCGGTGGTCGCCAAAGTGATCAACGGCCCGGCACCCCCGCGATGATCCCGGTGACCGCCGCGATCACATCCGCCACATCCTGGTCGCTCAACCCCGCCGACATCGGCAGACTGACGGTCTGACGGCTCACCCGCTCCGTGACCGGATAATCCTCCACCCGCCAGCCGAACATCTCCTGATAGAGGGGATGTTCCGGAATGCTCAGATAGTGAACGCTGATGCCGATGTTGTGAGCCTTCATGGCGTCCAGGAAGTGGCTTCTGGGCATGCCGATGCGGGCTTCGTCCCATTGAATGGTATACAGATGATGGGCGTGGCGGATGCCTGCGGGCGGCTCGATGGGTAATTGCAAGGGCAAGGAGGCGAACGCCTGCTGATAGGTGTTCCAGATCTCCCGGCGGCGTTGCCAGGAGCGTTCGATGCGGCGCAGTTGATGGATGCCCAGGGCGGCCTGGATATCCATCATGTTGTATTTGTAACCGATCTCCACCACCTGATACTGCTTGAACCCTTCGGTGCCGAAGCGTTTCCAGGCGTCGTGGGTCATGCCGTGCAGCGCCAGGGTCTTGATGCGCGCCGCCTGTTCGGCGCTTTTGGCCAGCACCATGCCCCCTTCCCCTGTCACCAGATTCTTGGTGACGTAAAAACTGAAACAGCCGAAATCCCCGAACGTCCCGGCCTTGCGGCCATGATATTCGGTCTCGATGGCGTGGGCGCAATCCTCGATGATCATCAGGCCGTGTTTTTGGGCCAGGGCTTCGATCCGGTCCATGTCGCAGGGATATCCCCCATAATGAACCGGCACGATGGCCTTGGTGCGGGGAGTGATTTTGGCCTCGATCCGGTCCGGATCCATGTTGAAGGTCCATGGATCGATGTCCACCAGCACAGGCGTGGCGCCGACATAAAGGATGGTGTTGACCGTGGCGCAAAAGGTCATGGCTGTGGTGATCACCTCGTCACCCGGCCCCAGCCCGGCCACCAGCAGACTCAGATGCAAGGCGGCGGTGCAGGAGTTGACCGCAATGGCGTGGGGAGCGTTCTTGTAGGCCTTGAAGTCGTTTTCAAAGCGGGTGGTCTTGGGACCGGTGCCCAGCCAGCCGCTGCGCAGGCTCTCCACCACCTCCTGAATGTCTTCTTCTTCCAAGATGGGTTTGCCGAAAACCAGAAATTGATCCCGAACAGGTGGAACGGGTGGATTCATGATGGCGGATTCTCCAGATGCCATTGGACGGTTTGTTCCAGACCGGCGCTCAACGAGACCGCCGGTTGCCACGCCAGTTGCGCCTGCGCCTTGCCGAAGTGGATGGCATAACGCCAGTCGTGTCCCGGACGGTCGGAGACGAAGGTGATCAAACGGGCGTGGGATCCTGTGATGGGACGCAACCGGTCGAGGATGGCGCACACCAGATGCACGATCTCCAGATTGGTGGGATCCCGCCCGCCGCCGAAGTTGTAACGTTCCCCGGGGCGACCCTGTTGGATCACCCGATCGATGCCGTGACAGTGATCCTCTACAAACAGCCAGTCGCGCCGGTTGCCCCCATCTCCATACAAGGGGATGGGTTGCTGCGCCAAGGCGGCGCGGATCACTGTGGGGATGAAGGCCTCCCGTTGCTGGCTGGGGCCATAATTGTTGGAGCAGTGGGAGAAGGTGACCGGCAGTCCGAAGGTGTGGTGATACGACCACGCCAGATGATCGGCGGCGGCCTTGGAGGCCGAATACGGGGAGTTGGGGTGATAGGGGGTGGTTTCGACGAAGGGGGGATCGTCGTCGTTCAACGAGCCGAACACCTCATCCGTGGAGACCTGATGATAACGACAGTGATCCGGCTGGTATTTTTTTTCGGTCAGCCAATAGTTCCGGGCCGCCTCCAGCAGGGTGAAGGTGCCGACGATGTTGGTTTGAATGAAGGGGGCCGGACCGGAGATGGAGCGATCCACGTGGGTTTCGGCGGCGAAGTGGATGATGGCATCTACTGCGTGGTCGCGCAGCAGACGCTCCACCAGAGGCGCATCCCCGATATCGCCGCGCACGAAGGTGTGACGCTCCCCGTTGGGCAAATTGTTCAATCGTTCCAGCGAGCCGGAATAGGTGAGCTTGTCCAGGGTGACGATACGCGTCTGCGGTTGGGTGGCCAGGGTGTGGCGCACGAAATGACTGCCGATGAATCCCGCTCCACCGGTCACCAGGGCGCATCGTGGCGTGAAGGTTGCCATGAAATCTTCCCCTTGTCCCTTATCGTCGGCCCGGGGTGCGCAGACGTTGCAGATAGTTTCCATAGTTGTTTTTGAGATAGGAGGCGGTCAGCCGTTCCAGATGATCGCTGTCGATGTAGCCGAGGGCGTAGGCGATCTCTTCCGGACAGGCGATCATCAACCCCTGACGCCTCTCCACCGCCGCCACATAGTTGGCCGCTTCCAGCAAGGATTCATGCGTGCCGGTGTCGAACCAGGCGTTGCCCCGACCCAGCAGACGCAATTTCAAGGCACCCTGGCGCATGTAGTGCTTGTTGACATCGGTGATTTCCAACTCGCCACGTGGGGAGGGCCGCACCTCCTTGGCCACCTCCACCACATCCCCGGCGTAGAAGAACAGCCCGGTCATGGCCCAGTTGGAACGGGGCTGGGCGGGTTTTTCCTCGATATGGATCACCCGTTCCTCGGCGTCGAAGCTGACCACGCCGTAGCGTTCCGGATGCTGGACATAATAGGCCAGGATCAATCCCCCGCTGGTCAGCCGGGAGGAGTCCTTGAGAATGCTCGGAATCCCTTCGCCGTAGAAAATGTTGTCTCCCAGAATCAGGGAGACCGGAGCGTGATCGATGAAGGTTTCGCCGATCAGAATGGCCTGCACCGTGCCGCCCGGCTCGGGTTGCACCGCGTAGGAGAGGTTGATCCCCCATTGGGATCCATCCTTGAGCAGTCTTTGAAAGGCGGCTTGATCTTCCGGAGTGGTGATGATCAGGATGTCGCGGATGCCGGCCAGCATCAGGGTGGTGAGGGGGTAGTAGATCAAGGGTTTGTTGTAGACCGGGAGCAGTTGTTTGCTTGTGCCCAGGGTCAGAGGATACAGACGGGTGCCCGATCCACCGGCCAATATGATTCCCTTCATCGGTTGGTCCCTCCTCAATTAAGGTGCGTGGCTGGTCACCAGGATTTGTCATGAAAATCTTAGCGGATCGCGTCGGGCGCGTCACCGATTCAATGGCGGGAGCCTGTTTTTTTCTTTTGACTGGAGAAGTCCATGCCGTTAATGTGGGCTTTGTCTGCTGATTGCTTGTCTTGAGGAGCGTTGATGTCTCTTTCCCTTCCGTCCCGGTCGAATCCGCCTTTGGTGCCGCCTCCCGTGTTTGTGGTGGGTTGCGATCGTTCCGGCACCACGCTGCTGACTTCCCTCATCGAATCGGGTCTGGGGTTGGCCGCGCCTTTGGAGACTCACTTCATTCCCTATTTCGCCGAATCCTTGTTCTTGTGGGGAGATTTGAGAAAACCATCCAACCGCGAGCGTCTGCTGACCACCATTCTGGCCTTTCTGGAGTTGCTGGTGGCGCGCAATTATCCGGAGAAATCCCGCGCGGATCTGCATCCGGTCACGTTGCTGGCGGTCCAGGATCAGGCGGCAGCCCTGGTGGCGGAAGCGGATGGATTTGGCGGATTGATTCGAGGTGTGTTCGCCAGTTATGCGCGTTATCATGGTCAACAGGGATGGGTTGATAACAGTTCTTTTTACGAATCGTTGCCTCTGGAGATCTGGCAGCGTCATCTGCCGGAGATGAAGGTGATCCACATTGTGCGCGACGGGCGGGACGTGGCCTTGTCGTGGTTGAAATCCTGGTGGGGTCCGGCTACGGTCGGAGAGGCGGCCTGGCTGTGGCGTTGTCATGTGGAGGACAAACGGGCCTGGGGGGTGGCCAATCCGAGGGCCTATCTGGAGATCCGTTACGAAACGTTGCTGCAACAACCGGAAGAGACCTTGCGAACCATCGCCGGGTTTCTGGGGCTGCCGAGCCCGGAAGGATCCATCGATCTGAAGGGTAGCGCGACCGCGCGCATTCTGTCCACCGGAGGCACCCACGACCTGTTGAGCGGGCCAGTGCGGGCCGACAATCAAGAGAAGTGGCGTCGCGCCATGGGGGACGACGATCAGCGACTTTTCGAGTTCGTGGCCGGGGCGACTTTGCGTCGCAGCGGTTATGCGACCGTGTTTCCGGCGTTCTCCCTGACGCAGCGCATCCGCGTGTGGCCCCGATGGATCGGATCGATGGGCAAGCGGTTCGTCACGCCGGTTTATTATGCCAAGAAAGCCAAATGGTTGATTCCCCTTGTATTGCATCTGTCCGGTCCCTTGCGTGGTCGTGTGGTCCGCTGGATTGGTGGCAAAAAAGAGTGATTCCGGATGCCGTATCAGGCCGGGGCGAACGGTTCTATCTGTTTGATATCAAATCAGATAACTGAACAAGTATCCGGTAGCGCGCGACAAACCTTGCCGTTTCGTTGATTTGGCTGCACTATTTTCGTGAAATTTCGGCTGCATTGTTTGCGTGAAATGTGTTCGAGAAAGGGCAGAACTCCGGTATGACATCAGGCCATGGCGTGACCTTTGAATCCGTCATCCTGCATCCAGTACTGGTGATGATGCCGGTATTGGCGATCATCCGGCTGGAAAACAGACGGCCCGATTCGAGGTGTTCATCTGCGACGGCTTCTCAAGAGCCGTTTGTGCCTTAAAGGAGGGGGAGAAGCAGTCATGTGGAATAATTTGAGCCTTGGCAAGAAAATTCTGACCGGCATCGGTCTGGTTCTGGTGCTGTTGATGGTGGTGTCCGGCTGGTCCTTGAACGGCATTTCCAATATGGTCAGCGACGGCATGGAGGTGGTGGCGGGCAACAAACTCAGAGGCGAGTTGTTGCAGCGGGAAGTGGACCACCTCAACTGGGCCAACAAGGTCAGCGCCTTCATCAACGACGACAAGGCCACCGAGATGGGCGTGCAGTTGGATCATACCCAGTGCGCTTTCGGCAAGTGGTATTATGGTGACGGACGCCATCAGGCGGAGGTGCTGATTCCGGAACTGAAGCCAATGCTGGTCACCCTGGAAGAGCCTCACAAACTGCTGCACGCTTCGGCGCACAAGATCAGTCAGGTGTTTCAACGGGCCGATCCCCGTCTGCCGGAGTTTCTCACCCAGCGGGAGGTGGATCATCTGGTGTGGTCGGGCAAGGTGCAGGATGCGATTTTGCAGGCGCAGAAGGATTTGACCGTGCAGTTGGATCCCACCAAGTGCGGACTGGGCAAGTTCATGTACGGCGAGGATGGCAAGAAGATGCGCGCCTCGGATACCACCCTGGCCCGCATGCTCGATGAGATCGAACCTGACCATCGCAAGTTGCACCAGGAAGGAGAAGCCATCAAAAAGGCGTTGCTGGCCGGAGATGTCGCCATTGCCGCCAAACATTATCAGGAGAATGTGATTCCGGCCTTGGGCAAGGTGCGGGCGACTTTGGCCAAGATGCAGGAGCGCGCCCGGGACAATCTCGCGGGCAAGGCCCACGCGGAAAAGATCTTCACCGAAGAGACCCAGGTTCATCTGGCGGCGGTGAAGAAACATTTTCACGACATGAACGATCTGGCCAAAGAGAGGGTTCTGTCTGAAAATCAAATGATCACCAATGCCCATCAGGTGCGCAACGTGGTGGTGTCCGTCTCCGCAGCGGCCATTGTGCTGGGTCTGCTGCTGGCGGCTTTCGTGACCCGTTCCATCACCCGTCCGATTCTGGTCAGCATCGCCTTTGCCGAACAGGTGGCCATGGGCAACCTGGATGGAGAGTGCGATTGTGACGTGAACCGCTCGGACGAAGCCGGTCGTCTGGCCCAGGCGCTCAACGACATGGTGCAGCGGTTGCGTCAGGTGGTCGAAGACGTGATCAACGCGGCGGAAAACGTGGCCAGCGGCAGTCAGGAGTCTTCTTCCAACGCGCAGAATCTCTCCCAGGGAGCTTCGGAACAGGCGGCTTCCATCGAAGAGACCTCGGCGGCCATGGAAGAGATGGCCTCCAACATTCAGCAAAACACCGACAACGCCCAAACCACCGAAAAAATCGCCTCCCAGGCCGCCAAGGATGCCCAGGAGGGTGGACAATCGGTGCTGGCCGCAGTCGAGGTGATGAAGGAGATTGCCAACAAGATCTCCATCATCGAAGAGATTGCCCGTCAGACCAACCTGCTGGCCCTGAACGCCGCCATCGAGGCGGCCCGGGCCGGGGAGCACGGCAAGGGCTTCGCGGTGGTGGCCGCCGAGGTGCGCAAGCTGGCGGAACGTAGTCAGAGCGCCGCCGGAGAGATTGGGCATCTGTCGGCTTCGAGCGTGCAGGTGGCGGAGCGCACTGGTCAGATCATGAACAAACTGGTGCCGGACATCAAACGGACCGCCGAACTGGTGCAAGAGATCGCCGCCGCCAGCGTGGAACAGAATCAAGGCGCCAGTCAGGTCAATGGAGCCATTCAGCAGCTCGACAAGGTGATTCAACGCAACGCCGGGGCCAGCGAAGAGATGGCGGCCACCGCCGACGAGCTTTCCGAACAGGCTTCCCGACTGCAAGAGATCATGGGATTCTTCAAAACCGGCCATCGTCATCAGCCGGTGCGGCGCAACGAGTTGACCCTGGCGCGTGCCACCCCCGTCGCTGCTTCCTCTGGTGGCGGTTCCATGCGGGCGCTGCCGGCACCCAATCGCTCTTCCCAGGATGATGAATTCGAGACGTTTTAAGTATCGTCAATCCCGTCCCGGCGCCACCAGAGAGGTCTCCTCTTTGGTGGCGCTTACGCCTGGAAGCGGTGGATTTTCCGGATTGGCGGCCTTGTCTCGGACTCTTGTTCCGGGATCCTGTTCCGGGATCCTGCAAAAACCGGGATGAATCCAGCCTTCCCATGAAAACGCGGTCCGACAGCGCATGAATCTTTTCTTTTTCGTTCTGGTTGCCACCGCCTTCGGGGTCACGGCGGTTCGGCAGTGGTGGTGGATCCCTGCGGGGTCCGGGGACTCTCCCATGCAGGCCTTGACCAACGGCATGGTGGAGGCCGCCAATGGCTCCGTGACCCTCTCCCTCGGCATGGTGGGGGTGATGGCCCTGTTTCTCGGCCTGATGAAGGTGGCCGAGCAGGGAGGACTGCTGGTGGTGCTGGCCCGGCTGATCCGGCCCTTGATGATCCGACTGTTCCCGGATGTGCCAGCGGACCATCCCGCCATGGGGGCGATGATTCTCAATCTGTCGGCCAACGCCCTGGGCCTGGGCAACGCCGCCACCCCCTTCGGCATCCGCGCCATGAAGGAGCTGGATCGCCTCAATCCTTATCCCGGCACCGCCACCAATGCCATGGCGTTGTTTCTGGCCATCAACACCTCCAGTGTCACCCTGGTTCCCACCAGCGTGATCGCTTTGCGGGCCTCGGTGGGTTCCGCCGATCCGGCGGCGATTCTCTCCACCACTTTGTTCGCCACCTTCTTTTCCACCTCCGTGGCCATTCTGAGCGCCAAATTCTTGCAGCGTTTCTTTTCATTCCAGGCGGACAACGGAACAACCGGCGGCGATCTTCCTGTCGCCCCCGCGATCCTGGCCCCCGCGCTGCCGGAAGCCGATGGACCGGCGGTGGCGCGGGGATATCCCTCCTGGGTCTCCGCCACCGCTTTGGTGGTGTTGATCGGTTTGATTCCGGTGACCATTCTGTATGGTCGCGTCATCTCGCCGTGGGTGTTGCCCTCCTTGATGCTGGGCATGCTCGGATTCGGTTTCGTGCGCGGGGTGCGGGTCTACGAGGTGTTTGTGGAAGGGGCGCGCGAGGGCTTTGAGGTGGGAGTGCGCATCATCCCCTATCTGGTGGCCATTCTGGTGGCGGTCGGCATGTTCAAATCCAGCGGCGCGTTGGGATATCTGACCGGTCTGATTGGACCCTGGACCGCCCAGATCGGACTGCCCGCCGACGCCTTGACCATGGCCTTGTTGCGGCCTTTGTCGGGTTCCGGCGCCCAGGGATTTCTCGCCACCTTGCTGCAAAATCCCGCCATCGGCCCGGATGGTTATGTGGGCCTGTTGACCAGTACCCTGCAAGGCTCCTCGGAAACCACCTTTTACATTCTGGCAGTCTATTATGGCGCCATTCGCATCCGTCAGGTGCGCCACACGTTGGCTGCGGCCCTGATCGGTGATCTGGCGGGCGTGGTGGCGGCGGTTTTCATCTGTTCCTGGTTGTACGGCCCGGCGGTGGCGCCATGACCATCACCCCGGCTTCGCTGGAAGCGGAATGGAGCGGCAATCTGCAACGACGCAAACGGCGCACGATTCATGATTTGATGGGAGGGCTGTTGCAGGCGCTGTCTTTACCACCGGACGAGTCACACTACGCCTTGCTCGGTCTCAAACCCCATCAACTGCTCAAACGTAAAAGTTTTGATCGGCACTATCCTCCCTTGTTGACGTTCGTCTGGAAACAGGCGGTACTCGCCACCCATCCCCATCAGGCCCAATCGTTTTCTTTTGCCCTGGAACGTCTGATCCCCGGTCTGCCGGGCATGAATACGCGTCGGCTGGAATTGTTGTTCAATGATCTGACCTTTTTCCAACTCATCTCCGACACCTTCGCCGAAGACGGTTTCATGAGTGTCGCCTTGCATGTGGTCCAGCGGATTCACGGAGAGGTCGAGAAACAGCCTGAGAATCTGGAATGGGCTGTGGGTTTGAATCTGTGGTTGGACGAACGTTTTGTCAACGATCGTGAAACGTTGGAACTGGCGGAAATTGTGATCGGACAGGGGTGATGGCGGCCAGAAGTTGAAAACAGTGTCCGGGGAGCGCATGGACTGGCGGCGGTGTCAGTCCATGCGCTCCCCGGACACTGGCCGGAGACGGTCGGGTCAGATGATCCCTTTTTGTTTGAAATGCTGGACATACAGCATATCGGTGCGGAGGATATGCTGGATCAGCCAGGTTTTGGCCAGGGTCAACAGGTCCATGGGCGCGGCGAAGTCACCGGACTGGAACTTTCTCACCAGATCGCTGACTTCGTTCAACAGTTGGACATGTTTTTCCTTGTGGGTCGGCGTGTCCGGATAATGATGCTTCTCGAAGAGTTTCTCTTCCCGGGCGAAGTGGAAGTGGGTGTAATCCGCCAACTCGGTGATGATTTTGGCGACCTCTTCCTTGCCCGCGCTCTCTTTGAGGAGTTTGTGGATCTGGTTGACCATGACCACGAGCTTCTTGTGATCGTCGTCGATCTCCTGAATGCCGGTATTGAGATTGTCGGTCCAGGGGAAGAACTCCACGTCTTCGGTGATCTCCTTGCCGTTTTCCAGATAGAGGATATCCAGCAGGGCAAAGAGCTTTTTGACCTTGGCCAGATATTCCAGCAGGCCCTGATCCGCCTTTTCGGGGCCGCTTTCCGGCACCTTTTGGATCATCTTCAGGGTGTCGATGGCCTTGGCGAAAATCTGGCCATGGAGGCGATGCATCTCCTCGAAGTGATGGGTCTTGCCGTAAGGGGTGGTGAGCGTGGCCTGAATCCAGGCGTGCAGCGGGGACTCTTCGGGTTTGAGCCATTCGGCCTGGGAGAGCTTGATCCGACCCGGGATGGCCTGTTCCATGCGGCTGTGCCATTTGAGGAAATAGCTCTTGGTGGCGCGCATGTCGAACAGCGGATTGCCCAGATCGGCTTCGGCCTGGGCCGCGTACAAGGCGCCGCACATGTCCTGCAACACTTCGCCCATGCGGCTGAACTGGGTGGAGGAGCCTCGGGTCATGGCCACCACGGAGGAGGCTTCCAGCATTTTTTCCTGCACCACCGAGGTGGCATCCACGGTGGCCTGGGTGGAGTTGGTGATGTTGTTGGAGAGTACCTGGGCATGGCGGGTTTTCTCTGCCATGGATTCGGCGGCCACCGCCACCGCCGAGGCCGATTTGGCCACCTCGCCGGTACCGGCGGCGGCTTCCTGGGCGGCGCGCGCCACCTCCTGGGCGGCGGTTCCCAACTCCAGAGCGTTGCGGGTGACCTCGCCGGCGGCCTTGGCCACATCGTCCATGGCGTTGGAAATGGTCACCATGGCCTCGGATTGGACCTCCACCGATTCGGTGATCTCCCGGTTGGCCTCGTTGATGCGGTCGATACTGCCCGCCACGCTGGTATTGGCCTCGGTGGCCTCGCGGGTGTTGCCCTGAATGCGGTTGATCTTCTCGGAAATCAGTCGGGTGGCATCGGAGGTCTGTCTGGCCAGCTCCTTGACTTCATTGGCCACCACCGCGAATCCCTTGCCCGCGTCCCCGGCTCCGGCGGCTTCGATGGAGGCGTTCAAAGCCAGCATGTTGGTCTGTTCGGCGATGTTGTTGATGATGTCCACCACGTCACCGATCTCCTGGGCCGAGGCCGACAGGCGATTCATCACCTCCCGCACATCCAGGGCGTTGGTGTGGGCGGTTTCCGATTCGGCGCTGGCGCTTTGGCAACGGCGATTGATCTCTTCCAAGGCCGAGGTGATGTTGTCGATGGAGGCGGCCACGTTCTTGACCGACTGATCCACCTTGAAAAGGCTCTGGTTGACCGCGTCGAGATTGGTGGTGATTTCATCCGCCGCCGAGGCCATGGTGGCGATGTTGGCGCTGGCCTCCTCGGCCCCGGCGGCGATGGTGATGATGTTGTTGGAAACCTCCTCGGCGGAATGGGCGATGGCATTCACGCTTTCGGTGGATTCTCTGATGGATTGAATGATGGTGTTGACCTCCTGGGCCAACAGTGTATTTTTCTCGGAAACCCCTGAGACGATGTGTTGCGAACTGCTGGCGTCGTCTTCGATCTGATCGCGGATCTTGATCAGTTCGCCCACGCAGGCGGTGATGCCCCCGGAGTGGAGGTTGATGATCCGCATGATGCGTTCCAGCCGGTCGGCCAGACGGTTGACCGCCAGGGCGATGCCGGTGGTTTCGGTGTTTTGGGTGGAGACGCGGACGCTCATGTCCCCTTCGGCCAGACGGCGCACGGTCTCTTCCACTTTGTGGATGTCGCCGCCAACCTGATACAGGATGGTTTTGGAGATCAGAAAGGAGAGAGCCATCAGGATCAAGGCGCTCAACAGCATCTCCTCCACCAGGAGGATCATGTCATCCATGAAGGTGTTGTTGACATCGTCGATGTAGATGCCCGTGCCGACAATCCATCCCCAGGGTTTGAATCCCATGACGTAGGAGAGCTTGGGGACCGGGTTCTTCTGATCGTTGTTCCGGCTCCAGTAATAATCGACGAATCCGGCGCCGTTCTTCTGGACCGTTTCGACGAAAGAGAGAAAATATTTCTTGCCGTTGGCATCCTTGACCTCCGACATCTCCTTGCCTTCGAGTTCCGTTTTGACCGGATGCATGACCATTTTCGGGGTCATGTCATTGATCCAGAAATAATCCGCCTGATTCTCGCTGTAGCGCATGGCCCGGATCACGGCCTTGGCCCCCTCCTGGGCCTGGGCCTGGGTCAACTCCCCGCTGGTCTGTCTGGCGTGGAAGTATCCCAGTACCTGGTAGGCGGTCTCCACCAGATTGCGGGTTTTGAGTTGACGATCCTCCATCATGCCCGCTTTCTTGGCGTGCAGGGTCACGACGCCGGTGATGAGAATTCCCAGAATGGCCAGGATCTGGATCAAGGCGATACGCTTTTGGAGACTCAACCGGGCGATGAACGCAATCGAAAGAGAGCGGGAACGGGGTGGTGCATTCATAAGGCTTGCCTTTTTGCGATTGAAAGTGAAGCATGTCCAGACGATCATACTCCGAATCCACACGGCACCGGAAGGGCATTTGGCGCAATTATGGAAAATTACCACCCGTTTGACCCCATGGTTTGCGAGAATCGCGCCGCAATGACCGGCACAGCCTTAAACCTGTTGCGACGGGTGTTTGGTTATCCTTTCTTTCGTGGTGACCAGGAGGCGGTGGTCGCGCATCTGCTTGCCGGTGGGGATGCCCTGGTGCTGATGCCTACCGGCGGGGGCAAATCCTTGTGTTACCAGATTCCGGCGTTGTTGCGTCCGGGTCTGGCGGTGGTGGTCTCTCCGTTGATCGCCTTGATGCGGGATCAAGTGGCGGCGTTGCGTCAATTGGGGATCGCGGCGGCGGCGTTGCACTCCAATCTGGCGCCGGGAGAGGCTGGAGCGGTGTTCCGGCAGGTAGACGAAGGGGCGTTGAACCTGCTTTACGTCTCTCCGGAACGACTGTTGACTCCTTATACCCTGGAGTGGCTGAGTCGCCGATCTCTCGCTTTGCTGGCCATCGACGAGGCCCATTGCGTCTCCCAATGGGGACACGATTTCCGCGCCGATTATCTGGGATTGGGGATTCTCAAGGAACGGTTTCCGGGGGTGCCCCGGGTGGCGCTCACCGCTACCGCCGATCCGCCCACGCGTCTGGAAATCATCAAACGGCTGCGCCTGGATGAGGCCAGAGTCTTTGTCGGCGGATTCGACCGACCCAATATTCGTTACCGGATTACCATCAAAAACCAGCCTCACGACCAGTTGCACGCATTCCTGCGCGCCGAACACGCGGGCAACGCGGGAATCGTTTATCGTCTCACCCGCAAAAGCGTCGAGGAGACCGCCTCCTGGCTGATGAAGCGGGGATTGCGCGCCTTGCCCTATCACGCGGGGCTGGATCCGGAACTCCGGCAGAAACATCAGGATCGCTTCTTGAACGAAGAAGGGATCGTGATGGTGGCCACCATCGCCTTCGGCATGGGGATCGACAAACCGGATGTGCGTTTCGTGGCCCATCTGGATCTGCCCAAAAGTGTCGAATCCTATTATCAAGAGACCGGGCGCGCCGGACGGGATGGATTGCCGGCAGATGCATTCATGACTTATGGAATGGACGATGTGGTGCTGTTGCGGCGCTTCATCGAGAATTCGCAAGCCGAAGAGGAGTTTCGCCGCATCGAGCACCACAAACTGGAAGCTCTGCTCGGTCTGTGCGAAAGCGTGGAGTGTCGCCGGGGCATTCTGCTGCGGCATCTCGGCGAAACCATGGAGGCCCCCTGCGGCAATTGCGACACCTGCCTGGAACCGATCCCCACCTGGGATGGCACCGAACCGGTCCGCATGGCCTTGTCTTGCATTTACCGGACAGGTCAGCGATTCGGCGTGCATTATCTGGTGGATGTATTGCGGGGACAAAAGACCGAACGGGTTTTATCGTTTCAGCATCACACCTTGCAGGTTTTCGGCATGGGCGCGGACCGGAGCGCCGCTGCGTGGCGTTCGGTGTTTCGTCAACTGGTGGCCAGGGGGTTGGCGACGGTGGATGTGACCGGATTCGGCGGATTGGGTCTGGCGGAGGCGTGTCGTCCGGTGTTGCGGGGAGAGCGGAGCGTGTTGCTGCGTCTGGACCCCGATGAACCCAAGCCGGGTCGGGAACGTCGGATACGCCGGGAACGGGGATTCGAGACTGCGGAAGCAGACGAACCGTTGATGCGCGCCCTCAAGGCCACCCGGCGCCATCTGGCCAAAGAGCAGCAGGTGGCGCCCTTCATTATTTTCCAGGATGCCACCTTGCAAGGGATGATCGATTCCAGACCTGAGACCTTGACCGAAATGGAACGGATTCCCGGCGTGGGATCCCGCAAACTGGAACGGTATGGCGAAATCTTTCTGGGTGTGCTGCGCACCGGCCAACCCTATCCGTCTTGAACGAGGATCGCGGCAGGACTTCATCTGTTGATTGAACCTGGATCGGGCTACCGTGTCGTTTCGAGGTGTCCCCATTCTTGTTGGCTCTCAATCAATCCGAGGAGGTTTTTTGTCCCATGGCCAAGGTCAAGGCGCATTGCAAGCCGGTCAATCCCCATTTTCGCGAGGTGGCCGTCTCCGGAGACGGACGCGACCTCACCCGCAATTTCGGCGGCATGATGAATACCCTGCTGCCCCAGGATGCGGTCTTGCGGGACCGGGGCGGGGATTACACCATCTACGAAGAGGTGTTGCGGGACGATCAGGTGGCTTCCACCTTTCAGCAGCGCCGCATGGCGGTCACCTCGGCGGAGTGGGGGGTGCGGGCCGGAGGACCGGACCGGGCCAGTCGCATGGCGGCGGATTTTTTGATGGAGGCGTTGCACCGCATCGGCTGGGACGGGGTGACCGACAAGATGCTGCACGGGGTTTTTTATGGTTACGCGGTGGCGGAGTGCCTGTGGGGACGGGAGGGCTCCCTCGTCACCCTGGAGGCGATCAAGGTACGCAAACAGCGTCGTTTCACCTTTGATCTGTCGGGCCGCCCTTTGCTGGTGACCAGTGAGAATCCCAATGGCGAACCGGTTCCGCCACGCAAGTTCTGGCACTTCCATGCCGGCGCCGACAACGACGACGAACCCTACGGGCTGGGTCTGGCCCATTGGCTGTATTGGCCAGTCTTTTTCAAGCGCAACGGTTTGAAGCTGTGGTTGATCTTCATGGACAAGTTCGGCATGCCCACCGCCATGGGCAGTTATCCCCCCAACGCCACCGAAGAGGAGAAGAGACGTTTGCTGTCGGCCTTGCGGGCGATTCAGACCGATTCCGGGATCATCGTGCCCGAGGGCATGAAGGTGGAGTTGATCGAGTCCTCCCGAGGGGGGCAGGTGAGCTATGAAAGTTTTCTCGACCGCATGAACGCCGCCATCGCCAAGGTGACCTTATCCCAGACCATGACCACGGATGCCGGAGGCGGACAATACAAGGCCGATGTCCACAAGCATGTGCGCAACGAGGTGGTGAAAGCGGACGCGGATCTGATCTGCGACAGCTTCAACCGGAGTGTGGTTTCGTGGTTGATGCAGTGGAATTTTCCCGACGCGCGACCCCCGAAGGTGTGGCGTCGGGTTTCGGAGGACAAGGATCTGCGTCCCCTGGCCGAACGGGATCGGATTCTCTTCGGCATGGGTTTGCGGCCCACGGAGGAGTATATCCGGACGACCTATGGGGAAGGCTGGCTGGCGGGAGCGGAACAGCGGCACGCGGATTGACTCCATAGACCGATTGGTCGTGGTCGGGTCAGTGCCAAACCTTCAACACGGTGATCACCATCCCCGCCACGGTGATGGTGAAACCGAACGACCACATCATGAAGCGATCGATGCGCTGGGTGAACGACTGATCCAGGCCACGCTCCGCCAGCCAGATGGTGATCTGGGGCTTTAATTGCGTGATGATCTGTTCGATTTTTGCCTGTTGCAAAGCCATGGAGGTTCTCCCATGTCCCGCGTGTTGCGACCAATCGCGTTGATTTATCCCATGCCGCTGGAATCGTGGGTCACCTGGATGATTTCGTCGTTGGCCCGACGGATTTTTTCGATGCTCTCGGTGATTTCACGGGCCGTGTCCGAAGCTCCGGCGGTATTTTTCAGGATGTCGGCCATTTTTTTGGAGATCAGGTTGGTGGCCTCGGCGGTCTGACGCGCCAGATCCTTGACTTCGTTGGCCACCACCGCGAACCCCTTGCCCGCCTCGCCGGCGCCGGCGGCTTCGATGGCGGCGTTCAAGGCCAGCATGTTGGTTTGACCGGCGATGTTCTTGATCATTTTGACCGCCTGTCCGATCTCCTGGGCGGAGATGGCCAGTTTTTCGATCACCTGGGCATTGTTGCGGCTGAATCCATCCGCCCGTCTGAGTTCTTCCGTGGCGTCCTGGACCTTTTCGTACAGCTCTTCCACGAGCAGTTGGGCTTCATCGAGGGACTGCAATTTGGGTATCTTGTTCATGATCGGTTCCTGATTGGTGAAATCCGGACCCAGGCCCGGAATCCGAGGTTGCGCGTAACGTTATCATACCGTGTGACAAGGCTTTTTGAAATGGATTTTTTCACCTTTTCTGCAACCAACCCGACAGCTCCCGCTTCACCAGTTCTCCCAGCCCATCCATCCAGGCCGCAGAATCGTTCAGACAGGGCAGATACGTGAACCGTTCCCCGCCGGCCTTCAGGAAGTTTTCCCGCCCCTGAACCGCGATCTCTTCCAGGGTTTCCAGGCAATCGGCGACAAAACCGGGACACACCACGGCCAGATGACGTTTGCCCTCCTGAGGGAGTTGCACGAGCCGTTGCGCCGTATCGGGCAGCAGCCACGGCTCGCGACCGAAACGGGACTGGTATCCCATCTGCCATCGATCATCCGGGATATGCAATTCTCTGGCCAGCAGACGCGCGGTTGCGGCGCATTGCGCGGCGTAGGGATCCCCCTGGTCCACGAAGCGTTGCGGCAATCCGTGAAACGAAAACAGCCAATCCATGGGGGTGGCCGGATCCAGTCGCGCCCGGATCGAATCGGCCAGGGCCTGGATGTAGGCGGAATCGGCGAAAAAGGGAGGCGCGAACCGCAGCGCCGGTTGAAAGCGTTGTTTCGCGAAGACCGCGCACACCGCGTCGGTGATGGTGGCCGTGGCCGCCGAGGAGTATTGGGGGAAAAGCGGCACGATCAGGATCCGTTGGATTCCATCCTGGACCATGGTAAGAAGGGCCTGCTTCAGGCTGGGTTGACCGTAGCGCATGGCCAACTCCACCCGGATGTCGTCACCCAGTCGCGTCCTGATTCCCCGGGTTACGGCGTGGGAGTAGTGCATCAAGGGGGAAACGCCATCGGCGCGCCAGATCGAGCGGTACAGCGCGGCGGATTTCGGAGCGCGTCTGGGCAGGATCACCCCGTGCAGCAAAGGCAGCCAGAACCAACGCGGCAGGTCCACCACGCGCGCGTCGGACAAGAACTCCTTGAGAAAACGCTGTACCGCGACCGGATCGGGGGAGTCGGGGGTTCCCAGTTGGACCAGAACCACGCCAATGGACGATGGAGTCAAGAGGGGATATCCTTGTCAAACTTAAAGCGCGCACGATGAACCAAAAATCAAGGCGGCATTTTTGGGTTTCGGGACGATTGCAGAGGGTTCGTCCCGATGACCGGATCATGATAGGACCGATGGAGCCTGTCATTCCAGAGGAATCTTTGCCGGATTGCGCATCATCCCGGCGGGCGGAAGACAAACGAGGATCCCCATGAACACCTGGTTTCGACTGTTGACAGACATGGCGGCGTCACGACCATGATCGCGCGCCTGCTCATCTCCGCGACCCGCAAGAGTTCGGGCAAGACCACGTTCGCTTTGGGGTTGGCGGCCGCGTGGAAAGATCAAGGATTGCGGGTGCGTCCTTTCAAAAAGGGACCGGATTTCATCGATCCGGCCTGGCTGACCCGCGCCTCGGGGCACACCTGTCACAATCTGGATTTTTTCATGATGGGTCAGACGGTGGTGCTGGAGAATTTCCGGCGTTACGCCTCGGGGGGGGATGTGGCCATCATCGAGGGCAATCTGGGTTATTACGATGGTCAGGATCTGGAAGGGGGGGATTGCGGCGCGGCCTTGGCGGAGTTGTTGCGCGCGCCGGTGGTGCTGGTGGTGGATTGCAAGGGGGCTTTTCGGGGGATCGCTCCTTTGGTGAAAGGCCATCTGGATTTTCCCGGCGGGGAGTGGATCCGGGGGGTGGTGCTGAACAACGTGGCCTCTGCGCGTCATGAACAACGCTTGCGCGCCGCGCTGGAACGCTACTGTCCGATGGTGCCGATTCTGGGAGTGATCCCGAGAACCCGCGCCATGGAGATCGACGAGCGCCATCTGGGCCTGCAACCCGTGGCCGAAGGAGAGGCGCCCCTGGAGCGGTTGCGGGTAATCCGGGAGATGATCGCGGCGCATGTGGATCTGGATCGTCTGCTGGCTTTGGCCCGTTCGGCCCCTGCCATGACCGATATTCCGCCGGTGGTTGCCGTGAGACCGGGTGAACCGGTGGCGCCCACGGTGCGGGTGGGCATGGCCCTGGACGAGGCGACCCATTTTTATTATCCGGAGAATCTGGACGCCTTGAGAAACGCCGGGGTGGAACTGGTCCCGTTTTCGATGTTGAGCGCTGAGGATCTTCCCGAGGGGGTGGAGGGGTTGTATCTGGGGGGCGGTTTTCCGGAGGTGTTCATGGAAACCCTGGCCGCCAACCGACCCCTGCTGGCCCGGATTCGCGGTCTGGCCGAAGCGGGCATGCCGATCTTCGCCGAATGCGGCGGATTGATGATGCTGGCGGAACGAATCACCTGGGGAGAGCGAAGCGTGGCCATGATCGGCGCTCTGCCCATCGAGGTGAGCGTGGAAAAGAAACCGGTGGGATATGGCTACATGCGCATCGAGGGCGGGGATCGTCTGTCGTGGCCTGGACCGGGGGTGTCGGTGGCCTGTCACGAATTTCATCATTCGCGGGTGACGCGGATCGGAGAGGGGGTGGAGATGGCGTTCCGGGTGGTGCGGGGATTCGGGGTGGATGGCGCGGGGGATGGCATCGTCTGGCGCAACATCCTGGCCTGCTACGCCCATGTGCATGCCCAGGGCGCGCCGGGATGGGCGACGTTTCTCGCCGATTTTTGGCGTTCAAAAAAGACAAAATAATCGGTTCCAATATCATGGAATCGTGATATACTAATATGTGCTTGAGTTCGAGAACCACCAAGCGGGCACCCAAAACCACGTGGCAACATACGACAGAGAGACCGGAACCATGAAACTTGCGGTATGTATCTACGAAGGACCCTATAATCATGAAGCATCGGATACCGCCTATCATTTCATCCAGGCGGCCATCCAGAAAGGGCATGAAATCAAAGGGATTTTTTTCTATCATGACGGGGTTTACAACGTCACCAGACTGATGGAGCCGCCACAAGACGACCGCCACATCTCCAACCGCTGGTCGGCGCTCGGGGCTTCGGGGATCGACATCGTGGTCTGTATCGCTGCGGCCAAGCGTCGCGGGATCGTGGATGATGTGCTGGTACCCAATGTGCGGATTTCCGGATTGGGACAATTGACCATGATGGCCATCGAAGCCGACCGGCTCGTGGTTTTCGGCGACTGACAAGGAGTGCGGCAAATGGCGGAAGATATCAAGAAGATCATGTTCACGGTCCGCAAACCGCCTCATGGCACGATTTACGTCTATGAGGGGTTGGAGGTCAAATTGATCATGGCGGCCTACGACGCCGACATCTCCGTGGTGTTCATGGATGATGGCGTGTTCGCGGTCAAGAAGGGTCAGGACACCAAGGATCTGGGCATCAAAGGGTTCGCAGCCACCTACGGTGCGCTGGTGGATTACGAGATCACCCAGGTTTACGTCGATCGTCAGTCCATGGAAGACCGGGGCATGACCGAAGACGATCTGCTGGTGATCGGCGAGGACGAAGACACCGAGGAGCCCATCAAGCCCCAGGTGTTGGAGAGCGCCGAAATCGCGGCCATGATGGCCGAACAGCACAATATTCTGGCTTTCTAGAGCTTTGACGGAATCGAGGAGACCTTGGTCATGCTGCACACCGTGAACAAATCCCCCTTCCAGAACACCACTCTGGAAAGCTGTATCCGTTTTGCCCGTTCGGGCGATGTCATCTTGCTGATCGAAGATGGCGTGCTGGCGGCCCAGGCGGGCAATGTGAAAAAGAATCTGCTGGAAGAGGCCCTGCAAAAATGTGAAGTGTTCGCCCTGGGCGCCGATTTGAAGGCTCGGGCATTGACCGATCTGGTGCCGGGTGTCAAGATCACCGACTACAGCGGCTTCGTGGACTTGGTGGAACAACACACCACCCACTCCTGGCTGTGACGAATCATTCCAATGTCCCGCCGTCTTCTGATATCCATCCGAGGCGGCGGGCATGTGAACCCGAAGGAGGAGGAGCGTCCGTGAAGTCTCCCACATCCTTGGCAGGACGATTGTCGCGAGCGTCCTTCCTGATCCTGGTATTGTTCGCGGCGTGGATCGCGGCCCCTTTTTCCCTGCTGGCCGAACCACCCCAGCCGGAAAAAGCCGTAAGCGGGCCATGCGTTCGCGATGCCGAATGGATGCGGCGCAATCATATGGACTTTCTGAAACACAAACGGGAAGAGACCGTGCGCGAAGGCATTGCCGTCAAATCGGAATCCTTTGTCGCCTGCGCCACCTGTCACACCAGTCGGGAACGGTTTTGCGACCGTTGTCATGCTTATGTGGCCGTGGCTCCGAACTGTTTCGAATGCCATCAATATCCCAAATGACCCCTTTCGGGAACTTCAGCCATGACCATGGATAGAAGAACGGTTTTGGGCCTGGGAGGGGCCGTCGCCGCCGGGGTGGCACTGGCCCCGGGCCTCCATCTGATCGCCGCCCCGGCCACCTCCACGGGCAACACCTCCCCGGAATCCGCGTCGCGACCCGGCAAACGGTGGGCCATGCTCATCGACACCACGCGCTGTTCCGCCGACTGCACCGCCTGTCTGACCGCCTGTCGGACGGAAAACAATGTGCCTGTGTTCGGCGACCCGGATCGGGACATCCACTGGATCCGCAAGGTGGAACTGCGCGACCGGAATCTCCGTCAACCGCCGATTTCGTTGCCGGTGCTTTGCAATCACTGCGAAAATCCTCCGTGCGTGCATGTCTGTCCCACGGAGGCTTCGTTCATCCGTCACGACGGCATCGTGCAGATCGACAAACACCGCTGCATCGGTTGTCGCTACTGCATCATCGCCTGTCCCTACAAGGCGCGCTCCCTGGTCTTCTACAAGACCAAACCGCGTGCGGACGCCAATCACGCGGTGCCGATCCGCGCGGCGGGCGTGGTGGAGAAATGCACCTTCTGCGCCCATCGCCTGGATGAAGGGAAACTTCCGGCCTGTGTGGAAGCCTGCGCCAAGGCCGACAAAGGCGCCATGATCTTCGGGGACATCAACGATCCCAACTCCGAGATCTCGCAACGTCTCCTCAAGGAGAAGACCCAGACCATTCGCGCCGATCTGGGTCTCAAACCCCATGTCCATTACAAGGGAATCTAGGAGGCCGCCATGCTGAGTGAATTTTCCGCCATCGAAGGCCGTTCACCCGGATATTGGAAACTGGTCGCCGGGTTGGGCGTGCTGGTGCTGATGGGAGCCGGGTCTTTCCTGTATGTCGAACATCACGGTCACGCCGTGACCGGCATGAACAACCAGATCGTCTGGGGCCTGCCCCATGTCTTCGCCATCTCGCTGCTGGTCATGGCCTCCGGCGCCTTGAACATGGGTTCCATGTCCACGGTGTTCGCGGTCAAGCAGTTCGAACAGTTCGGGCGGTTTTCGGCGTTTCTGTCCATTGCCCTGCTGATCGGAGGACTGGCGGTGCTGATGCTCGATCTGGGCAGACCGGACGCCATGTTGCTGCCCATGATCCACATGAACTTCCGCTCCATGTTTACCTGGAACGTGTTCTTGTATACCGGCTTCATGACCTTGTGTCTGCTCTACCTCTGGACCATGTTCGAGTACAAACAGTACAAGAAATTCGTCGGCACGGCGGCTTTTGGCTGGCGTCTGGTCCTGACCACGGGGACCGGCTCGATCTTCGGTGTGATCCAGGGTCGGGAGGTGTTCGGTTCCGCCATCACCGCTCCCACCTTCGTGGCCGTTTCCTTGACCTCGGGTACGGCTCTGGGCATTCTGCTGCTGGCCTACACTTACCGCATGACCCGTCGGGAACTCGACGACCGCCTGATCTTCGGCATGCGCAACGCCATGATTTTCTTTCTGGTACTGGTGGCCTATCTGCTGGTGGTGGAGAAATTCACCCGTTTCTACGATCCGGCTTCGGTCGCGGTCCAGACCTGGATCCTCACCGGTCCCTGGGCGTGGCTCTATTGGCTCGGCGTATGGGGCGCGGGCGTGTTGATTCCGTTGGGTCTGCTGTTCAACCGCACCATCGGCAACAGCGTGAGCGGTGTGCTCATGGCCTCCGGCTATGTGGTGGTGGGAGCTTTCTGTTTCGTGGCCCACACCCTGCTGGCCGGACAATCCTATCCTTTCGATCTGTTTCCTGGTTACACCATCACCAGCGCGTTTCAGGACGGCATGGCCGGAACCTATATGCCCACGCTTTCCGAACTGCTGCTCGGACTGGGCGGAGTGGGTATCTCCGGATTGATCTATCTGTTCGGCATCCGGTTTTTCCGCATGCTGCCTGCCAAAGGCGAGGTTCCCAAGGGATGGGAAGTTCCCTGGAATCCGTAATGATCCTGCTGATCATCCTCCCCCGTGTCGCCTCGTGCCACACGGGGGTTTTGCTTTTTTCAGATAGGAGAACCTCTTAAAGTGAGCGTTGTGTTGCGGGCGCTACGCACAGCCTCGACCCAATCGGAGCCTTCCGGGATCCCCTCGTCTCCGCCCCCGCCTTTGTCCCGATTCCGATCCCGTCCGGGTCCGGAATCCAAACCGGGAATCCGGATCGCGATGATGTTGAATCTTCTCTTGTTGCCCGCCATCGCTTATGATGCGTGGCGGATCCTTCGATCGGAGCCGGAGTCGATGACCTCCACGGTTCCGGCAACCTCTCCGAACGCGCTCTCCGGAACCCCGACGCAGACCGGTTCCCGGACGGTGTGGAACGACTGGCGTCCCTTCGGCGAGGCTCCGGCGACGCTCGAACCGAAAGCGCACCCCCCACGGGAAACGGTCCCGGAGGACGCCCCGGACACCCAGTTGCAACTGGCTTTGACCGGAGTGCTTTCCACCAGCGGGGACGGGCGCTCCTGGGCCGTGGTGCGGGGTGGCGCCGAGGGCGAGAAAATGTTCGCCATCGGAGACAAACTGCCGGGGGATGCGCGCATCGTATCGGTGCGGGCGGATCGGATCATCCTGGAAAAAAGTGGTCGTTTCGAGACCCTGCGTCTGCCCCGGAGCGTGGTTTCGTTGGATGCGAAACCGGCGGCAGGGGCCAAAGAGACACCGGAGAGCGAAGCGGCCAGAATCTTGCGTCAGTTGCGGGAGCAGTTTCAGACCCAGCCGGATGTGGTGCTGGGCAAGATCGCGGTCACACCGGTGAGCCGGGATGGCGTGTTCGGCGGTTACGCCGTGCAACCGGGCAGCGAAGAGGGCTTGCTGGAAAAACTGGGTCTGGCGCCCGGTGATGTGATCACGGTGGCCAATGGCGTGTCACTGACCTCCCCCATGAAGGGCATGGAGGCCTTGGGCGCCTTGGGCAAGAGTCAGTCCCTGCGTTTGTCCTTTTTGCGCGGGGGCAAGTCGATGTCGGTTCAACACCTCTTCGGGTCTTGAATGAGCCCATGCAAGAGAGCAGGCCTCAAGGGATACCATCGGTACGATGTTATTACAGGTTTCACGATTGGTCTTGGTTGGGGTCACCTTGTGGATGGCTGCGCCCCTGTGGGCCGGGGATTTGACCCTCAACCTCAAGGGGGCGGATCTGACCACCCTGGTGGAAACCGTGGCCCAGGCCACGGGTCGCAACTTCATTCTGGATCCCCAGATCAAGGGCAAGGTCACGGTCATCTCCTCCAAACCCATGACCGAAAAAGATCTCTACCGGATGTTTCTCTCCATTCTGGAGGTTCACGGCTACATCGCCGTTCCCACGGACAATGGCGCCATCAAGATCATTCCCGACACGGAAATGAAATACAGCGGCTCCGCGCGCCACGGGGAAGGCAGCCAAGGCAGTGACGGCAGCGATGGCAGCGAGGTGGTCACCCGGGTTTTCAAGCTCAAACACGTCAACGCCGCCAAGCTTTTGGCGGCGTTGCGTCCCATGGCCAGCCCCAAGGCCCACATGGCCTCCCATGACGACGGCAACATGCTGATCGTCTCCGACCATGCCGACGTGACCGACCGGTTGGCCCAGATCGTCCAGCGGGTGGATCTGCCGGACGATGGGGAGGTGGAGACGATCGTGCTGGAAAACGCCTCGGCTTCGGAGGTGGCGCGCGTGCTCAACACCCTGGAGCAAGGCCATGGCGCCCCGGCCGCTCCCGCCGGTCAGACCGCCCGTCAACCGGCGGTGGCCGATGATCGCACCAACAGCATTCTGCTCGGCGGCGACAAGGCGACCCGTTTGCGGTTGCGGGCCATCATCACCCATCTGGACACCCCGGTGGAGGTCACGGGCAACACCCGCGTGATCAACCTGCGCCACGCCAACGCCAAGAAAATGGTCGAGGTGTTGATGTCCATGGGGCAGGATTACATCAAGAACACCCAGAAAGACAAAAAACCCGAAGCCGCCGCCGGCATCGTCAATGTGCAGGCCTTCGACGGCACCAACGCCCTGGTGATCACCGCCCCGGCCAATCTGCTCAAATCCATGCAGGATGTGATCCGTCGTCTGGATGTGCGTCAGGCCCAGGTGCAGGTGGAGGCGATCATCGTCGAGGTGTCGGTCAAGAAGGCGGCGGAATTCGGGGTGCAGTGGGGCATCCTGGGAGGCAAGGGGGACAACAAGGGGGTGATCGGCGGAACCAGTTTCTCCAGCGCCAATCCCAGTCTGATCCAGCTTGGCGGGGTGTTGGCCAGCGGGTTCACCGAGACGACGGCCGCCGGTCTGGCCGGGGTGTCCGGAATGCTGGTGGGTGGCACCAATGGCGACAATTTCGCCGGTCTGCTGCGCGCCTTGAACAGCGATGGCTCCAACAACGTGCTTTCCACCCCCACGGTGGTCACCCTGGACAACGAAGAGGCGGAAATCATGGTCGGCACCAAGATTTCCGTGACCACGGGCCAGACCAACACCATTCAGGGGGGCAACCCCTTCACCACCACCGCGCGCGAGAATGTCGGCCTGACCCTCAAGGTCAAGCCCCAGATCAGCGAGGGGGATGTGGTGCGCATGGATATTCATCAGGATGTCTCGGAAGTCTCCAACAACACCGACGCTTTTGGCAACCGCGATACGGACAATCGCACCATCAAGACCTCGGTGCTGGTGGATGATCAACAAATTCTGGTGCTGGGTGGATTGATCCGCTCCGGGCGGCAGATGAGCAATCAACGCGTTCCGGTGCTGGGGGATATTCCGCTGCTGGGGGCGCTGTTTCAGGCCGAAGGCGCCTCGGACGAAAAGCGCAATCTGATGGTGTTCTTGCGCCCGACAATCTTGCGCACCCGGGATGACGGCATTCAACTCACCCACGAGAAATACCGCGCCATGCGCGAGCAGCAACGCCTCGCTCCCCGGGGACGGGGAGTGGTCACCTTGGAAGGCGAAACCCCGATGCTGCCGGAGATGGGGCGTTTGAAACTGGATCGGAACGTTCCGGAAGCCCCGGCCCGTTCTTCCGGCGACGACGAAACCGGCAGACCCATCGCCCGGCCTCCGGTGGTGCGGGGCGAAACCCTGGATGCCCCGGCCCCTCTCCAGGAGGAGACCGCCACCAAACCCCGCAAGCCCGCCAAGACGACTCCGACCAAACCTCCGACCAAGCCTCCGACCAAACCGGCCCGTTCCCCTGCGGCGCGACAGCCGACATTCCCGGACGAGGATCCTCAACCGGGGAACAAACCCGGCGCCTTGCGGCAATTGAACGGCCTCACTCCCCGCATTGCGGCGCGTTTTGACCCGGAACGCGCGACCTGGGATCATGTCAACTGATCCTGCCGCTTCCGGGGGCAAGTTTCCGGCGTTGTCCTACTCCTTTGCCAAACGTCACGGCGCGTTGGTAACCGGCGTGGAGGAGGGTGGAGGCGTGCGGATTCACCACCGTCCGGATTTGCGGTTGTCGGTGTTGCTGGAGCTGCGCCGTCGGTTTCGGCGCGAGTTGTGTCTGACCGAATTGCCTCCGGCGGAGTTCGAGGCCATGTTGCGTCGCACCTTCGAGGCCGGTTCCTCCCAGGCCATGGAGGAGATGGAGTCTCTGGACGACACCCTCGATCTGGAACAGGCCGCCGAACAAATCGGCGAACCCCGGGATTTGGCCGAAAGCGCCGATGACGCCCCCATCATCCGTTTGATCAACGCCCTGGTGACCGAGGCGGTCAAGAAGGGGGCTTCGGATATCCATCTGGAGCCATACGAGGATCGCCTTTCGGTGCGATTCCGGGTGGATGGGGTGTTGCGCAAGGTTCTGGAGCCGCGACGCGCCCTGGCGCCGCTGATCGCCTCGCGCGTCAAGGTGATGGCCCGGTTGGACATTGCCGAAAAACGTCTGCCCCAGGATGGACGGATTTCGTTGCGCATCGCCGGGCGACCGGTGGATGTGCGGGTCTCCACCCTGCCCACGGGGCACGGGGAGCGGGTGGTGATGCGTCTGCTGGACAAGCAGGCCGGACGCTTGAGCCTGGAGGATCTGGGCCTGGTTCCGGCCATGCGGGACACGCTGGATCGTTTGATCCATCGACCCAACGGCATCATTCTGGTGACCGGTCCCACGGGTTCGGGCAAGACCACCACGCTGTATGCGGTGCTGCGGCGTCTGAACGAAACCAGCCGCAACATCATGACCGTGGAAGATCCCATCGAATACGATCTGGAAGGAATCGGTCAAACCCATGTCAACACCAAAGTGGATCTGACCTTTGCCCGTGGTTTGCGAGCCATTTTGCGTCAGGATCCGGATATCGTGATGGTGGGAGAGATCCGGGATGTGGAGACCGCCCGCATCGCGGTTCAGGCGAGCCTGACGGGTCACATGGTGCTGTCCACGCTGCACACCAACAGCGCCATCGGGGCCATGGCCCGATTGAAGGATATGGGCGTGGAGCCTTATCTGCTCTCTTCCAGTCTGGCGGCGGTTCTGGCCCAGCGTCTGGTGCGGCTGTTGTGCGAACAGTGCAAGCAGCCCCGGTCGGTCTCGCATCAGGAGTGGGACGATCTGGCCATCACGGGTGGTCCCTGGTCCGCCTGTCCCGAAAGGCTGTACCGACCCAAGGGGTGTGACGCCTGTCTGGGCAGCGGATTTGCCGGGCGGGGAGGGATCTACGAACTGGTCCCCATCGACGACACCTTGAAAGGGCTGATTCACGACAGTGCGGGAGAACGGGAACTCACCGCCCATGCCCGCACCTTTTCATCCAGCCTGCGTGACGATGGTCTGCGGCTGTTGCACACCGGTCGCACCACCCTGGAAGAGATTCTGCGTGTCACCCGCGACGATTGATTCTCAGGCTGTGACGCATCCTTGTTGACATCTGAAGGGAAAAGGGCATGACCCACACCACCATCTGCGCTGTTCAACCCGTCATCCTCTGCGGAGGTTCGGGCACCCGGCTGTGGCCGTTGTCACGGGTGGGTTTTCCCAAACAGTTTCTCTGCCTGGTGGGCAACGAAAGCCTGTTTCAGCAGGCCGCGAAGCGTTTGACCGGACTGGAGGCTCCGGATTTCGTCTTGGCGGATCCGCTGATCGTCAGCAATGACGAGCACCGTTTTTTGGTGCAGGAGCAGTTGCGGGAGATCGGGGTGGAGTCCGCCAGTCTGCTGTTGGAACCCGTGGGTCGCAACACCGCGCCGGCGCTCACCCTGGCGGCCCTGGCCGCGCTGGAGGGGGGCAACGATCCGGTGCTGGTGGTGACTCCGGCGGATCAGACCATCACCGACGCGGCGGCTTTCACCCGGACCTTGCGACAGGCGATCCGCGAAGCCGGGCGCGGGAGCGTCGTCATTCTGGGAATCACCCCGGACAGGCCGGAAACCGGATATGGATACATTCAAACCACCCTGGATCCGACTGGCGCAACCCCGGAGCCGGGGGTTCCGGTGGTCCGTTTCGTCGAAAAACCCGATGCCGCCACCGCGCAAGCCTATCTGGACGCGGGGGGATATTTCTGGAACGCGGGCATGTTCGTGCTCAAGGCTTCGGTGTGGATGCGGGCGCTTGACCATTTTCGTCCGGATATCGCCGTCGCCAGTCGGATTGCCTGGGATATGCGTTCCCGCGACAGCCGCTTCATTCGTCCCGGCAAGGCGGAATTCACGGCCATTCCCAATGAATCCGTGGATTACGCGGTGATGGAACGGTGTCCCGGCAGCTCTTTTGCGATCCGGATGGTGCCGTTGAACGCTGGCTGGAACGATCTGGGAGCCTGGGACGCGGTTTGGAGCGTGCTGCCCAAGGATGACCAGGGCAATACCCTGATGGGGGATGTGTTGACCACCGACAGTCACGATACCCTGGTACAGGCCACCAGTCGTCTGGTCACGTTGGTGGGGGTGCGCAATCTGGTGGTGATCGAAACCCCGGACGCGGTACTGGTCGCCGACAAAACCCGCAGCCAGGAGGTCAAGCAGATCGTCCAGGCGTTGAACCGGGACAAGCGGGACGAGCATACCCTGCATCGCAAGGTGCATCGGCCCTGGGGCTGGTACGACAGCATCGACGAGGGGGGACGTTTCAAGGTCAAGCGCATTCAGGTCAAGCCCAAGGCGAGCTTGAGTCTGCAAAAGCATCACCACCGGGCCGAACATTGGATCGTGGTGACCGGTACCGCCGAAATCACCTGCGGGGATCAGGTCATCTTGTTGACCGAAAACCAATCCACCTACATCCCGTTGGGCGAAACCCACCGTCTGGTCAATCCCGGCACCATTCCCTTGGAAATCATCGAAGTGCAGTCTGGAAGTTATCTCGGAGAGGATGATATCGTGCGCTTCGAGGATCACTACGGTCGTCAGACCGAGTGAGTTCAGCCGGGTGGAGCGTTTTTGTCCGTCGGTTTTATGGCCTCAGGATCGCTTGTCGTGGATCCGATCCGCATCCAGCAACAGAATCAGCCCATCTCCCTGGCCGGGGGTGTGATCCGTCAAGGCCAGGGCGCGCAGACCGGGAAGAGCGGTGCGGGCGGCCAGCAGTCGGGGCAGGGGATGGATGGTTTCGACCGGCAGGGCGTGCAGCACCACGGGGCCGCCGACCCGCCACGTCAGGGGGTGATCCGGGTGGACGATTTCCAGGAGCATCCGTTGCGTCACGGGCGCATCCGCATCCACAGAGAGACCCAGCCGTTCTTCCAGATCCAGGCAGGGTTGTCTCTTTTCCTCTCCGCCGGTGGCCAGACGACACCCCCGTACCCGCTTGGCTTCCAGACCCACGCGCCATTTTCCCAGGGAGAACAGCACCACATTCAGGCTGGTGGCTGGTGGTGCCGGGCTGGTGGCTGGTGGTGTCGGGCTGGTGGCTGGTGGTGTCGGAGCGGTCGCGGGGCTGTTCATCATCCCAGACCCCGGGCGTAATCGCCGAGCAGGGTGTTGACATCCAGCAGCGTCACCGCCTGTCCGCCAAGGGTCGCCACCCCCAATGCCAGGGTGTTCCAGTGGGCCGGAAGGGTGGAAGGAATCGGCAGAATGGCGCTGCGGGGGATATCCAGCACATCCAGCACCCGGTCCACCCGGATGCCACTGGTCACGCCATCCCCTTTGGCCAGCAGAATCGTTGAAGACGGGCCGGGATCCGACTCCGGCAGTCGCAACAGGCTTTGCGGCCGGATCACGGTTTCGATGTCGCCGCGCACATTGACCACCCCTTCCATCGAGGCCGGAGAGCCGGGCACGAAAAACACCCGCGCCCGCGCCAGGATCTCCCGGACGTTCTCTCCGTAAAACGCGAAGGGGGTGCCGGACAGCTCGAAGATCACCAGCTTGACCGTCGGTTCGTCCACGGCGACGATCTCCGCGCGTTTCTCACCCCGTTGCACCATGATCTGATCCAGGGTCACTCCAGGATTCATCGTGAATTCAGGATTCATCGTCAATCCAGCACCACCCGGTTGCGTCCGTTGTTCTTGGCCAGATACAGCGCCCGGTCGGCGGCTTCCCGCAGGGATTCCAGCGAGGTGTGCCGGGCGACGCTGGCGATTCCGGCGCTGAAGGTGCAGGAGAAATGGCCTTTGGCGGAATGAAACTGCACCCGTCCGAAATCCAGGCGCAATTCGTTGATCAGCCGGGCGGCCCGATCCAGGGAGGTTTCGTGGAGGATCACCGCGAACTCCTCCCCGCCATAGCGGCCCACCACGTCGGAGTTGCGCAAGCGCTGACTCAGCACCCGGGACAAAGCCAGAATCACCTGATCTCCCACCGGATGACCATGGGTGTCGTTGACCGATTTGAAGCGGTCGATGTCGATCATGGCGAAACACAAGGTCGCTCCGCCCCGCTGGAACGAGGCGATGGCGTTTTCCAGCAGTTGGGAGGTGGTGGTGTGATTGAACAGTCCGGTGAGGCTGTCGCGGGTCATGAGGGAGCGCAACGCCCGCATGCGTTCGGCCCGCACCGCCACGGCGTTGACCAGATCATCCGGGGCCACCGGCTTGGTGAGGAACCCTTCCGCTCCGATGCGCATGGCGGAGTCCTGTTTCTTCCGGTCGGTCTCTCCGGAAAGAAACACGATGGGCAGACCCACATGATCGGGGATCTGCCGGATCACCCGCGCCAGATCCCGACCGTGGCAACTGGGCATGTACATGTCCATCAAGACCAGATCCGAACGGAAATCCCGCAACTCGTCCAGAATGCGCGCCGGTTCGGCCAGACACCGGGTCACCATGCCGGCCCCTTCCAGGATCAAGGCGTGGTATTGGGCGATTTCCGGTTCGTCGTCCACCACTAAAATCCGGAACGGATCGGATTGCTGTTGGGCTGTGAGGGTGTCGAGAGCGGCCACCAGTTCCAGGGCGCGCGCCGGTTTGTGAAAATAGGATTCCCCTCCGGCCCGCACCGCCGCCAGACGGGCGCCGAAATCGGAACGCCCGGAGAGAAAGATCACCGGCAGGTTTTGATCGATTTCCTCTTTCAAGGTGGCCATGGCGTCGGTGCCGGCTTCGTGGCCCTGGGGAAACATGATGTCCATGATCACCGCGTCCGGGCGACGGTTCAGCACGGCGGCGTGCAGGGTGCGGGGATCGTTGAAGGTCATGGCCTTGAACCCGAAACAACGCAGTTGGCTGGCCAACTGTTCCAGGGTCAACATGTCGTCGTCGCAGATGTAGACCACCCGACCCCGACGATCCATGCCATCCGCCGGATTCGACTCTTCCCTGACGCTGCGGCTCTCCTCCGGGGGTACGGGTTGGTATTGTTCCTGTTTGTCCGCCATCGTGGCGATCAGGTCGAGGTATTTTTCCAGTTGATCCAGCCATTCGGCGCCGATTGCCCCGGATTGGGACTCGATGCGTTGGGCGGTCCAGTTTTCCGCCTGGGAGGCGGCCACCCCCAGTTGATGCAGTCCGAAGGAACGGCCTGTACCTTTGAGTCCGTGAAAGAAACGATGCATCTCCTCGATGACGGCGGGATCCGTGGGGTGCGCCTTGAGACGGGCGAGAAGCGTGCGGGCTGCGGCGATCCGTTCCGGCAACTGCCCGATGAAGGTCGCCCGCAGTCGGGCGATCTTTTCCTGAACCGAAGGTTTGGGTGTGTTCATGAACGTAAAGCGCCTCTCCAACGGTGTTTCAGGAACGATGATACCGGGTCAGGACTTGATCCATCATGCTCGGCAGACTCTCTTCCAGGGTGAAATCCTTCACCAGACACCCATCCAGACGGGGTTCCTTGGCCAATGGGCCTGCGGGTTCGTCGCCGGTGAGCAGAATGAAAGGCAGCCGGTTTCCCTGATCCCGCAACGCGCGAAACAGGTCGATCCCCGAAATCAGGGGCATGTTCATGTCGCTGATGATCATCTCGAAATCCGGTTCTTCGTCCAGGGCGGTCAGGGCTTCCATGCCGTTTTCCACCAGGCGCGCCGCATGCCCTTCGGATTCGAGCACCGCCAGGGTCATCTCTCCGGCCACCGGATCATCGTCCACCACCAAAATGCGCATTGATTGCTCTCCTCTTGATCTCTCGTGAGTCTCTAGCGACCGCGCCACCCCAACAGGGAGCGCAGGGTATCCACCAGGTTGCCTTGACTGAAATCCCCCTTGACGATGTAGGCATCCGCGCCGACCTGCATGCCGCGTCGTTTGTCCTCCTCCTTTTCCCGGGAGGTGAGAATCACAATCGGTTTGTCGCGATAGCGTTCCTCGCGTCTGAGTCGTTCGGTCAACGAGAATCCATCCATTCCAGGCATTTCCACATCGGTCAGCACCGCGTCGAACTCTTCTTCCAAAGCCTGCCGCAATCCATCGAGTCCGTCTTCGGCCAGCGTGACGCGGAAACCGCAGGCTTCCAGCACATCCTTTTCGATCTCCCGGGTGTTCAAGGAGTCGTCCACCACCAGCACCCGGTCGTGACGGTTCCAGCCTTCGGCGGCATCGTTCCGGTCCGGCTCTCCCCGCAGGCGACGGGCCTGATCGAACAAGGCCGGAGCGTGCAGCACGCTGACCAGCTCGTTGTTGCCCGTGACCACCAGTCCGGAGACCATGGGCAGTTTGCGCAGCAACGGCGGCAGGGGATGGATCACCATGTCGTGTTCGTCGAGCAGGTCATCCACCACCACGGCCATTTTTTCCTGACGCGCCGTCAACACCACCACCAGCATGCCCGCAGCGGCGTTGCGGGGGGAGTTCCGGCGCGGACGGGTCAGATGAGCCGGAATGTCCAGCAGGGCGGACAGGGGGGTGAGAGGCACGAATTCGTTGTGGAGGATGATCACCTCCCGTTCGGCCAGGTTCAGCACCGCAGCGGGCGAGACCCGTTTGAGTTCGGTGACGTACTGGGCGGTGAAACCGAACACCTGTCCATCCACCTCCACCAATAACACCCGCATCACCGCCAGCGAAAGGGGTAAACGCAGGGAAAAGGTGGTGCCCACCCCGGTTCGGGTGGTGACTTCGACCGCGCCGCGCAGATCATCCAGAATGGTCTGCTTGACCACATCCATGCCCACCCCCCGGCCCGACAGATCCGTGACCAGGGTATTGGTGGAAAATCCCGGCAGAAAGATCAGATCCAGGGTTTCGCGTTCGGTGAGCGCGTCCGCCTTGTCCGCGACCATCAGGCCCATGCGCACGGCTTTGGCGCGCACCGCTTCGAGGGAAATGCCGCCGCCATCGTCGGTCACGTCGATCACCACCCAGCCTCCGTCCTGACGGGCCGCAAGGGTCAGGCGTCCCTGGGCCGGTTTGCCGGCGGCCAGACGTTTTTCCGGGGTCTCCAGACCATGATCGATGGCGTTGCGGATCAGGTGGATGATGGGATCGGACAGCTTGTCGATGATGCGGCGGTCCAGTTCGATCTCCGTGCCCTGAATGTGACACACCGCCACCTTGCCCACGGAACGGGCCAGCTCCCGCGCCAACCGTTCGGCGGGTTCCAAGACGATGGCCAAAGGCAGCATGCGCATCAGCAAGGTTTTGTCGTGCAACTCGGCCATCAGGGTTTCTTGATCCAGCACATCCTCCCGCAGGCGTTGGGCGAAATGGTGCAACTGGGTGACCACCGGCAGATCCGGAATGGGAGCCAATTGGTGATCCAGGGAGGTGATCTCCATCAACCGTTGACGCATGCGGGCATGGCTGGAGACCAATTCTCCCATGAGCTTGATGAGTTCATCCAGTTTTTCCAGACGCACCCGGACCGTTTCGGTGGTCTTGAGTTTCGGATCCACCGGGATCGAGGCCGGGGAGGGGGGCGGGATCGGAACCGGGGAAAGGGCCGGGGAGTGCGCCGGGATCGAGGTCGGGGAGGAGGGGGACGAAGCGGCAGACGATTGCGGGGCCGTGGCGGCCATCACCGGGGGCGCGGATGGCGCGGCGGATGGGACATCGGAACCGGGAGCAGGAGTGGTCGTCCCTGCGGTCGTGGTTCCGGCGGCGATCAGCCCCGCCAGTTCGGCCAACAATTCGGGATCGGCCGGGGGCAGACGATCGACATCCGGGAGTTCCGCCAGGGCATCCACCAGCACCGAGACCGCATCGACGCCACGACGGATCCCTTCTCCCATCTCCGGCGACAGCCGCACGCTGCCTTCCCGCAACGCCGACATCACATCCTCAAGCCGATGGGCGATTTCGGTGATCGGGGTCAGCTTGAGCATGCGCGAGGAGCCCTTGATGGTGTGCGCCGAGCGAAACACCGCATGCAGCACTCCGGGATCTCCGGAATCGAGCAACGCCAATCCGGCGTGGATTTGCCGGATGTGCTCCCGCGCCTCCTCGACAAAGCGGCCTATGAACTTTTTCAAGTCGATGGCCATGGTCTACCTCGTGCGAGCGCGGGCTGGAGGCGCGCCCAACCTAGTGAGCTGATGCTCGCACAGAAACCGGATCTCGGCGAGCGGCAGTTCCAGCGGGATGTGACGAATGCCGGTGTCGGAAACCGGGCCGGAGAGCCGTTGCATCACCACCCGATAGCCGCGTCTGGCCCGTTCGGTTTCGTGGCCGGCGCGGTAGAGGTCCGCCAGATAGTAGTGGGCGGGCCAGCAGTCGTGACACCAGTAGACCACCTGCTTGAACCACTCGATGGCCTCAAGAGGCTGTTGTCGCCATTTCGCGCTCAATCCGAGCAGCATCAGTGCGTCGATTGAACGGGAATCCTCGGCCAGCACCCGTTTGGCCATGGTTTCGGCGGCGTGAAACTCCTTGCGCAACACCAGCAGATGGGCCTTGAGCAGTCGGGCCTCCAGATGGGTGGGGTCGGCTGTCAACACGGTGTCCAGCAGGGTCAGGGCCTCGTCGTGCCGTTTTTCCTCCAGCAGTCGGCGCGCGGCGGTCAGGTCCGGGAGGCAGAGGGGAGGCGCGGACGAGGCGGGAGCCGGGGTGATCATCGGGTTGGCGCACGCGGCGGAGCAAGCCGAAGAGAGCGGGAGGGGGATGCCTTCGGACAGGGGAGCGGGGAGGGGTGTTGCCGCCGGTTTGCAGTCGTCGATCAAGGAGAGCGGCGCTGTCGGAGTCAGGAGCGGAAAAGGAGACGTGCTTTCCGCCGGGGCACCCTTGACGAAATAATAGTGGCCCTCTTCTTCCATCAGGCGCAACACGCCCAGATCGTTGGCCATGGTCTCGGAGACGCCCACGATCAAAATGCCGTCGTCTTGCAGCAACGAGGCCAGCCGTTCCAGGATGATCCGGCGGGTGGGAACGTCGAAGTAGATGGAAACATTGCGGAAGAACAAAATGTCGATGTGGCGCAGCACCAGAGGCGGAGAGTCGGCCAACAGGTTGTATTGATGGAAAACCACCTGTTCGCGCACGCTGTTGTCCAGGCAGTGTCCTCCCCCCGGGTCACGATGGAAATGACGGTTGCGCATCGATTCGTCCATACTCCGGAACGAAAATTCGGTGTAGCAGCCCCGACGCGCCTTGGCCAAGACCACGCTGTCGATATCGCAGCCGATGAACTGGAATAACCGACCCACGCTCTCCCCGTAGCGTTCCATCAGCGCCATGACCAGCGAATAAGGCTCTTCGCCGGAGGAGCATCCAGCGCTCAACACCCGCACCAGGGATCGACCGTCGCGGGCGACCAGTTTGCGGGCGGCCAGAGAGTTGACCAGCAGCCGGATCTGTTCGGGTTCCCGGAAGAAGTAGGTTTCGTTGATGGTGAGCCGATTGACCAGTTCCTGGAATTCCCGTGTGTTGGCCAGCAGCAGGGGCAGATAGTCACCGGGTCGGATGGCCAGATGGCGTATCCGCTCGTGGAGGGCGCGTTGCAGGGTCTCTTCGTTGCGGGCCTCGAAATTCAGTCCGCAGCGATTGCGGATCAGGGCCTTGAAGGGTTCGAGATCGAACAGGCTCATCACCACTCCTCCATCCGTTTCACCGGGGGATCACGGCGGGCAAGACGGATCATTTCGGCGGCGATGGTTTCCACCGGCAGGATCCTCTGGATCGCCCCGGTGTGGATGGCGACTTGATTCATGCCGAACATCAAGGAGCTGGCCTCATCCTGGGCCAGGGTCACGCCCCCTTTTTCGTGGATGCGCACCATGCCCTGGGCGCCATCGCTGCCCATGCCGGTGAGAATGATGCCAATGGCGCGCGGCCCGAACACCTCGGCCACCGAGCGCAACAGGTGGTCGCAACTGGGCCGATAGATATCCGTGGCGCGGCGTTCCATCAGGGCCACCCGGCGGGAGGCGGAGACCGTGAAATGAAACTCCGAAGGGGAGACATGGATCACGCCGGGTTGCAGGGGTTCCCCTTCGGCGGCCAGTCGCACCGGCAGGGCGCACAGGGAGGCGAGCCATTCGACGATGCCACGGGCGAACCCGTCGGAGATGTGTTGGGCAATCACCACCGGACAGGAGAAATCCTTTGGAAGCGCGGGCAGAATGCGGGCCAGAGCCTGGGGACCACCCATGGACGAGGCCAGGGCGAAGACATAGGGATAACCTTGCACCGGCCAAGGCTCAGGGGAGATCGCGACCGGCGGAGTGGTGAGACGGGTGGTTTTGCGGGGTCGCATGCGGGTCACCACCGCGACTCCAGACAACAGTTGCACCTTGGCGATGAGTTGGGCGGCGGACTCCGGGGAGAGGTCGGGTTTTTCCATCACCTCCAGCGCGCCGAGTTCCATGGCCTCCAGGGCCACACGGGCATCGGCGACGCTGCTCAACACCAGAATCGGCACCGCCTTGGCGCACATGATCTCTTCGATCGCTTCCAGACCGCCCATCACCGGCATTTCCAGATCCATGGTGACCAGATCCGGCTTGAGTTCCCGCACCACCTCCACGGCCTGTTTGCCGTTGCCGGCTTCACCCGTCACCGTGATCCCCGGGACGCTTTCGAGCACCTCCCGCAGCATCTGGCGGGTCAACAGGCTGTCATCGACAATCACGACGCGGATCGTGGGCATGGTTTACCGGGCCTTTCGCGCAGGTTTTTTCAAGGTTTGCCGGTGATCTTGAACTGACCCACCAGCGCTTCCAGACGTTCGGAGAGTCCCAGCATCTCCTTGCTGATTTGCGACACGCGGGTGATCGATTGCGCGGTATGGGTGCTGGCGGTGACGATCTCCCGCAGGGCCACCACCACCTGATTGCTGGCGATTTTTTGCTGCTGGGTGGACAGGGAGATTTGCTGGGCGGAATTGGTGGTGTGGCTGGCCGCCTTGACAATCTCTCCGAGCCGTTCCGCAGAATGGGTGGTGGCGGTGGTGCCGGCCATGATACCCACGGTGCCTTTTTCGGAGTTGACCACCAGTCGGCTGATGGAGTCTTGAATCTCGTTGATCTTGAATTCAATCTCTTTGGTGGAGTCGGTGACGCTATCGGCCAGACGGCGGATTTCGCTGGCCACCACCGAGAAACGTTTGCCCGCCTCGCCTGCGCTGGAGGCCTCCAGAGCGGCGTTGAAGGCGATCAGACGGGTCTGGTCGGCCACGGTGTTGATGATCTCCATCACCTTGCTGATCTGTTTGGACTTGACCCCGAGATCGACGATCTCTTGCAAACCGAGCTGCCGGTCGTCGCGGATGTCGTGCATGCGACCGAGTACGATTTGCATGGCCTCGGATCCCTTGCGGCTGCCGTCCAGGGTCTGATTGGCGATTTCGACCACGGAACGGGCCTGCTCGGCGATCTGGGTGGAAGAGGCGGAAAGCTCTTCCATGGTGGAGGTGATCTCCGCCACCGACGAGGACATCTGGGTGGAGGTGGTGGCCTGATTGGCCACGGCGTCGGCGATCTCCTTGGCCGCCTTGTGGACCTGAATGGCCCTGGCGCCCACCTCGGAGGCCAGTTCGTGAAGCTTGAGACGCATTTCGCCGGTGGCCAGACAGAGTTCGGCGATTTCGTCGCGACCGTTGAGGGTGATTTCCACCGTCAGATCCCCGGCCGCGACCCGATTGACCCCGGCCACCACGGTATCGATGCGTTGCACCAGATGACGGGCGATGACCATGGTGAGAATCAGACCCACCAGAATGGAGAGCATCCCCACGCCTGAAGCCGTGAGACGGGCCGAATGCAAGGCGGCGTGATAGGTGGCGTTGTCCATGGCGATTTCCAGCACGCCGAAGGGCTTGCCGGAAAAATCCTGCACCTGGGAGGCCAGGATCGCATGAGGGGTTGCGCGGATCTCCCGGTGCTGGAGTTGTTCTTCCCCGTTCATCGCTTTTTTCAGGGTTTCGGTATCCAACACCGGTTGGGAACCGAGCGTGGAGCCCATGGTCTTGAACCCATCCTTGTCCAGGATGTGCAACGCGATTTCGACACCGTTCCGCTGTTTGAAGGCGTCGAAGAAGGGTTGCCCGAACGACAGACCAAACTCCACCGTGCCGATGTGTCTGCCCTGATGGGTCATCGGCACCACGCCCCTGGCACCGAGTCCGGCCACACCGCCTTCCAGGCCACGGGTCGATTTCTGGCTTTTGTTGGCCGTCACCACGGTGTGGCGAAACGTGGAGAGATCATCCCCGAACTTCTCCGGCTTGTGAACCCGAAACCAGGAGGTGGCCGGAGGGGTGTGAAACTGGAACTGTTCCACGCCGTAATGCTTCGACAAGACGCCAAAACCCGGAACGAACAGCTCTTCGATGGTCTTGCGGTCCCCGGCGTTGAACTTCTCTTGCACCAGCGGGATGTTGGCCACCAGCACGGCCATGGCCTCGGCGGAATGGGCCTCGGCGGCGATGGCGTTGTGAACCGCCTTGAGATGCGCGTTCAAGGCGGTGCGTTCGGACTCTTGAATCAGATCGTTCATGCTCGACAGGTTGACCGTGGTCAACGATACCCCGACCAGCACGATGGCCAGACCCATGACCAGCATGATCTTGGCCCACAAACGTAAATGGTGCAGCATGATGCGTCCTCGTCAAGCCAAGTGCGGTGTCAACGGATTCCAGGCCATTCCAGGCCATTCGCGGTCAGTCCATTTCTCAGGCCGGTTCGACGCGGCTCAGATCCCGTACCGCGCCTTTGGCCGCCGAAGTGGTCAAGGCCGCGTAGGCCCGCAACGCCGCCGAGACCGGACGCTCCCGGCCTGCGGGGACGAAACGGGTGATGGCGGCGCGTCGTTTGGCCAGGATTTCGTCGGAGACCGCCAGTTGAATGGAGCGGTTGGGGATGTCGATTTCGATGCGGTCGCCCTCTTCCACCAAGGCGATGACGCCCCCTTCGGCGGCTTCCGGAGAGACGTGGCCGATGGACAGACCGGAGGTGCCCCCGGAAAAACGACCATCGGTGATCAGCGCGCAGCTTTTGCCCAATCCCTTGGATTTCAAGAAGGTGGTGGGATAAAGCATCTCTTGCATGCCCGGTCCGCCTCTTGGCCCCTCGTAGCGGATGATCACCACGTCGCCGGGTTGGATCCGATCCCCCAAAATGGCGTCGCAGGCGCTCTCCTGGCTGTTGAACAGACGGGCCGGACCGGCGAATTTCCAGATCGACTCGTCCACCCCGGCGGTCTTGACGATGCACCCCTCGCGGGCCAGATTGCCGAACAGGACCGCCAACCCCCCATCCCGGGAATAGGCGTGCTCCAGATCCCGGATGCACCCTGCGGCCCGGTCCAGATCGAGTGTGGGCCACTGGGCCGACTGGGAGAATGGTTCGGTGGTGATCCGGCCTCCCGGGGCGGCCAGATGACGGATCCTGGCCTGATCGCTGGCTGCGGGCGAGGCGATATCCTCGTATTCCAAGGCGGCGGCCAGGGTCGGGGCGTGGACCATGGCGCAGGAGTCGTGCAGCAGTCCGGCGCGGCGCAACTCTCCCAGAATGGCGGGAATGCCGCCAGCCCGATGGACATCTTCGATGTGATACCGGTCCGTGGAGGGGGCCACCTTGCACAGACAGGGCACCCGACGCGAAAGCCGGTCGATGTCGTCCATGGTGAAGGGGACTTCCCCCTCGCGGGCGGCGGCCAGCAGGTGCAGCACGGTATTGGTGGAGCCGCCCATGGCAATGTCCAGGGACATGGCGTTTTCAAAAGCCTGGAAGGTGGCGATGGAACGGGGCAGGACCGAATGGTCATCCTGTTCGTAATACCGCTGACACAACGACACGATCAGCCGTCCGGCCTCCAGGAACAGTTGCTTGCGGGCAGCGTGGGTGGCCAGAATGGTGCCATTGCCCGGCAGGGCCAGACCCAAGGATTCCATCAGGCAGTTCATGGAGTTGGCGGTGAACAGACCGGCGCAGGAGCCGCAGGTGGGACAGGCGGAACGCTCGATGGTGGTCAGATCCCCTTCGGAAACCTCCTGATTGCCCGCCGCGATCATGGAGTCGATGAGGTCAAGTTTCTTGACCGCTCCGTTTTCCAAGGTGGCCTTGCCCGCCTCCATGGGACCGCCGGAGACGAATACCGCCGGAATGTTTAGACGCATGGCGGCCATGAACATGCCGGGGGTGATCTTGTCGCAGTTGGAGATGCACACCATGGCGTCGGCGGCGTGGGCGTTGACCATGTATTCAACGCTGTCGGCGATGATCTCCCGCGACGGCAGGGAGTACAGCATGCCCCCATGGCCCATGGCGATGCCGTCGTCGATGGCGATGGTGTTGAATTCGCGTGGGATTCCTCCGGCTGCGCGGATCTCTCCGGCCACCAGATCCCCCAGGTTCTTAAGATGGACATGGCCAGGAACGAACTGGGTATAGGAGTTGACCACCGCGATGATCGGGCGACCGAACTCCGCTTCGGCGACGCCGGTGGCCCGCCACAAGGCGCGGGCGCCGGCCATGTTGCGGCCATGGGTGGAAACGCGGGAACGATAGGCGGGCATGAAAATCTCCGGGCTTCAAAGAAAAAGTCGCGACCAGCGACGCGACCAAGATGGATTGTCAAAGGGTCCGATGTGGTGAATAATGGCGTGAAGTCGGTCGTAATGGACAGGAAAAAAACGGTCAAAACGATAAAGAGAACCGCACGCCATGGCACAGTTTATCAATATTCATCCCAAGAATCCACAGCCCAGACTCATCACCCAGGTCGCCGAGATTCTGCGGGAAGGCGGAGTGATCGTCTATCCCACCGATACGACCTATGGCTTAGGATGTGGTCTGTCCAGCCGCAAGGGGGTGGAGCGGATCATGCGCATCAAGCAAATGGCCTCCTCCCATCAATTGTCGATCCTGGTTTCGGACCTTTCGGACATCGCCCGCTATGCCCGCGTGGACAACGCCACCTATCGACTGCTGAAACGGTTTCTGCCGGGTCCGTACACCTTCATTCTGGAGGCGACCCGCGAGGTGCCCAAAACCATCCTGCCCAAGCGCAAGACCATTGGATTGAGAATTCCGGATCATCCCATCTGTCTGGAACTGCTCAAAGGCCTGGGCGAACCGTTGCTCTCCACCTCGATGCGTTTTGCCGGCGAGACCGAAATCTTGAGCGATCCTTACGTCATCTATACCCGCACCGATCATCTGGTGGATCTGGTCATCGATGCCGGTATGCTGCCCGCGTCTCCTTCGACGGTGGTCGATCTCACCGGACCCACCCCCGTGGTGCTGCGGGCCGGAGCGGGTGATCCGGACGTTTTCGCCTGACCGCTTCACCACACCCAACCGGGAATTCTTGGCATGTTCAAATTCTTGTTCATTTTGGCCCTTGTCGGCGCCGTCGTTTTTTACCTGCTGAGAAAACGCAACATCCAGATCGGCTTGAGTCCGGCAGGTCAGGAAACGCTCTGGCGGGGGGCGCAGCGTCTTTTTCGCTGGTTGTGGCAACGCCTGGGGCTGTGAACCGGTCGCCATCGGCATGGACCGCCTTTTCGTTTCGCGGTCATCCCCGGGGCGGAAACACCCCGTCCCACCCCTCGCCGGGAGGATTGGCCGCCAGGCGGTAAATGCGCGCCAGATGGATTTCATGGATCTGGCGTTCCGGATCCCGTTCCAGCAGCAACTGGAACCGTTTCCGGGCCTCGTCCCAACGGCGATTGCGATACAGGGCCAAAGCCTGATGATAGGTGTCGAGTTCCGCGCGCAGGTCGGCGCTGACCTCATCGACGAATCCCACCGGCTCGAAGATCGCCACCGGTTCCGCCTCGCCCCGCATATGGATCCGATCCAGCTCCCGGAACACCACCTCGGGCAGCGCGTTCCGGGTCTGAACGCCCACCACCAATGAAACCCCGTAGCGTTTGCTCAAGGATTCCAGTCTGCGGGCATGATTGACCGTCTCGCCAACCGCCGAATAGGTGGTGAGAAAACGGGATCCCATGGCGCCCACATGGGCGGCGCCCGTGTTCAGTCCCAAAGAGATCTTGAGCGGCGGCCACCCCTTGGCCTGGAACTCATCCCTGAAATGATCGGCGGAGGCCACGATTTTCAGCGCGCAGCGCAACGCGTCGCGGGCGTGGCGGGGGTTGTCCAGCGGAGCGCCCCAGAACGCCATGACCACATCTCCCATGTATCGGTCCAGGGTGCCCCGTTCGGCATGGATCGCCTGGGTGATGCCGGTGAGATGGTGATCCAGCAATTGGGTGAGATCGTGCGGCTCCATGCGGGCGGACATGGTGGAAAAACCACGGATGTTGACGAACAGGACTGACAATTCCCGTTTCTTGCCCTGCGTGGCCAGGGGACCGACCTGTTCCAACTCCGCGATCAGGGCGGGGGGGAGATGCTGGGCGAAGAGCCGTGACCATCGGGAGTTGCGCCAGGCCAGCGAGAACACGCCCAAACTGGCGTGCACGAAATAAAGCAGCAGCGTCAACGCCAGGGGGGCGGCCAGGGGCAGAACCATGTCCGTGCGTCGCCAGAACAGGGCGTTGCTCCAGATGATCAGGATCCACAACAGGATCGTCAGATTCAATCCCCACACCGGGGAGAGCCGAGGCGCCAGCAGCAGCAGCGTGGCGCCGATCAGCAGATGATAGATCAATTCGATGATCACCTGATGCTGGGCGCGGCGTTTGACCGCTCCGTCCAGGATGCCGCTGATCACGTTGGCGTGAATCTCCACGCCGGGAAAGGCGGGATGAACCGGTGTGACCCGCAGATCCATCAGGCCCGGCGCCGAGGAACCGACCAGCACGATGGCGTCGTTGAGGAGGGTCGGATCGGCTTTCTTGTCGAGGATGTCCACCACGGAGACATAGCGGAAGGTGCCCGGCGGACCCCGATAGGGGATCAGGATGGCGGCCCGTTCATCCACCGGGATGTGATGGGGCCCCAGTCCGACCCATTCCAGACCGGTTTCCACCTCCTGGGGAGTTTTGGCCACCGGGGTGATGCCCAGGGTGACAGGGGGATCCCCCAGAATGGCCCGCACCAGACTCAAGGAGAGGGATTGATAGATCTTGCCCTGAAACTCCCGCAACAGGGGCAGGGAGCGATGCACGCCATCCGAATCCACCATGGGGTTGTCGAGGAATCCGCCGTTCTGGGCGGCGTTTTGCAACACGGGCAGATTGGCGCCATAGCCTGTGGCCGTGATGAAGGGCACGTTGGAGCGTCCCATCTCCTCCAGGCTGATCACCGGATCGGGCAGGGCGCCGGAGCGGGGGGAACGGGTGTCCTCGTGGTCGGAGCGGAAATAGTATCCCAGCATCACCGCGCGTCCCTTCAAGGTGGCGGCGAAGTGCTCATCCCGTTCCAGAACGGGTTTCATCCGATTGAATTCCATCAGGAATCCGGGTTGGTTTTGCAGGGCGCCGGCCGCCAGTCTTTCCAGAACCGGCAGGCCTGAGCTTTCATCCCGTTCGGCGAACACCACGTCGAAACCCAAGGCCAGAATGCGATAATGGTCGAACAGGGTTTCGGTCAACAAAGCCAACTGGTGGCGTCCCCAGGGCCAGCGTCCAAGACGGGCCAGACTCTTTTCGTCGATATCCACGATCACGATCCGGGTATCCCGTGTGCCGGGCATGGCGATTTTCAGTCGGGCGTCATAGGCGATGTGTTCGAATTGTTCCAGCAGGGGAATGTGCAGCACGTTGAAAGCGTGCAACACGAAAACCAGCAATACCCCGAGTCCAATCCCCAGGCGTATCGTGGAGAGACGCGACACCAAGCGTCCCCCATGGTTCAGCCACATCGTGATATCATGGAACATAACCGGGGATCTTTTCCAGATTCACCTGGTCGATCTGTTCCGGGGCGAGGTACTCCTGGGCGTAATCCAGATAGATTTTCTTGTCGATGAACAGTTTGAACAGATCCGGATCGATGTGTCCATCCTTCATCATGAAGCCGAGGATCTGCAACGAGGCGGAGAGGGGCTTGCCTTTTTTGTAGGGACGATCCCGGGCGGTGAGGGCCTCGAACACGTCGGCGATGGCCACCATGCGGGCCTGCATCGACATCTGATCGCCGGTGAGTCCTTTGGGATAACCTTTGCCGTTCATCTGCTCGTGATGACCACCGGCGATTTCCGGCACCCGCTTGAGGTGCTTGGGGAAGGGAATGGCGTCGAGCATCTTGATGGTGGCGGAGACGTGATTGTTGATGATTTCCCGTTCTTCCGGGGTGATGGTCCCCTTGGGAATGTTGAGGTTGTAGACTTCGTTGTCCGTCAGGAAGGGTCTTTCCACGCCATGGGTGTCGATCCAGCGCCGTTTGGCGATGGCGCGGATGCGATCCTGGCGTTGCGGAGACATGAATTCGCCGCCGATGTTGGTTTCTTGCACGAATTCCCGGTCCGCGTCGATGCGGGAGATTTCCAGATGATAGTCGGCTTCCAGAGCCGCGAGCGACTCCAGGGGGATTCCGGCCTCCAGGGCGGTGATTTTCTGTTTGAGAAGGTCGATTTCCATATCCCGTTTGAGTACTTCGAAACGGGTGTCGATCAGGTGGACGCGATCGAAGATGGTTTCGAGCTTGGTGCCTTTGTCCACCACCTCGGTGGGAGTGACCACTTTGCCGCAGTCGTGCAGCCAGGAGGCGATCTTGAGTTCGTACATCTGCTCGTCGGACAGATTGAAATCCTTCATGGCGCCTTCGTCGCATTCGCTCACCGCCTTGCCGAGCATTTCGGCCAACACCGGCACCCGGTGACAGTGGCCACCGGTATAGGGGGATTTGTCGTCGATGGCGGAGGCGATGGCCTGAATGAAGGATTCGAACAGGGCCTTGAGGTCGGAGATCAGTTTCTGGTTGGTCAGGGCGATGGCCGCCTGGGAGGCCAGGGATTCGGCCAGTTTCTGGTACTCTTCGGAGAAGGAGACGATCTCCTGGGTGTGGGTGTCCCTGGCGTTGATGAGTTGCAAGACGCCGATGATCTCGTTTTCGTGGTTTTTCAGCGGCACGGTGAGAAAGGATTTGGAGCGGTAATGGGTCCGCTGGTCAAAAGCGCGCGTGCCGGAAAAGTCGAAGCCTTCGGCCTCGTAGGCGTCGGGAATGTTGACCGTGGTCTGCTTGAGGGCCGAAAAGGCCGCGATCATCTGCAAATTGGGCACGCCATCTTTGTAAAGGGGCAACTCCGGAAAGTTGATGGGAATTCCGGTGGTGCCTCCCATGGCGATACCCAGGGAGTCGGTGCGCAGGATTTCGAATTTGAGGGTATAGTTCTCGGTGACGCTGTACATGGTGCCGGCGTCGGCGTTGGTCAGTTCCTTGGCGCCAAGCAGGATGATCTCCAGCAACCGGTTGACGTTCCGTTCGGCCGACAGAGCGATTCCGATGTCATTCAAGCGCTCGATTCGTCGGAGAATATCCGTGCCCGCATCGTCCTTGGCCGCCTGAGATGGCTGTTGATCCATGGTGACTCCTCAAGAATTTTAAGATCGAGTGAAGCGGTGCATCCATCTTTGGATTTGTTCTTTACGGTGGAAGTATATACCAGTCTGAAGATTTTGCATATGTTTTATGATGCCGGAGCGGCAACGGAGATCACCGTTTTTCCGTCATGAAAAGCATGACGCCAGGGCATCGGAATGCATGTTTCTGGCAAATAAATTGCTTGTATTACAAGCTTTTCAAGGGGGCCCGTCCAACTGTGGAAATGCCGGGCGGACCGGGGGGAGGCGGGGTCGTCAGAACCAACTGGAAGGGTGGAACAGCCGTTGCCAGCCTTTGGGCTTGCGCTGTTGCCAAAGGCTGGTCACCAGGAACTGGAAACGAGTGGCCGGGGTGGTGATCAGGGTCATCTCGTCCAGGAATTGATCCTGTCGTCGGTATCCGGCGGTCCAGCGACGGATGCGTTCCTGATAGGCCAGCATGCCGCCGTCGAGGCTGACCAGGGTGTAGTCGGTGCGGCGGTTTTTGCTTTGGAAGAGGCGCACCGCCTCCAGGCTGGAGTTGCCGGTGTTGCAGACCAGCAGGATTGTCTGTCCAGCCTTGAACTCGATTCCCAGCATGTCCTGAACCCAGCCGGCTTCTTCATAGAAGATATCCGCGTGGAAGCGGGTGGGAATGGAGCCGGGTATGGCGTGCTGGTAGTCGCCACGCAGATCGATGACGCGGTAGCGGCGATCGCCTTGCGCCACGCCGCGCAGAAAGCTTTCCACGGTGAGGGATCGTTTCATGTCATGAAAAACTCTTCATGATGGATGCTGGCCGGTGGTGTGGGGTCTGGGGTCTGGAGTCCATGGAAAAGTCGCATAATGAATATTATGTTAAATGAGAAACAGTGAGCGGAAAATAGTGAGTACAAGAAAACGTAAATGAATGTGTGTTAGCGCAAAATTTGTACTTCACGCACTTCCTGCACTGCGTTTGCGCGAAAATAGGCCGTTTTTGGGGCCAAAAGCAATGAAAATTCTTTGAATGCGGTGACTGGAAGGCTTGCCGGATGGCGCGAAACTGTTAGAATATCTTTAAATTGGGTCACAATTCAGCCACACAGCCACACGGGTCGATTTCCACTTATGCGTCGCATTCTTGTCACCAGCGCTCTGCCTTACGCCAATGGACAAATCCATCTGGGGCATCTCGTCGAAACCATTCAAACCGACATCTGGGTCCGTTTCCAGAAGCTCAAAGGTCACGAGTGTCTCTATTTCTGCGCCGACGATACCCACGGCACCCCGGTGATGATCCGGGCCCGTCAGGAAGGCATCTCTCCGGAGACCCTGGTGGAACGGATCCACGCCGAACATCTGAGCGACTTTCAAGGCTTTCACATCGGGTTCGACAACTATTACACCACCAACAGCCCGGAAAACCGCCTGCTGTCCGAGGAGGTCTATCTCAACAATCGTCAGGCGGGCAACATCCGGGTCAGCACGGTGCGACAGGCCTACTGCGAATGGGATCAGATGTTTTTGCCGGACCGTTTCATCCGGGGAAACTGTCCCACCTGCGGGGCCGAGGATCAATACGGCGATGCCTGCGAGGTCTGCTCCGGAAGCCACTCCCCCCTGGACCTGAAAAATCCCCGCTGCTCCCTGTGCGGCGACACCCCGGTGGAACGGGATTCGGAACACTATTTCTTCCGCCTGACCGCCTTCGAAACCTTTCTCAAGGAGTGGATCCGTTCCGGCGCCGTGCAACCGGAAATGGCCAACAAGCTCGATGAATGGTTCGAAGCCGGTTTGCAGGATTGGGACATCTCCCGGGATGGTCCTTATTTCGGCTTCGAGATTCCCGACGCGCCCGGCAAGTATTTCTATGTGTGGCTGGACGCCCCGATCGGTTACATGGCCTCCTGCTGGGAGTGGTGCAAGCGGCATGGACGGGATTTCGACGCCATCTGGCGCCGGGACGACCTGATGGAGGTCTATCACTTCATCGGCAAGGATATTCTTTATTTTCATACGCTCTTCTGGCCGGCCACCCTGCGTGGCGCCGGATTCCGCACCCCCACGGCGGTCTACACCCACGGCTTTCTGACCGTCAATGGCCAGAAAATGTCCAAATCCAGAGGCACCTTCATCACGGCCCGGCGTTATCTGGAACTCCTGGACCCCGAATATCTGCGCTACTACTACGCCGCCAAACTGACCGCGCGGGTCGATGATCTGGATCTGAACCTGGATGATTTCATCCTGAGAGTCAACAGCGATCTGGTGGGCAAGGTGGTGAACATCGCCTCCCGCAGCGCCGGATTCATTCACAAGCGGTTCGCGGGCCGTCTGGCCGAGAACTATCCCCACGACGACGGTCTGCACGATCAGTTCGTGGCGGCTGGCGAGGAGATCGCCGCCCACTATGACGCGCGGGAGTTCTCCAAGGCCATGCGCGCCATCATGAATCTGGCGGATCTGGCCAATCGCTTCGTCGAGGCCAAAGCCCCGTGGAATCTGGCCAAGGATCCGGCCAAAAGCGACGAACTGCGCGACACCTGCACGGTGGCCATCAACCTGTTTCGAATCCTGATGATCTATCTGCAACCGGTGCTGCCGCAACTGGCGGAAAAATGTCGTGATTTTCTCCAATTGCCGCCGTTTGGCTGGGAGTCCCGCCTTCAGCCTTTGTACGGTCAGACCATTCGGGAATTTGCCCACATGATGGCGCGGGTGGATCCCAAAAAGGTCGAATCCCTGGTGGAAACCGTGGCTCCGGTGGTGCCGCCCGCCTTTGCCGCCAAACCGGTCGTCGCCAAACCCGCAACACCTGCTGCGGCCCCGGTGGCCTCCCCCTCGGTGGTCACCCCCTCCCCTGCCCCACCCCTCGGCGAACCCCTCGATATCGAAACCTTTGGTCAGGTCGATCTGCGGGTGGCGAAAATCCTCGCCGCCGAACCGGTGGATGGAGCCGACAAACTGTTGCGTCTCACCCTGGACGTGGGCGAACTGGGTCACAAGACCGTGTTCGCCGGGATCCGGGCCGCCTACGCCCCCGAAACCCTCCCCGGACGGCTGACGGTCCTGGTCGCCAATCTCAAGCCGCGCAAGATGCGTTTCGGGGTCTCCGAAGGCATGGTGCTGGCGGCGGGTTCCGGGGGGGATCAGCTCTTTTTGTTGACCCCCGATCTTGGTGCCGCCCCCGGCATGCGTATTCGCTAGTTTAACGAAAGGCAATCACCCGCATGGATACTCCTCCGAGAAAAGTATTGCTTCTGACCGATTCGGGCACGATCAATCAGATGTTGAAAGGCACCCTGCACGCCAAGGGCTATGCCATCATCATGATTCAATCCGGGAATGCCGATTTTTTTCAGACCATTGTCGACTCCCAACCCAACATCATCTTTCTGCGTACCGAGCTGACGCACGCCAATGGCCTGGAGGTGTGCGACCGCATCAAGAAGGAGCCTACCCTGGCCCGCACCAAGGTGGTGTTTCTCTCGTCGAACCCCAAGGTGCGGGAACAGGCCATCGAACACCGGGCGGACCGGTTTTTGACCATGCCCTTCTCCCCGGCCGACGTGATCGAAACCGCGTCGGTCTTGTCCATCGACAAGCCGGTGATTCTGTATGTGGACGACAGCGACCTGATGCATCGCACGGTGGTCGCTCCTTTGAAGGAGGAAGGCTACGAGGTGATCGAAGCCTGGGATGGTCGCGAGGCCATGGAGGTGATCGACGAGCGGGATGGTCGCATCGATCTGATTCTTTCCGATGTGGAGATGCCGGTCATGGATGGCATCGCCTTGTGCAGGAATTTGCGTTCCAGCCGCACCGAAGACATTCCCTTTGTCCTGCTGACCTCCCTGGATACCGCCGAAGCGGTGGAACGGGGATTCAACGCCGGCGCCGACGACTATCTCACCAAGCCGGTTTTGGTGCATGAAATGCTCTCTCGGATCAAGCGTCTGCTCAAGACCACCGGACGACAAGAGGCCTCCCGGCCCGAACGGATCCTGATCGTGGACGACTCTGCGGTGATCCGGGGCATGATGCTGACCGCCTTGCGTTCCCACGGCTTTCAGGCCGAAACCGTGGAACACGGCGTGGCCGCCCTGGCCAAATTGCAGGAACGGCGTTACGACCTGATGATCTCCGACTACGACATGCCCCACATGAACGGTCTGGAGCTGTGCATGAAGGTGCGTCAGGAACCCTCACCCTGGCAACAGATGCCGATCATCTTCGTGACCGCCCGGGATGCCAAGGCCGACGAGGTGCGGGTCAAATCCCTGGGGGTGCAGGCTTTCATCACCAAACCGTTCAACGCCGACCGCTTCCTGGCGGAAACCGAACGGGTGTTGTCCGAACTGCATTTGCAACGGCAAGGCCGGATGCTGAATTATTATTTTGGGGAACAGGCTTCAAAGAGCAGCGAGTCGCTGGCCAGCGATCAATTCCGCAGCGTGTTGAGCGTGGGGATCTCCGAGTTTCGCGCCCTGTCCAAGCGGTTGGATCCCAACACGTTGATCACGCTCCTGAATCACTATTTCGCCACCCTGGGCGAAGTGTTGGAGCGCTGTGAGGTCCAGGTGGACCGCATTCAAGAGGATCATCTCTTTTTGTCGTTCGGAAACCAGGACAAAGGCGCCATGCAGGCCATCGAATGCGCCCGCGCGGTGCATGCCTCCCTGCCCGAGTTGCGGCGGCGCTCCGGCCATGCGGAGGTTCAACTGCAAACCGGCATCCATTCCGGGCGTCTGGTGCTTGGAGCCATGGATGCGCTCACCACGCGCGAAAAGACCATCATGCTGATCGGTGAAAGTGTGGAATTGGCCCGACGTGTTCAGGAAGTGGCTCCGCCCGGAGACATCATCCTGTCGGAGACCACCTTCGCCCTGGTGCAGACCCTGGTCAAGACCCAGCCCATGGGTTACGTCAAGACCCAGGAAGGGGCGATGCGCGCCTTTCAGGTGATCGGCTGACTTTATTTCTCTTGGTAAAAAAGAAAGTAACCGTTCAGATCAGAAACGAAGGTGCCAAGCCTTGACGTAACCGTTCAGATCAGAAACGAAGGTGCCAAGCCTTGACAATGTGATTATTGACGGTCAGATTTTCATCCATGGACGATATCATGGAATCGAACATTCAGCTTTTAGTCGAGGAGAACAGGAAG
>JADGBT010000018.1 GCA_015231375.1 Magnetococcales bacterium | reverse complement strand
TTTTGCCCTGAATCGGCCATTTCTCAACGCGGCATTTGCCAGCCTGCTGGCTCGGATGGTCGTCTGGCAAGCTTTGGTGCAAAAAATGGCGGATTGGCGGCGGCTACCACAGGGTAGGCCCATGATCGCGGCGGGGGCTTTTTGAGGAGGCCCGAATTATTTGCTGGTCCCCGAGGCCTGGAAACGGGTTGTCCAACAGAAAATGGGTTCGCTGCTCGCGGTTCCCCTCGTATCCAGAATCGACTCTTTTTTTGCAGAACAGAATCTGCACCTGCCACCCAACCAGACCTGGCGGGAGATCAAGGCAGAGTGGTTCAAGGTCGTGGATGGCAAGCGCATCCTGTTTGAAAACGATGACTCCCTGTTTCACCAACTGAGACACGAGGAGCCATCCGTGTTGTTTTTGCGCGAAGAGATCGCCCTGGCCATGCAGGCCGACGAGATTCACGCAGACGTGCCTCTTTTTTTCAACAGGATGATGACCCTGGCCAGAAACGACACCTGAATGCCGGACCGGTGCCGTTCAACCTGGCACTTTTTTGCAATCTTTCCTCATCCCCCACCCCGATGTTTGGCCAGCAGCGCCTGCCAGCGTTCGGTTTCGTCGGTGCTTTTTTCTTCCACGGCGTGGATGTGCAGACGGACCCGCCAGGGTTCCTTTTCGTCTTCGGGTTCCCAGTCGATGGCATAGCCGTTCTCTTCGATCAGGCGGAACAGTTCCAGCAGGGCGGTGAGCATTTGGCCTTTCATGGAACGGGCTTCCCGCTCGTAGATCACCCGCAGCCACTCATCCGCGTTTCCGTCCGCCAACTGTTGCCAGATCCAGGTCACGGGGGCGTCGTAGAGGGTGCCTTCCCACTGTTTGGCGTGGGTCGCGGCGTTGGGGCAATCCTCGATGGGCTTGCCGATGATGATCAGAATGTCCGCTTCATCCTCTTCGGTGATGAGATGAATCTCGCCGAAGGCAAAGGGATTCTCGTCCTTGTGCTTTTGAAACCATTGGCCGATCAGGCGGCCCAGATCATTGGGGTGCATGGGGGAGAATCTCCCTTCAGGAGTCAGGAGTTAGCGGAGCAGGTGATAGTATTTCTGCATGAAGATGCGCGCGCCATCGGCATAGTTCCAGGGATTGGCGAGCAGATCGTCCATCAGTTCGGCGCGGCTGATCAGACGGTGATCCAGGGCCTCCCCATCGACGAAACGAAACGGTCCATCGAACACCCCGACGTAGACCACCACATTATGGCGTTTGAGCCAGGGTTCTCCCCCCCGTACCCGACTCAGGGAGCCTTGCCAGGGGTCGTGATCGATCATGCGGATGATGGCGCGGGTGTGGAGATCGTGGGCGCCGGATTGGACCAGTCGATGATAATCCAGGCCATCGTTGGCGATCAACACCTCTTCGACGCCGATCTCCTCTTGTATCTCCTTGCGGGCGTTGTCATCGAAGTCCTGCCGGGTCAGGGCGGGATTGTCCGTGACTACATGGCCTCCTACCGACTTGTCCCACATGAAGGGATTTTCCGGTTTGTCGCCCCGCTGCACCAGCCGGATCAGACCGGAGGTGGTCAGCAGAATGATGTGGACCACCGGCACGGCCAGGTTGGCATCCCCGTGGCGTCGGGAGTGTGCGCGGATTTCGGCGAGCAGGGCGGTACGCTCTTCGGTCTTGACGAAACGACCTTGGCGATCCGTGGCGTGCAACCATTCGGTCATGGGTGTGGCTCCGGTCCTGGAGGTGGAGAGTGTCGGGATGGACGGCGAGGCTCCGGAGGGAGGTTCCGGATCCAATTTTTGCACAATTCAAGCAGCGCTTCGGCGTTGATCAGGGGATCGGGCTCGAAGGGGGCCGAGATCAGCGCCCGTCCCTCGCCCTGGGAAAAGGGCGACCCCTGCCATTTGTGATCCTGTACTCTGCGATCCTGCCATCCGCGATCCAGAAAGGTCAACCACGCCTCACCACTCAGACCGGCCACCTCGTGGCGGGGATGGCGCAGCAGGCTCACCCGGCGCAACAGAGCGGAGAGTTCCGTGGCCAGCAGTCGTGGATCCTGGTGGAGGGCGTAACCCTGGCGGATGCGGGAGAGTTCCGCCAAGGCGGCGGCGCGGAGGCGGTGTCGTTTGGCCCGGTAGCGCAGCAGCAGCCCAGAGGCGAGCAGCAGCAACAGCGTCAGGGTGGCCGCCCACCATCCCCAGGCCGGTGGCCACCAGGAGATGGGATCCGGCAGATGGATATCCCGCAAGGGCAGGGGGGGGGCGTCAGGGGAGGTCATGCGCAGAGCGCTCCCAGATGCTGACGCAACAAGGCCGGGGCGTCGTCTTCGGTGGAACAGGAGATGAAATGGGCGCCGATGGAGCGGCACAACGTGCGCAAACCCTCTTGTCGCGCGACAAAGCGGGCCGCGTGCGCCTGACGGATGCGGGGATCGTCCACATTCAGCAGTCGGGACAGCCCGGAACCGCTGGCGGTCAGGGGATAACGTCCGCCAGGTGGAGGAAGGGTGCGTTCCAGGGGGTCGTGGATGAAAAACAGTGTGACCTGATTGTGTTGGGCCATGCGGGCCAGATGGGCCTGATCGGTCTGGTCCACGCCCCGGAAGTCGCTGAACAAAAACACCGAGCTGCCCGGCAGCACCACCCGGCGCAGACGCAGCAGGGCATGGTGCAGGGGTTGAGCCGTCGGGGTCGGGGCAGCGGGAACTGTCGGATGTGGCGGCGCGGGGGCGAAAGCGGACGACACGGCAGGCTGACCGGAAAAGCGGAGCAGCTCCCGGATCAGTTCCAGCGCGGCCCGATCCCCCCGCATGGGGCGCAGTTCCCGGTGTCGGTGTTCGGAGAAGATCAGGCCTCCCAGCCGATCCCCCCGCAAGACCGCACTCCAGGCGGCCAGGGTCGCGGCCAGGGCGGCCTGGGCCATCTTGAAGCGTCCCCGGGTGGCGTGAAACATGGGTGGACGGCAATCGGTCCACACCAGCACCGCCCGTTCCCGCTCCTCGCGGAAGAGCTTGACATGAGGCTTGCCGGTGCGGGCGGTGACCCGCCACTCCATGTGGCGGATGTCGTCTCCGGGCTGATAGACGCGGGTTTCGGCAAACTCCATGCCCCTGCCCTTGAAAGGAGAACGATACCCCCCTTCCAAAGTGGAGAAGACCCGGCGGGGTGGGGCGGTCATGCCCTTGGCTCTGTGGCGCAAGGCGATCAACTCTTCGAGCGCCAGCACGGGTGCGCCCGTGTCGAAGGTACCCGTGTTGAAGGCGTTCGGGTTGGATATGTTCGGGTTGGGTGCGCCCGTGTTGAAGGCGTCCGGGTTGGATGCGCCCGTGTTGAATGCGGCGTTCACGGCGCGGGCACCCGGCGCAGCAGTTGGGCGATGAAGCTGTCCGGCGTTTCTCCCCGGGCTTCGGCCTCGAAGGTGAGAATCAGCCGATGGCGCAGCACGTCCGGAGCCAGGGCGCGCACATCCTCCGGGGTGACGAAGGTGCGCCCGGCCAGCCACGCGTGGGCCTTGGCGCAGCGGTCCAGGGCAATGGTCGCCCGTGGACTGGCGCCGTATTGCACGATGCCGGCCAGCTCCGGGCCATATTTTTCCGGTGCGCGGGTGGCCAGGATCAGATGCAGCAGGTAGTTTTCCACCGCTTCGGCCATGTGCAGCTCCAACACGTCGCGTCGGGCGGACAGGAGGGTGGCGGTGGGAATTTTTTGGATCGGTTGCGGCGGCTCGTCCCGGCCTTCCTGTTTGGCTTCTTCTCGCACCAGATGGAGGATCTCCCGTTCCACTCCGGCGGCAGGATAGCCGATGCGGGTCAGCATCAAGAACCGGTCCAGTTGCGCCTCGGGGAGGGGATGGGTGCCTTCCTGCTCGATGGGGTTCTGGGTGGCCATCACTAAAAACAGGGCCGGCAGGGGATAGGTCTTGGGACCGACCGTGATCTGGCGTTCGCCCATGGCCTCCAGCAGGGCGGACTGCACCTTGGCCGGAGCGCGGTTGATCTCGTCGGCCAAGACCAGATTGTGAAACAAAGGCCCGGGCTGAAACTGGAACGATCCTTCCTGGGGTCGGAAGATCTCCGTGCCGGTGAGGTCGGCGGGCAACAGGTCCGGGGTGAACTGGATGCGGTGAAAGGCCCCTTCCATATGCATGGCCAGGGTCTTGATCGCCCGGGTCTTGGCCAGTCCCGGCGCGCCTTCCACCAGCAGATGACCATCGGCCAGCAGCGCGATCAACAGGCGGTTGACCAGGATCTCTTGTCCCAGGATTCTGGAACTGACGGCATGTTGCAAGGCTTGAATGGCGGCTTGATTGGACATAGGGTGCGTGCGCGTGGGGGATGGGGTATGTTAACGTTCATGCGTGTGATGAATATTGGTCGATGTTTGGCATGATACCATGGGGTTCGGCTTGAAGGAAACCATTACCGATGATATGGTGGATCTGGAATTTGGTGGCGCAACCTTTTTATGAAATGGGGGCGATAGGTGAAGCGATGGGTTGGCGTGACGCGTCCGGGCGCGGGTTTCGTTCTGGTCGGGGCGGGCCTGATGCTGTGGACCGGAGAGGCCGCAGCTCTGGATGCGCGTCGTTCCGTGACTGCGGCGGCCACTCTGGAATCGTTCCGACTGGTGGAACATCCCCCGTGCGGAAGCGATAAGCTGCTGATCGAGGAGTTCTTTCGCGTGGAGGGATTCGATCCGGCGGATCTGCTTGTGGTGCGCACCAACAGCCTGGGGGAGGTGATCCGCAAACCGGTCTCGGGTGTGGATCGCGAAGGCCGGGTGGTGTATGCCTACTGCGCCCCCCGTGGGTTTCAGGAGGGGGTGGAGACCCGTTTTCTGACTCCTTCCGGGGAGTCCACGCCGGTACTGTCCCATCCGGTTTCCACCTCGGGCAAAGGGGTTGAAAAGAGTGTCACTCCGCTCCTGGGATTGCATCAGGCCACCCGCTACAGGCAGTTCGCCGACAAGGAGAATCCAGAGAAGAAAGGTACCTGCTGTTGGCATCATGTCTATCTCAACCATCCCTGGCAGAGTTCCGGGGAGGAGATTTCCGAACTCGTCTTGCCCATGCGCTTCGATCCCACCCTCAAGCCCGAGGGGCATCATTTGTATTATCTTTTTTATTCGGCTATCAACGACATCAAGTTCTATTTCGGCTTGCAGACCAATCTGAAATTGCGGGGCAAGGATCACGGGGTGGGGGCGATCTTCTCCCGCTGGGAATCCCAGGATCCCAACGATCTTCGGACGGTCGAAGGGGGATTTCATGAGATCGGGGATTACGAGGGTCGGTTTGTCAGTGTGCGCAAACCGTTTGTTCCGGAGTCCGGACCCATGGCCATACGTCTCACCACCCGTCCTGTCCCCGGAGATGCCAGCCATCTGTGGCTGGAAATGGCGCTGATCCACCAGACCGACACCGCCAGACGGGTGGAAATCATCGGCTCCTTGCGGTTTCCCGGCCCGACGTTGCGTTTGACCAAGAAATTGAAGATTTCCGTCGAGAGTTACTCCCTGCGCAGTGTCTCGAAGGCCAGTTCCTGGCGGGTTCCTTTTTTCGACTGGTTTGTGGAGGCTCCCCAGGTCAATGGCAAACCCCTGGCGGTCAAGCCGGAGGTGACGTTTCCCGAATTGGCCCCTCGGGTGCTGCGGGTCACCCCGCGCCCCGATGGCGGAGTGCGGGTGCGTCGTGTTGGTCTGATCAATCTGGACGAGGTGGAACCCGATCCCCTCTCTGACAAGAAATAGTCGATCTTTCACTTAAAGGTTCAGGCCGGAAGGCCAAGTGGTTTGCGTTGCTTCTTCCCGGAAACGTCGCGCAGAACCGGGCCAGAGCCGGATAATCGTTGGCCTCGATGGGACGTGGCGGGGGGATCATTTTTTTTGTTCCTTTTTGCCGGAGCTTTGGAGCGTTTCTGCGGGGGTCAGGATCAGCCGGAAGCCGATGTCATCCTTGCCGATATCCGGATAGGTGCCTCCCCGATAGGCGGCGCGCACCAGGGCCGGGGGGGAACGCCAGGAGCCACCCCGTTTGATGCGGTAGCCGAGTGGACCCCGATGGATTGGATTGCGTTGTCTGGCGGCCGGGGTGTCGTAGAAATGGCCGTCATACAGATCTTCGCACCACTCCCAGACATTGCCGTGCATGTCGTGCAGTCCATAGTGGTTGGCGGGAAATTGGCCGCAGGGGGTGGTGCCTTTGCGCGAGATGCCGGGCTGACCGGCGCCGTAGACCACACTGCCGTCGTAATTGGCCAGATCCGGGGAGATGGCGTGACCGAAGTGGTACGGGGTGTTGCCGCCGCCATGGCAGGCGTACTCCCATTGGGCTTCGGAGGGCAGGGAAAAACGCAGTCCCGTGCGTTGCGACAGCCAATCGGCGCACTCCTGGGCGTCAAACCAGCTCACATGAATGGCGGGATGGGTGTCGTCCTGGGGATGACGGGTATTTTTCCAGGTATGCCAGTCGATCTTCTGTCGCATCCGGGCATGGTCGCGGGTCGCGAACTGGAGGCGTTCCGGATCGGTCAGATGGAGGCTCTCTGCGACGAAATGGCCGAACTGTCCTCGTGTCACCGGCCATCGTCCCATCCAGAACCCGTCCAGCAGCACCCGATGGCGGGGCAGTTCCCGCGCAAACCACTTTTCGAACGCCTTGTCGTCGTTTTCCCGGTGCAACTGGGCGGTCTCTTCCGGGGATTGTCCCCTGTCGAATCCGCCGGGAGGAATCCAGACAAATTCCATGCCGGTCACCGGTTCTCTCCAGGCCGGTGGCAGACCCTTTTTGGCCGGACGCGGCGGCCCGTTCTCCTGGATGGCCCGAATGGTCGCGTGTCGCAGGCCGAGTTCCCGGTTCTCCCCTGCGGCGCGGATCGCCTCCGCCAGCGCGCCCAGATCCGGAAAACGTTCCGCGCGGTTTTCTTTCAGGCAGCGTTCGATGATGGCCACGCATTCCGGCATGGCGGTGGAGACCTCTTCAGACCAGTTCAGACCTTCCTGCTGCCGCAGTTTGATCAGCAGAGGTTTCAGGTAGTCGTATTCCGCCACGGGCCAGCGGCCTTCCAGGATGTAGTAGCCCGCCAGACCGAAACTGAATTGCAGAATCGCGGCGTCGATGCGGGTCACGCTGTGATTCTGGAGTTCGGGCGCCATGTAGAAATCTGTGGTGATCACCCGGTAATAATCGGCCACCCGGGCCTCGCACACGCCGCCCAGGTCGATCAGGGCCAGATCCATGGGGCCGGGATCGCGTGAGGCCACCAGGATGTTTTCCAGTTTCAGATCGGTGACGATCAGCCCGGTATCGGCCAGCAGACGGTGCAACAATGTGGCCAGATTGAGCAGCAGGTGGCGTTTGCGGGGGGCCGTGAAGGCCTTTTCCCGTTTGAGCCGCTTGATGAAATCGTATAAGTTGATCGGCCAGAAATCCATGTAGATCAGGCCGTAGGACTCGATCGACGCGGTGGAATCCGGGTCGTTGAAGGCGTGGAAGCTGCGAATGCGCACCAGACTGGCGTGGTTGAGTCGATGCCACTGGGTGGTCAATTGTCGCCACTCGTGGTTTTCTTCCGTCTCTTCTCGTCCGCGTATTTTCAGAGGGATGATCTTGACTGCCACCTGGGAAAAGGGGTCTTCGAGCAGGAAGACCTGTCCGAAACTGCCTCCTCCCAGAGAACGTACCATACGCATTTCTGGGGTGAATCGTTGGATCATGGTCTGAGCCTGTTCCAGGCTCAGTTCGATCAGACGGGGCATGCGAGTATCTCTCTTTCATTAAACGGGGTCATGTCGATACCCTGAAATGCAATAATGAATCTTGAATGATCAATCCGCATGCCTTTGTCAAGGGGTGCCGGGTCGAGTCCTTGCCATCTTGTGTTTTCTATACCATGATACGGACAAGGGAGTGATGATTGATGAACACTCGTATCAATGATGGGCAATCTCAGAACTTTTCCAGCCTATACGCCAGATTATGAAAATTTTTCCCGTCAAATCCATTCCGACCCATATCCGTCCTTTGGAGATCATGGGCAACGATCGGGATGTGGCTGCGCCCGCCTTGATTGCCGATACGTGGAAAATCGTGCTGCTCGTTTTTCTGCCGTTGTTGCTGTGGTCGTTTGTGGCCAAACTGCAAGAGGTGGCGCACGCCCCGGGTCAGGTGATTCCCACCGGTTCGGTGCATGTGGTGCAGCATCTGGAAGGGGGGATCATCGACGAAATCAGGGTGCGAGACAATACCCTGGTGGAGGCGGGTCAGGTGATGTTTCGCATGGATGGCACCCAGGTCAACGCCGAGCTGGAACAGGTGGATGCCCGCATCGCCGGTTTGCAGGCGCGGGCGCTGCGGGCGCGGGCTTTCGCACGGGGGGAGGAGCCTGATTTCTCGGGGATTCCCGAACGCTTCAAGGGATTGGCCGATGGGCAGCGTCAGGTGTACGCCGATCAGGTGCTGGCCCTGGAAAACAACAAACAGGTCATCCACGCCCAGATCGCCCAGCGCCACTCCGAACGGCAATCCTTGCAGGCCGCCCTGGAAACCGCCCGTGGTCAGGTTGCCCTGACCGCCAACATGCTGGAAATCCGCAAGACCCTGCTGGAGAAGAAAGCGGTATCGCGCATTGTCTACCTGGAGACCCTCAAGGCGAGTGAAACCGCGCAAGGCGAGGTGAAACGGATCCACAAACAGATCGAAAACATTCAGGGTGCCATCGCCGAGGCCACCAGTCGCCTCAATCAGGTGGAAGCCGACGGACGGCGACTGGCCAATGACGAATTGACCAGCGTCACCAACGAACTGGCCCAGGTGCGGGAGCAGCGCCTCGAAATGGTGGACCGGTCGGCCCGCCTGGAGATCCGCGCGCCGGTGGCGGGCATTGTCCAGGAGGTGAACATCACCTCCAAGGTCATCGCTCCCGGCGGGGTGCTGGCCAAAATCGTCCCCATGGCCGATCGGATGCAGATCGAGGTGCATATTTCGCCTCAGGATGTGGGTCGTGTCCGCGTCGGTTCTCCGGTGGCCATCAAATTGAGCAGTTATTCCTTCGTCTATTTTGGGCGCGTTCTCGGCACCCTGACGGCGGTTTCACCCAGCACCCTGCTCGACGAGAAGAAACAAGCCTATTACAAGGGCATCATCACGCTGGAAAAAGCCTATCTCGGGGAGGAGCCCGGCAAAAATCCCATTCTCCCTGGCATGTTGGCCCAGGTGGACATCACCCTGGATCAGCGGCGGGTCATCGAAATTCTTTGGAAACCGGTGTTCAATACTGTCCATGATGCGTTCAAAGAACATTAATCAAAACGACTCCTCATCCGGGGGGTGGCTATGGTCGTTTGGAAAACAGATGCCGAAAGATATCCGAGGTCTTCCTGAAGGGGCCGGGAAGTTCAGCACGGTGATGGTGCTGGGGGTGACCTCGTTGCTCATCAACCTGTTGGGATTGATGGTCCCCTTGCTGCTGATGCAGGTGTTCAACCGGATCATTCCGAATCAGGCGCTCAGTACCCTTTCCATGCTGGTGATCACCGTGCTGGTGGCCCTGGTGGTGGAAAGCGTCATCCAGACGTTGCGTTCCCACGTGGTGGGATGGGTCGGGGCCCGCTTCATTCACCGGGGCAGTTGTCGGCTGCTGCGCCGACTGCTGTTCGCCGAACCCAGAGAGTTCGAGCGGGTGGATGGGGCCAAGTACCTGGAACAAATGAACGCCATCCATACCATCGGCGAACTGTACTCCGGACAGGCGATGATCGCGTTGTTCGATCTGCCTTTTTTGTTGTTGTTCCTGTTCATGATCTACAAAATCGGCGGCATCTTGGTGCTGGTGCCGATCTTCACGGTGGTGCTCATTTCGGTGTTTTCCACGGTGATGGGCGAACGGTTGCGCCAAACCCTGGATACCGACCTGAAGGTGAACCAACGCCGCTTCAGCTTCATTACCGAAACCTTGAGCCGCATCCATGCCGTGAAGTCCCTGGCCATGGAACCCCTGATGCTGCGCCGCTACGAAATGTTGCAGCTTTCCAGTCTGCGGCATACCTACGACATCATTTTCCGGGGCGGATTGATTCCGGCTTTTTCGTCGTTCGCCGGTCAGACCACCACCGCCATCATTGTGGGGCTGGGTGCCATTCAGGTGATCCACGGCGACATGACCACCGGTGGTCTGGCCGCCTGCACCATGCTGTCCGGACGGATCCTGCAACCTCTGCAAACCCTGGTGCGGGGCTGGACCCGTTTGCAGTCCACGCGACTGGCCAGACAACAAATTCTGGAACTCTTCACCCTGCCCCAGCGTCCCCTCGCCGAGGAGTCCAGCGGATTCGAGCAGATGGAAGGCGCTCTGGCTTTGCAGAATGTCACCTGTCGGGTGGGGGATGACCTGGTGATCTTGAAAAACCTGTCGCTGGAGGTCAATCCCGGTGAGTGCATCGGTTTGATCGGCAAAAGCGGCGAAGGCAAGACCACTTTGCTGAAACTCATCTCCGGCGCGGTCATGCCCAGCGAAGGGGCGGTGCTGGTGGATGGCAAGAATCGCGACTCCCTGCCGGTTCATCTGCACGACGCCATCGGTTATGTGCCTCAGACCGGGGTGCTGTTCAACGCCACCCTGCTGGAAAATCTCACCTTGTTCGACGAATCCCGCAATGAGCTGGCCTTGAGCATTGCCGCCGAACTGGGTCTGGATGCCATCGTGGCCCGCATGCCCAAGGGGTATCAAACCCCTATCGGCGAAGGGGTTTCGGATATTCTGCCCGCAGGCGTGATCCAGCGCATCGCCATCATCCGCATTCTGGTCAAGCAACCGAAAATTCTGCTGTTCGACGAAGCCAACACCGCCATCGACTCGGTGGGCGACATTCTGCTGCGCAATTATCTGGAACAACTGAAGACCAACACCACCATCCTGCTGGTTTCCGAGCGTCCTTCGCTGTTGCGCATCACCGACCGGTGTTATCAATTCCAGGATGGCGCTCTGGTGCCGTTGGCCCATTTCATGGACGCCTTGAATCCGGTTCAGCCGCCTGCGGCGCCGGAAGCGGTCCCCCGGCCCGAAGTCGTCTCGGCTGCCCCTCTGGCCACGGAGTCGGTCTCGCAGGAGACCGTGATGGAACCGGAGACGGAACCGGCATCCACCGCAAACGGCATCATCCCGGGTGGACAGTTCGCCAGTTGGCATGCCTACATGGACAGCATCCCCACCACCAACCGTTTCACTTGGTGTCTGCGCGGACTGCTGGAGGGGTTGCAGTGGCGCGGGACCGGTCGGCAACTGGCTGAATCCCTGCCCCACCTGCTGGACCAGTTGGATCTGACCGGCCTGTGCAACATCATGGCCAATTTGAATTTCAAGCATAAAATGGATCGTGGTCGCGTTCAGAACATCGATGCCCGTTTGGCTCCGTTCCTGTTCGCTTTCGACAGCGGACGCATGGTGGTGGTGCTCGAAAAATACAAACAGTCGCGGATGAAGATCCTGGACGGGGAGAGCGGGGAGACCATCGAGACCGAATTGCGGGGCCATGGGACCGCGTTTTTCTTCTCCTCTCAGCAAGAGACCGTGACCTTGCCGCAAAGCTGGGTGCGTTCCCAGTTGTCCTTGTTTCGTTCCCTGGTCTGGAACCTGATGGGGATCACCATCATCGGCAACATCATGGCCTCTTCCATGCCGATTTACGTCATGGTGGTCTACGACCGGGTGATTCCCACCGGCTCGATTTCCACCGGTGTGGTCATGTTGGCAGGAACCATTCTGGCCTTGATGATCGATGGCGCGCTGCGCGTGCATCGGCTCCATCTGTTGGCCTACATCGGCACCAAACTGGAACGGGCCTTGAGCAGCGTCATTCTCAATCAGATCCTGGGGCTGCCTTCCAACCTGACCGAACAGGTCTCGGCGGGCAATCAGGTCTCCCGCATCCGTTCTTTGGAGGTGGTCCGGGAGATTCTGACCGGTCCGCTGGCCATGCTGCTGTACGATATTCCCACCACCTTGCTGTTCTTGATCGTGTTGAGCTTCATCAGTCCCAAGGTGATCGGTCTGATGGTGCTGCTGATCGTGGCCATGGTGGTGGTGGCTGTGGCCCTGATGCCGGTGATCCAGAGACGTTCCGCGCTCGCGTCCCAGTACAGTTCCCAGTTGCAGGCGTTTCTCACCGAGGCCCTCAGCCGCATCCAGACCATTCAAAGCACCCACTCGGAAGAGATCTGGTTCGACCGTTTCCGGGAGCTTTCCGGCAAGGCGACCCTGGCCTCTTTCAAGCTCGCGATGATCTCCAACCACATGACCACCCTGGCGCGACTGCTGACCATGCTGGCCGGTGTCGCAGTCATGAACGATACCGCCCGCACCGTGGTCGCGTCGGATGTCCAGAATACCGGCGCGGTGATCGCCTCCATGCTGATCACCTGGCGGATTCTTTCGCCGTTGCAGACCTTTTTCCTGGGCATCAACAAGATCGTTGGCATCTCCAACAGCGTCAACCAGTTGGACCGGCTGATGGAACTCAAGGTGGAACGGGGCTATGGTCAGGTCCACACCGCCCGCAAGGACTTCAAGGGAGAGATCGCCTTTGCCCGCGTTTCGTTCCGCTACACCAACGACGCCGAACCCGCCTTGGTGGGTGTCAGTTTTCGTGTGCCCCCGGGATCGGTGGTGGCGGTGATCGGTTCCAACGGTTCGGGCAAGTCCACCTTGATTAAACTGATCCTCGGACTTTACGATCCCCAGGCCGGCAGCGTGCTGATCGACAACAACGACATCCGCCAGATCAACGCCTTGCAGTTGCGCCACGCCATCGGCTATCTGCCCCAGCAGTGTGACGTGTTTTTTGGCACGGTGGCCCAGAACCTGCGTCTGGTCCGTCCCGAAGCCAGCGACGCGGAACTGCACGCCGCCGCCGCCCGCGCCGGACTGCTGGAAGAGATTCTTCAGATGCCGTCGGGTTTCGACACCCGACTCCAAGACAGCCGCAGCGATCAGTTGTCGGCGGGCTTCAAGCAGCGACTCTCCCTGGCGCGCGCCTTGCTGAAGAACTGTTCCATCATGCTGTTCGACGAACCGGCCAACAACATGGACGCCAAAAGCGAAGCCCTGTTTCGTCAGGCGGTGGAGGAGATGCGGGGCAAGACCACGGTCTTCATCGTCACCCATCGGCCCAGTCATCTGAAAATGGCGGATTTCGTGCTTTACCTGGATCGGGGCTATCTGCGCGCCGCCGCTCCTCCGGGCGAGGTGGAAAAATTGTTGCCCCGGTCGTTTGTCTAGTCCCTGGATGGTTTGTCTTTCGAGGACGCTCATGTTGCAGAATCGTTTTTCCAGACATCTCAGCGAAGCCCACATCCTGGAGGAGACTGGTGTCTCCTGGCAGGTCAAGGCGATTCTGGCCGGCACCCTGTTTCTGACGGTGCTGCTGTTGTGGATGACCGCCACCGTTCAGGTCAACGAGGCGGTCAAGGCCGCCGGAGAGTTTCTGCCCATTCACGGCGTGCAGCGCATCCATCCGCCGGAAGGGGGCATCGTCACCGGGATTCACGCGGTCAACGGTCAGGTGGTCTCGAAGGGGGCCTTGCTGGTCAGACTGAAAAACAGCGTGACCGATGCCGAAGAACGACAGGTGGAGGCCCGCTTGATGGGATTGAAGGCCCGAGCCATCCGTCAGGAGGCCTTCCTCAAGGGGACGGAACCCGATTTTTCCGAAATTCCGGCCAGGTACGCTGATGTGGTCCGGGAGCAGCGGGCGTTGCTGGATACCCAGAACCAGGTGCGTCAGAAAAGTTTGTGGGTGTTCGAGACCCAGATTCAGCAAAAGCGCACCGAAATCGAACTGGCCACCCAGAACCTGCGCAACATGGAAAAAAGTGTGGCCGTCAATGCCGATCTGATGGCATTGCAAGAGAATCTGGGCAAGAAGAAACTGGTCTCCCGGCTTTCGCAACTGGAGTCCAGGCGGGTTTACCTGGAGAGCGAAGGCAAGGGCAAGACCCTGCTCGTCCAGATCAAACAAAACCAGGGCGCGCTGGAAGAGGTGCTGGCGAAAAAAGGGGTGTATGAAAAAGAGTTGCGCAATCAGGCCAATCAGGAACTCGGCACCATTCAAAACGAGATTTCCCAGGTCAAGACCCTGCTCGAACGTCAGATGGATCGGAAACACAACCTGGATGTCCACGCCCCCATCGATGGACGGGTGCAGGATTCCCGCGTGTGGACCCTGGGATCGGTGTTCAATCCTCGGGATGTGTTGATGGAGATTGTGCCCCTGACCGACGATCTCCAATTGGCCCTCAACATCGCTCCCAAGGATATGGGGTATGTCCGGACCGGACAGGAGGTGTCCATCCGGGTGACCAGTTATGAATTCAGCCGTTTCGGCGGAGTCGAAGGGCGTTTGATGTCCATCTCGCCGTTCACCCGCATGGATCCGGATGGCAATGTCTCGTATCAGGGAATCGTCAAGCCCGCGCGGGCCTTTGTCGGGGATCCGGCCGAGGGACGGGCCATTCTGCCGGGCATGAAGGCGGACGTTGACATCATTTCCGGACGCCGTTCCATTTTGTCTTACATTCTCAATCCGTTGACCCGTCCGGAACGGCATGTTTCCACGCTCGATGGATTCGTGTCGATCTGGCAGACACTGAAAGGTCACTTTTCGGCCCAACCTTGACAACGATGAAGGCCTGATCGGGGAACCCGCATGGACCAGTTGCCTTTGACCAAACGTCAGATCGAGATCCTGAAACTCATCCAGACCGGATGCAGCAACAAGGAGGTGGCCAGACGACTGGATATTTCCGACGGCACGGTCAAACAGCATCTGGTGGAGATTTTTCGGCGTCTCAAGGTCAACAACCGAACCAAGGCGGCGCAAATGGTCACCCGCGCCGAAGAGGAGTCTTTCTTTTTGACCTCCCTGAAAGAAGACGAGCCTGTCCGGGGCCGGGCTCCCGTCAAGGCGGTCGTCTCCCTGGCGGCCATGCAACCCATGCACTGCGTGCAGATCCGGCCCCGTTCCGCCCGCGAGTTGCTGCATCGGCTCGGAGGCGAACGGTTCAATCGGCTCAATCGTCAGATCCGGGAGGCGTGCGATCAGGCGGCGCGGCGTTTCGAGGGGGTGGTGCAGGGCAGCATCGAAGGTCCGCTGCTGCTGTTCGGGGTGCGTTTCATGCGCGAAGACGACGCCCTGCGGGCGGTCTGTTGCGCGGGCATGGTGGTGGAATCCTTGGATCCGGAATGGTCCGGGCTGTTTTCCGAATGGCCGGCGGTGGAGATCACCATCTATTCGGTGCCGGTGATCACCTGCTCGGATGGAAAAACCACCACCATCCAGGGCGAGTTGACCCTGCCCGACAGCGGCGGAACGCCCCTCGTGGTCATCGGACACGGCATCAGACTGTCGGCGGAGACCTCCCGTTCCCTGGGTCGGCTGTTTGTGCGCCACGGGGCGATTTCACCGCTGTTCTCGGGTTGCGGGGCCTTGTCGGGTCATGAGTTCGTCGCACAGGATTGGGCTTTGGATCCCCATTTCGTTGGCAGGGATACCGAACTCGAAGAGCTGCATCGCCGACTCTCCAAGACGCTGAACAGCCTGTCCGAAGCCACCCTGGTGGTGGGAGAGGCGGGGTTCGGCGCCACCCGTCTGGTGCAGCAGTTGCAGTTGGAGACGGCTGCCCGCAAGGAGATCCGCTGGTTGGCGGGTGCGTGTCATACCGTGGTGCGACAGGTGCCGCTGCATCCGTTCCTGCCGGTGCTGGAGAGTCTGGCCCGCGCCGATCCCGGCTTGACGCCCGCGCAACGCTGGGAGCAGTTGGAGGTGTGGGTGAACCTGCTGCCCGCTCCCCTCAACCGCAGCGGCAAGCGGTTTCTCGCCTTGATCCAGGAGAAGGAACCCGTGCCCCGCATGCAATCCGGGGATGCGCTTTACGAGGATCTGCTGGATTTTCTGGTCGGGGTCATGCCGGTCTCGGCCGGGGCTGTGGTGCTGTATCTGGACAATCTGCAATGGATGGATCCATGTTCCCGGCTGTTGCTGCCGGGTCTGGCCCAGCGTTTGAACGGTACCCGCGTCTGGCTGCTGGGTGTGGGCCGCAAGGCGGAACTGCGCGTGTTGGCCAATCAGCCAGCCATGCACATGCTGTCGTTGCAGCGTCTGCCCAACCGGGAGATCCTGCGCTTGCTCAAACAGATGCCCGTGGCCAAACGACTCGACGCGTTGCAGATCGATGTGTTGCTCGAATGGAGCCGGGGCGTGCCCCTGTTCGCCGTGGAGATCGCCAACCATCTGGCCGGCATGAAGAAATCGGCCCTCCAGGAGACGATCCGCGCCCATGACTTGTTCCCGGAATCCTTGTTGTGCATGGTGATGGAACGGTTGCACGCGTTGGTAGGCATGGATTGGAAGCTGATTCGCGCCCTGGCGGCCAGCAATCGGGAGGTCTCCTTGGAACAGGTGTGCGCCTGGAATCTGCATGGGGATTCCACAGCCTCCGAGGCGGTGGTCTCCCATCTGGATCAGGCCGGATTGCTCAAGGTGACGGAACGGGCAGGACGCCGATTCATCACCTTCGGCAACGAAATGGTGCGCGCGGCCATCCGCAAGACCATGCCGGAGTGTGATCTGGTGGATTGAATCATGGCTCCGGCGTGCTGTCGGGCGTTTTGTCGGGCCTCAAGCGTGACGTGATGTGGATATCGCGGGGGGCTATCGGCGGCACAATGCGTTCAGCCACGATTCCAGCCGATCCACCCGGCTGTCCCAGGTGTTTTCCAAGGCGCGGGCGCGACGGCTGGCCGGGGTGCCCGCGCCTTGACCCGCGATGGCTTCGCCCAGGGCGCTCTCCCAGGAGTCTGGATCCGAGGCGATGCGCACCACGTCGCTGAACTCCAGCAGGGCGTGTTGGGGCGCGGCCACCACGGGTTTTCCGGTGGCCAGATATTCGTGCAATTTGGTGGGATAACCGTGGACCACCCAGTCCTCCGGTGATCCCGCTTCGACCTGCGCGATTTTGTAGGCGATGATGTTCACCGCCATGTGCCTCACATACGCCGGGAGCTCCTCCCGGGATTTCAGGCCCAGATAGTGGATGTTGGGACGGTGTTGCAACCGTTCCCAGGCCGCCTTGGCCGCCCGGTCCCGCTCCCTCGGGCTGTTCATATAGACCGGTCCCAGAAAGACCCAATGCCAATCCGGGTGGCGATCCGCCACGGTGGTGATCATCTCCAAGTCGAGTTTGGGATTGATATTGCCCACATAACCGATGCGGGGAGTGGGGATCGCGGCCAGATCCGCCGGGCAGGGGGCCGGATCCGCCGAGGCGAAACGGAGCGCGTCCGCGCCGTTGGGCAGCAGACGGGCGCGTTCGGGTCCGGGCGCGGGCAGTTGTCGCGCCATGCCCGCCGAAGAGGCGGTGATCAGATCCGCGCGGGCCACCAGTCGGGCTTCCAGGTCGTCTTTGGCCGGGGACCAGTCGTCCATCAGGCGATAGACATCATACACATGATAGACGGTCCAGTCGGGCTTGAGCCAGCGCAGATACGGCTCGAACATCGGATGGAACAGCATCACGATCCGTTTGCCGTCGTGGGGCGGGAGCGCGCGCGCCAGACGCGCGGCGTGCAGAGCCATCACGCCTTGATTCCAGACCGGCCACTTGTCCCATAAACAGGGCCAACGGCCTGGACAATCCACCCCGACCCCGAACTCCCGGCTTTCGACGCGTCCCAACCACGACGCCTGCTGCCAGGGTCGGGCGTGACGCTCCCACCAGTTCAGAGGTCCGTGGCTGTAGAGCACCGGCCATCCCCGGCGGGCCAGACGGGAAAGCAGTTGCTGCCGACTCAGCCAATGATTGTCCCAGGGATGGGGGGCAAAGGCCAGGATCGGAGGTTTCGGGTTTGGCCTTGAGTCGCGCTCCATGTCGTGCCACCATGCCGGAGTGTGGATGTCCATACCAACCAAGTATCCGAACACTATAACGAGTCGCTTCAGCGGATTCACGGAATTTCCACGGTTCACGGGATTCCGGGGGCGCGGCGCGGGCTGGAATCATGACGGAAACACCCCTGGGGCCGAATCATATCCTGGTGGTTTTTCATACCACCTTTCCCGAGACGCAAGGCGGGATCAACGTGATGATCGACGCGTTGGTCCGCGCCTGGACCCGCATGGGCCTGCGGGTCTCGTTGTTCGCTCCGGCTCCCTGGGAGCAGCGGGGCTTGAGCGTGACCTCCTTTGGCCCGATCACGCTTTATAAAATGCGTCTGCGACCGTACCGGGACTCCCGGCGCCCGTGGCGGGGGTTGTTGGGGTTTCTGGCCGAGTTGCCGGTCACGATGTGGCGACTGCATCGTTTGATGCGTCGGGAAGGGGTGGATGTGGTGCATTTTCACACTCCCCGGGAGTATCAACTGGTTTTTCAACTGTTGTCCCTGTTGGGCGGTCCGCCGGGGGTGTTGACCTTTCACGGTACCGATGCCCTGGAGTTCGCCCGGAACCAGGAAACGAAACCGGGGATGTTGCGCTGGATCGTGGGACGCATGGCGGCGCTCACCTCGGTGGCCCGCCATTATGCCCGTCAGATCGAAGCCGCCCATCCCGCGTTGGCTGGAATACGGGTCATTCCCAACGGCATTCCGCCCATCGAAGAGGAGTCGATCGCGCCGTGTGGCGTGGAGTTGCCGGAACGGTTCTGGGTGATGGTGGGGTGGATCGAACCCCCCAAGGCTCAGGATGTGGCGGTGCGCGCCTGGGGCGAGGTGAGGCGACACGCCAGCGATCTGCATCTGGTGATCGTGGGCGATCAACCGTTCGTGCAACCGGGTCAGCCCTATTATCCGGGATTCTTCGAGCAGGTGCGCCAACTGGCGCGGGATAACGGCGCGGATTCCCGGATTCACTGGGTCGGTTCCCTGCCTCGGGCGCAGGTGCTGAATGTCTTGCAGCGGGCGCGGGGTTTGATCTTTCCCACCCATCGGGAAGGGATGCCCTATGTTTTGCTGGAAGCCGGAGCCGTGGGATTGCCGGTGGTATGCAACCGGATTCCGCCGTTTACCGATCTGCTGGAGTCGGGCCGGACCGGATGGCTGACTCCGGATTCGGATCATCAGGCCCTGGCCGAGGCGGTGTTGCGGTTGGAGGCCGATCCCGTGCGACGACGCGCCATGGGTTCGGCGTGGCAGGAGCAGGTGCGACGGAACTACTCCCGCGAGGCCATGGCCGAGGGGTATCTGGTGTTGTTCCGGGAGTTGACCGGAAAGCCTTTTGGCCGGGATGACAGGCCATGAGCGCGCTCTTCTTCCGACCGTTCAACCGATCGTAAGAAGAGCGCGCGGGCTTTTTTCACTTGTCATTTGACGAAATTCAGCTAAACTGGCAAAGCCGAGGATGGGGGGATTAATGAAGGGAAGTCATGCGTTCTCGGGTCTTTTGTCTCGTAAAATAGGTTAATAAAAATGAGTATTTACGGCGGAAACGAGCTGATGTTCGGGCCCAGTGCCCAGGTTGCTTTTGATGCGTTGGCCCAGCGTACCCGCAGCATGGCCGATGTCTCCATGTTGCGTTTCTTCGAGCGCAGCGCCGTCAGCAGCATGACCGGCGTAGCCAACGATACCTCCCGCGCTTCGTCGGCCTACAAGGTCAGCCTCTCCGAGGCGGCCATCCGTCTGTATCACCAAAAGGCCGGTATCTCCACGTCGGGCGCGGTCTCCAAATTGATCCTGTAGCGATCTCTTCTGTCGCATTGTGTGTTCAGGGGGTGATCCCCCCTGACACCATTTTCTATGAAATAACTCAAGTTATTTTCTTGAATCTGTCAGGGTGTGGATGTGACCGGAGTGACATCCGGATCCGCTGGGCGGTCCATGGCGGCGGCCTGGGAAAGACAGGAGGGGGCGTGGTGATCGCGCACGGTTTCGGTGGCGGGAGTGGCCATGTTCGCCCGGGGCAACACCTTGAGCAGATGGGTCAATCCGGGGTGGGGGGTGTCGGGGTCCAGAGGCTGGAGGCTGGCAGCGCCATCGGAATCTTGTTCCATGAAACCGGGAAGATAATGGACCTGCCGAATCGCGACCCTGCCTGCGTGTCGGACCAGATCCAGCAGCAGGATCATGGCGGTTTTTTGCCAGAGGCGGCTTTGTCCATTCACGAAATTGCCCAGGGAGTGGAGTATCAGGGTTTCCCGACCGTCGCGGGTTCGATGTTTCGTCATGGGTTGGGGGGTGTGGGGATGGCTGCCGAGCACCGCCAACGCGCCGAGTTCCAGCATCTCCTTGGCGAACCGTCCCTGTTCGGGTCTGGGGATGATGGAGTCTTCGGTGCCCCAATGGGGGGTGATCAGCACCGCGTCCACCTGATCCCGCCATTCGGTCACGAGCGCCTTGATCACCTCTTGATGCTGAAAACAGTGCAGCACCTGATGACGGTAATCCACGATGCCGTTGGTGCCGTAGGTGCAGGAGATCCAGACGGTACTCAGGCCGTTGCGGGTCACGCGGGCGTGCCAGGGACGGGAGGTGATTTCGTGGTCCGAACGGCGCGCGCCGGTGTAGGCCAGTCCGGTTCGCTCCAGGGCATCGATGGTGCGGTCGATGCCCAGGGCGTTGCGATCCAGGATGTGGTTGTTGCCCAAAGAGAGCACGTCGAAACCGCTTGCGGCCAGATCCTGCAATAGGCGCGGGGGATAGTTGAAGAACGGAAACGCGTTGTATACCCGCCTGTCGAAAACCGGACCCGGATCCCGCACATTCTCCCCGAGGGCGTTGACCCCGGCGGCGGCCGGCCCTTCCAGATTGACATAACTGACATCCGCTTGTTCCAGTTGGGGGGCGAAGGACTTCCAAAGCGGAACGAACGATCCCTGCCGTTGAGCCTGTTTTTGCAACCGGTCGTGCAGCAGCAGATCCCCCACCGCCAGAATGCGATACCGTGGCCCTGGCAGACATTCCGCTTGAAAGCGGATCCCTTTGCGTTTTCCGGGAATTTCGGGGAGAGCCCGGACAGTGGTCAGGGGCTGGAGCGGGAGGGAGCGCGTTCGGGTCGATGGCGGGACCGGGAGGGACTCCGGCCTCCGGGGCGACGGTGGGGATGCGGCGTTTGCGACGGAATGCGTCTGGGTGGCGGCCTGGGTGGCGGCCTGGGTGGCGTCCTGAGCGGGGATGGTTTCAGGGGGAGCGGAGTCGGCCAGGGAGGTTCTGGCAACGCAAAAACAGAGCAGAAGCGTCGAAAGGGTGCGCAAACAGGGGAGCGGGGTGGCAATGGGCAGGGGATCCTGATGAAAGGGGTCGGACCGATCGGATGCGCCACACCCCTTTTCGGTTGGAAGCCGATGGCGCATCAGTAATTTTTCTCTGTGTCTGCGTTCATGATATGCTAGAGTGATGCCCGGTGGCAATCGGTGCTGGCAACCTCTCCTTGTGTGGGGCATGTTCATGTTGGAGCGTTTTCTTTTCAATCAATTCCGGAATTTCCAGAAAGCCATCCTTCCGCTGGCCCCTCTGACCCTGCTGCTTGGGGCGGGGGCGTCGGGCAAAAGCCATGTGGTCGAGGGGGTGAAACTGCTGGCGTGGATGGCTCGCGGCCAGCGTCTCGATGCCTTGCCCGCCGCCATGCATCGGCCAGGAGGCGTGGCGCGGGGCCGGGTGGGAGAGCTGTTTTATCCGCAGACCAACCGGTTCGGGCTGGCCTGTTCGGGCGTGGCGGGAGCCACGGAACTCCAGATGGGACTGATGATCGAAGGCCGGGAAGAAGATGAAGCCCGTCTGGTCTACGAACATCTCAAGGAGACCGGCGGAAAAACTCCCCTGGCTTTGTATCAGGCCGGTCCTGGACCCGGCGGCGCCTTGATGGTCGAGTACCACGCCTTTGGTGCCGGCGCTCCCAAACCGAGAATGGCGGTCGATGAACAGCGGACGGTGTTCACCCAGTTGGGTGGCTGCGCCCGGTTTCCGGAGGCGCACGCCGAATCGGGGCAACGCATTTCCGAGGCAACGGCCCACATCGAACACTGGTTGACCCGCATCGTGTGCCTGAAGCCCGATCCGGAAGCGGCGCGGGGGTATGCCCCCCGGCAGGCGGGCGCGCTGGCTGAAAATGGCAGCAATCTCTCCGGGGTGCTGTTCCAGTTGTGTGGCGGCGACTCTCCGGCAGAGGCGTTGTCCGATCCGCAACGGATCGGTCGGGCCGATCTGTTGGATTTCGTGCGGGTGCTGCCCGGTCTGGAGCAGGCCGAGCTGGGTTTTTTGACCACCTCCCGAGGCGAAGTGCGGCTGGTCATCCGGGAGTCGGGCGCGGCGTCCGCTCGCTGCTTCGACGCCAGTCGGCTTTCCGATGGCGCGCTGCGTTTGTTGACGCTGGGCGCGGCGATGTTGAGTGGTCCCGAAGAGAGCCTGCTGGTGGTGGACGATATCGATCATATCCTCTATCCGGCCATTGCGCGGATGGTGCTGGAAACCATGCTCCGGATCGCGGAACGTCGTTCCTTGCGGGTGTTGTGCGTGGGGCGCGATCCGGCCCTGTTGGATGCCCTGCCGGATCGCGCCTTGCCCCATGCCGTGTTGTGCCATCGGGATGCCCGCAGCGGTGCGAGCCGTTTGACCCGCATTCAGGACATGTCGGATCATCCGGGACGAATCGCCCAGGGACCGACTGCCCACCTCATGACCCCGCGCCTGCTGGAACGTTTTGCCAATATCGTTCAGGGCGGTCCGCTGAAACTGCTGTAACCGTTCGGACGAATTCACACCATGATGCCACCCATCGATCAGATCGACCCGGCGCGTTATCTCGCGTTGCTGCGCGCCATGGCCGCAGAGGGCAACACCAAGGCGCAACACAACCTCGGGGCCATGCATCTCAAGGGTCTGGGCGTGCCGCGAGATCCGGTCCGCGCCGCCGAATGGTTCGCCAAGGCCGCTGAACGGGGGGAGGCGCTCTCCCAGCACAATCTGGCCACCTTGTACCTTCGGGGCGTCGGCGTGCCGCAGGATCCGCAACAGGCGTTTCACTGGTTTCGTCGCGCCGCCTTGGCCGGGGATGTCAAATCGGCCCATTGTCTGGGCGCGCTTTATTTCGAGGGCATGGGCACCGGACGGGATCCGGTCCGGGCCATGATCTGGTTGAGCCGTGCCGAAGCCGGTGTGCCCGAAGCGTTCCGGGAGGAGATCCGTCAGGCCATGGAGTTGGTCCGTCAGGAGTTGGACGCCGCGTCGATGGCCTACGTCGAGGAGCGGATTCCCCATCCGGGCGAAGACGATTGAGGCATGATCGATACCCATTGCCATCTGGATTTTCCGCACTTCGACGCGGATCGCGCAGCGGTCTGGCAGCGCGCCCAGGCGGTTGGGGTGGTGGGAGGGGTGGTGCCGGGAGTCTGTTTGCGGGATTTCGGGCGCGTGGTGGCGTTGCGTGGTCCGGGAATGTGGATCGCTTTGGGGCTGCATCCGGGTTTTTTGGCGGATCACCCACCGGACGCCCTGGCGCAACTGGAATCCTGGTTGCGTCGTGATCGTCCGGTGGCGGTGGGAGAGATTGGTCTGGATCATCTGCTCTCCCCGGAAACCCATGCGCGTCAGTTGAGCCTGCTGGAGGATCAATTGCGACTGGCCGCTGATTTTCGTTTGCCGGTGGTACTGCACGTGCGCCGTGCCCACGATATGATGGTGTCGGTGTTGCGACGGATCTCTTTTCGGCAGGGAGGGATCGTGCATGCCTTCGGCGGGAGCCTTCAGCAGGCCGAAGCCTATGTGAAATTGGGTTTTTGTCTGGGGATTGGCGGAGTGGTGACGTATGAGCGTTCCCGGCGGATCCGTCAGGTGGCGGCGGCGTTGCCCGAAGAGGCGTTGGTGGTGGAGACCGACGCTCCGGACCTGACTCCCGCCGCGCACCATGGAGAACGCAACGAGCCGGCTTTCTTGCCAGAGGTGGTGGCGGTTCTGGCCGCTTTGAGACAGACGGACCCGGAGCGGATCCGGATGGTGACCGCGCGCAATGCGCGTCGGGTATTGGGCTTGCAGGGAATCTAAGGACAGGGGGATTCATGGCCGAACCGGGATTGTACACGCGCACGCAGATTCTGGTGAAGTCCGCCGGAGTGGAGCGGTTGCGTCAGGCCCATGTGCTGCTCGCCGGAGTCGGAGGGGTGGGAGGGTTTGCCGCCGAGGCGCTGGTGCGGGCGGGGATCGGTCGTTTGACGTTGGTGGATCACGACGTGGTGGCCATGACCGATCTCAATCGTCAACTGGCCAGCACCCACGAGACCATGGGACAAAAAAAGGTCGAGGTGCTGGGGTGCCGGTTGGCGAGCATCCATCCGGAATGTCAACTGGAACTGGTGGACCGGTTCTTGACTCCGGCGATCATTCCCGAGGTGCTGGACGCCGCCCGTCCCGACTGGTTGATCGACGCCATCGATAGTCTCAACTCCAAGGTGGGATTGTTGATCGCGGCGCGGGAGCGGGGGATTGCGGTGGCCAGCAGCATGGGAGCCGGTGGGCGACTGGATCCCACCGCTTTGGTGGTGGGGGACTTGATGGATTCCACCATCTGTCCTTTGGCGCGGGAGGTGCGGCGGCGTCTGCATCGGCGCGGTCAGGGACGGGGGATTCGGGCGGTGTGGTCCACCGAACCAGCTGCCGAACCTCTGCCGCCGGAACCCACTCCGACCGGTCGTCCCCGTTCGGTCAACGGCACCATCAGTTATCTGCCCGCTTTGTTCGGCATGACCTTGGCGGGTATTGTCATCCAGTCCCTGTTGTCTCCCCTGCAATCCGGCGAGGAGCGCGGCGAGACCGTGGAAGAACCTGGGATGCCCCATTCCGATGGTGTCCGGTGAGGAGCGCGGCGAGACCGTGGAAGAACCTTTGATGACCCATTCCGACGTGACCGCCATCGCGGTCTTGCGCCCTGGTGAAGGGCGCCGGTTGATCGGCATGGCCGTGGCGTGTTTGCCTGCGGTCCAGGAACGGTTGCGACAGGGGCGCATGGTGATCGTCGGCGGTTCCACCACCCGTCATGTGGTGACGGCCTTGATGGGCGAAGATCCGGGTCGCGACCGTTTCGCCGTGGGCTGGATCCGGGATGGCCAACTGGGGGAGACTCCACGGGAAGGGCGCGGACCCGGGCCCTATCTGTTTGAATGCGGTGAGGTCTCACGCGGATGGCCCGGCTCGCTGCTGGAACGGTTCCAGACCGGGGATGTCTACATCAAGGGCGCCAACGCCATCGATCCGGCGGGTCATGTGGCGGTGTTGCTGGCCTCTCCGGTGGGAGGCACCATCGGAGCGGCCATGGCGATTCTCATGGCCCGTGGCGGGGAGTTGATCGTGCCGGTCTCCTTGTCCAAACTGATCCCGTCGGTTCCGGCGGCTTGCCGCCTGACGGGACAGGGACGCGCCATCCGGGTGATGGGGTCGCCGGTGGGATACATGCCCATCCTGGCCGGAGCGGCCACGGTGGTGACCGAGGTCGAGGCTTTGGCCATTCTCACGGCAGGGCAGGTGCGGGCTGTCCCTGTGGCCGCCGGAGGGGTGGATGACTGCGAAGGGGGGTTGGTGTTGGCCCTGGAAGGATCACGGGCAGCGGTGGAGTCCGCCATGGAGCGGTTGGAGTCGCTGCGTCGGGAACTGTCGGCAGAGGGGATGGATCCGGCCTGATGGGGTGGTCGATCGGTTGCTGCCAGAGGTTGCGGGCAGAAGCCGACCGGGAGCGGATATATTCGGGGGACAGAAGATTGAAGATGGCCGCCTTCTTTGCGTTGGCAGGGAAGGCGGCCCTTTTTGTTTCCGGGAGCGGATCCGCAAGGCTTACGACAGCCACTCCAGGGCGCCGTTGTCGATGTGATACACCGCGCCGACGATTTTGACCTTGCCGTCATGGCGCAGGTGGGACAGTTCCTGGCTGTTGGCCAACAGATCCTGGATCGACTGGTTGACGTTTTCCCGGATGGCGTCCAGGACCAGATCGTCACCGGAAAGGCCTTTGGCCTTGGCCCGTTCGGCGGCGGGAATGATGTTGTCCACCAGTTTGGGAATGCTGCCTCCCACCTTGTCGCCTTTCACCACGGCGGTCACGGCCCCGCATTTGGTGTGACCGAGCACCAGAATCAATGGGGTGTTCAGATGTCCGGCGCCATATTCGGCGGTGCCGATCTCATCGGTGTCGGCCACATTGCCCGCCACCCGGATCACGAACAGATCCCCGATGCCCCGATCGAAGATGTGCTCCACAGGCACGCGGGAGTCCGAACAGGAAATGATGGTGACAAAAGGAAATTGTCCCTTGGAGAAGGTCTCCGCGATTCGTTGGGGCGTCAGGTTGGGACGCTCCGGTTTGCCGGCCAGGAAACGGGCGTGACCATCCTTGAGCAGTTGCAAGGCCCGATCCGGACTCATGCCGGGTGTGGCCTTGGCGTCGGAGGCCAACGCGAATCCGGGCAGGACCAGCGCACCGACTCCAACCGCCATGCCTGTCAGCATGTCCCGTCGGCTCCAATGGTTTTCACACATACGGCGTCTCCTGTTCTTGATGGGTGGAAGGACTTTTTTCTGGTTTTTATGAAGGGTCCGTTGGGGCGGAGTCCTGGATCGTTTCTAGGGTTCATTGGACAAGGATATTTTGTTTGTGGACAAAAGACAATATCCATTGATAATGCGCATGATCTGTCTTTGCAATAAAACCGTATTGTTCGTGGATCGGGGCGGATGGACCGATCCAACGACCCTGAATCCACGTCGTTTGAGGCTGGAGTGCTGCCGTCATGAGCAACGATTCATCGGGAACCGTGACCCGCAAGGGGATCATTCTGGCTGGCGGGTCGGGCACAAGACTGTATCCGGTCACTCAGGCCGTCTCAAAACAATTGATGCCGGTTTACGACAAACCCATGATCTATTATCCATTGAGTACCCTGATGCTGGCGGGCATCCGGGAGGTGCTGGTGATTTCCACGCCTTCGGACACCCCCCGTTTTGCCGAACTGCTCGGCGATGGGGCGCAGTGGGGGATGAACATCCAGTATGCGGTGCAACCCTCGCCGGATGGACTGGCTCAGGCTTTTGTGATCGGTCGGTCGTTTGTCGGCGACCAACCCAGTGCGTTGGTGTTGGGGGACAATCTTTTCTATGGCCATGATCTGGTTCGGCAACTGCGTCAGGCCAACCGGCGGCCGTTCGGGGCCACGATTTTTGCGTATCGGGTGCAGGATCCGGAACGTTACGGGGTGGTGGAGTTCGATGCCCAACGACGGGCCATCAGCATCGAGGAGAAACCGGCGGTTCCGAAGAGCCACTACGCGGTGACCGGACTGTATTTCTATGACGGGCAGGTGTGCGAGGTCGCTGCCGGGATTCGGCCATCGGCCCGTGGCGAGTTGGAAATCACCGATGTCAATCGTCACTATCTGGAGCGGGGGGATCTGTCGGTGGAGATCATGGGGCGGGGCTACGCCTGGCTGGATACCGGCACCCACGACAGTCTGTTGGAGGCGGCCAGTTTCATCGCCACGCTGCAAAAGCGTCAGGGTCTGATGGTGGCCTGTCCCGAAGAGATCGCCTACGGCAACCGGTGGATCGACGCGTTGCAGGTGAGCCGTCTGGCCGCGCCTTTGGTGAAGAATGGTTATGGGCAGTATCTGCTGTCGTTGTTGCGTTGAAGGCGGACGGCCATGGCCATTACCGTGACCCGGACCCGGTTGCCGGAGGTGCTGTTGATCGAACCGCAGGTGTTTGATGACGAACGGGGCTTCTTTTTCGAGAGTTTCAATCGACGGGATTTCGCGGCGGCCACCGGTTTGACGTTGGATTGGGTTTGGGAACGCACCTTCAGCGGTCCCGGCGGCTGGCGGGGAGGATTGTTCCTGGCGGCGGACCCTGCCCGCAGTTGGCTGATACGGGTCGCGCTGGGGGAGGTGTTCGTGGTGGCGGTGGATGGACGCGCCGGGGGGGATCCGACGCGGGTTCGATGGGTGGGTGAACGGCTCTCCGGGGAGAACAAGCGGCAGTTGTGGATTCCGCCGGGGTTTGCCCACGGATTTCAGGTGATCAGCCCGCAAGCCGAGTGGATCGGCAAAAGCACCCATCCGGATCAACCCGAACGCGACCGTCTGCTGGATTGGAACGCTTCGGAAATCGGCCTCTCCGGGCTTTTGGATCCGGAGTCCCCCACCATCGGCCGGAGCCGGGAGCGTTCGTCTTCTTTACGCGTGTGATGCCTGCCGATGATACCGCCATCTTCCAGACCCTTGATCCTGATGGTGGATGATGTGGTCGTCAACTTGAAACTGCTCGGTCAGATCCTGAAGGGGTCGTATCAGGTCTGTGTCGCCACGTCGGGTCGCAAGGCTTTGGAGTTGGTGGCGTTGAACAGGCCGGATCTGGTGTTGCTGGATCTTGGGTTGCCGGACATGGATGGTCTGGAGGTGTGCCGGGCGATCCGAGAGAATCCACACACCCGGAGCATTCCGATTCTCTTCGTCACGGGTCGGGAGGAGGAGCTTGAGGTGGAGGCCGTGTGTGCCCAGGCCTGGAACAATCGGATCGGCAAACCGGTGGATGCCCGACGTCTGCTGGAGACGATCCGTGCTTGTCTGGAGGGGGCGGGCTGATGGTGGATGGATAAGCCAGGTTGAATTGATAGTCTGAAATGGGCTGCCTCATCAGAAAATCTGGGAAGATCCACCTGTCGGATCAGCATGGTCGGCCCACTGGTCTGAGAACATATCCTCCAGGGAACGTGCCTCCAAGACCCGAAGACTCCACTCCTCCAAAGAGGACAGATCAGCCTGGGTGATTTTTTCAACAGCCCAGGTTGGCACGGTACCAAAACGACGTTGCAGTTGGCGCAAAAGCAGCGCGGTTTCGCCTTCCTGACGACCTTCCTGACGACCTTCCTGGCGGCCTTCCTGGCGGCCTATCTGACGGCCTTCCTGGCGACCGATCTGCATTCCTCGCCGTTCACCTTTGGCGATCATGTCTTGTGCGAACATGGACATCATGTTTTCTTCCTCCTCGGGACGTACCCTGCGAATGATCTCACGCACCGTCGGTTCATCGTAACTGCGGTAGGTCTCCACCACATAGCGCATGAGAAACCTGAAATCCTCATCCGGAATGGTGATCAGTGCCTCGACCAGTAACTCTTTTATCTCGATTTGTTGGCCATCGCGAGTCGCATATTTCGCGGCCAACAGCCATGCCCGCAGGCGGGGTTGCCGGGACAGTTGCTGGTCATCGATCCGGCCTAAATCCAGCACCGTGAACCGGAAGTCCAGCAAATACGGATGCCAGTCCGCTTCCGCATCCACCAATCCCAGGAACGCATCCGAGATGCGCCATGTGGTCTCGCCGTGATAGAACACGAAGGGGATGATGGCCGGAAGGCGTTCCCATTCTGGATGTTCGCGTTCCCATTGTTTCAATGCCTCCAGCATGTATTTCAGCAATTGCCACCCGATGCGCGTATCGGGGGAACTTTTATGCTCGATCAGCACATACAGCAGAGCCGTCCGGCCTGTGGCCGTCTTGACTCGGTAGAGTCGGTCCGTCAGGTGGGCGCGCAACTCCTCATCGACGAATGACCCCTCCACCAGTTCCGGCGGATCGCTGGATAAGGCCTCCACCACTTCCTTTGGCAACCGTTCCCGCAGCAGAGTTCCCGCTGATTCCGGATTGGAGAGCAAAGCCTTCAAGAAACGGTCGTGCGGGTGAATGATGTCAGTCATGGGCAGCTTTGTTGGAAGAACACCATCATGTCTCCATTTCTGCGCGTCGCGGTCCTTGCTGCATCGGTAAGCGGTTTTTCCAGTCGTTGTGGCCCGATTCAGGACAATCCGGCCAGGGCGACCGTCGGAACCTCGAAGCTGTCTTTGAGTGTCGTGGAAATCCGCAGCAATGTCCAGCGAAATCCAACGGTTCTTTCCCCATGCGGTCGGGCGGTGCGGTGCCAATCGGGCGGGCAGGGGGAGGATGGAGAGTGGTTTCCGGGACTGGTTGCTATCATGGAAGATGAGGATTGGATCCTGCTGGAAGACTCTTTTGGACACAAAAAAACCGCCTCGAAGGGCGGTCTTGATGATGAAAACTTTATCTTTTTAATAAAATGGTGGGCCTAAGTGGAGTTGAACCACTGACCTCACGCTTATCAGGCGTGCGCTCTAACCATCTGAGCTATAGGCCCTTGCTGTGTAACAGGGCCATTTATACACGGTCTGAGGATGAGGGTCAAGGGGTGGGATCGTTTTTTTTGCGAGAGAGTTTTTTCAAGGAAGGTTGACAAGGCGGGGGATTTCGGGTCAAACTGTGTGTCGACCCCAAGGAGAGATGGCCGAGCCGGCTGAAGGCGGCACCCTGCTAAGGTGTTATACTCGAAAGGGTATCGAGGGTTCGAATCCCTCTCTCTCCGCCATTTGTTCTTGCCGATCGTTTTTCCTGCCGGTTGCCTCCTTTGCATAGATGACAATCCTTTCAAGGCAACCTGTCCGATGAAAGCGTACAGCCAAGGCAGGCCAACGCCGCTTTCTTGGTGATGGTGCTGGTCAAAGGAGATGGGAATGGATCCGACCCCTTCGGAAAAAGCCTTCTATGATATTCATGTCTTCTGTTGTGTCAATTCCCGGGATCCGGCTCATCCTCGCGGGGATTGCGCCCGCAGGGGCGCGGTGGAGTGGCACGCCTACCTGAAAGGGCGCGCCAAGACGATACCGAATCTTGGTCAGGTGCGCATCAACCAGTCCGGTTGTCTGGACCGCTGTGAACTGGGTCCGGTGATGGTGATCTATCCGCAAGGGGTATGGTATCACTATCGCACGGCTGAGGACGTGGATGAAATCCTGGATCGACATGTGGTCGCGGGCGAGCGGGTTGAACGGTTGCTGCTCAAGAACGACGCGCTTCATCCTCCGGTCTGATCGAGCCTTCCGGGAAACATGGTGATGAATACATCCAAACAGTCCTTCCGAATCTGGCCCTGGCTTCTGGTGATGATCGGGATTGGTGGTGTGGTGGGGTATGTCAGGAGTCTGCCCGAACCGTTGACCCAATCCAGATTTGTCTCCGTGGACACCAAAGATACCAACAAAACCCCGCGTCTGCCTTTGGCTCCTCATGTTCACCAGTTGCGCGCCCGTCCCGACGAGGCCATGGCACGGGCCACCACCGGTCTGTCCATGCGTTTCCGCTTGATGGACAAGCGTACCATGCGCATCGATCAACTGGTCATCGCCGTGGGTGAGTTGCACGCCACGCCCTGGGGAGGCTGGATCCTGCCTCGGGCCTACGCGCCCGATCTGGTGATCCGGGATGGTGAGGCGGTACACGGACCCGAGGGGCATGTCAATCCGGCGGTGTGGGTGGAACTGAAAAACTCGGATCAGAAATCCTTCTACGAAGGGTGGCTGTTCGCGCGGGATTCGGCCCAGACCGCCTGGGATCATCCTCGTTTTGATTTGACCTTCCTGGGGGTCGCCTCCGACGCTCCCGCCGACAAACGATGAGTCTGTGGTTGTCGGCCGAGGGATCGTCGGCCCTGTTGGCCCTGATCGGCGCCGCCGAGGCGGGGGCCCGCGATGAGGTGCCGGTGGGAGCGGTGCTGACCGATGACCTGGGTCGCGTTCTCGGGGTGTGCGGCAATCGTTGCGTGAGCAGCGCTGATCCCGTGGGGCACGCCGAAATGCGGGTGATGCGGCAGGTGTGTCGGCATCTCGACAATTACCGTCTCCCCTCGACCCGCATGGCCGTATCCCTGGAACCGTGTCCCATGTGCCGCGAGGCCGCGATCCTGGCCAGAGTGGACCGGATCCGCTTTCTGGCGCGTCGGGAGGGGTCTGCCGAGGGCCGGGAGGATCCTGTGTGTGTCCAGGATCCGGAATATCAGGCGGTTTCGGCGGGTTTGTTGCGATTTTTTTTCTCCGAGAGACGCGCGGACTTGTGTTCTGCTGGAAAGTCTGTTTAAATCTCCTGATTCCGATGATGAGGCGCTCTTTGAGAAGTCCATACTCTTCGGAAAAACCATCCGCGGTGGTTTTCTGGATTCGCGGAGAGATGACCGAGCGGTTGAAGGTGCACGCCTGGAAAGCGTGTGTACTCTAATCAGTACCGAGGGTTCGAATCCCTCTCTCTCCGCCATTTATCCCAACCCATTGTCTATCCTCTGGAAGTTCACCCTTCCTTGCTTTTGGACCAGTGGGCGGCGTTGATGGTCAGGTCATGCGCAACAAAAACCCGTGAACCCCGTCAGGACCGGAAGGTAGCAGCGGCAGCGGGACCTTTTGTGTGCCGTATACCACCTGACCGGAGCCGCCCTTAATTTTCGGGTACTCCTCATGTCCTCTTATGTTGTTCTGGCCCGTCGCTGGCGGCCGAGGAATTTTGATGCCCTGGTCGGTCAGCAACATGTGGTGCGGGCTTTAAGAAACGCCATCTCCACGGGAAGAGTCCCGCATGCTTTTCTTTTTTCCGGCACTCGTGGGGTGGGCAAGACCACCTTGGCCCGGATTCTGGCCATGCGTCTCAACTGTCGCGATACCCAGACCCCGGAACCTTGCGGAATCTGCGCCTCTTGTCAGGAGGTGATCGCCGGTTCTCATCCCGATGTCATGGAGATCGACGCCGCATCGCGCACCAAGGTCGAACAGATGCGGGAATTGTTGGAACTCGCTCCCTACGCGCCTTCCTCTTCGCCTTACAAGGTTTTCATTCTCGACGAGATTCACATGTTGTCCACCCAGTCTTTCAACGCCTTGTTGAAGACCCTGGAAGAACCTCCCCCTCACGTCAAATTCATTTTCGCCACCACCGAACCGCGCAAGATTCCAGCCACCATTTTGAGTCGTTGTCAGCGTCACGATTTGAAACGGGTCACGGCCGCTCCCTTGATCGGGCATCTGGAAGCCATCATGCGGAAAGAGGGGATCCCCTGGGAGGCCGCCGCTTTGGAGGCGGTGGTGCGGGCTGCGGATGGATCGGTGCGGGATGGGTTGTCGTTGCTGGATCAGGTCATTGCCCATGGCAATGGTGAAGTGCGTCTGGAGGCGGTGCAAACCCTGTTGGGGTTGACCGATCTGGAGGCGGTGGAGCGTCTGGGAGAGCATGTCCTGGCCGGGCGCGGACCCGAGGTGCTGGAGGCCGCCGAGCGGTTTCACGCCGGAGGGGTGGAGCCGGTCGCCTTGATGCGGGATCTGTTGGATCTGGTGCATCGGCGTACCCGCGATCGGGTGACGGCCCATCCGCCGCTGTCCGGCGGACCGACTCTGGAACAGTTGCAGATGGTCTATCAGACTTTTCTGAAAGGGGAAGGGGAGATCAAGGTGGCCGATCAACCCGCCCAGGCTTTGGAAATGGTGTTGTTGCGGGCCGCCTATCTGAAGCCGATTCCCGATCTGGATCAACTGATCGCCAGTCTGGGGTCGGGATCCGGCACTCCGGGGGCGTTGAGCGTGTCCGGGAGTGCGGCGGGAGCGGGAGGCATGGCGGGAGGTGTGGGTGTTTGTGGCGCGGGGATTGGACCTTCTGTGTCCACGCGGCCGCTGGAACGTCCGCCGACGGTCTTGGCGCAAGCCGAGGGGGTGGAGGGGGTGGTTCAACCACCTGGGACGATTCTCGTCACGCGCCGTTCGGAAGGCCGGGAGATGGCCGGATTGCCTGGGAAAACGGCGGACCCGCGACCCGAGCCCATGGTGGTGGATGCCGAGACATTGACTTCCTGGGAGCGCCTGTTATCCTCCGCCACCGAGCGTTTCCCGGAGGTGGCCCGCAGAATGCGGGGGCAGTTGGCCTGTCTGTTTTTCGGGGTTCCCGCCGACGGGGGAGAGGTCTGTTTGCGGTTGCGTGTGGTGGATGCCTGTTTCGGCACGCCGGAACGGATGCGGGAGTCGCTGGAAGGGATGTTGCGGGAGTTGGGCCAGTCCGACATCCGGGTGGTGGTCGAGCCGCCTTCTGCGGCTTCCCGGCCCGAGACCCTTCAGGAACGGGCGGAACGGGCGGAACGGGAGTTCCGGCTGCGACTGGAGCAGGAGATGGGAGCGCGGTTGGATGTTCAGCGATTGATCAAAACTTTTTCCGCCAGGATGATCGCCGTGGAACCTTTGGGTGCATGAGTGGTCCAACACATTTGGCGAGTCAGGAGGAGCGCGCGTGAAGAATATCGGTGACATCATGAAACAGGCCCAGGCCATGCAGGGCAGGATGGCCAAGATGCAGGAAGAGTTGGCGGCATTGGTTCTCACCGGTCACGCCGGAGGGGGAATGGTGCAGGTGGTGATCAATGGCAAGCAGGAGGTGCTGCGGGTGCGGATCGATCCTTCGGTGGTCAGCGGAGAAGAGATCGAAATGCTGGAAGATCTGGTGGCCGCCGCTTTCAACGACGCCCAGCGGAAAGTCCAGGAGGCCACCCGCGACAGCATGGCGCAACTCACCGGAGGGATCAAGATTCCCGGCTTGAGTCTTCCTTTCTGAAATCCCGGAGTCTTTAAAAGGAGTGCGCGGTGAAGGGATTGCCATCGTTGGAACGGGCCGTGGTGGTGTTGTCCCGTTTTCCCGGTGTGGGTCCCAAGAGCGCGCGGCGCATGGTGTATCATTTGTTGCGTCGGGGTCCGGACGCGATCCGGGAACTCCTCGACGCCCTGGAAGGGATCGGCGCGAGAATTCGTTCCTGTGAGCGTTGTCACAACCTTTCCGAGGGGCTGTTGTGCTGGATCTGTGCCGATCCGGCCCGGGATCCGACCCGGATCTGTGTGGTCGAGGAACCCTCCGATCTGTTGGCCATGGAAAAGGCTGGTCTGTTCAAGGGTGTGTATCATGTCCTGGGAGGGCGGTTGAGTCCGTTGGATGGCGTGGGTCCGGACGCGCTGCATCTGGCCTCCCTGGAAAGCCGCTTGTCGGACGGTGGGTTTGTGGAGTTGATCGTGGCCACCAATCCCACGGTGGAAGGAGAAGCCACCGCTCACTTTGTGGCGCAACTGGCCGAACCTCTGGTTTCACGGGTGACCCGCCTGGCTCACGGATTGCCCATGGGCGGCGAGTTGGAGTACCTGGACGAGTCCACTTTGTATCAGGCCATGGTCGGTCGTCGGGATTTTCGTCGGGATTAGCCGGACTCAATTCAGAAAGCCTTGAAATTTTTTTGCGGTGCAATATAATGGGTGTCCGTGCCGCGTGACATCAAAAAGGGAACAGACTGGATCGGGTCCATCGATGACAGATGCCGATAGGCCATGAAGGATATCGTCCATTTTTCAAGATGATTGCCAGCCGGTCCCGGATCGATCCGGTACGCATGGAACTTTAACCCTGGAGGGCGTTTTCAATGAGCGAGCAAGCAGCCCAATCAAAGGCGACATTTCCCTATCCGGGAAAGCCCGGTACCGGAGATGGATCCGATGCGGTCTCTTATGTCGAGACTCGGGCCACCGATGGAGCCGCAGCCTACCCGATCACCTCGTCCACGAACATGGGCATGCTGTATCAGGTTGCAGTGGCCAATGGCTGGAAGAATGTCTGGGGAACGCCGCTGGCCTGGATGGAACTGGAATCCGAGCATTCGTCCGCCTCGGCCTGTGAAGGCTTTGCCCTGGCGGGTGGCCGGGTCACCAACTTCACCTCCGGTCAGGGTCTGATCCTGATGAAGGAGGTGTTGTACACCATTTCCGGCAAGCGGTTGCCCCAGGTTCTCAACATCGGTGCGCGGGCCTTGACATCCCAGGCCCTGAACGTCCATGCCGGTCATGACGACGTGATGGGTGTGGCGGATTGCGGCTGGGGCATTCTGTTTGCCCACAGCGTGCAGGCCTCGGCGGATCTGTGTCTGATCGCCCGTCACGCCTCCGAGAAGGCTTTGACCCCGATGATGAATGTCCAGGATGGCTTTCTGGGCACCCACACCATCGAAAATCTCCAGTTTCCCGAAGATGAACTGATTCGCGAGTACCTCGGCGATCCCCGGGACAAGATTCGCGCGATCTTCGATCCGGCCCATCCGATGCAGATCGGTGTGGTGCAGAATCAGGACGCCTACATGCAAGGCAAGATCGCCCAGCGTCATTTTTACGACAAGCTGCCGGGCATCATCGAGTCCGCGATGGACGAGTATTATCGTCTGACCGGGCGGCGTTATCACATGGCCCAGCCGGTGATGATGGACGATGCCGAATATGCCATCATCGCCATGGGCACCACCGCCGAGACGGCCATCTCCAGCATTCAGGTGGTCCGGGAGCGGTTGGGGGTCAAGATGGGCGTGGTGATCGTCACCAGTTTCCGTCCGTTTCCGGCGGCCCTGGTCGCCAAGGCGATCGGGAACTGTCGGGCGGTGTCGGTGCTTGAACGGTGCGACATTCCCACCATGGTGGACAATCCCCTCACCACGGATGTGGAGGCCTCCCTGGCCAAGGCGGCCATGGGGCTGCCGGGCTTCACCAAGATCGATCGGGTTCCGGTGGTCTTTTCCGGAGCCGCCGGACTCGGTTCCCGCGATGTGACGCCGGGTCACATGTTGGCTGTGGTCAAGAACATGATCGCCGGTCCGGTGACGGGCAAACGCTTCTTCACGTTGGGCATCGATCACGAAAGCGCTCTGCCGTCCGAAGAAGAGCCGGATGTGCGTCCTGTCGGGTCGTTCTCGGTGCGCGCCCACTCGGTGGGTGGATATGGCTCGGTGACCACCAACAAGATCATCGCCACCATGCTGGGGGACATTTTTGGATTCCGGGTGCAAGCCGCGCCCAAATACGGCTCGGAAAAGAAAGGTCTGCCCACCAACACCTATCTGACGGTGATCCCGGAAGGCAAGATCCTGACCCACTGCGAACTCAAGCAGGTGGAATTCGTGCCCTTGATGGATCCCACCACCTGGTACATGGGCAATCCGCTGGTGGGATTGCAGCAAGGCGGCATCGTCTTCCAGCACACCGACGAGACCTCTGCCGAGGCGTTGTGGGAATCGCTGCCTCCTTATGCCAAGTACTTCATGAAATCCAACCAGATCCGCTTCTATGGCGTGGATACCATCCAGATCGCCCGCGAGTCTTGCAAGAATGACTCCTCCCTGGTGCAGCGTTTCCAGGGTGTGGTGCTGCTGGGCGTGTTTTTGCGGGTCACGCCGTTCCGCGTGAATGCCGGAATGACCGAAGAGGATCTGTTCGTCAAGGTGTCCAAACCTTTGACCAAATATTTCGGGAAACGTGGCTCCAAGGTGGTCGAGGACAACCTGGCCGCCGTCAAGAAAGGATATCATCGGGTTATGGAAGTGACGCCCGAGATCATGGAAACCACCCCCGCCGACCTGCTCGCTTTGGGCAAGGAGGAGTGGGACGCAAAAGGCAAGGACGTCAACGCGTTCTTCATTTAGGGACTTGCCGGGTGCGGCTTGTGGCCGCGCCCCTTGGAGGATCGTCATGACTCAGCGAGCGTTAATCTATTCCGAAGCCACTCCTCAATGGTACGACGCCAATCGCGCCAGAGAGATCATGAGCGCCTACAATTCCGGCGCCGGATCCGGCCAGCCGGCCGACAAGTTCGTCGCGTGTTCCCTGGTTCCGGCGGGGACGGGTTCGTATCGGGATTTTTCTTATATCGCGCCGGATCTGCCCGAGTACGACGCCAGCCATTGCGTGGCGTGCATGGAGTGTGTCCAGAACTGTCCCGACTCGGCCATCTGGGGCAAGGTGCTGCCCCCGGAGAGCATGGAAAAAACTCTGGAAGCCTTTGGTGAGGAGAACGACAAGCTGCTCCTGCGGGAACAGCTCGTGCAGACCACCAAATTCTGGAAGACCTACGACAAGAAGAAGAGCAAAGGTTCGGACACGCCCGGCGGCGCTTGGTTCGGCATTTTCGTCGATCCCACCAAGTGCAAGGGCTGCGGCGAGTGCGTCACCGCGTGCGGCAGCCACAACGCCTTGAAAATGATCAAGAAGACCCCGGTCAATCTGCCGGCCTACTTCACCATCTGGGAGTTTTACAAAAAGGCTCCCGACACCCCGGAACTGTACATCAATCCGAAGCTTAAAGTGGACATCATGCTTCGGGACGGGGCCAATCAGTATGTGGGCGGCGCCGGATCCTGCATGGGCTGCGGCGAAACCTCGGTGCTGCGTCAGTTTCTGGCCATGACCCATGCCAAGGTGGGCAACAAGTACGGCATCGTGGCCAATACCGGCTGCAATACCGTGTACGGTTCCACCTATCCGTACAACCCGTTCCGGGCGCCGTGGGTCAACTCCCTGTTTGAAAATGCGCCCACCGTGGCCATGGGCATCCGCAGCCACTGGGATCAGATCGGCAAACAGGATCATCATATCTGGGTGGTGGGCGGCGATGGTTCCATGCTGGACATCGGCTTCCAGTCTTTGTCGCGCATGTTGACTTCGGGCATGAACATCAAGGTGCTGGTCCTGGATACCCAGGTCTATTCCAATACCGGTGGTCAGACTTCCACGGCTACCTTTATCGGTCAGGACGCCAAGATGTCGGTGCATGGCACCCATGTGCAAGGCAAGTGGGAACGGCGCAAGGAGATCGCCAATATCGCCTTGATGCATCCCCGCGTGTTCGTGGCTCAGACCGTGGGACCGATGATCAATCATTTCTACAAGTCCATCGAACAGGCTTTGGAGTTCGACGGCCCGGCCTTGATCAATGTGTATACCACCTGTCAGCCGGAACATCAGGTGGCCGACGACGTGTCCAATACCCGCGCGTTGATGGCGGTGGAGTCCCGGGCTTTCCCGGTGTTCATCTACGATCCGGACGCGGGCCCCACGTTGGCTTCCCGGCTCTCCCTCCAGGGCAATCCCTCGATGCGTCGCGACTGGCACATCAAGAAGGACGCCAATGGCGAGGAGAAACCGGTGGATTTCATCGCCTTTGCCAGGGGTGAAGGCCGCTTTCAGAAACAGTTTGACGCCAATGGTCAGCCCAGCGAGGTTCTCAAGCTTTCCCAAAAGGATCGGTTGATGAACTGGCGCCTGTTGCAGGAGTTGGCCCGGATCCAGAACGAAGACTGGATGGAAGAACTCGAACAGAATGGATAAACGATCAGGGATCATGTATGATCCTGTCCCAAAGGCCTCATGAGGCCATTTCAATATCAGACGGATCATGGGGAAGGAGCGAAAGCGATGGAGGATCGGGTCATCAGTACCCCGGACGGTAACTCCCCCGGAGGTTTGAAGTCCACCAATTTGGAGATGCTGGAACGTCAAATCTTCCAGCGTGATGGCGTGTTTCAGGCTGATTTCCACTCCTGGCGGGTGGGTACTTTCTTTCAACGGGTCTACAGCACCACCCATCAGCGTGGGGTGGGGTTCGAGGCTTTCTGTCGTGCCATCGAACCCGATGGCGCGACCCGTTCCGCCTCCTCCATCTTTTCGTCCATCTCCAATCCGGAAGATGTGATCCAGATGGATCGTATGCGCATGTTGTTGCATTTCAAGAACTTCATGGCATCCGAGATCGAAGACCGCTGGCTGATCACCAATCTGCACCCCCGTGTCATGCTGGGTGTGAAGGATCCGGATGTGAAGTTTCTGGCCGAAGTGCTGGAACATACCGGATTCCCGCCCCACCAATTGGTCATCGCCTTGCGCGAGCACGCGGGCAATTTCGAAACCGTGCTGACCCGCACCATGGCCCAACTCAAGGAGTTGGGATGTCTGGTGCTGTTTGATGATTTCCGTGCCGAATCGGCCAATCTGGATCGCTTGTGGCGTCTGTCTCCGGATATCGTCAAACTGGACCGCTCGCTCATCGACAACGCGTTGCGCAGTGGTCGGGCCAAACGCATGTTGTTCAAACTGGTCTCCCTGATCCACGCTTCGGGTGGACTGGTGCTGATGGAAAAAATCGAAACCGAGCAGGAAGCCTTCCTGGTGATGCGCCTGGAAGCCGACTTCGTGCAGGGTCGTTATTTCGGCAACATGGAGAACCGGGCCACCCGTCGCAGCGCTGTGGACTGGGATGGCGCTTTCCGCAATCTGGCCTCTCATTGCGAGCGGGAGGTGTTCAAGGAGGTCCATCACCACAATCTGGAGATGGGGCAGTACACCAACGAGTTCATGGAATGCGCCTGGGCGGTCGCCGATGATGTGCCTTTGGAAGAGGCCGCGATCCGTCTGGTGAAAATGAATGGCGTGGAGCGGGTGTATCTGTTGGACCACAAAGGTCTCCAGGTCAGCCAGAACGTCTTTCCCGAAGAGAAACTCAAACGGGTCGATCCCCGTCACAAACCGTTGTGGGACTCCTATGGCGCCACCTGGACCCGGCGCACCAGTTTCTACAGCGCCATTCAAAATCCGGGCGTGGTGCAAATTTCGCCCCCTTATCGTTCCAATACCAGCCTGAACATCTGTACGACCCTTTCGGTATCGCTCCGCAAGGGCAGTCATGCCTATGTTTTGTGCTGTGACGTGGAGTGGAATGAAGACAAAATCTTCTGACATGACCCCTGACCTGATCACGCGGGTCCGCGATCAACTGAAACAATCGCGGACCCTCCCAAGCCGGATCGAGCTGCCCCTGAATGCTCAGGATTCATTGCCCGGTCAGGCCACTGGAGGGGTTTTGAAATTGGAGGAGTTCGAGCAGGAACTCCTTCTGTCTTCTATGTTTACCCCCGGACAGGCGGAACGTGCCGCCTGCGAGCCGGTGCTGCCCCGCGCTGGACTCGGCGCCGCAGAGGTCGCGCAGTTGATCGCCACTTTGGCCGGAGAGGTTCCCTGTTTTCCGGTGACTTCGGGACAACGGAGCGGTTTCTGTCCGGTGCCCGAGGTGGTGGTGGCCCGTTATGTCCGTCTGTTGGGGCTGGATCAGCCGGTCTTTGCGGAGGCTTATGAGGTCATCGATTCCAGACTGACGGGAGCGGACCGGGATTGGATCATGAGTCTGGCGCGTCGTCCCGTGTGGCAGACTCCCGACCGGGGGGCGCTGCTCTCCCTGGTGTTGCGGGTCATGGCCGACGGCAGCGCCATCACCACCGACAAAATGGGATTCTTGACCGACTTCGTGCGCACCTATCGCTGCGTCACCGAGCCGGAGTTGATCCGGAGCCTGAAAAGTCTGATCGAATCCTACCGCATCGACGCCGACCATCCCACCTTCAACAATCCGGCCCTGGAAGACAAACAGGGCGAGTCCATCCGCTCCCACCATTGCGACGAGGCCGTGCGTCGGCATCGCGTGGCCATGGCGCGCGAGATTCTTGAGGATTTTGGAAAATTTTCCAGGTTGCCTTGATCCTTGGCCCAGTTCGTGGCATTCTTCACCCGTTTAATCGCATTCACGTAATTATGGACGATTGATTGGGTTTATGGAAGAAAGCCAACCTCGAACGGGTCATGGCCGGATCATTGAATACAGCAGCTCATTCCCCTTTCACGGTTTCCATCCGTTACGACGAGACTTGGCTGGAAGTCCCGTCCGGTAAAACCATTCTGTCTGCGCTGGAGTCGGTGGGAATCGGCATGGTGCGCGGAGTGGGGTGCCGGGGCGGCGTCTGTGGCGCCTGTGCGGTGCTTTATCGGGTTCCGGCCCAGTCCCATATCATGTCCGCCGCTTTGATGTGTCAGGAGACCGTGCAATCCGGCATGGAAATCCTGCCTCTGCCTCACGTTCCCCACAAGAAGGTTCCCCACCTCCTGGATCTCCCGGAGGATGAAACCCCGGCTTATCATGTTTTGCGTCTTTATCCCGAGGTCAATCACTGCGTGATGTGCGGAGAATGTGTCCGCATGTGTCCCATGGATATCGATGTCATGGGATATGTGGGCATGATCAAACGCGGTGACCTCAAGGCGGCGGCCCGGGAATCCTTCACCTGTATTGGCTGTCAATTGTGCGTGATCCGTTGTCCGGCGAGCATCTCCCAGCCCAATGCGGCGCTGGCGGCCCGACGCTGGCATGGCTGCCACCAGGAACCCCGCGCCGACCACCTGACCCGGATGCTGGAAAAGGTGGACTCCGGGCGTTACACCTCGGTCTTCCGTTGGATGAGACATATGGATTCCATGGAGTTCCAGGCCCTTTATCTTCGTCGGGAGCGCGAACCGGATGAGTCCCCTCCCGGTACCTGGCTGCCCGAGGACCAGTCGCTTCTCTAGGCCCCGACTCCATGACCACTGCACCCCTGAACGTTTTTCCCGAAGCCCTGCGCGATTCCGCCCGAATGGTGCAACGGACGCGGGAGAGTCGTCTGACCCGTCGTCGCATGGGAGAACGGATCGAGGCGTTGTCTTTGTCGGATCGGCGCGCGGTGCTGGAGGAGTTCCATCCGGATCATCGCGAGTCAGGACGGGGTACCTTGTCGGTGGGCGCTTCCAAAGGGAGCGCGGTACCGGTCGAACTGGTCGCGTTGCTGGAGGCGTGGCCCCGGCCACTGGTGATGCAACTGCTGGAGAAAAATCGTGCGGCTGGTATCCTGACTCCCGACGTGACCACCGATGTGCTGGTGATCGGCGGTGGGGGGGCCGGAACAGCGGCGGCCATTGTCGCGGCCGAAGCCGGAGCGCGGGTGATGGTGGTCACCAAGCTGCGTCATGGGGATTCCAACACCGTCATGGCGGAAGGTGGCATGCAGGTGGCCGATCACGAGTGCGACTCCCCGGCCCAGCATTTCCTCGACGTGATGGGCGGAGGGCATTTCAGCAGCAATCCGGACTTGGTGGAGGTCTTGGTCAGCGAAGGACCGGCTGTGCTGCGCTGGCTGGAAGAGTTGGGCATGCTGTTCGACAAGTACCCCACAGGCCGCATGAAGGTGCGCCATGGGGGAGGCACCTCCCGCAAGCGGTTGCACGCCGCCGGAGATGTCACGGGCCTGGAGATGATGCGGGTGCTCAAGGATCGCATGGATTGCCTGAATGCGATCACGGTCATGCCTTTCGCCCCGGCGGTGGAACTGATCTCGGATGAAAACGGTCGGGCCGTGGGCGCGATTCTGGAACAGTTGCCCGGTGGCACGCCTCTGGTGGTCGGAGCCAAGGCCGTGGTGCTGGCCACCGGAGGATTCGGTCGGCTCCATCTGAGCGGGTTTCCCACCTCCAATCACCACGGGGCCACGGCGGATGGGCTGGTGTTGGCCTATCGGGCCGGGGTTCCCCTGCGCGATATGCAGAATTGTCAATATCATCCCACGGGTGTGGTGTTTCCGGAAAAGTTGGCGGGCCTGCTGATCACCGAAAAGTTTCGTGGACTCGGAGCGCAACTGCTCAATCGACATGGAGACGAATTCGTCTTCAGCCTGGAACCTCGGGATGTGACCACCGCTGCCATCATTCGCGAGTGTTCCGAGTTCGGCAACGGGGTACAGGTGTCGGGTGGCGCGGTCGGGGTGTGGCTGGATATTCCTTTGATCGACCAGATCCATGGCCGGGGCACCATCGAACGGGAGTTTCCGGGTCGTTTCAAGGAATATCTGCGCATGGGGCTGGATATCCGTCAGGTGCCCTTGCTGGCTTATCCCACGCTGCATTATCAGAACGGCGGGGTGGTGATCTGGCCCAATGGCGGCACCGATATGCCGGGACTGTTTGCCGCCGGAGAGATGACGGGCGGGGTGCATGGCCGCAACCGCTTGATGGGCAATGCATTACTGGAGATTCTGGTGTTCGGCCGTCGGGCCGGGGCCAGCGCGGCCGCGTTCGCCAAAGGCGTGAAACACGCCCAGGAACCGGGATTGGGCCATCTGGAGGCCTATCTGGACCAATTGGTGTCTGCAGGCATTCAACCGGGGCAAACCTCTCCCCGGTTGTTGCCGGCTTATGGGACGGTGCGTCCGATTTGAAGCCGATGATGGGACGGAACGCCCGATTTGATGACTGCGAACGCAGGGAGGCTTGGACTTTGACCGTTGGAGCGAAACAGGTGACAGAATATGAACATTCATGAATATCAGGCTAAGAAAATTCTGGCCGGCTTCGGGGTGAAGGTGCCCCGTGGTCATGTCGCTTTTACCCCGGAAGAGGCTGTGAACGGAGCCAAGGAGTTAGGCTCATCCGTGTTCGTGGTCAAGGCGCAGATTCATGCCGGAGGCCGTGGCAAGGGTGGTGGTGTGAAGGTGGTCAGAAGTGTGGACGAGGTGCGTGACGAGGCCAAACGCATGCTCGGCATGACCCTGATCACCAAACAGACCGGTCCTGCCGGCAAAGAGGTGAAACGGATTTATGTGGAGGAGGGATGCCGCATCGCCCGCGAGTTGTATCTGGGCATGGTGATCGATCGCGCCACGAGTCGTGTCACGATGATGGCCTCCACCGAGGGGGGCATGGAGATCGAAGAGGTCGCGGCCCGCACGCCGGAAAAGATCCTCAAAGAGGCCATTGATCCGGCGGTGGGATTCCAGGGCTATCAGGCCCGGAATCTGGCCTTCGGTCTGGGGTTGGTGGGAGGACAGGTCAACAAGGCGGTGCAGTTCATGACCGCTTTGTACAACGCCTTTGTCGCCACCGACGCCTCCCTGGCGGAGATCAATCCCCTGGTGGTCACCGAAGACGGGGATGTGATGGCTTTGGACGCCAAAATGAATTTCGACGGCAACGCCTTGTACCGCCACAAGGATCTGATGGAGTTGCGGGATCTGGACGAGGAGAATCCCCGCGAGGTGGAAGCCTCCCGGCATGATCTCAACTACATCAGCCTGGATGGCACCATCGGCTGCATGGTCAACGGCGCGGGACTGGCCATGGCCACCATGGACATCATCAAGCTCAAGGGGGGCAGTCCCGCCAACTTCCTGGATGTGGGGGGTGGTGCCACCACGGAGTCGGTGACGGCGGCCTTGCGGCTGATTCTCTCCGATCCCAGCGTGAAGGCGGTGTTGATCAACATCTTTGGTGGCATCATGCGGTGTGATGTGATCGCCGATGGCGTGGTGGCCGCAGCCCGACAGGTGGATGTTCAGGTGCCATTGGTGGTCCGGCTCGCCGGGACCAACGTGGATCTGGGCAAGGAGATTTTGCGTCAGTCGGGTTTGGCCATCATTCCCGCAGACGACCTGGACGACGCCGCCGCCAAGGTGGTGGCATCCATTCAATAAGGGAGGGTTTTCCATGAGTATTTTGGTTGACAAGAATACCCGGGTCATCTGTCAGGGATTTACCGGCGCCAACGGAACCTTCCATTCCGAGCAGGCCATCGCCTATGGCACCCAGTTGGTGGGTGGGGTCACGCCGGGCAAGGGGGGAACCCGTCATCTGGATCGTCCGGTTTTCAATACGGTGGCCGACGCGGTGCGTGAGACCGGTGCGGATGCTTCGGTCATTTTCGTGCCGCCTCCCTTTGCGGCGGATGCCATCCTGGAGGCCGCCGACGCCGGTTTGAAACTGGTGGTGTGCATCACCGAGGGGATCCCGGTGCTGGACATGGTCAAGGTGAAACGTTTTCTGGCGGGGGGCACCACCCGTCTGGTGGGTCCGAACTGTCCTGGGGTGATCACGCCGGGTGCCTGCAAGATCGGCATCATGCCGGGTCACATCCACAAGGTGGGCAACGTGGGCGTGGTGTCGCGTTCCGGCACCCTCACCTACGAAGCCGTGGCCCAGACCACGGCGGTCGGATTGGGCCAGAGCACCTGTGTGGGACTGGGTGGCGATCCGATCAATGGCACCAATTTCATCGATTGTCTGTCGATGTTCCAGGATGACCCTCAGACCGAGGCGGTCATCATGATCGGTGAAATCGGCGGTACCGCCGAAGAGGAGGCGGCGGCCTGGATCCGGCAACACATGACCAAGCCGGTCACCGCCTTCATCGCCGGCGCCACGGCCCCCAAGGGCAAACGCATGGGCCATGCCGGTGCGATCATTTCCGGCGGCAAGGGGACCGCAGCCGAAAAGTTCGAGGCCTTGGAAAAGGCCGGCGTTCACATCGCTCGTTCACCGGCGGAGATGGGAGTTGTTGTCAAACAGTCGTTGAAAAGCTAGGATGGACAGTCGCCGTCCCCCATGTTTCAAATGGGGGCGGCCATACTTTTTTTGGAAGGAAAGGAACGCTCGATGTCTAAAGCAAATGACCTGATCATCCGGGTTGCCGGAGAGGGGGGCGAGGGAATCATCTCGACCGGTGATTTCATTGCCGCAGCCTGTGCCCGGGCGGGCTTGGAGGTGTATACCTTCAAGACTTTTCCGGCGGAGATCAAAGGGGGATATGCCATGTACCAGGTTCGGGTCAGTTCCGAACGGGTGTACAATCAGGGTGACACCTTTGATGTTTTTTGCGCTTTCAATGGCGAGGCCTACGAGCTGAACAAGCATCTTCTCACTCCGGGGACCGCCTTTGTCTATGATTATCCGGGGGGGGATTTTCAGCCCGACGCCATCCCGGAAGGGGTGACCGCCTATCCGATTCCCATGTCGCAGGCTTCCAAGGATCTGGGTTCTTACCGCTCCAAGAACATGGTGGCCATGGGGGCTCTTTCGGTGCTGTTCAACATCAGCGAAGAGACCTTGAAACAGGTTCTGACCAACAAGTTCAAGAAGAAGGGTGAAGAGATTCTGAACTTCAACCTGAAAGCCTTCGAGAAGGGCAAGGAGTTGGGCACGGCCTTGCAGAAGCGGGATACCTGGCGGGTGGCCGATCCGGTGGAACCCAAGGATGTGATCATCATCTCCGGCAACGACGCCGTGGGCATGGGGGCCCTGCTGGGCGGGCTGGAATTCTTCTCGGCTTACCCCATCACGCCGGCCACGGAGATCGCCAAGTTCGTCGCCACCCACATTCCCAAGCTGACCGGAACCCTGGTGCAGGCCGAAGACGAAATCGCCTCCATCGCTCAGGTGCTGGGCGCTTCTTATGCCGGTCGCAAGTCCATGACCTCCACCTCGGGTCCGGGGCTTTCCCTCATGAGCGAATTGCTGGGCATGGCCTCCATGGGCGAGATTCCCGCCCTGGTGGTGGATGTGCAGCGTGGTGGACCATCCACGGGCCTGCCCACCAAACATGAACAGTCGGATCTGTTTCTGGCCATTCACGGCACCCACGGCGACGCGCCGCGCGTGGTGCTGTCGGTCGAAGACGTGAAGGACTGTGTGGACATGACCGTGGACGCCTTGAATCTCGCCGAGCAGTATCAGTGCCCGGTGATTTTGTTGTCCGACGGTTCGCTGGCCTTTTCGACCCAGACCATTCCCGCGCCCAAGCCGGAGAACTATACCCTGGTCAATCGCAAACGTTGGGACGGGGAAGGCAAGTATTTCCGTTACGCCATCACCGAAGACCTGATCTCCCCCATGTCCGATCCGGGCACTCCGGGTGGCGAGCATATCGCCACGGGTCTGGAGCATGGTGCCAGTGGCGCGCCGTCGTGGTCGTCGGAGAATCACGAGGTCATGCACCGCAAGCGTTTCGGTAAGATCAAAGGTCTGGTGGATACCTACAAGCCGGTGGAAGTGGATGGCGAAGGCGAAGCCGATGTGGGCATCATCGCCTGGGGCAGCACCATCGGTGTGGTGCGCGAATCCATCACGCGCTTGCGGGCCGAGGGGATCAAGGTCAAGGGATTCTATCCCAAGCTGATGTGGCCCATGCCTGTGGCCCAGTACGAAGCCTTCGCGGCCACCTGCCAAAAGATTCTGGTGCCTGAGGTCAATTTCCAGGGTCAGCTCTCCCATTTCATCCGTGCGGAAACGACCATTCGTCCCATTCCCTACACCATCTGCGGCGGGCTGCCCTTCAATCCCGCGATGATCGTGAATAAAGTCAAGGAGGTGCTCTGATGTCCGTCGCCGCGTTGCACAAGAAAGAGATGGCTCCCAAGGAGTACAAGTCCGATGTGAACGTTGTCTGGTGTCCGGGGTGCGGACATCACGGCATCCTGAACGCGATTCTGCGTTCTCTTTCCGAGTTGGGTGTGGATCCGACCAATCTGGTCAATGTGTCGGGCATCGGCTGCTCCTCCCGCACGCCCTATTTCATGCAGTCCTACAAGATGCACACCCTGCATGGTCGCGCCGGACCGGTGGCCACCGGGGTTCAGTTGGCCCGTCCCGACCAGTTGGTGTGCGTCACCGGTGGTGACGGCGACGGATTCGCCATCGGTGGGGGTCACATGCCCCACATGGCGCGCCGGAATGTCAACCTGACCTACATCCTGTTCGACAACGGCATCTATGGCCTGACCAAAGGGCAGTATTCCCCCACCTCCCGCCGGGAGTTGAAGGCGTATACCACCCCGTATGGCGGTCCGGACGATCCGATGAATCCGTTGCTCTACATGCTCACCTATGGGGCCACCTATGTGGCGCAGGCCTTCGCGGGCAAGCCCAAGGTGTGCGCGGATCTGATCAAGGGCGCCATGGAGCACAAGGGTTTCTCCTATGTGAACATCTACTCCCAGTGCGTCACCTACAACCGCATCGATACCATTCAGTATTATCGGGATCTGATGCGGGAGATTCCGGCGGATCACGATCCTTCGGATCTCGGGGCTGCCATCGAACTGGCGCGCGGAGACACGGAAGGTCATCGTCCCATGGGATTGCTGTATCAGGTGCAGCGGGAGACTCTGGACGAGCGCCTAGCCGCGATTGTGAAACAGGTCGGTGGACATCCGGATTTTGATCGGAACAAGATCATCAATCAGTACCGTCCCTGATCGAATGGTGGTTGCGAAGAGGGCGTCCCCTTGTTTTGTCGGTGATCGAAGAGGGGACGCCTGATTCCAGGCTTTGCCTGTGGATCGTTGCCAGTTTTCCACCTGGATGGATGTGTTTTTCTGTGCTAAATTGTTGGAACGGTCAGTCAATACCTCTGCTTCCATACTTCCGATAATGCTATGCGACGATTTACCCAAAAACAGGACTTGATGGAGGCTTTCGGCACACCGGAAGGCACTCTGGTGGATGCGGATTTGTCGTTCATTCAGGTGGAAGGCTTGGATCTGTCCGGCATGAACCTGTCCGGAGCCAATCTTTCCGGCGGGGAGTGGGTGGATGTCAACCTGGATGGCTGCGACTTGAGCAACCTCCATGTGGTGGAGTCCCGCTTCACCCGCGTGACCTTTCGACGTGTCCAACTGGATCACGCGCTGTTGCAGCGGGTCGAACTGGCAGGATGTACCCTGGAGCGCGCCTCGGCCGGAGAAGCCGCGTTTTTTTTGAGCGTGATGTCCGATACCGATTTCCGTCACGCGTATCTGGTCAAGGCGCAGTTCCTGGAAACCAATCTGGATCGCTCCGATTTCACGGGCGCGGACCTGTCGTTTGCCCAGTTGCGGGAATCCTCCCTGGAACAGACCCGTTTCATTTCTTGCGATCTGCGCGGCGTGGATTTCCGCAAGACCAATCTGCACCACGCCGAGTATCGTCATGTCTGCACCGAAAACGCGCTCTACTACGGCCTGCCTCCCTGGGGGGGAGAGGCCATTCCGGGGCGCGATTGGGTGCGCGACTTGTTGGTCTTTGACGGTGAGTGACGAAACCATGCCGTTTCCGGAAGTGCCGATGGCCCGTACCCCTGCGCAGCGTCGGTTGGTTTATCTGGCCAGTCGTCGGGCCATGGCCGAGATGGAGCGCGTTCTGCACCGGTTTCTGCGGGACGAACTGACGGAACTCGATGATGGACAGTGCCAGCGGCTGGAATCGTTGCTGAATCGTTCCGACGCGGATTTGATGGATTGGATGGCGGGCCTCAAGCCGGTGCCGGAGGATCTGGAAACCGATCTGCTGGCGCGGTTGGTGTCTCATTCGCGGGAAACGGGACACGCCTCGTAAAGGATGATCCGCAGGCTTTTTTTGATGGCGGTGCGTTTTAGGGTATGACAAGCGCGCGGGAATCGTTTACCATCTATTCTTTTTTGAATTGCAAGATTGGCTCAATCTCAAGCGGTTGGCCGTATTTTCTGGATAGGTTTTACACATTCTTTAAATAGATTTTACATAAATTTCACACATTTTCACACAATCATCACCATGGCAAGGAGTGAGGCATGAATCTGATTTTTATGGGACCGCCCGGGGCCGGAAAGGGTACCCAGGCACGTCAAATCGCTGACAAATATGGGATTCCGCAGCTTTCCACGGGTGACATGCTGCGTGCTGCGGTCAAGGCCGGCACCCCGGTGGGTTTGCAGGCCAAGGCCGCCATGGAGAGCGGTGGTCTGGTGACGGACGCCATCGTGGTCGGGATCATCGGCGACCGGATCGCCGAGCCGGACTGCGCCAAGGGTTTCATCCTCGACGGCTTTCCCAGAACCGTGGGACAGGCCCAGGCTCTGGATACCATGCTGGTCGAACGTGGCCTCAAGATCGATCAGGTCATCGACATCACCGCCGCCGACGAAGCCCTGGTGGGCCGCATCACCGGTCGTCGCACCTGTGGCCAATGCAGTGAGGGGTATCACATCCAGTTCAAGCCGACCGCCCGGGAGAACGTCTGCGACAAGTGTGGCGGCGCCCTGGTTACCCGCGCCGACGACACCGAAGAGACGGTGCGCAACCGTTTGTCGGTCTATCATGCCCAGACCGCCCCGGTGCTCGATTTTTACCGTGGCAAGGGCGAGATCAAAACCGTGGACGGCATGCAGGACATGGGCGTGGTTTTTGACGCCTTGTGCGCCATTATCGGTTAAGCAGGAATGGGGCCGTATGGATTCACCCCTCTTGCGTTTTGCAAGGCGGGTGAATCTTTGGAATATCAGGAAATCCGCGTCAGCGGGATTGTAAAACCATTCATCGGGTAAGGGGTTTGAGGCTATGGAAATGTCGATGGGAGCGTTGTACTTCGCCATACTGTGCGGAATCGGCGCAGTGGTGTACGGGTGGATGACCAGGGAGTGGATCCTGGCGTTGCCCACAGGAACGGATCGGATGCGGGAAATCTCGGGAGCCGTGGAAGAGGGCGCGCGTGCTTACATGCGTCGTCAATACACCACGATCGGTTATGTGGGCGGCGTGCTGTTCATGCTCATGGCCATGTTTCTGGACCTGAGCACGGCTCTCGGCTTTGCCGTGGGCGCGGTGCTTTCCGGAATGTCGGGCTTCATCGGCATGGGCGTGTCGGTCAAAGCCAATGTGCGTACCGCCGAAGCGGCCAAGAATGGCCTGGACGCGGCATTGCAGGTGGCCTTCCGGGGTGGCGCCATCACCGGCATGCTGGTGGTGGGTCTGGGCCTGCTGGGTGTGGCGATCTTCTTCCTGATCCTCATCAAGATGGCCGGTGGCGGCAACATGTCCCAACTGCTCAAGCCGTTGGTGGGTGTGGCCTTCGGTGGCTCGCTGATCTCCATCTTCGCCCGTCTGGGTGGTGGCATCTTCACCAAGGGCGCGGACGTGGGTGCCGATCTGGTTGGCAAGGTGGAAGCCGGCATCCCCGAGGATGACCCGCGCAACCCCGCCGTGATCGCCGACAACGTGGGCGACAACGTGGGTGACTGTGCCGGTATGGCCGCCGACCTCTTCGAGACCTATGTGGTGACCGTGGTGGCCACCATGCTGCTCGGCGCTCTGCTTCTGCCCAAGTTCGGCAATGCCCTGGTCTATCCTTTGGTGCTGGGTGGCGTGTCCATCATCGCCTCCATCGCCGGTGTCTATTTCGTCAAGTATCTGCCGGGCAAAAAGATCATGACCGCTCTGTATCGCGGCTTGGTCGTCTCCGGCGCCATTGCGGCGGTCATCTATCTGCCGGTCACCAAGTGGATCATGAGTGGCAATGGTCAATACAGCGTGGGGGCCATCTACGGCGCCACGTTGATCGGCCTGGCCCTCACCGCCGCCATGGTGATGATCACCGAATATTACACCGCCACCGAGTATCAACCCGTGCGTGACATCGCCAAGGCCTCCGAAACCGGCCACGGTACCAATGTCATCGCCGGTCTGGGCGTCTCCATGAAATCCACCGCCGCTCCGGTGCTCGCCGTGTGCGCCAGCATCCTTGCTGCTCATGAATTGGCCGGTCTGTACGGCATCGCCGTCGCCGCCACCTCCATGCTCTCCATGACCGGCATCATCGTCGCTCTGGACGCCTATGGCCCCATCACGGACAATGCCGGCGGCATCGCCGAAATGGCCAATCTGCCCTCGGAAATCCGTGACATCACCGATCCTCTGGATGCGGTCGGCAATACCACCAAAGCGGTCACCAAAGGCTATGCCATCGGTTCCGCCGGTCTGGCCGCCCTGGTGCTGTTCGCCGACTACACCCATGAACTGGAGAAGTTCGCGCACGGCATCACCTTCAGCCTCTCCGATCACTTGGTCATCGTGGGTCTGTTCATCGGTGGTCTGATGCCTTACCTCTTCGCGGCCATGGGCATGGAAGCCGTGGGACGCGCGGCGGGTAGCGTCGTGATCGAAGTGCGTCGTCAGTTCCGGGAAATCCCCGGCATCATGGATGGCACGGGCAAGCCCGACTATTCCAAGGCCGTGGACATGCTGACCAAAGCCGCCATCTCGGAAATGATCGTTCCTTCCTTGCTGCCGGTGCTCGTGCCGGTGCTGGTTGGTTTCGCTCTCGGGCCGCAGGCTCTGGGTGGCGTGCTCATGGGTACCATCATCACCGGTATCTTTGTGGCCATCTCCATGACCACCGGTGGTGGCGCCTGGGACAATGCCAAAAAGTACATCGAAATGGGTAATTTTGGCGGCAAGGGATCCGAAGCCCACAAGGCGGCGGTCACCGGTGACACGGTGGGCGACCCCTACAAGGATACGGCTGGCCCGGCGGTCAATCCCATGATCAAAATCACCAACATCGTGGCCCTGCTGATCGTGGCCCTCATCGTCTGATTTCTGTTTCCCTGCCTGTCGAAGGTCGGCCCCTTTTTTCATCCCGGGGGCCGACCTCCGGCTTAAGCTTCCACCCGGTGGTTGATCACCCGGTGGCTACGCTTGACAATCCGGCGTCATCCAACTAAAGGCTCGTCGCGCCTGCTCTTGGTCAGGAGCCGGTTGTCAGTCCATCCGCAACAGATTCTACCTTCAGGAGTTCAAGCACGATGTCACAACCGGATATCATCTACACCAAGGTCGATGAGGCCCCCGAGCTGGCCAGTGGTTCGTTTCTCCCCATCCTCCAATCGTTTACCCGTGTGGCAGGCATCACCATCGGGACCAGGGATATTTCGCTCGCCGGACGGATCATCGCCAATTTTCCGGAGAAACTGACTCCGGCTCAAAGACAGCCCGATGATCTGGCCGAGTTGGGTGAACTGGTCAAAACTCCGGAAGCCAATGTCATCAAGCTCCCCAACGTCAGCGCCTCGCTTCCCCAGTTGAAGGCCGCCATCAAGGAGTTGCAGTCCCAGGGATACGATATCCCCGATTTTCCGGACGATCCCAAAACCGACGAAGAACGCGAAGCCCGCGCCCGTTACGACAAGATCAAGGGCAGCGCGGTCAATCCGGTTCTCCGGGAGGGCAATTCGGATCGCCGCGCTCCGCTTTCCGTCAAAGCGTTCGCCAAAAAGAATCCCCATAAAATGGGTGCCTGGAGTCCGACTTCCAAGACCCACGTGGCCTCCATGACCAGAGGCGACTTTTTCGCCAATGAGAAATCCTTGACCGTCGGTGACTCCTCGGTGGGCAATGCCCGCATCGAGTTCGTGGGCGCCGATGGCGCGGTGACGGTGTTGAAGGACAAGGTGCCTTTGAAGAAGGCCGATGTCATCGATGGCACCTTCATGAGCGTCAGGCAGTTGCGCGCGTTTCTGGCCGAGCAGATCGAAGAGGCCAAACAACAGGGCGTGCTCTTCTCTTTGCACCTGAAAGCCACCATGATGAAGGTCTCCGACCCGATCATGTTCGGACACGCGGTGACGGTTTTCTTCAAGGATCTGTTCGACAAACACGCCGCCACCTTCGCCCAGCTTGGCGTGGATCCCAACAACGGTTTCGGCGACGTGCTCGCCAAGATCGCCACCCTTCCGGAAGCGCAACGTCAGTCGATCGAGGCCGACATCCAGGCCGGTTTCGCCAACGGTCCCACCCTTTACATGGTGGATTCGGATCGGGGCATCACCAATCTGCACGTTCCCAGCGACATCATCATCGACGCCTCCATGCCCGCCATGATCCGCAACGGCGGCAAGGGTTGGGGTCCGGATGGCAAGGCCAACGACACCAAGGCGGTGATTCCGGATCGGTGTTATTCCGGGGTGTACGATGCCACGGTCAAGTTCTGCAAGCAGCATGGCGCCTTCAATCCCGCCACCATGGGCAGCGTGCCCAACGTGGGGCTGATGGCCCAGAAGGCCGAGGAGTATGGCTCGCACAACACCACCTTCAAGGCTCCTGGCCATGGGGTGATCCGCGTCATCGACGCCGCCGGAGCCACCCTGATGGAGCATACGGTGGAAACGGGTGACATCTGGCGCCTGTGTCAGGCCACCGACGCGGCGATCCAGGACTGGGTGAAGCTGGCGGTCAATCGGGCCCGTTTGAGCGGCATGCCGGCGATCTTCTGGCTCGACCAGGCCCGTCCCCACGACGCCCAGTTGATTGCCAAGGTCACGGTCTATCTCAAGAATCACGATACTTCGGGGCTGGATATCCGCATCATGTCCCCGGAGGATGCCGCCACCCTCTCCTTGCAACGCATGAAGGATGGCCAGGATACCATTTCGGTCACCGGCAACGTGTTGCGGGATTATCTCACCGATTTGTTCCCGATCCTGGAGTTGGGCACCAGCGCCAAGATGCTCTCCATCGTTCCTTTGATGCAGGGGGGTGGATTGTTCGAGACCGGTGCCGGCGGTTCCGCGCCCAAGCACGTGCAGCAGTTCGTGGAAGAGGGGCATCTGCGTTGGGACTCTTTGGGTGAGTTTTCCGCCTTCGGCGCCTCGCTGGAGCATCTGGCCCAGACCCGCAACAATCCCAAGGCTGCGGTTTTGGCCAAGACTCTGGATCTGGCCATCGGCAAGCTGTTGGACAACAACATGTCCCCGGGCCGCGCCGTGGGCGAGAACGACAACAAAGGCAGCCACTACTACATCGCCAAGCACTGGGCGCAGGCCTTGGCCGAGCAGGACGAGGATGCCGAGCTCAAGAGTCATTTTGCCGCCATGGCCCAGCAGATGGCGAGCCAGGATGCCCGGATTCTGGAGGAGTTGAAGACCGGCCAGGGAACGCGCATCGATCTGGGTGGTTATTATCACACCGATCCGGCCAAGGTGGCCGTGGCCCAGCGCCCAAGCCCCACCCTGAACGCCATCATCGGTTGATGATCGTGTTGTTTTGACCTCATGGGCCATGAAGCCGTGTTTGGCGGCTTCATGGCCTTTTTTGGGAAGACGTGTCCATGTCAGAGCATCAACGGAGTCGCATGCCGGAGCAATTCCGACTCGGGTGTCCTTCCATCGATACCCAGCATGAATTGATTTTCGCCATGTATCATGAACTGCTTCGCTCGCAGCAGCAGGGCGAGGACAGTTATGAACTCGAATTCGTTTTCCTCTCCCTGAACAGTTACGCGGGTACCCATTTCAGGCATGAGGAGGAGTTCATGCGTTCTTGCGGGTTTCCCGGCACGGAGAGTCACATCCGCGAACACCGTAGTCTCGCCTTGCAGGTGGGACAGTTGCGGGGTCGGTTTGTCCTGGCGGGCTCCCTGGAGGAGAAACGCGCCATCGCGGGGGAAGTGGCCGTTTTTTTGTTGGGTTGGTTGGAACATCACATCTCGGTCGTGGATCGGGAGTTGTGTGACTATCTGCTTGAGCATCATATCCAGTCTCCGGAGTGACCGGTCTTTTTTCGGTTTCGGGTCTGAAGTTTCCCGTTTCCCTCCCGCGTTTGTTCTTTGTTTTCGCGCGCCTGCCCGCAAGAGTGCCGGAGCTTTTTTTTGAGGTTCCGGTTTGCCGGTCGCCATGAAAATCTTGACTTTCCCATCCTGAATCATGACTATGGAGTCCGATCCCGGGAAGGTGCGCCTTTCGGGATGTCCGCCTTGAGGCAAGGCGTTGGGAACGGAAACCGAAATGGAATGACAGGATTGGGAGCTGCAAGCATGACCATTCAAGAGAACTACTGCGACACTTTTGGCAATATCGTTGTGACCGGCAATATCGTGCGGATCGAACTCTCCACACTGGATCCCACCAACCTGGATCAGAACAACCCAAAGCTGGAGACCCGATCCCGTCTGGTCATGCCGCTGGATGGATTTCTGCGCGCGTATGGCATGAGTCGGCAGGTGGTCGAGAAACTGGTCGAAGCCGGTGTGTTGCGTCAGGCTCCGGCGGCCTCGGGGAGTCCGTCCGTGCCGTCTTGAAGAAGAATGGCCGCTGTTTGGATCCGTTGGCATGACGGTCTTGGAAAAAGAGGATTGGGTGAGCGACCAGATCGAGCGGCCTGTTGCAGCCGAGGAGGAACGGGATCGGTTCTTTGATCTTTCTTCAGGATTGTTTTGCGTTCTGGGGAGAAACGGGGAGTGGATCCGGGTGAATCCCGCCTTGGCGGCCGCGTTGGGACTCTCCATCGATGCGTTGCTGGCGCAGCCGTTGGCCGAGCGGATCCATCCCGAGGATCGGGTTGTCGTTTTGGAGGGGATCCGGCGGGTCTTCGAGGGTGAAACCCGCGAGGGTTCCAAGATTCGGTTGATCCACCGATTGGGTCAGGTGATCTGGACCGAGTGGACCGGGGTGGGGGATGGTCGGGCGGTGTATGCCGCAGGCCGGGACGTCACCCGTGATCATCTTCTCCAGGTCGCCATGGCCGAGGAGATCGCGGCCCGTAAAAAGGCCGAAGCCGAATGGATGGCGGCCAAGCAACCATTGCAACTTCAGATTGCCTGCATCACGCGCATTCAGGGACTGTTCATCGAAGATTCCCATCCCGACACGCTGTTCAATACCTTATTGTTGGAAATTTTGCGGTTCACCGGCAGCCGGTATGGTTTCATCACCGAAACCGTTCTGGCAGAGGATGGAACCTCCTGGGCGTTGCGTCATCTGGCCACCTCCCGTGTGAGCGGAGAGACGTGGGTGCATGCCTCTTTTGTGGAGAGGGAACGCACGGACATCTGTTGCGTGGAGGAGTCGTGTCTGTTTGTCGTGCCGGTGCGCACCGGGCAACCGATCCTCGTCAACCAGGCGATCGACGATCCCGGTCGCTGCGGACTGCCGCTGGATCATCCCCCTTTGGCCTCTTTTCTGGGGATGCCGGTGAAGCGTGGGAAGGGGGTTGTCGGGGTGTTGGGTTTGGCCAATCGTCCCCAGGGGTATGATGCGGGGGTGGTGGAGGCCCTGGAACCGGTGGTTGCAGCCTGTGCCCGGATTATCGAAGCGTATGGCCACCGTCGCCGGACACTGGAAACCGAATCCTTGTTGCGTAGCAGCGAAGAGATTCTGCGCGCCACGTTTGAATCCAGCCGGGATGGGATTCTGGTGGTGGATGAGAACGGGCGGGTGCTGCGTGCCAACGATCGATTCTTGCAGATGTGGCGCATTCCGAGCGCGTGGATGCGGGAAGGTCGCGATGAGGAGTTGTTGCGTTTTGTGTTGAATCAACTGGTCCGGCCGGAGCGGTTTCTGGCCAGGGTGCAGGAACTGTATCGCGGTGACGAGAGCGGTGCCGATCTGGTGGAGTTTCTGGACGGACGCATCTTTGAGCGTTATTCCGCGCCATTGGCCAGTCGGAACGGTTTTCGGGGGCGGATGTGGATTTTTACCGACATGACCGAGGGCAAGCGGGCGGAGGCGGCCTTGCGCGAAAACGAGCAGCGGTTGCGAGAGATCACCGCCACCTTGGCCGAGGGGCTGTATGTGGTGGGGCGGGATTGGCGCATTTCCTTCATCAACCCGTCGGCGCTCAAGAGTCTGGGTTGGCGTGAGGAGGAGGTGCTGGGGAAGGAGTCGCACGCCTTGTTTCACCACTCCCAGGCGGATGGTTCTTTTCTGACCGCGTCCGAATGTCTGTTGTGCGAGGTGTTGGAGCGGGGCAACGAGGTCAGTTCGGATCAGGAGTGGTTGTGGCGTCGGGATGGCAGTGGTTTTCCGGTCACGCTGACCGCCTCGCCGATTGTGCGGGATGGGGAGGTGCGGGGTGCGGTGGTGGTGTTCCGGGACATCACGGTGCGCAAGCGGACCGAGATGGAGTTGCGTTTCGCCAAGGATCAGGCGGAACGGGCCGCGCGGGTCAAAGGGGAGTTTTTGGCGGCCATGAGCCACGAGATTCGCACGCCGATGAATGGGGTGCTGGGCATGTCCGAAATGTTGCTGGAAACCGAACTCACCGTGGAACAGCGTCGTTTTGCCGAGACCATGCACCATTCGGGTCGGGCGTTGCTGACGGTGATCAACGACGTGCTGGATTTTTCGCGGATCGAGGCCGGTCGCATCACTCTGGTGGATCTGCCTTTTTCTCCCCGTCAGGTGGTGGAGGAGACCGCGCGGTTGCTGCGCGTGGTCGCCGAGGAGAAGGGTTTGATTCTCGGGGTGGCGTTGGGGGAGGGGTTGCCCGACAGCATGATGGGGGATGATGGCCGGGTGCGTCAGGTCTTGCTCAATGTGTTGGGCAATGGGATCAAGTTCACCGATCAGGGACGGGTGGATGTGGGGGTTTTCTGGCATCCGGTGGAGCCGGAGACTTTGTTGTGGCAGGTGGTGGATACCGGGATCGGCATGACGCCGGAGCAGATGGAGCATGTGTTCGAGCGGTTCACCCAGGCCGACGCGGGGATCACCCGGCGTTACGGGGGGACGGGATTGGGATTGACCATTTGTCAGCGGTTGGTGGGGTTGATGGGGGGACGCATCTGGGTGGAGAGCGCGCCCGGAGAGGGCAGTCTGTTCGCGTTCACGTTGCCGGTACGCCGCGCGCTGTCCCCTGCGCCGTCCCCTGCGCCGCTTCCGACCGGAAAGAATGCGCAGCCCGCAGATCGGGTATTGCGCATTCTGGTGGCTGAGGATGTGGAGGAGAACCGTTTTCTGCTCGACGCCTATCTGGCGACGACACCCCATCGACTGGTGATGGTGAACGATGGCCTGGAGGCTGTGGAACGGATGCGGGTCGAGGGGTTCGATGTGGTGGTGATGGATGTGCAGATGCCCCGCATGGACGGTTATACCGCAGCCCGCACCATTCGGCAGTGGGAACGGGAGCAGGGACTCAAGCCGGTGCCGATCATCGCCTTGTCGGCGCATGCCATGGAAGGGGAGATGGAACGCAGTCGCGAGGCAGGGTGTACGGAATACCTCTCCAAGCCGATTCGCAAACAGGCGTTGTTGGACGTGTTGCGTGGCATCTCTGGTGTCGGAGACGGGGCGTGAGACCGGGATGAAGAGACCGGGGTGAAGAGACCGGACGGAAAAGGGGTCCATGTCCGCAGGCGTTTGTTCTTGGGGCATGGACCATTCGGTTTTACGGTGAGAAGTGGTTTGTGTGTAATATTAATTAATGTTAATTCTCTACATGTTGTCCATTGCCTCTGTTCTTGTTGTCAGGTGGTGGGATTGGTTATGGTGCCAAGGTTGTTTTTATGGACGGAATTCGGATGGATAGCAATTTTTCTGCAAATTTTTCATAATTGATGTGGGACAGACCGTGCATGCATGGGGGGTGTGTGATAACATTTTCCCCATGAGTTGGACCAGTGCAGGGGGTAAATAAGATGATCAAAATAATAATTATTGATGACCATGGTGTTATACGTGATGGACTGAAATCCCTGATCGAACCGGAAACGGATCTGTGTGTCGTTGGGGAGGCGGGGAGTGGCGGGCAGGGTTTGGCCATGATCGCCAGTCTGGACTGGGATGTGGCGTTGTTGGATGTCAATCTGCCGGACATTAACGGCCTGGAGGTGCTGCGGAAGGTGCGGGCCTCCGGTTGTGACCGGAAAGTGCTGATTCTGACCATGTATCGGGATTTCCACCTGGTCAGAAGGCTGATGCAGAGCGGGGCCAGCGGTTTCATCGACAAGTCGAGTTTGGCCGGAGAACTGTTGCGGGCCATCCGGATGGTGGCCGGGGGAGAGTTCTTCCTGACCGATGAGATGCGGTGCCATTTTGCCGACACTTTCTCCCCGAAGCCCTCCGGCCCGCTCCACGATCGGCTTTCGGCGCAGGAGTTCACCATTTTATTGCTGATTTCCCGTGGATACACGGTCTCCCGCATCGCCGAGGAGTTGCAACTGAGTCCCAGCACGGTGACCACCTATCGCCGTCGCATCAAGGAAAAGCTCGGGATCGAAGGCTCGACGGCGGATCTGGTTCGCTATGCCATGGAGAATGCCCTGTCGCTTTAGCCGGTGGTCGTTTTGTCGGGTGCCCGGTCTCGGTGCGTCTTCAGGTCGGGCGTGGGGTTTGCGGACGACAGGGCGTTTTTTCGCGCCTCCGGCTTCGGTTCATACGAAGTCGGAGGCGCGGCAACCCGAGCAGGGTGGGCGGGGCCATTACGGTATGGGTTTGAGTTCCACCCGCCGGTTGATGGCGCGGCTTACCGGGTCGTTGGCCTTGGCCAGGGGTTGGGAGAAGCCGAACCCTTTGCTTGTGAGAGTGTCGGAGGCGATGCCACGGGAGATCAGGTAATCGCGCACCGCGTCGGCCCGCCGCTGCGACAAGAGAAGATTCTGTTTTTCACCACCGACGTTGTCCGTGTGGCCTTGCACTTCCACTTTCACTTTCGGATTGTCCGCCAGCACGTCCACGGCCCGGTTGAGGGTGGGCAGGGAGGTGGAATTGATTTGGGCACTGCCGAAGGAGAACTGGAGATTTTCCAGTATCCAGCATCCCAACTGGTTGACCCTGGCCCCGATCGGGGTGTTGGGACATTTGTCCCGATCGTTGTTGACGCCATCGGCGTCGGCATCCAGGGGGCATCCGTTCGGATCGACCACGGCGCCGTGGACGGTGTTGGGGCATTTGTCACGGTCGTCCGGAACACGGTCCTGATCGGTGTCCAGTGGACATCCCATGCCATCGACCTTGATGTCGCGGGCCGTATCCGGGCAGCTGTCCTGGTAGTCCGGGACTCCATCCAGATCGCCGTCGAAGGGACAGCCGGGCCGACCGATCGAGGTTTCGTTCCGACCGAAATGTTCCGCCTGCCAGTAGACCTTCACCCCTTTGGGGGTGCCGGGACATTCGTCGCGGTTGTCGAAAATGCCATCCGTGTCCGTGTCGATTCCGTCGCCACAGAAGAAGCATTGGGTTCCGATCGATGCCAAGGTCTGTTGCCCTGTCTGGGGATGCCATTGGATCTGACCGTTGTTGCCTTTCCATCCTTCGTTGATACGGGGCGAGGCGACCTGCCAGCTCTGTACCACGTGTTGTTGGGGAACGCAGGAGGCTACGCCCAGGGAGACAAGGCCCAGTGAGATCAGTGCCAGGGTTGGAAGACGGTTTGGTTTCATGTGGTGTAATCCTTCAGTCGATGGATTTGGCCGGATGAATGAGAAGACGGCATGCTCATGTTTGAACTATGATTCTCGCGTATTGGCGGCATCGATGCAACCGTTATTTGTGCCTCATCCCGGCATTCCGGTCGGAAAGGTCCGTCCGAGGATGGATTCGAACGCGGCGGCGTCCACGGGTTTATGGAACAGGTACCCCTGACCCATCTGGCATCCTCGGGTACGCAGGAAATCGGCCTGATTGGCGGTTTCGATCCCTTCGCCGATCACCTGGTGATGCATGGCGTTGGCCAGGGAGAGAATCGCCTGGATCAGGATGCTGGTCTCCGGGTCCACGGAGATGTCGGGGATGAAGGTGCGGTCGATCTTGATGCCGTTGATCGGCAGACGCCTGAGTACGCTCAAGGAGGAGTAGCCGGTGCCGAAGTCGTCCAGCCACAGGTTGACCCCCAGGCGGCTCAGATGGTTGAGCATGGCCATGGCCTTGTCTTCGTCTTCGGAGAGGATGTTTTCGGTGATTTCCAGGACCAGCGCGGTGGGGGGCAGACCGGTGGCGCGCAGGATTTCGGGGATTTTGTCGTCTGTGGAGAGTTCACGGCAGCGGGTGCAGGAGATGTTGACCGAAATGATGAAATCCTGGCTGTCGGGTCGTTGACGCCACTGCTGGGCCTGGGCGCAGGCGGTGTGGATGGTCCAGGCGGTGATCTGGCTGATCATGCCGATCTCTTCGGCCAGCCGCACGAAGGTGCCGGGAGAGACGCTGCCACGGGTGGGGTGTTCCCAGCGCAGGAAGCTTTCCGCGCCGATCAGATGACCGGTGGCCAGATTGACGATGGGCTGATAGTGGACCACAAGCTGGTTGCGTTCCAGGGCGTGGTGGAGATCTTTTTCCAAGGCCATGCGCTCTTCGGCTTCGGCGTGCATGTCCGGGGTGTAGAAACGGTAGGCGTTGCGTCCGTCGCTTTTGGCGCGGTACATGGCTGTGTCGGCGTTTTTGAGCAGCGTGTCCAGATCCTGGCCATCGTCGGGACACACCGTGACCCCCACGGAACCGGAAATGAACGCCTCTTGCCCCATGAGCGTGAACGGTTTCACCAACTGGGAGAGAATTTCGGCGGCCACCCGTTCCGCGAAGGGGCCTCGGGCCATGTCCGGCAGGATCACGGTGAATTCGTCTCCGCCGAGGCGCGCCACGGTATCGGATTTGCGTACACACGACAGCAGGCGTTTGGAGGTCTGACGCAACAGGTCATCCCCGGCGGCGTGACCCAGGGTGTCGTTGACCCACTTGAAGCGGTCCAGATCGATGAACATCAGCGCCACCCGGCTGTTGGCGCGTCTGGCGCGGATCAGTTCCCGGTTCAGCCGGTCCAGGAAGAGGCTGCGGTTGGGCAGGCCGGTCAGGGTGTCGTAGTTGGCTTGGCGGCGCATCTCCTCCTCGCCGCGTTTGAGCTGGGTGATGTCCCGCAGGGTGGTGAGCAGCGCGGGCTCTCCCTGGAACAGGGTCCAGCTTGTGGCGGTGTCGATGACCGCTCCCCGGTCGTCGCAGCGGGTCAGTTCCATGTCGGCGGTCCAGCGGCGCTGGGTCATGGGAGGCTGGTCGTCGATGGATTGCAGCAATCGTTTCCAGGCGTCGTTGTTGAAAAACGAAACCAGGGGCGTTCCTGTCAGCGTGTCGGCCTCGTCAAGCCCGAGAATGGCCGCCGTGACGCGATTGGCCATCAGAATGATGCCGTCGCGATGCACCAGGAGTCCATCCGGGAGGTTTTCGATCAGGAGTCGGCAGTCGTCCGGTGAGGTTTGGCTGGTCCTGTCGATGACCGCCGGAGTGTCGGGATGATCGGTCATGGCTGTTCTTCCTTAAGATTTGGTGAACGGTCCATCTTTTACGTTGCAAAAGGACAAGCGGGAATGATAGCAAAGATCAGATCGTTTTCGATACCCCGCAAGCCGTCATGGGGCTGGTGATTTTTTTTGTGCGAGGTGACGCATGGGGCTGTTCGGAGTGTTGATCCTGTTGATGGCGTTGGTTTTGGTTCCCGTGCCCCTGCTGGGGGGCTATTTGACGGTACTGCCCGGTTTTCTGGCCTTTTTCGTCGGTCGGTCGGGTGCCCCCGCCGCGCTGGTCGCCGTGGGGGTCAACGCGGTGCATGTGCTGTTCTGGTCGGATTTCATCCGTTTCAACGCCACGACCGGTCTGCGCGACGGGGTGTATCTGCCGACGGTGATCTATGTGGGATTGGTGATGCTGCAAGTGGCATCCGGACTGGTGATCGGATGGCGCCATTATTTCGGGCGGGAGGGCTGGGTTTCCGACTCCGGTTCCAGCTCCAGTCGCGGGGCGAGATGACGCCAGACATTCTCCAGCACCACCTGGTAGCCGGCTTCCGTGGGATGAATGCCATCGGATTGATTCAAACCGGGCTTGCCCGCCACCCCTTCCAGGAAAAAAGGAATCAACACCGCTGCGCTCTCTGCGGCCACTTCGGGATAGATGGCCTGAAACCGGGTGTCGTGACCCGCGCCGTAATTGGGCGGCAGGCGCATGCCCCCCAGCAGCAGAAGCGAGACCCCGGACTGGCGCAACCGGGTGGTGATGGCCAGCAGGTTGTGTTTCATGTCGGCCAGATCCAGTCCCCGCAGTCCGTCGTTGGCTCCCAGGACCACGATGGCGATAGTCGGTTTGGAACGCAAGGACCACTCCAGACGGCGCAAGGCTCCGGCGGTGGTGTCTCCGGAGAGTCCGGCGTTGACCACCCGGTGGGGATGGCCGTGTTCCTGGAGCCGGCGTTGCAGCAAGGCCGGATAGTCGGCTCCGGGCGGCACGCCGAAACCGGCGGTCAGGCTGTCTCCGAGGCAGAGAATCACCGGGGGTTCAGCGGCCGTTGCCAGGGTTGCGCCCATGAGAAGAACTCCCAATGCAAGGGTGAATGACCAGCGCGATCCATGGGTATGACGGCGGCGTGATCGCCATGGACCGGACAGGAACCGGGACAAGAACAGAGACAGGAACAGGGACGGGGAGTGGAAGCGGGAGATGATCATTCTGGAATCCGTGGCGTATGCGGTGGATCATGCCGGAAGGCGGCTGGAGATCCTGCGCGGGGTGGATTTGACCGTGGCCTCCGGGGAGATCGTCGCCATGACCGGGCCTTCGGGAAGTGGCAAAAGCACGTTGCTGGCCCTGATCGCCGGGGTGGAACGGGCCACGGGCGGCCGGATCCGGGTCGATGGCCGGGATTTCGCCGGTTTGACTCACGATGATCTGGCCCGGTTGCGTGGGGGGCGCATGGGGATCGTCTTTCAGGACTTTCATCTCATCACCACCTTGACCGCGTTGGAAAACGTGGCCCTGCCTCTGGAACTGGCCGGAGTCCGGGATGCCATGGAACAGGCGCGGGTCATGCTCGATCAGGTGGGCCTGAGCGATCGGGCCGACCATCGTCCCCTGGAGATGTCCGGCGGGGAGCAGCAACGGGTGGCCATTGCCCGTGCCTTCGTGGCGCGTCCTGCGTTGATCCTGGCCGACGAACCCACCGGCAATCTGGATCTGGAGACCGGAGGGCGTATCGTGGAGTTGTTGTTTCGTTTGGCCCGGAGCTGGCAAGCCGCCATGGTGCTGGTCACCCACAATCCGCAACTGGCCGCCCGCGCGGATCACCACTACCGGTTGGATGCGGGAACCCTACAAAAAATGGCGCGCCAAGACAATCCCTTTTGAACGTGATCGCGACATCGGGCGCATGCGCCGTCGCACGCAGCATCGTGAGGAAACCATGAAAGAGGTCGAGGATTTCAAGACGAGCGAAGCCTGGAGAATTTTTCGCATCCAGGCCGAATTGATCGACGGCATCGAGTCGTTGCGGGGATTGGGTCCGGCGGTGACCATTTTCGGTTCCGCCCGCACCCCGAAGGGATCCCGTTATTACCAGTTGGCCCACAAGGTGGCCAGGGCGTTGTCGCGTCAGGGCATTTCGGTGATCACCGGCGGCGGGCCGGGTATCATGGAGGCGGCCAACCGGGGATGCTACAAGAAAGGGGGGATCTCCGTGGGGTTGAATATCGAACTGCCCTTCGAGGAGCATTCCAATCCTTATCTGGATATCCGCATGGCGTTCCGTTATTTCTTCGTGCGCAAGCTGATGTTCGCCAAACACGCCAAGGCGATGATCGTCTTTCCCGGCGGCTTCGGCACTCTGGATGAACTGTTCGAGGCGTTGACCCTGGTCCAGACCCGCAAATCCTGTCCATTTCCCATGATCCTGTTCGGGTCGGAATACTGGAAAGGGTTGGTGGACTGGATGCGGAGCAGCCTGTTGGCCGCCGGGACCATCTCTGCGGAAGATCTGGATCTTTTCGTGATCACGGACGACCCCAAAAAGGTGGTGCGTCTGGTCACGGCGCATCTGAAGGGGTGTGAGAAGCAGAAAAAATAAGACGGGCCTGTGGTTCGTGCCGATTTTTCGTATGATTGTGCCATTCGACTGGAAAACGCATGGGAATGGATGTGGTATCAAGGCCGGGTCAGGGTGGGAGATGTCTTCCACAGGGAAGAACTGGTTTGTTTTTGATCGATGACTTTTCGGGAACGAGGGGGAAACCGGCATGGCCGAGACTTCGGGGCTGAAACATTCCATTGGCATGCGATTGTTGCTGGTTGCCGGCATCGCGGGCACCGCCAGTCTGCTTGGGATGGGAGGCATCGCGCTGCATCGGATGCAGACCGGCATTGTGGAGCAGTCCGAGCAGAACGTGCGGCAATTGACCGAAACCGCGCTGCGCGGGATCGAGTCCATCATGCTGGGGGGCAATTCGGACGTGGCCCGGCAGTATGCCGAAAGTCTCAAGGGGGTCAAGGGGGTGGAACTCTTCCAGGTGCAGCGTCTGGATGGGCATGAGGCTTTCCGGGAGGAGAACGGCGGCAGTCCGAACGAGCAGGGTCATGTGGGATTTTCTCGGTTCGATCCTGGCAAGGTGAGTCCGGAGTTCGCCAAGGCCGTGGAAGGGCAGCAGCCGGTTTCCGTGTTGAGTCAGGGGGAGGATGGGTTCACGCGGGTGAACTATTGGGTGCCGCTGATCAACAAACCCGAATGTCACACCTGTCACGGTCCGGATCACATGGTGCGGGGGGTGTTGCATCTGACGCTCTCCTTGAGCGAGTCGGAAGCCCGGATTCATCGGGTGAGAGGCGAGCTTGGGATGGCGCTGGTGGTGTTTTTGGCGTTGTTCCTGTGGTCGTCGTGGGAGATCTTCAAACGGTTGGTGATCCGTCCCTTGTCGCGGATGCGGGGCGTGATCGAGGTGATCGCCGCCGGGGATCTGCGTCCGCGCCTGACCGTGGCTCCAGGCGCGCGCGATGAGGTGTCGGAGATCGGACGGCATGTCAATACCATGGCCGACAACCTGGAAGGGACCATTCTGACCGTTCAGGAGCAATCCCGCACTCTTTCGTCGGGGATCGGGTCGTTTCTGAAGGTGCGGCAGGAACTGGAACAGGGTACCGGGCAGACCACCTCGGTTTCCGAGGAGGTCGCCCGATTCATGCAGATCATCATCGGCGGCATTTGGGAGAGCGTGGAGCGCTCCAAGTCCGCCGAGCAGGTGGCCCGACAGGCCGCCGGTCGGGCGGTGGAGGGGGGTGAGACCGTGCGCGAGGCCATTGCCGCCATGGCCGAGGTGGCGGAAAAGACCGGCATCATTCAAGAGATCGCCCGTCAGACCAATCTGTTGGCCCTCAACGCCGCCATCGAGGCGGCCCGCGCCGGGGATGTGGGGCGGGGATTCGCCGTGGTGGCGGGGGAGGTGCGCAAACTGGCGGAACGCAGCCGGGATGCCGCCGAAGAGATTGGCCGGATCACCGCCAGCACCTTGGCCACGGCCAAACGGGTGGGGGATGTGCTGGAAGAGTTGGTGCCCTGGATCACCCGTACCGCCGAGGAGGTGCGCCGCATCGATCAACTCTCCGGCAATCAGAACGACAGCGCGCGTCGGATTTCCGAGGCGGTGAGCCGATTGGATCGGGTGGTCCGGGACAGCGCTTTAACCTCGGGACGGGTGAGCGAGATCGCCCAGGAGTTGCGGGTGGCCTCCGACCGGTTGGAACAATCCATCGCGGTTTTCAAGTTGCAGGAAGATCGTCCGGTCTCCGGGGACGATGCGGCCTGAAACGCTGCGCGGGGAAGCGGCCTGAAACGCTGCGCGGGGATGGGCGGATTTCTGTTTGGATTCCGCCTGGTTGCAACAGGCTCCGTCCGGTCTTGGTCAGGCGGATTTCTGTTTGGATTCCATATGGTTGCGATAGGCCATGTCCGATCCCTGGATGTGGTGGAGCAGCCAGTTGCGCAGGAATTGCAACACATCGCTGGACAGGGCGAAGGGATCGTCGAGCAGTTTGTGTTGATAGATCACCACCTGATCGCAAAACTGTCGGTGTTCTTCCTTGTGGGCCTGTTGTCCGGGAAAGCCGATGGACTCCATGTAGCGTTCCTCGCGGGCGAAGTGGGTGCGGGTATAGTTGAGCAGGTTTTCCACGATCTGGTTGAGCAAAGCCTGTCCCTTGCCCTGCTGCACGGCGGCGTGGAGTTCGTTGATCAAGGTGATGAGTTGGCGGTGGTCCGCGTCCAACGGAGGCACATTGACCGCCATTTTTTCTGTCCAGATGATCAACGGACGGTAGACGCCCATGCTTTCTCGTCCCAGATAGAGTTGATCGATCTGTTCGAAGAAGGTGTGTTGCAACGCGCAGAAAAACCGCATGGCATCGGCAGCGGCCTGTTCGTTGCGCGGTTCGTTGCGTTGTTCGTCGAGTCGCTGGATCACCTCGTCACAGGTCTGGTGGATCTGCTGGTGGGTCTCTTGCATGCGCTGGAACACCGGACGGGCGCTGAATTCCGCTTCGGCGCCCGGTTCCCAGGCGCATATCGCGCATGAGGCCTTCACGTCGGCGCTGGTCAACAGGGCGTCGCCGTGGGTGGCCAGTTCCAGGCGGCCCAGCAGATGGAGGATGGACTCTTTCAGTTTGCGGATATCAAACGGTTCGGGACCGATATCCAGCGAGGATTGGGCGGCATAGAGCGCGTCGCTGATGTTGCTCGCCACATCCCCCAGGGCGTGGAAATGGTTCACCGTGCCATGCAGGCGTCCGACCGCTTTCAGGGCCTCTTGCAGGCTCTGGCGCACGGTATCGGAGGCGGCTTCGGTGGTGGTGAAGGAGGAGAGCACGGTCCGGACAAACTGGAGCGCCGCATCCGACTGTTGGGCCATGCCGCTCGCCGAACCCGCCACCACCGAACTGGTGGTGGCGATTTCCGCCGTGCCCATGGCCGCCTCGGACGCGGATTGGGCCACCTGCTGGGCGGCGCTGTTCAGGGTGTCGGCATTCTGGGTCACGGTGGAGGTGGCTGCCGTCACTTCCGACATGGCTTCCGCGATCCCCTGGATCATCACATGCTGTTCATCCACCGCGTGCAGGATGGCGCTGTTGGCCTCGTTGATCTTTTCCACGATCACGGTGATCTCTTTGACCCGTTCCACCACATTGGCGGTTCCGGATTGGATGTCTTCGATCTTGAGCGAGATTTGATGGGTGGCGCGACCGGTTTGCAGCGCCAGTTCCTTGACTTCGTTGGCGACCACGGCAAACCCTTTGCCCGCCTCTCCGGCTCCTGCGGCTTCGATGGCGGCGTTCAGGGCGAGCATGTTGGTCTGTTCGGCGATGGCCTGGATGATCTCCACCACATTGCCGATTTCGCTGGCCGAATTGGACAGATCATCCACCGCCGAAAAGGCTTCCAGGGCGTAATCGTGGGCCTGACGGGAGTCGTGGTTGGCGTTTTCGCAGCGTTGACCCACCCCGGCCAGTGAGGTGGTCATCTCCTGGATGGATCCGGCCACACGGGTCACGGAGTGGCTGACCTGACTGAGGCTGTGATTGACCTCGTTGATGTTGGCGGTCATCTCTTCGGCGGCCATGGCCATGGTGGTGACGTTCTGACTGGCATGGTCGGCATTGCGGGCGGTTCCCCGAATGCCGCTGGCCACATTTTCCGCTTCTGTGGCGATGCGGGTGATGTTCTCCAGGGATTGATTCAGCAACTGCATCATGTGATGGATTTCGGCGGCCAGTCGCTCGTTTTCGCCCGCGACCTCCCCGGAGAGCTTCTGGATCCCCGAGGCGTCGGCGCCAATGGCGGAGCGCAGTTTCAGGACTTCCCGGATGAAGGCGGTAATGCTGCCGGATTGCAGGTTGATCATGCGGATCGTCTCGATGAGTTTTTCTTTGAGTCGATTCACGTTGACCGCGATGGCGGTGATTTCGTCGTCGCCCGGTGTGGCGATGCGACTGGTCAGATTGCCGTTGGCCACCTCTTCGATGGCGGTGCTGATCGATTGCAAGGGTTTTTTCAGCGAGCGGGCCAGGAAAGCCCCCAGCAACACCAGAAACAGTCCCACCGTCACGATGATGCCCAACAGGGCCTGGGTGCGGGCCTGGGCGATTTCTTGTTCCATGGCGTTCAGGGAAACGGTCAGTTGGAACACTCCCCGCACCTCGTGGTCTGCGCCATGACAGGCGTGACACCGGCTGTCGTTGAGCAGAGGCATCAGCAGGGTGCGCTGGTTGCCATTTTCCCCGATATCGATGAAAGAGGCGGGCTTTTTGTCCTGAATCGCCTGCTTGAAGGCGTCGAGAATCGCGCCGCTGGCCTCGAAACCCGGTTCCCCCTCCGGATGAAAGGCTTCGCGACCGTGGCGGTTCAGAATGCGGAAGGCGAGCAGTCCGGGGACTTTTCTGAGGTTGTCGGAGTAGTTGCGGGCAATATCCGCATAGCCGGCCAGCATGATGGTCTGCAATCCCTGGCCCGCCTGTTCGGCCAGTTTGAGGATGTTGTCTTCGTTTTGTTGCAGCAGATTTTTTTCCATGCCGTGGATCAGGAATCCCCCCAGCATGGACAGACTGAGCGTGCCGATGATGCCCACCACGGCCAGAATGCGGAAACTGACCGTGCGGAACGCTTGGATGTGGCGGATGGACCGGATGATGCGCAAAACGTCTGGACGCGTGTTCTTCAAAGGTGGGGGATGGTCCTGGCCAACGAGACGATTGTTCAACATTGGTCGTTTACCTTCACGTCGAATCCGTTGGATGAACGGTATCATCATTTGAAACAATGAAATGATCGGAATGCGTTTTTTGGATTGATTGATGCCATTTATGTCTTTGGGTGCAAGGTAAAATGAACGGTACACCTTGGCAAGGAAAATTTGCAAATTCATTCATCTCCATGGCCGGTGGCCATCCCTTTCCCCCCGCGACCGGGGATGTCGCACGCCTTCTTTTGTGTCCACGGTTTCGGTAAAGGTGAGACATTTTTTGATCGTTGGGTGGGGAGGCTTGAGAAGCGGGTGTTGTGCGAGGGTATCTCGTGCCGGGTGTTGCAGGTTGAGGCATTTCTGGATCGTGTCATCAGCCTTGTTCGGTCGTTGACTTTATCGGGGTCTGTTTGTATGGTATTTGATCATGTTATTCACACCGTATTGAAACAGGAGTCGTGCAATGCAAAAATCACAAGTGCGTCGTTTCTCTGCCGTTGCAGCCGCTTTCACGTTGGGCCTCTGTGCGTTGCCGACTTGGGTTGATGCCGCTCCCGAAGCTGCCGCCCCGGCTGCCGCTGCTGCCGCTGCTGCTCCGGCTGCCGCCGCCGCCCCGGCTGC
>JADGBT010000017.1 GCA_015231375.1 Magnetococcales bacterium | reverse complement strand
GAGGACTTCGTTGGAGATCTGTATCAATTCATTGAAAATATCGGCAAACTCCAAAAAACTGCTCCGGACCACTTCACGCAGTTCCCGTTTGTGCGAAGAACTGGTTTTAAAAATACTAGTCACCTTCGAAACCAGCTTCAACATACCGGAAAAAGAAAGTCCAGCACTGATTTCTCCACTCACCTCAGCAGAGAAAATACGATCCTGGGTCCGCGTGATGATCTCCTGCTGAAACCAACGGTCCAACCGACCCAGATAGACAGGATCGATATCAAGACCTTCATCTTTCAAAGCCGTTAACAATTTCTGCGCACACACAAACAACAGATCGACATACTGAAAGTTATTAAAATCCAGTTCTCGTGAGATATCGAAATGGATGACATAATAATGATCCGGTCCGTGCAGATTTTCCTTCAGTCGCAACAACTCGGTACTCTTTCCGCAACCCACATGCCCCATGAACAGCAAATATTGACGCTCCATGGGTTTCAACAATTCCATCGTTTGCGAATCGATGCCAAGTCGATGATAAATATTATTAAAAGTAAAATCTCCCCTCGCCTTTTCCGTATCCACATACAAGGCATCTTCAGGAGTCAGAGGCGTATTGAACTCCAGATTATCGCCCAACTCCATAAATTCCAACGCTTCATTGCTCATGGGACAAAACTCCGCCTGGGGAACCATTCATGATGGGGGATCACGCCATGAACACTCAAAAAGAAAACGGACTGGCCACGCATTCTATCCAACCGGGAAGAATCACGCCATGCTCGGGGGCAAGCAGACATCCGGGGGAACCCGCTGCACCCATACCGATAGTGTCAAGACTGCTGGAAGGATGAGGCGTTTGGGTCAACGGAGCGCAATTCTGAATCCGCACGTTTCTTTTGCCAAGGGATGACAACGATGAAAACGGATCCAATCAATAACCGATGCATCCAACCACATCGCAAGCAAACACAATACAATTGGCGGAAGGGGTGGGATTTGAACCCACGGATGGTCGCCCATCGACGGTTTTCAAGACCGTTGCATTCAACCGCTCTGCCACCCTTCCAGACATACCGCGTCTACCGGTTTGATTTTAGCGAATGGGGCAGATGATGGCAAGTCTTGGCTCATCCCCGCCAGAAGGCGGCAATCGCTTCTGGCGGGGAAAAAAACGGGGGGACAGGCTTCTTACGGGGATGAAGACGGAAGTTCAGGCGGATGGGGGTTTGATGAGCGCCTGACCACCCATGTAGGGACGCAAGGCGTCGGGGATGACCACGCTGCCATCGGCCTGGACAAAATTCTCCAGCACCGCCACCAAGGCCCGACCCACGGCCACGCCGGAACCGTTCAGGGTGTGTACCGGCTCCACTGTTTTGCCAGCCGTGCGCCGCAGACGGGATTTCATGCGTCGGGCCTGGAAATCCAACGTGTTGGAACACGAAGAAATCTCCCGATAACGCCCCTGCCCCGGCAGCCACACCTCCAGATCATAGGTCTTGGCAGCGGCGAATCCCAGATCGCCGGTACACAAGGCCACGGTGCGAAACGGAAGTTCCAGTCGTTTCAATACCTCTTCGGCGTGCCGGGTGAGGCTTTCCAAAGCGGCCATGCTCTCTTCGGGACGGGTGATCCACACCAACTCCACCTTGTCGAACTGGTGCTGGCGGATCAATCCCCGGGTGTCCCGCCCCGCCGCCCCGGCTTCGCGACGAAAACAGGCGGTCCAGGCGGTCCACTTCAAGGGCAGACGGGCCTCGTCCACGATCTGTCCCCGCACCAGATTGGTCAAAGGCACCTCGGCGGTGGGAATCAGGTAAAACGGATCGTCCCGCAGACAAAACAGATCCTCTTCAAATTTAGGCAACTGTCCGGTGCCGAACAGACTCTCCTTGTTGGCCAGAAACGGCGGCAGAATCTCTTCGTAACCGTGTTCCCGGGTATGCAGATCCAGCATGAAACCGGTCAAGGCCCGCACCAGCCGCGCCCCGTCTCCCCGGAAAAAGGTGAAGCGTGCGCCCACGGTCTCCGCCGCGCTGGCAAAATCCAGAATTCCCAGCCGCTCGCCGATATCCCAATGATTTTCGGTCACAGGGCCGCCGGAAAAGCCTTCCGGCCAGGAACGCACCACCACGTTGCCGCTTTCGTCCGGTCCTGCGGGCACACTTTCGTCCGGCAGATTGGGCAGACGGGTCAGTTCGGTTTGCAACTCCTCGTCCTTGACGCGCAACGCCGCTTCGGTCTCTTTGAGACGTGGACCCAGTTGCCCCATCTCCTCCAGCAAAGCCGAGGCGTCCTCGCCATTGGCCTTCATCCGGCCAACGGCGCGGGAGATTTCATTGCGACGGGCCTGCAAACGCTCGGTTTCCGTGCGCAAGGCCCGCTGCGCCGTCTCCAGGGCAAAAAAAGCCGTGAGATCATGGCGTCCCCCCCGGCTCTTCAGGCGTGAATCCACCCATTCGGGCCGTTCGCGAATCGTCTTCAGATCCAACATGGTCTATTGGCTCCCTTCATCCAGTTCCGTCAACTCGTTCTCCTCGCCCCCGTCCTCCTCGTCTCCCGGAGCGTTGGACTCCTCTTCGGACTCGGCGATGCGGGCCACGGAAACCACCCGCTCCCCGCTATTGGAGACATCCAGCACCTTCACCCCCTGGGCGTTGCGACCCGTGAGCCGCACGGTTTCCACCGGCGTGCGCAACACCGTGCCCTGATCCGTGATCACCATGATCTGATCGCTGGGCGTGATCACCAGACTGGCCACCACCGGACCGTTGCGCTCGTTGATCAGCATGCCGATCACCCCCTGGGTACCCCGTCCCTTGGTGGGGAACTTGTCCACTTCGGTGCGTTTGCCGAAACCGTTTTCCGTCATGGCCAGGATCTGACAATCCACATCGGTATTCAGCACGTTGAGGGCGATCACCCGGTCTTCGCCCTTCAGGCGCATGCCGCGCACGCCCCGGGCCACCCGACCCATCAAACGCACCTGACCGGTGCGAAACCGCACCGCCTTGCCAGAACTCGAATACAACAAAATACGACCCGGTCGGGCATCCGCCTCTTCGACTTCATCCTCCAGGGCCGCATCGCTCTCCGACGCGAGGCCGGATTCTTCCTCTCCGGCCCCTTCGCCGCCTTCCACCACTTCGGTGACCGCTTCGGTTTCCAGATCCTCGGGCAGCACCGGCAGCAGCGCCACGCCCACCAGATCGTCTCCGTCTTGCAGATCCACCGCCCGGATGCCGTTGGCGCGAATGTTGATGTAGGCCGAAAGCGCGGTTTTCTTGATCAATCCCTTGGCCGTGGCGAACAGCAGATGCCAGTTGTCCCACTGATCCGCCGCCACCGGAGCCGGCAGAATCTGAGCCAGTTTCTCTCCGGCCTCCAGGGCCAGCAGATTGATGATGGGCCGTCCACGGGCCGCCCGGCTGGCCTGGGGAATTTCGTAGACCTTCAAACGAAACACCCGCCCCTTGTCGGTGAAACACAAAATCGTGTCATGGGTGGAGGCCACGAACAACTGAGAAATGAAATCCTCATCCTTCATGCCCGTGGCGCTCTTGCCCTTGCCCCCCCGGCGCTGACTGCGGTAATCCACCGTGGGCTGACGCTTGACATAACCCGCATGACTCACCGTGACCACCATCTCCTCGTCGGCGATCAGGTCTTCGGCGCAGAACTCGCCCTCCTCTTCGACGATCTCCGTGCGGCGCGCATTGGCGAACATCTCCTTGATGCGCTGCAACTCCTCCTTGATGACCGTCAACAACGCCTCGTCCGAGGCCAAAATGACGTTGAGCCGACCGATCTCCGTCAAGGTCTCTCCGAACTCCTGATGGATCTTGTCTTGTTCCAGCCCGGTCAGACGGTGCAGACGCATATCCAGAATGGCCTGGGCCTGATCCGGCGACAACCGGTAACCCCCTTCCACAAACTGGGGCGAGGCGGCCATGCCCGCATCCAGAGCGCGGGTCAGCATCGCTTCCACCGGTCCCCGGTCCCACAGTTCCGCCACCAACTGCTCCTTGGCGACCACCGGATTGGGGGCGTTGCGGATCAGCTCGATAATGCGGTCGATGTTGGCCAGGGCCACGGACAGCCCTTCCAGGATGTGGCTGCGGGACTGGGCCTTGCGCAACTCGAACAGGGTGCGGCGGGTCACCACCTGACGCCGGTGGTCGATGAAACATTCCAGGATGCGTTTCAGACTCAAGGTCTGAGGCTGTCCATCCACCAGGGCCACGGCGTTGACCCCGAAGGTGGTCTGCATGGCCGTATGCTTGTACAGTTGATTCAACAGCACTTCCGCGTTGACATCCCGTTTGGTCTCGATCACCACCCGCATCCCCTGGCGGTCGGACTCGTCCCGCAGATCGGAGATGCCTTCGATTTTCTTGTCCCGCACCAAATCGGCGATGGCCTCCACCAGACGGGCCTTGTTCACCTGGAAGGGGAGTTCGTCGATGATGATCGCTTCCCGCCCGTCTTTTTTGGTTTCGATATGGGTCTTGGCCCGCAGCACCACCGAACCGCGTCCGGTTTCGTAGGCGCTGACGATTCCGGCCCGCCCCCGGATCGAAGCCCCGGTGGGAAAGTCGGGACCGGGCACATGGGCCATCAGCCCCCGGTTGGTCAGCGACGGATCGTCGATCAGGGCGCAGGTGGCGTCCACGATCTCCCCCAGATTGTGGGGCGGAATGTTGGTGGCCATGCCCACGGCGATCCCCGACGAGCCACTGACCAGCAGATTGGGAAACTTGCAAGGCAGAATGCGGGGTTCCACCAGGGAGCCGTCGTAGTTGGGTCCGAAATCGACGGTTTCCTTGTCGAGGTCGGCCAGCAGTTCCCCGGCCAACCGGGTCATGCGCACTTCGGTGTAACGCATGGCGGCGGGGGAGTCTCCATCCACGGAGCCGAAGTTGCCCTGGCCATCCACCAGGGGATGGCGCATGGAAAAATCCTGGGCCATGCGCACGATGGTGTCATAGACCGCCACATCCCCGTGAGGATGGTATTTGCCGATGACATCACCGACCACGCGGGCCGATTTCTTGTAGGCCCGGTTCCACTCGTTGCCCAATTCGCTCATGGCGAACAGAACGCGGCGATGGACCGGCTTGAGTCCGTCGCGCACGTCGGGCAGGGCGCGTCCCACGATGACGCTCATGGCGTAATCGAGATAGGAGCGGCGCATTTCGTCTTCGAGATTGACAGGAACCCGTTTGGAGCTGTTGGGATCCACGGTGGGCTGTTCGATTTCCATGATACCCGAGAAAAGGCTGAAAGGAAGAAGAGGGACAAACAGTCCGATTCTACCCCTTCAAGCCCACTACCGCAACCTCGGGCCGCCTGAGGCGGCATTGTTTTCCCCGGCGCGGATCAAGGCGACGCGGGTCATGACAGGGCCGAGCAGTTCAAACACCATCACGCCGGAGATCACCACCGGCAGCAGCAGATCGGTCAGATCCGGAAAGCGCTGCACGGCGATGAAGGTCATGCTCATGGCGACTCCCGCCTGGGGCAGCAGGGCCGGACCGAGCCAGCGACGGGTAAGGGACGGAGCCTGACTCAAGGTGGCCCCCAGCCAGGCGCCGCTCACCTCGCCGAGCATGCGGCAGCCCAGATAGACGCCGCTGATCAGGCCGATATCCAGCAAGCTTCTGGGTTTGAGGTTGGCTCCGGCCAGCAGGAAGAACAGAATCAAAAAGGGCCACAAAAACCGTTCGATGATCAGGAAGGGTTTCCAGGGGCGTTTCGAGCTGTTGACCGTGACGCTGCCCATGATCATCACCGCCAGAAAAAACGAGGTGTGCAGACGGGTGGCCAGGGCGCCGCACAAGATGAGCAGCCCCAGGGTGCCGGCCAGCAGAGTATCGGGGCGGCGGGTGTGGTCGCTGATGAAGGCCAGCAGGCGTCCCAGAATGGCGCCGATGGCCACGGCCCCCCCCAACTCCCAGACCACCTCCAGCACCGAACGGGGCAGCACCGTGGCATGGAACAAAGCCGCCACGGAGAGGGCGATGGTGAACAGCACAAAGCCCAGGGCGTCGTTGGTGGCGATCACCCCCATGAGAATGCGCGTGAAGGGGCCGTCGGCGCGCAGTTCGTGGATCACGTCCGTGGGGGCCACGGGGTCGGTGGTCAGACAGATGGTGGCCAGCAGGATCGCGGCGGACAAAGGCACACCGATCCAGAGCATGCCCATGAACATCAGACAGCCGGAGACGGCGAGAATCGACAAGGAGATGGTCAGCACCGTCTGGCCATAACGTTGCAGGCCATTCAGGGTGATCCGTCCCCCCAACAAAAAGCCTACCATGCACAAGGTGGCCTGGGCCACCACCACCAGCCACTCCTGCTGCCGGATGGAGACCAGACCGGACATGGTGGGACCGAGCAGCATGCCGGTCAGAAGCAGCAGGGTGACCCGGGGCAAAACGATGCGACGCGCCAGGGCGTCGGCGGCGAAACCGATCAGAAACAGGGCGCTCAAGGTCAGCAAGACGCTGTTGTCGCTCATCGCGCGGATTCCTGGCGCCCCATGGGTCCAATTCCCGGTTGATGTGCTTTAAGGAGAGCGGATCATGGTTTGGTCACCAGGGTGATCAGCAGATCCTTGGTCTCCACGTGGTCGCCGGTCTGGACATGAATCTCCGCCACGCTGCCATCCTGGGTGGCGCAGATGGCGGTTTCCATTTTCATCGCCTCCAGAGAAAGCAGACGATCCCCACGGGCCACCTTTTGTCCCTTGATGACCGCGATGACGCCCACCGCGCCGGGGATGGGAGCGCCCACCTGATTGGGATCTCCGTCCTTGGCTTTGGGAGTGGCGCGTTTCTGACCCACCTGGGAACGGTTCTGGATCTGGATCGAGCGCGGCTGGCCATTGACTTCGAAGAAGACCTTGACCATGCCATCCGCGTCCGGCTCCGAGGCGGTGATGAAGTGGATGATCAGCGCCTTGCCCGGCTCGGACTCCACCAGAATCTCCTGACCCGGTTCCATGCCATAGAAGAAGACATGGGAGGGCAGACGGCTGACATCCCCATAGGTCTGGCAGTGGCGCATGAACGCATCGAACACCTGGGGATACATGAGATGCGAGGCCACCTGGGCATCGCTCACCAGTCCGCCGGTCAGACGGGAAATCTTTTGGCGTTGGGCCTCCAGATCGGTATCCGGCAGAATCGCGCCGGGACGCACGGTGAGCGGTTCTTGATTTTTCAGCACCTTGCGTTGCAGGGCTTCCGGGAATCCTCCCGGCGGCTGCCCCAGATCCCCCCGGAAATACTGCACCACCGACTCGGGGAAGGCAATCTCCTTGTCCGGATTGAGCACATCCTCGCGGGTCAATTGGCTGGTGACCATCATCAAGGCCATGTCGCCGACCACCTTGGAACTGGGGGTCACCTTGGGAATGTCGCCGAACATCTCGTTGACCCAGGCATAGGCGTGGGCCACCTGATCCCAGTGGGCGTCGATGCCCAGGGAGCGGGCCTGCTGGCGCAGATTGGTGAACTGTCCACCGGGCATCTCGTGGAGGTAGACCTCCGAGGCTCCGGCGTATTGCAGGCTTTCGAAGGCGGAGTAGTGACGACGCACCTGCTCCCAATAAGTGGAGATGGCGCGGATCGAGTCGATGTCGAGTCCGGTGTCGTGGGGGGTGTTGCGCAACGCCTCCACGATGGAACCGAGACTCGGCTGGGAGGTGGCGCCGCTCATGGCGTCCATGGCCGCGTCCACCGCGTCCACCCCGGCCTCGATGGCCGACAGGACGCTGGCCGCCGAAATGCCGCTGGTGTCATGGGTGTGGAAATGGATCGGCAGGCCGATTTCTTCTTTCAGGGCCTTGACCAGCACCCGGGCGGCATTGGGCTTGAGCAGTCCGGCCATGTCCTTGATGCCGAGAATGTGCGCGCCGGCGGCTTCCAACTCCTTGGCCATGTTGACGTAGTATTTCAAGGAGTACTTGGCCCGCCTGGGGTCCATGATGTCCCCGGTGTAGCAGATGGCCGCCTCGCACAATTTGTCTTCGGCGCCAACCGCGTCCATGGCCACCCGCATGTTCTCCACCCAGTTGAGGGAGTCGAACACCCGGAAGAGATCCACCCCCCGGCTGGCGGCCTGCTTGATGAAGAAGCGCACCACGTTGTCCGGATAGTTGGTATAGCCCACGCCGTTGGCCGAGCGCAGCAGCATCTGCAACAGCAGATTGGGCATCTGCTCCCGCAGGTAGTGGAGACGCTCCCACGGACACTCCTTGAGAAAGCGCATGGTCACATCGAAGGTGGCGCCGCCCCAGCACTCCATCGAAAACAACGACGGCAGCAGCCGGGCATAGGCCGGAGCCACCGCCAGCAGATCGTGGGTGCGCAGACGGGTGGCCAAAAGCGACTGGTGGGCGTCGCGCATGGTGGTATCGGTGATCAGGGTGCGTTTCTGATCCAGCATCCATTGGGAGAATTTCTTCGGTCCCAGCTCGTCGAGCAGATCGCGGGTGCCGAAGGCCAGCTCGGATCGATCGTCGTATTTGGGGATGGCGGGTTTGACGTGGCTGTCGGGCTTGGGCAGACCTTTGGTTTCCGGATTGCCGTTGACCACCACGTCGGCGATGTACTGCAACAGATGGGCGTGGATGTCCTTGCGGGCCGGGGTGTTGATCAGCGAGGGGGTCTGATCGATGAAGGTGGTGACATAATCGCCGGTGCGGAATTTTTCGTGGCGCACCACCCGGCTCAAGAAACCGAGATTGGTTTTCAGGCCGACGATGCGGTACTCCTGCAAGGCCCGGTCCATGCGCTGGATGGCCGCATCGGGGGTGGCGGCGCGGGCGGTGATCTTGACCAGCAACGAATCGTAAAACGGCGTGATGCGCGCGCCGCTGTAGGCGGTGCCCGCGTCGAGGCGAATGCCGAAGCCCGCCGCGCTGCGATAGTCGGAGATGCGGCCATAGTCCGGGGTGAAGTTGTTTTCCGGATCCTCGGTGGTGACGCGACATTGCAAGGCGTGGCCCTGAAGAAAGATATTCTCCTGGCGGGGCAGTCCGGGCGAGCCGAGGGCGTATCCCTGGGCCACCAGGATCTGGGCTTGCACCAGATCGATGCCGGTCACCTCCTCGGTGACGGTATGCTCCACCTGGATGCGGGGATTGACCTCGATGAAGTAGAATTTTCCCGTATCCACATCCTGGAGAAACTCCACCGTGCCCGCGTTGCGGTACTGCACCGCCCGGGCGAGGCGCAAGGCGTGACCGCACAATTCGGCGCGCTGGGCCTCGTTGAGGTAGAGGGCCGGGGCGCGTTCCACCACTTTCTGGTTGCGACGCTGCACGGTGCAGTCGCGCTCGAACAGATGCACCAGATTGCCGTGCTGGTCTCCGAGGATCTGCACCTCCACATGACGGGCGCGTCGCACCAATTTTTCCAGATAGACCGCGCCATTGCCAAAGGCCGACGCCGCTTCGCGGCTGGCGGTCTGGACCTGTTCGAGCAGTTGATCCGGGTGTTCGATCACCCGCATGCCGCGTCCGCCGCCGCCCCAGATCGCCTTGAGCATCACGGGAAAGCCGATCTCCTCGGCCATGGCGCGGATCCGCTCCGGGTCGTCGGGAAGCGGAGCGGTGGCGGGCATGACCGGCACACCAGCCTCCACCGCGATCTTGCGGGCCTGCACCTTGTCTCCGAGTTGCCGCATGGCCTCCGGGGTGGGGCCGATGAAGACGATGCCCGCCTGACGGCAGGCTTCGGCGAAGTCGGGATTTTCCGAAAGGAATCCGTATCCCGGATGGATCGCATCCACCTTGACCTCCTGGGCGATGCGCAGGATGTCGGCGATGTCCAGGTAGGCGGCGATGGGACGCTTGCCCGCTCCCACCTGATAGCTCTCGTCCGCCTTATAGCGGTGCAAGGAGTAACTGTCCTCCTTGGCGTAGATGGCCACGGTGGCGATATCCATTTCCGCAGCAGCCCGGATGATGCGGATAGCGATTTCGCCACGATTGGCGATCAGAAGGCGTCTGAAAGGTTTTGCGTCGATCATGGGCGTCATTCCCTTGGAGAAGCGGTCGAGATGCGGCTATTGACAGGTTAGACGGATTTTCCGTGTGCGCCAAGTGCGCAAGCAGGGATATAAGGCAATTTTTTTTTGGCGTGGGTTTTGTTTTTTTCCGATCCCGGTTACCATGTCAAAGTTGACCTTCATCTCCCGATCAATCACGCATCATGGAACGGCATGGCAATGGATCCGACCCCGCTGACCGCACTTTCTCCTTTGGATGGACGTTATGCCCGACAGATGGCGTCGCTGCGTCCGATTTTTTCCGAGTTTGGCCTGATCTACCGGCGCGTCCAGGTGGAGTTGGGTTGGCTTTCGACCCTGGCGGCGGAGGCGGCCATTCCGGAGGTTCCCCCCTTCTCCCCGGAGGCCGAAGCGCGCCTCGTGGCGTTGATGACCGATTTTTCAGAAGAGGACGCCCGCCGCGTCAAAGAGATCGAACGCACCACCAATCACGATGTCAAGGCGGTGGAGTATTTTCTCAAGGAGCGGCTGGAAGGCGTGGTGTCGGAGCCGGTGCTGGAATTCATCCATTTCGCCTGCACCTCCGAAGACATCAACAATCTGTCGCATGGACTGGCCCTGGCCGAAGCCAAGGAGCGGGTGTTGATCCCGGCCATGGAACGGGTGATCGCGGCCATCGCGGCCCTGGCCGCCCGCTATCGGGATCTGCCCATGCTCGCCCGCACCCACGGCCAGCCCGCCTCCCCCACCACTCTGGGCAAGGAGATGGCCAATGTGGCCCATCGGTTGCGCCTTCAGCTCGACGGATTGCGTCGGGTCGAGGTGCCGGGCAAGATCAATGGCGCGGTGGGCAACTTCAACGCCCATGTGATCGCCTATCCCGAGGTGGATTGGATCACGTTGGCCCGAGGGTTCGTGACCGGTCTGGGCCTCACCTATCAGCCCCTCACCACCCAGATCGAACCCCACGACGGCATGGCGGAACTCTTCCACGCGGTCATGCGGTTCAACACCATTTTATTGGACTTTGATCGGGACATCTGGTCCTACGTCAGTCTGGGCTATTTCCGTCAGAAACTGCGAGACGGCGAGGTGGGATCCTCCACCATGCCCCACAAGGTCAATCCCATCGACTTCGAGAACTCCGAAGGCAATCTGGGACTGGCCAACGCCATGCTCGATCATCTGGCGGCCAAACTGCCCCTCTCCCGGATGCAGCGCGATTTGACCGATTCCACGGTGTTGCGCAACGTCGGCGTGGGACTGGGATACGCGCTGTTGGGATACGACTCTGCCTTGAAGGGCATCGGCAAGCTGGAGGCCGATCCGACCCGTCTGGCCGCCGACCTCGACCACTCCTGGGAGGTGCTGGCCGAACCGATCCAAACCGTGATGCGTCGTTATGGCCTGGAAAAACCTTACGAAAGGCTCAAAGCCCTGACCCGTGGACGCGGCATCACCCAAGAAGGGATCCATGCGTTCATCCAGACGCTGGAAATCCCCGAAGAGGCCAAATCCCGTCTGCTCGCGCTGACTCCGGCCGGTTACATCGGCCTGGCGGCCCGTTTGTGCGACGAGGGGAAGTGATTCGGCCATATTGCATTGCGGCAACTTGACCGCTCCCCTTTTTTCTCCCATGATCCGGATCGGCAGATATCTCAAGATCGATGCCGTGCCAATACCACGGATTCATGAAGTGGATGTGACAGCAATTTTCTTTCCTTTCTACACCGTTTCAGGAGGCTTTCTATGCAGATCGGTATTCCCAGAGAGATCTATCCGGGAGAAAGACGGGTGGCGGCCAGCCCGGATTCCGTCAAGCAGTTCATCAAGCTCGGTTTTACCGTGGCTGTGGAGAGCAATGCCGGGCAGGAGGCCAATTTCGCCGATGACGTGTTCCAGGAAGCAGGCGCCCAGATCGCTCCGGACGCCCAATCCCTGTATGCCCAGGCGGACATCATCCTGAAAGTACGCGGTCCCATGGCCATTGCGGGCGGCAAGAGCCACGAAGCGGATCGGCTCCGGGCCGGCCAAACCCTGATCAGCTTCCTGTGGCCCGCCCAGAACAAGGAACTCATGGATCAACTGGCCGCCAAGAACGTGACCGTTCTGGCCATGGATTCCGTGCCGCGCATCTCACGCGCCCAGAAACTGGACGCCTTGAGTTCCATGGCCAACATCGCCGGCTATCGCGCCGTGATCGAGGCGGCCCATCATTTCGGTCGGTTCTTCACCGGTCAGATCACCGCTGCGGGCAAGGTGCCCCCGGCCAAGGTGTTCATCATCGGCGCGGGCGTGGCCGGACTGGCGGCCATCGGCGCGGCCTCGGGTCTGGGCGCCATCGTGCGGGCCTTCGACACCCGCCCGGAAGTGGCCGATCAGGTCAAGAGCATGGGGGCGGAATTCGTCTCCGTGGACTATGAGGAAGAAGGCTCCGGCGTCGGCGGTTACGCCAAGGTCATGAGCGAAGGGTTCCAAAAGGCCCAGAACGAAATGACCGCCAAACAGGCGGCGGAAGTCGATATCATTATCACCACCGCCCTGATTCCGGGCCGTCCCGCTCCCAAGCTCATCACCGCCGACATGGTGAAGGGCATGAAGCCCGGCAGCGTGATCGTGGACATGGCCGCCGAAATGGGTGGCAACTGCGAATTGACCGAACCGCACAAGGTGGTGGTCAAGCATGGCGTCACCATCATCGGTTACACGGATCTGCCCAGCCGTCTGGCCCGTCAGTCCAGCCAACTGTACGCCACCAATCTGGTGCGTCTGATGGAAGAGCTGTGCAAAACCAAGGATGGCGTGATCAACGTCAACATGGAAGACGAAGTGATCCGTGGGACCACGGTGATCAAGGAGGGGACCATCACCTGGCCTCCGCCCGCCCCCAAACTGTCGGCGGCCCCGCCCCAACAGGCCAAACCCGCAGTCGCGGCCCCGGCGGCCAAACACGGTGGACACGGCGCCCCGAGCGAACCGGCCAGCAACAAGAGCGTGCTTTCCGTCGGCATCGCCGCTGCGGTGATCTTCGCCGCCATCGGCGCCGGAGCGCCTCCGGCCTTTCTGGGTCACTTCACGGTGTTCGTGCTGGCCTGTTTCGTGGGTTACATGGTGATCTGGAACGTCACCCCGGCGTTGCACACGCCGCTCATGAGCGTGACCAACGCCATCAGCAGCATCATCGTCATCGGCGCCCTGATTCAAATCGCCTCGCCCGGGAAGCTCGTGATCACCCTGGCATGGCTGGCCATCGTCCTGACCGCCGTGAACATGTTCGGTGGCTTCTGGGTCACCCAGCGCATGTTGCGCATGTTTCAGAAATAAGGGAGAGTGATCCATGAGCCAAGGTTTGTTGACCGTCTCTTATATCGGCGCCACCATCTTGTTCATCTTAAGCCTGGGTGGCCTGAGCAATCCTGAAACCGCCCGGCGTGGCAATCTGTTCGGCATCATCGGCATGGCCGTGGCGATTCTGGCCACGTTGATGTCGTCTCGTCTTTCCGAAGCCTCCAATCTGGCCACCATCATCGTGGCCATGGCCATCGGTGGCGGCGTGGGCGTGTTCGCCGCCATCCGGGTCAAGATGACCCAGATGCCGGAACTGGTCGCCCTGATGCACAGCCTGGTGGGTATGGCCGCCGTGCTGGTGGGCTATGCCACCTATTTCGATCCGGGCGCGGCTTTGACCGGCGCGGAAAAAACCATTCACGAAGTGGAGATCTATATCGGCATCCTGATCGGCGCCGTCACCTTCTCCGGTTCCGTGGTGGCGTTCGGCAAACTGGCGGGCCGAATCAGCGGCAAGCCGTTGACGTTGCCGGGTCGGCATCAGTTCAACTTCGGTCTGCTGATCGTGACCGTGCTGCTGGGCAAGGTGTTTCTGAACGCCCATGGCGTGAGCGCCGGCTTGACCCCGCTGGTGTTGATGACCCTGATCGCGCTGGTGTTCGGGGTGCATATGGTGATGGCCATCGGTGGCGCGGACATGCCGGTGGTGGTCTCCATGTTGAACAGCTACTCGGGATGGGCGGCGGCCGCCACCGGTTTCATGCTCTCCAACGACCTGTTGATCGTGGTGGGCGCGCTGGTGGGATCGTCGGGCGCGATTCTGAGCTACATCATGTGTCGCGCCATGAACCGCAAATTCCTGTCGGTAATCGGCGGCGGGTTCGGCACCGATGGCGGATCCCCCTCCTCTTCCGCCGCTGCGGTTCCGGCGGGTGAAGTGGTGTCGATTTCCGCCCAGGAGACCGCCGAAATGTTGCGCGACTCCAAGAACGTGGTCATCATTCCGGGTTACGGCATGGCCGTGGCCCAGGCCCAGCATACGGTCTTCGAGATCACGCAGTTTCTGCGGGGCAAGGGGATCAACGTCCGTTTCGCCATTCATCCGGTGGCCGGACGCATGCCGGGTCACATGAACGTGTTGCTGGCCGAAGCCAAGGTGCCTTATGACATCGTGATGGAAATGGACGAAATCAACGAAGATTTCCCCTCCACGGATGTGGCCATGGTGATCGGCGCCAACGACATCGTGAATCCTTCCGCCATGGAAGATCCCAACAGCCCCATCGCCGGCATGCCGGTGCTGGAGGTCTGGAAAGCCGAAACCTCGATCGTCATGAAACGTTCCATGGCCTCGGGTTACGCCGGTGTGGACAATCCGCTGTTCTACAAAGAGAACAATCGCATGCTCTTCGGTGATGCCAAGAAGATGCTCGACGAGGTTCTCAACCATTTGCGCGCCTCCGCTTGAGTATTGCATACTCCCCCGCAAGGGGGAGTCCCGCCTTGCCAGCCTCCCGGACTCTCCCTTGTACGTCATCCGCGCAGATCGGATGCTGCAAGGCCGCACTCAAAGAGGGTCTGGGAGGATCGCCTCCCGGATCCCGGCACGCCACTTAACTGAAGGGCCATCCGGGTTGAATCACGCCATCATGCCATCCTTCTTCTTTCCGGCCCGGTTTGCCATCGCGGCCCTGCTGGCTTTTCTGGGCATCATCGGCTGGCAGAATGCCTGGCCGCAGGCGGTACTGGTCCATCTGCTGCTGGCCGTGGGCGGATTGCCCCTGATCCTGGCTGTCATGATCTACTTCACTCCGGTCCTGACCCGCAGCGGACCGATTCCCGGTTGGATTCACGCGCTGCCCCTGCTGGCCATGGTGGCCGGCGGCCTGGGGGTCTGGACGCTGGCGCGGGAGTGGTGGCTGTTGGGCCTGGCCGCTCCCCTGGCCATGCTGACCGCCGCCGTGACGCTGGGGTGGATGAGTCGTCGGGCCTCCCGGTCTTTGGGATCCGCCCATCCCTGTCTGCTTTGGTATCAAACGGCCCTGGTCTGCCTGATGCTGGGACTGCTGGCCATTCTGGCCACCCTGGTCTGGCCGGAACAGTGGTCGCCGCTGCGCAGCGCGCACCGCCATCTCAACCTGCTGGGCTGGATCGGCCTGACCGCTGTGGGAACCCTCCAGGTGTTGCTGCCGACGGTGGGCGGATACACCGACCCCCTGGCGGGGCAGAGGCTGTTTCTGGATCGGAAATACGCCGTTCTGGGTGTGGTGTTGATGACCGGCGGGGCCGCCTGGGAACCCTGGCTGAGCGTGCCGGGCGTGGTGGCGTGGGGATGGGTGCTGGCAAGACTCCTGCCTCCGATGCATGGCCATGGGATCCGAATGGCGCGCGCCAATGGCAGCGCCATCTCCTTGCTCGGCGCGCTGTTCGGCTTCTGGTGCGCCCTGGTCAGCGCGCTGTGGCAACAGGGTCAGGTGATGCTGCCGCTCTTTTTGACCCTGTTTCTGTTTCCATTGGTCACCGGGGCGTTGGCGCACCTCCTGCCCCTGTGGTGGTGGCCCGGTCTGGCGACCCCCCAGCGCAACCGGGCGCAACACCTCCTGGGTCGATGGGCCCTGCTGCGGGTCGGAACCTTTTGGCTGGCGGGCGCGGGCCTCGTGGCCGGGGCCGCGTGGGGGGCGTATCTGGCGGCAGCCCCCCTGCTGCTGTTTTTGGGGCAGGTGGCATGGCTGGCCCGCCACACACGGACAGAACAGGCTTGACCGCCTCTTCGGCTCTATTCTACTCTGGTGGTCACAAGAGACGCGCAAAACCAAAAAAAGCACGGATCATCCCGCTTTGCCCGTGGCGTTGCGCCCTTTGCAACCGGATCTCCCATCGACATCCAGACCGTGAAGAGCCCATCCCATGACCGACCCTCTCGTGACCGACTGGACCATCGTCGATGTCGGAGTTGAGCGTTTCAACAACGATCATCAGCGACTGCTTTTTTATGTGATCGAGCTGGACCGGCTCTCCCAGCGTTTCCAGCAACGGGAACCGTTCGAAGACGAATGGGATCAGGTGGATGCCCTCTTTCCCCGGCTGGACCGCTACACCCAGGAACATTTCCTGGCCGAAGAGACGCTGATGAGTCAATACGCCTACAGCCACCTGGATGAACATGTCGCCCAGCACCAGCAACTGATCCAGCATCTGGACCGGGTGCGCGAGGATGTGGCGGCCCGTCGGACCGGTTCGATCGCCCAACTGGAATCGTTCCTGCTGGATTGGCTGCGCAACCACATCAACCGCAACGATCGCAAGTATCGCGGCTGTTTCCAATGGGCCGAAAACCGGGAGATCCTCGAAAAAGCCCTGTTCAACGAGATGATTTCCGCCCGGCAACTGCTGCGGATCGTCGATCTGGCCCCCCCCGAAGTGGTGCTGCTGGATCTGCGCACCGAAACCGAATACCAAGAAGGCATCATCTCCGGCTCCCGACTCTATCCCTGCGACCACAATCTCCTCGACCGCCAGGATACGGAACCCTTCCGACGCTGCTTCGAAGCCACCTTTACTCCGGAACTGTTCCATCCCGACCATTGGTATGTCCTGATCTGTCGCTCCGGTCCGCGCGCGGCCATTGCCCTGGAGATCATGCAGCAGCACAACCTGAAGGGCTGTGAACTGATCGGCGGGATTCAGGAGTGGACACGGCAGGGGCTCCCGATGGTCACCATCGACCACCCCAGCCTCCGCCGATTCTTGCCAGCAACGTGACCACTCCCGGCGTTCGTCACCGGGGATGACGCCCATGCCGATTGCGCCACGATGGGCCGCGCGCCTCCTCATCGCCGCAGGGCTGCTGCTCACGACCGCGATTCCTCACGCCTGGAGCGCAGACGCGCCCCTGTCGTTCGCCCTGCCGGTCCGCTGCGTGATGGGAGAACAGTGCTGGATCCAGAACTATCCGGACCGGGATCCGGGTCCGGGGGCGCAGGATTATCGGCGCGGATCCCTCACCTACGAGGGTCACCGGGGGGTTGACTTCCGGGTGCGAACCCTGGGACAGATGCGTCAGGGAGTGGCCGTGGTCGCGGCGGCGGACGGACGGGTCAAGGCGATCCGGGATGGCATGCCGGATGGTCCGGCCTCGGGGGTCATCGACCGCCAAGCCGTCGGAGAACGCTGTGCGGGCAACGGGGTGGTGATCGATCACGGCCAGGGGTGGGAGAGCCAATACGCCCATCTGCGCCAGGGAAGCGTGACCGTGACCCCCGGTCAAGCGGTGAAAGCCGGAGAGGTACTGGGAGCCATCGGACAGTCGGGCATGGCACCCTTTCCCCATGTCCATTTCGAGGTGCGCCGGAACGGTCGCTTCCTGGATCCCTTCGCAGCCCCGGATCCCGGCGACCCCGACCGGCAGACGCTCTCCTTGTGGAACGCCGCAACCCTGAAACAGTTGCCCTATCAGGCGGCAGGAGAGCTCTCCTCCGGATTTTCCGCCACGGTTCCGGATGATCGCCGCATGGCCGATCCGCCGGAAGAGTCCCTGGATGGTCGCGCCGAGGCCTTGATTTTCTGGGTCCAGCTTTTTGGCGCCCGCGCCGGGGATCTGGAGAGCATGCGGCTGATCGCTCCATCCGGCGCCATTCTCGCCCGCCACGAAGGCCGTCAGAAGCGCCATCAGGCACGGATCACGCGCCATCTCGGCAAGCCGCGCCCGAACACACTGGACTCCTGGCCTGCGGGACGCTACACCGGTGCCTACACACTGACACGCCAAGGTGAGGAAAAACCGCTGGTCCAGATCATCCGTCATCTTGACATTCCCTGACACTCGACCTCTCGCACGGAGCCTCGACATGCCTCTCCTTTCCAGAATGGCGCGGATGATCGGTCTGATCCTGCTCCTGACAGGCCACGCTCAAGCGGCGATGCACACCGAACAGCTTCCCGAACCCCTCAAGCCCTGGGTCCACTGGGCGCTGCACGGCCACGAGCAGAACCTGTGCCCCATGGCTCACGACAACGCCTCTTCCCGCTGGTGCCACTGGTCGTCGCGCTTGTCTTTGACGCTGGAGAAGAATCAGGGTCGTTTCACGTTACAGGCGCGGGTGGTGGGCCACAACCTCTGGCTGCCTTTGCCCGGAGACCAGGAACGGTGGCCACGGGAGGTGAAGGTGGACGACAAGCCGGCCATCGTGACGGCCCAAAACGGAATTCCGGGAGTGTGGCTGAACGCCGGAAGCCATACCCTGAGCGGGGAGTGGCGTTATGCCGCTCTGCCCGAATACTTGAAAGTTCCGGAAGAGGTGGGACTGATCACGTTGAGCGTGGAAGGCCAGGGCATTCCCTCAGCCGCGCCGGACCACGCCGGACGGTTATGGCTGCATCCCAAAAACCAGACCAAACGCGACGAAGACCGGCTGGAGATGTCGGTGCAGCGCCTGGTGCGCGACGGTGTGCCGCTGACCCTGGAGACCCGGATCGAGTTGCGGGTGTCGGGCAAGCAACGGGAAATTCTGCTGGCGCCCTCCGTGAGCGCGGATTGGATGCCCATCGGGGTGAACGCGCCGTTGCCGATCCGGCTCGAACCCGACGGCGGGATCCGGATTCAGGTCAAAGCCGGGGTGTGGCCCATCACCTTGGAGCAGCGTCTGCCCGGTCCGGTCGGCGCCATCGAGCGTCCTGCCGCCGCCTTGCCGCCCTGGCCGGAAGAGGAGGCCTGGGCCTTTGCGGCCAGTCCGCGCCTGCGGGTGGTGACGGTTGGCGGGGTGGACGCGGTGGATCCCCGTCAGACCGCGCTGCCCCAGGCGTGGCACACCTATCCGGCCTATCGGATGCGGCCCGGAGACCGGATGGAACTACTGGAAACGAAACGGGGCGCCAGCGATCCACTGCCCGAGCGCATGACCCTGCACCGCACCTTGTGGCTGGACTTTTCCGGCGCGGGGTGGACCATCCAGGATCGGATCCAGGGGACAGGCATGGGTTCCTGGCGACTGGAGATGAATCCTCCCATGGCGTTGGGCCGGGTGATGATCGACGGGGAGAATCAATTCATCACCCGCATGCCCGACTCGACCCGGAGCGGGGTGGAACTGCGGGACAGGCAGGTGAAGGTGAGCGCGGAAAGCCGCCTGCCTCTGGACAGCGGGGTGATTCCGGCCACCGGGTGGAATCAGGATTTCCAGAAGGTGACCGGCACGGCCCATCTGCCGCCGGGATGGCGTCTGTTGCACGCCACCGGGGTGGACAGAAGCGACGCCACCTGGATCGGTCAGTGGACCTTGCTGGATTTCTTTCTGACACTGGTGGTCTCCCTGGCCGCCGGGCGTCTGTGGGGCCGGGTGTGGGGCGGAGTGGCCCTGGTCGCGCTGGGACTGATCCACCCGGAGCAACCGGCCCTGGCGTGGAGTCTGCTGGCGATCATGGGGGCCGTGGCCGCGCTGCGGGTGGTTCCGGCAAACGGCTGGCCCGCCCGACTGCTGGGCGCGTGGCGGATGGGCGCGTGGCTGGTGATGGCGGCCCTGCTGCTGCCTTTTCTCATCGATCAGGCCCGCCAGGGGATCCATCCCCAACTGGAAAAGAATCAGGCCATCGTGCCGATGCCACAAGCCGCCCCGCAACGCACGACAGCGCTCCGTTCGGTGGAAGTACCCAGGATGGCGCCAGAAGGAGAACGGACACCAGCCGCCATGGCGGCCCTGGAGCCAGACCAGAACCGGGAACGGGATCAGGCCCGGGAGCAGGAGCAAACCAAAAACCGGGAGCAGGCCCAGACCCGAGATCAGGCCCGGCACCGGGAGCAGATCCACGCCAAGGCCAAAGCGCTCCCGGCCACCGGCAAACCCGACGCGCCATCTTCTTCCGTGTCTCTCGCCTCTTCCCCGGCCCCGGCCCGTGCCAAACTGACCGGTCTGGATCCCAAGGCCGTGGCCCAGACCGGTCCCGGCGTGCCCCAATGGCACTGGCATCAGGTCTCTTTGCACTGGAACGGACCGGTGACGCGCGATCAGGAGTGGCGACTGTATCTGCTGCCGCCGTGGGCGAACCGGCTGGTGATTCTGGCCCGGATCCTGTTGGCCCTGGCCATGATGGCGCGGGTGATGGAGCTTGCCGCCCTGCGGACGCCGCCGGGCCGGGCCGGAGCAGGCGCCTCCATGCTGCTGCTGGTGCTGGGTCTGTCGGGAAGCGGCTGGGCCGGAGCGATTCCGGATCAGAAAATGCTCGACACCTTGAGCAGCCGACTGCTGGAACCCCCGGCCTGTCTGCCCGACTGCGCCACGTTGAACCGTCTGCGTCTGGAAGCGGATCCGGAGCGGCTGCGGCTGCATCTGGAGTTCCACGCGCCAAACGAAGTCGCCGTGCCCCTGCCGGGACAGGCGGGACACTGGCTGCCCACGGAGGTATGGCTGGATGGCAAGCCTGCGGTTGAACTCAAGCGTCTGAACCAACCGGCGGATCGTCCCGGAACCCTCTGGATGGTAATTCCGGCGGGCATTCACGCCGTGATGCTGGAAGGTCCGCTGGCCACGCGCGAAACTGTTCAACTCTCCTTGCCCCTGGGACCAAAACTGGCCGTGGCCGACAGTCAAAGCTGGAAGGTGGAGGGGATTCACGACAACGGCGCCATCGACTCCACTTGGCAACTGAGGCGGATCCACACCGGCGCGCCGGGCGCCGGAGAGTCCAGGGAGGCGGCGTGGTCCGAGGCGGTGTCGCTGCCTCCGTATCTGGAAGTGGAACGACGCCTCACCCTGGGTCTGACCTGGGAGGTGGAGACCGAGGTGCGGCGGGTGACCCGGGAAGAAAGCGCGGTGGGATTGGAGCTGCCGCTGCTGGCCGGAGAGGCGGTCACCACCCACGGCATCCGGGTGACGGAGGGCAAAGCGCGGGTGCGTCTGGATCCCGGACAGCAACAGCTTCAGTGGCACTCCACCCTGCCACTGGGTGAACAACTGATCCTGAGCGCTGCGCGCGAGACCCTGTGGCACGAGATCTGGCGTCTGCGGGCCGCGCCCTGGTGGCATGTGACCCTGGAGGGCATTCCGGTCACCGCCATGACCGACGACGCCGGCGGCCACCAGCCGGAATGGCGTCCCTGGCCCGGCGAAGAGGTCCGCGTCCGCGTCTTGCGGCCTCAAGGCGTGGACGGAGCGACGCTTACCCTGGAGAGGTCCGAACTGTCGATCAAGCCCGGCGAACGGGCCACGGACGCCACGCTGGGGATGACCCTGCAAGCCAGTCACGGGGGTCAGCATGTCATCCGTCTGCCGGAGTCGGCCAAACTGCTCTCCGCCCACATCGATGGACGGGAAGAGCCGTTGCGTCAGGACGGACGCCAGGTGACCCTGCCGGTGGCGCCGGGGAGCCATGAGGTGCGTCTGCACTGGCGTCAACCCGAGGGCATGACCGAACGACTGGTCATGCCGCGTCCGGATCTGGGCCTGGAGGGAGTGAACGCCACCGCGCGCATCACCCTGCCTCCGGATCGCTGGATCCTGTGGGTGCGGGGACCGACCATGGGTCCGGCGGTGCTGTACTGGGGAGCGCTGGGGGTCATTCTGCTGCTGGCCGCCGGGCTGGGACGGATTCCGTGGCTGCCCCTCAAGACCCGGCACTGGGCGCTGCTCGGTCTGGGGTTGAGCACGGTGGAGACCCTGCCGGCCCTGATCCTGGTGGGATGGTTTCTGCTCATGGGCTGGCGCGGCGCCCATCCGGAGAGCGCCAGCCGCTGGCGCTTCAACGGACGGCAGATTTTTCTGCTGCTGTGGACCGTGGCCGCCGTGACTTCTTTGGAAGAGATCTTCCGGCACGGACTGCTGGGTTTTCCGGACATGCAGGTGGCGGGCAATCTCTCCACGCCCCAGGTGCTGCAATGGTTCCAGGACCGGACCGCTGCGGAGTGGCCGATCATCGAGGTGATCTCCCTGCCCATCTCCGCCTATCGGCTGTTGATGCTGCTGTGGTCGTTGTGGCTGGCGGCGGCGCTGCTCGGCTGGATCCGTTGGGCGTGGACCTGTCTGAGCCGCGACGAGTTGTGGCGTGGGCGGGTGATTTCCCCGACTCCCCCGGCACAAAAGTCCCCAGACACGGCCAAGACGATTCCAGATGACGCGACCGGATCCGATGTGTATGATCCCCGCTCATCGACACCTACAAACCCGTGACCGAACAGCCAGATCAACCAGGGGGATCGCACCATGGAATGTCCCAAGTGCCGACGCATTCATCCCGATGAAGCCTATTTCTGCGCCCGGTGCGGCGTCGAACTTCCCTGTCCGGATCCGGAAGACAACACACGCGGTCCCGCAAACAAATTTTGTTACCGGTGCGGCCACTCCATGGCCCGGGAGCAACCCAAATTCAAACCCCATGACCCGAACCCGGATCCTGGCCGCTCCAAAGTGCGCAAGCCACTGCTGTGGTTTCTGGGAGTCACGCTCGTCGGCTGGCTGGGGGTCATGGCCTGGTACTACCTGAGCCAGGACCAATACCTGAACATGAAATTCGTCATCGTTCCCCAGGGGTGTTTCCAGATGGGATCCGACGACTCTCCCCGCTCCGCTCCCCGGCACGAGGTGTGCGTGGATTGGTTCTACATGAGCCAGCACGAAGTCACCCAGACCCAATGGGAATCGGTCATGGGACACAACCCCTCCTCGCTGAACACCTGCGGGGAGAACTGTCCGGTGAACGGCATCTCCTGGGAACAGGTGCAGCTCTTCATCAACAAGCTCAACGCCCGTGGCGGCGACAAATTCCGTCTGCCCACCGAAGCGGAGTGGGAATACGCCTGCCGGGGAGGCGCCAAACAGCGCTACTGCGGCGGCGACGATCCGGATCTGGTCGCCTGGCACACGGACAACGCCCGGGGCGACATCCACCCCGTGGGACAAAAAACTCCCAACGGCTTTCAGTTGTTCGACATGAGCGGCAATGTCTGGGAATGGGTCTCGGACCGACACGACGAACGCTACTACGCCATCTCCCCCAAAAGCAATCCCAAAGGTCCACTCGAAGGCGCCCTGCGGGTGTTCCGGGGCGGCAGCATCAAAAGCAGTCCCGAATTCATCCAGCCCACGCAACGCAACAGCGGCGATCCGAGAAGCAACTTCGGGGATCTGGGCTTCCGGCTGGTGCGCATTCCTTGAACGACTCCGTGAACCCGACCCTGTTCGAGACCCTGCGCCCGGAACACCCGACGCGCATCATCGACATCGGCGCCAATCCGCAAGACGACACCACCTGTTACCGCCCGCTGCTGACACTGGGAGCGGCCCGACTGATTGGCTTCGAACCGCAGACCGAGGCGCTGCAACAGCTCAATCGCAACCGGAGAACGGAGGCAACCTATCGGCCCGATCTGTTGGCAGACGGTCAAACCCACACGCTCCGGGTCTGCCACGCCTCCGTGATGACCAGCCTTTTAGAACCCGATACCCGTGTCTGCGCGCAGTTTCAGGTGTTCGATCAATTGACCCGGGTGCAACAACGTCTGCCCGTCCAGACCAGACGCCTGGACGACATCCCGGAAATCGACCCCATAGACTATCTGAAAATCAATGCCTGCGGCTCCGAGAAAATGGTGCTGGAACATGGTCGCGACAAACTGGCCGAAGTGGCGGTCATCCAGTTGGAAGTGCCCTTCATCCCCTTGTACCACCATCAACCCACATTCGGAGAGTTGGATCTGCTGCTGCGCTCCATGGGACTGATTCCCCACACCCTGCTCACGATGAAACGTTGGTGCGTCAAGCCACTGATCATCAATCAAGATCCCCGCATTCCCCTCAACCAGATCCTGGTGGCGGAAATGGTCTATGTCGCCGACTTCCTGCATCCGGAAATGCTATCCGACGCACAACTGGTCCAGTTGTCCCTGATCCTGCATTATTGCCACCAATCCTACGATGTCGTGCTGCGCTGTCTGATGGAATTGGCCAATCGGCAACGGATCGATCCCAACCCGGATCACTGGTATCTGCCCTTGTGCCAAACGCCGGACTGAGGCGTGCCGGGCGCCGCCGGATCGGTTCCCCGCCTGCGTACCGGATCACAACGCCTGACGCAACCGCCGCAACTCTTCGAGCTTGCGCACCTCGTAACCGGTGAGCGCCTGGGAATGTTCCGGGGTCGGTTCGTGATAATAGCGTCGCAACAGCCGCAACCGTTCCACCTCCGCCGGGGTCAGGGGGGGTTCCCAGGGATGGATGATCAGCCAGTCGGCGGCGATGCGCGCCAGTTTCTCCTGCAACGGAAACTGACGGTAGGAGATCACCCGCAACGCGCCGCTGGGCACACCGGCAAACACCCCCCGCGCAGGAGTCGCCGACGGATCCCCTCCCGCACCACTCGGAGCCCGCACCACGTAACCCCCGTTCCAGGCGGCCCACACCACCTCCCGCCCCCGGTCCCGATAGTCGTCCAAAGCCACCACCCGACTCCCCGGCGTGCGCTTGGGCGAGTCGAGCACATAAATTTTCTCTTGCAACCAGGCAATCAAAATTACATGATGCACCCAGGCCGGGGCGGCCGGAGCCAGCGTGACGACACGAAGATGTTTTTCCGCAAAGCCGCTCTCTTGGAGCAACAACATCTTGGCGATGGCATAATCCTCGCAATCACCGCCCGTGCGGTAGGCGTCGATGGGAGTTTTCCAGATGTTTTCCGGATCATCCCGATAGACGATCCGCTGGTTGATCCGTTCCTGCACGGCTTGCAGACGGGCCGGAAACGGCAGATCCCGGATCGCGGCCAGATCGCTCTCCCACTCCGCCGCACGCCGTTGGGCATGATCGGCCATGAGACGTGTCCACTTGTCGCCACGTCCGGATGCGTCTTGCGGAGTGAAGGGCTCCTCGAAAAGCCGGGATATGGGCAAGGGATCCTTGGCATGCGCCGCAGCGCACCCCCCCACCCACAGCATCGCCAACAGCACAGCCGAACCCCATCCACGGCCTGCCCACGCACGAAAGGAGAGCATCATGCACCTGTCCGGCAATCATACCACAGGCCACAGCTCCTTGAGCCCTGAAAGGATCTGCGGCGTCGGCTATACCGTCTCGCTTGAATTTGAAACCGTTTCCCTGCCACCATTCCGCGATATCCTGGTGCTGGCCAAAAAGTGTCCGGTAAGCATGACCGGCATCAGCACCTGCATGGAACTGATGACCCCGGACGACTACCGAACGGATCGAAGCGGAGGATCCGCTGGTCGAAGCCCTGCTGATGCACAAGCAAATCACCAAGCGGATGTCCCTGTCAACGATCCTCGACATTCTGCGGGTACGGGTTTTTCCCCACATCTCCCGAGGGGAGATCGTGCGGATCACTCTGCAGGTGCGCATTCACCACGACCGGATCGAAGGAATTCTCCAGCCCCATGACCATTGACCCCTTGATCCGCCGTTCCTGCCCCACCGTGGATGCCTTGACCGGGATTCACGACGTGGAGGATCTGCTGTTGGAACAGGGATTTCTCGTGGTCACACGGGTCGGACGCTATCTGGGACTGCTGGTGGCCGACGACATTCTGGAGCGGGGTCACACGCTGGTGGTGGACTGTCTGCGTCCCAAACCCACCATCGGACTCCACGAAGAGATCCAGCGGGTCTTCACCCTGATGAAAACCCACCGGCTGCCGGTGCTGGCCGTGCTGGAACGGGATGATTTTCTGGGCGTGGTGACCCAGACCGCGATTCTCGAACATCTGGCCAAACGGGGGGAAACCTTCGAAAGACGCATCGCCGCCCATGCCCATGAACTGTCGATGCTCAACCAGTCGCTCCAGACCCAGATCGCGGAACACAAGCGGGCCGAAGCGCGCGCCACTGCGGCCAATCTGGCCAAGAGCCGATTTCTGGCCAATTTCAGTCATGAAATCCGCACGCCGCTGCACATCATTCTGGGTTTGAGCCAGATCCTGACCGAACCACTCGAAGACCTGAGCCGGGAACGGCTCACCGACCGTCTCAACCGCATTCACGCCGCCGGACACCATCTGTTGGGTCTGGTCGAAGAGATGCTGGATCTGGCCCGGATCGAGGCGGGCCACTGTCAGACCCGACCGGTCCCCATGGATCCGGGGCATCTGTTGCGTGACGTGGTGGCCTGGTTTCAAGAGGAGGCGTTCAAGCGGGGCAACCGGGTCGAGGCGTTGGTGGATGAGACCATCGAGACCGTGTTGGCCGATCCGCTGCGTCTGCGCCAGATTCTGCTCAACCTGCTGGCCAACGCCAACCGCTTCACCGAAAACGGGGAGATCACCGCCCGCTTGCAGCGGCTGGAGAGCGAATCTGGACCGTGCAGGCTACGGTTTTCGGTGGAGGATACCGGCATCGGCATCTCTGCGGAGGTGATGCAAACGCTGTTCGATCCGTTCATTCTCGGCGAACACCCCTCCACGGAAAACGCCTGCGGCGCCGGACTCGGTCTGGCCATCTGCAAGACTCTGGTGGAGGTGATGGGCGGTTCGCTCCAGGTGGAGAGCCATCCCCTGGAGGGGAGTTGTTTCGAGTTCACGCTCTCTTGTCCCATCGCGCTCCCCGCCCACCGGGCCACGGAAACGGTGGCCGCCTTGTTGCCTCCGCAACGCGCCCTTTCCATCTTGTTGTTCGAAGAAGACTTCCTGAGTCTGGCCCTGTTGACGAAGTTCTTGACCGGAGACGGTCATCGGGTGATCATTCCGCGCGCCGGTCAAGATCCCCTGACGACCATCCAGGAAGAAAAGGCGGACCTGTTGCTGACCGATTTGCGTCTGCTCGACCGGGACGGAATCGAGATCATCCGGGCGGTGCGCGCCCTGCCCGATACCCGACTGGCCGGTCTGCCGATTCTGGCATTGACCGCCGACGCGGTGCCGGAGCGGTTGCAAGCCGCCTTGCAAGCCGGTGCCAACGCCCTGCTGACCAAGCCGGTGGATCTGAATCATCTGCGTCGCGCGCTGAGCGCGCCCGACCACCCCACTTTGGAAAACCACGACTCTGCCCGTCCGCGCGCAGCAGATCCCATCCGGCCCCTGCCGATCCTGAACACCGCCATCTTGCAACAAGGCGCGCTGTCTTTGGGAAACGCGCGCTTTCGGGAGATCTGCCAGAAATTTCACGCCGTGGAGGCCGAAACGCTCCAGGAGATGACGCTGGCGTGCGCCAACCGGGATCATGAAAGCTTGTCGCATGTGGCGCACCGCATCTCCGGCAGCGCCGCCCATCTGGGCATGGAAGCCTTGTCCCGGTTGGCCGAACGGCTGGCCGACGAGGCGCGAAACACCCTGCCGGAACCGTGCGCGCCCCGCATTCAGGAGTTCGCCCACGCGGCGCGGGCGGCGCGGATGGCGTTGGATCAATGGATGCTCGACATGCGCGACGCGGAAACGACGGCAACCCGGAGACAGACATGGAAAAAAGAGCCTACTTTCTGATCGGCGACTGGCTGGCCTGCGCAAGCCTGTCGGCCTGGGCGGCCTGGGTGGCCGGACTGCTCCCTTCGACCTGGCCCATGGCCGTGGAAATGGTGGTGGGCATGATCGTGGGCATGGTGGCGGTCATGGTGGCCATGCCGCCGTTTCTGGTGCTGTTCGGGGCCCTGGAGGTGATGGTGCCGGTGATGCTGGGCAGCATGATCAGCAGCATGTTGCCCAGCATGGTGCCTGGTTTGCGGCAAGAAAGCGGCACCCTGCTGGCCTGGGGGGCCGGATGCGGGCTGCTGGCCTGGGGCGTGACCTGGATGGCGGATCGGCTGTTGCATCGGGAGACGGACGCATGACAAAAAAAAACGCTTCCAGCCGTTGGGATGGCACGGCCCGTTTTTATGATTGGCTGGCCTTCGGCGCGGAAAAGCGCTGGGAACCGGCCAAAAGGGCCTTGTTCGGACGCATGACGCCGGGAAAACGCATCCTGTTCGCCGCGCTGGGGACCGGATTGGACATCCCGTTCTTTCCTCCCGGCCAGGAGATGGTGGCCATCGACATCAGCGCGGCCATGCTCGCGCGCGCCGCGCCACGGGTGGCGGCCTATCCGGGTCGGATCGAGGCCCGGCTCATGGATATCACCGCGTTGGAGTATCCGGACGGCTGGTTCGATCAGGTCTTCACCTCCTGCACCTTCTGTTCGGTGCCGGATCCCATGGCCGGGTTGGCGTCGTTGCGACGGGTGATGAAGCCGGGAGCGGAACTGGCCATGTTCGAGCATACCGGCAGCCACTATTTTCCGTTCAATCTGCTGCTGAACCTGTGCAATCCCGTCTGCCGCCATATCGGACCGGAGATGAACCGGGACACGGTGGCCCATGTGATCCGGGCCGGATTCCGGGTGGAAGCGGTCAATCCGGTGTTTCTGGATGTGGTCAAAACCATCCGGGCGATCAAGCCGATATGAAAAGCGGGCCTTTCTGCTCGCAGACAAGCAAGAGCGGGAAGAGCCAACGGGAACACAGCATGAAACGCCCGGACGGAGAGCCAGGAAGGGCCTAAGACAATCAAGCGTGGGGGGATCGATCCCCGGACGGGAACGAACGAAAAACCAGGGCTGGCGCCTTGGTCTGTGTGAATGGCTGGGCCGCCAGGATTCGAACCTGGGGGTGCCGGAATCAAAATCCGGGGCCTTACCGCTTGGCGACGGCCCACCATGGACAGTCATACTACAGGATTTCGCAGCGGCTGAAAAGGGTGGATGTTGACCGGGGCCGGGATTCCGACTCTCGCGGCCTTCAACCGAAGAACGGATGCCGGTTGAGGATGCCACCTGCGAACAGACGCCACGCGGGATGGCGCGCGGCCAGCTTTCCGGCCGCCCGATCGGCACCCTTTGCATCCGGAAAGAGTCCAAAAACAGTGGAGCCGCTGCCGGTCATCAACGCGGCACCGGCTCCCGCCTCCAGCAGGGCCGCGCGGGCCTGAGCGATCTGCGGCAACAATTCCATGGCCGGGATTTCCAGATCGTTTTCCAGCCAGTCGGCCAGATTCGCGTCGGCTCCCGGCATGCCCAGCGGGCGTTCCCGGTGGGGATGGCGCCCGGACAACGCCTGAAACACCTGACGGGTGGCCACCCCTTGTCCCGGAAACAGCAGCACCATGGCCCCGGACAACGGATGCGGACAAGGGGTCAACCGTTCTCCCACTCCCTCCACCAGGGCGGAACGCCCGCCAAGAAAGAACGGGATGTCGGCCCCGAGGGAGACGCCCAGCTCGATCAACGTCTCCAGGCCCAGATTCAGGCCCCACAGCCGGTTCAACGCCAGCAGGGTCAAGGCCGCATCCGACGACCCCCCCCCGAGTCCGGCCCCATCCGGGATCCGTTTCAGCAGTTTGATCCGCGCCCCGTGGCCAACCCCGGTGGCGCGGGCCAGCAGACGGGCGGCGCGCAGCACCAGATTCTCTTCCGGAGAGCCGGTCACCGCCGGTTGGCAATCCAGTTCCAGCGCCCCCCCGGCGACCGGCGTGATCTCCAGTTGATCATACAGAGGAAAAAAGACCATCAGCGATTCCAGACGATGGTACCCGTCCTCGCGCCGACCCACCACCCGCAAGGCCAGATTCACCTTGGCCGGTGCCAGCCAAGTGGTGGTGGCCGGTATTTCCGTGGCCGCAGCAGGGTTCACGGTTTGGGGTCCAGGGGGCGGGAGAGGGAAAATCCGGAGCGCAAGGCCTGATCGAAAGCCGTTTCCGCCAGACCGGCGGCGGGAAACCGCCAGGTATTGAACCTAAATTCCAGCCGTACTTTGGGTTTTTCCAGGGTGATGAGGATCCGCTCAGGCATGATCAGCCCGCCGGTCTGCGCGGGAGACGCCTCCTGCGGCCAGGTGTAGGCCACCCGATAGGGAGCGCCGGAGCGGGCCGCGCCGCTGCGTTCCAGCAGACGTCCATGGGTGGGATCGAGTTGCAGACGTTCGTGGTCACGGGTGGTGACGGTCACGCCACCGGTGCGCTCCAGGGGAAACGGTCCGGTGGAGGCGAGCCGGGAGGCCCGCGCCATGATCACCTGAAACAGCCGTTCCGGAGCGATCGGCACCCCAAGCAGATGGCCCAGGCCCGCCGCCGAGGCCGGAACCTCGATCACGGCCCGTTTTTCCGGATCGACCCAGCGAACCCGGTCTCCACGGGCGAGCAGTTCCCCGGCCACCTGCCGGAACGGTCCTTGCACCCGCAGACGCACCCGTTCCCAGCCGCTGCCCAGCAGGTCGATGCGATTGCGCCGTTCCTGCTCCGGGGTCTCCAGATCCAGCACCCCATCCACCGCCCAGTGGGACGGTCCCTGGCGTCTGGCCGTCTGATCCGCCAGATAACGCTCGACGATCACCGCCCCGGAGACGGTCTGCGCTTCCGGGTCCAGATCCGGTCCGGTCGAAAAAGAGCAGGAAGCCAGCGACAGCCCCGCCATTCCCAACGCGAGAATCCAGGCCAGCGGACTCCGACGCCGCAGCGTGTTCAACGCGCCTCGCCTCCTGCGGGAGACGTACCCTTGTCGCTGTTCTTTTCGCCGGTGTTGCGGACATTGGAACCTTTGACGCCCCCGTCCCCGGATTGGGCGGTACGTTCGATCTTGACCCGCAACGCTTCGTTGTCCATGTTCATTTCCAGGGCCTGACGCCAGACGATCAGCGCCTCCTTGATGCGCCCGGACGCAGCCAGCACATCCCCGAGGTGTTCCCGGATGGTGGGATCCTTGGGTTCCATGCGCACGGCTTCCCGCATGCGGGTCAACGATTCGTCCAGCCGGTTCATCCGGAACAGCACCCAGCCCAGACTGTCGAGGATGAAGCCATCTCCCGGCGCCAGTTGGGTGGCCTTGAAAATCAGCTTGTGGGCGTCTTCGAGCTTTTCGTTGCGCTCAGCCCAGGTATATCCCAGATAATTGAGGGCATGGGCATCATCCGGATTCTTGTCGATGTACTGGCGCAAGTCCTGTTCGGCCTCGGGCCAGCGTTGCAGTTTGTCCAGGGCCATGGCGCGGTTGAACAGAAAACGGCTCTGTTCCGGCGCGATCGTCAAGCCCTTGGAGGCGGCATCCAGCACCGCGCCATACTCCTCTTCTTGCAACAAGATCACGGTCAAGGCCAGCAGCACCTCGATGCGGTCCGGGTGGGCGGTGTTCAGCTCCCGCAAGCGGGCCACGGCCTCCTTGCCTTTCTTTTCATAGGCGTCCAGAAACGCGATGCGGACCTGGGCTTCCACGTAATACGGCTCGTCGCGTTTGATGGGTTCATAAGCGGCGCGCGCCTCCTTGACCCGATCCAACCCCTCCAGGGTCTGACCGATGTAATAGGCCACGCCGCTGTTGCCGGGACGGGCCGCCTCGGCCAGACGCAATTCCTGGAGCGCCTCTTCGTAGTGGCGCTGGCTCATCAGGATCAACGCCGAGGTCAAACGGGCCTGGACACTGCCCGGAGACAGGCGGGCGATGGTGCGGAACTCCTCCAAAGCGGCGGCGCGATCCTCCTGGGTGAGCAGCAGACGGCCCAGCCGACTGTGGATGGTTTCGCTTTCCGGATTGCGGGCCAGGAAATTCCGATAGATGGCTTCGGCCTCCTTGGGTCGTTCCATCTCTTGCAACGCGGCCCCCAGAGCCAGAACCGGTTCGAGTTGATCCGGCGCCTGTTTGCGGGCCTTGCGGAAGTATTCCAGCGATTTCTTGAGATCCGGCACATGCACATAGGCGCGGCCCAGAGCCAGATTGGCCTTCCAGGCCAGCTCCGGCTTGCCGAACAGCGGGGCCAGCGCGTTTCTGGCCTTGGCGGGATCCTTGAGGCGACCATGGATCTGGGCCAGCATCAGACGGGCGGAGAGATGATCGGGTTGCTTCTTGAGGAGCAGTTCGTACTGCGTGGCGGCTTCGGGAAATTTTTCCAAGGCGTTGAGCAGTCCGGCCAGCAGCAGACGCGCCTTGCTGTTTTCCGGATCCAGGGCGACCACCTCCTGGGCGTGGGTGACCGCCAGCGCCAGATCTCCCCGCTGGGTGGCCAGATGGGAGACGATCAGGCGGGCCTCCACCGATTTGGGATCCCCTTCGGCCACGCGCAAGAAGGCTTTTTCCGCCTCTTCCCAGCGCCGGTCCCCCATCATCATGTGACCCAGGACATAATAATAATACACCCCATCCGACTGGGGTTTGTCCGGGGCGGCCCCTTCCGGGGCAGGGGCCTTGGCGGTCTGTTCGTTCGGGTTCGCAGGCGCGCTCTGCTCCGCGCCCGGAGCGGAACTGACGGCATCCGGACTCACCGGTCCCAGGGCCACGCATCCGGCCAGGCCCAGACCGATCACCGGTCCCAGCCATCCCAGACGGACCCATGCCATGCGCCCGCACCCTTCCAACAATGGTTTCATCACCCAATGCCTCCGCACTGACGACCCGGATCAATCGTCAGACATCCACGATCGCCCCAAGACGCGCCGTCCTTTCAGCCCGCCGACGCGCAACCGCGCGAACGCTTGGGACATAGAACCTTGCGCACCCAGGATCAATCCGAAATTTTTATAAATGATTTCAAGGTAAACGCCGTGAAATGACCGCCATGAACTGCCTGCGGGAAAATCCTTTGCGACCCACCAAAATCAGTTTACCACACTTCCGGATTCCTTTCCAGAGGCTCTTTCAACACGCGCGAAAAATTAAACGCGCCCCTTTGCTTCATGAACGCGCGCCTTCGCTTTCATCCAGGTCATGGATTTCCGCGATCAAGACCTTCAGGTCCAGACCATACATGCGCCCCACATCCGCCAACGTATCCACCTCGGAGGCCAAACACTCACCGCAATCGATCCCCTTGATCGCCAAAAGCCTGGACAATCCCGGGTGCTCTCGCATCAAATGGGCCATGCTCTTTTCCACGTCGATGACACCCATGCCCCTGCCTCCCTCGCCGAAATCCACGAAAAATCACACCCCTCCACGCACACCCCGCACGCACGCGCACCCCATCCATCCCCAATCCCACGAACCCCATTGTGCCACCGTTCCCAACACCAAGGCAACGTTAATCGCCGCTCTTCGCAAAATCGTGGAAGCAGACCTTGCATGGCGGTGAGAATTGTGCGATGCTTCTCTTTTTAATGGTCCATTCCGGAACTTCAACCCTCTTCGCCAGCTCTCGGGAGAGTATTTCGTGAGAAAATTGACTCTGGGGGGAAAAGCCCCGCAAATCGGTTACAAGGTCTCCCATTCCCACCGGAGAACCAAACACGCCTGGTTGCCCAACATCCAAAAGCGTGCGCTGTTCAGCATGGCCCTGGGCCAAAGCTTCTGCATCAGTGTCCCCACCGAAATCCTCCGCTCCGTGGACAAGGCCGGTGGCCTGGACAACTTCCTGCTGCAAACCGCTCAAGACACCCTCAGCGAGCCCATGCGTCGCCTCCAGGCCCGCATCCGGACTCAGGTGTCCCGCACCCCCGAAGCCGAATAATCCCCTTTCCGGAAAACTCGGCAGTACCGCTTGAACCCCCTCACCACACGAACTCCCAATCGGCAAAGCGTGTGGTGAGGGGGTATCAAAATCTCCAGGCTGTTACAAAATCCTCACGACTTTACAAATCCCCACGCTTTCTGAAAATTCAAAACAATTGGCAACCTTCAGGATGGGGTGATTTGATTGTTTTGTTTGGTGTGCTGGTGTTTGGTGTGCTGGTGTTTGGTGTGCTGGTGTTTGGTGCGTCGGTTGCTCTGGCGCGCGCTGCGCCTTTTTTCGCCTGCGGCGAAAAAAGCTTGGGTAAAAGCGCGCAAAAGATCAAAAAATCAAAAGATCAAAGAATAAAGTCAAAAGAAAAAAAGTCCTGGGGAATGAATTCCCCAGACCCCTTCTTTCTTTTTAATAATGAAAGCAGTCCAGTCCAGTCCGGTCCACTCACACGCCGTGCCGCAGAAAATACGGCATCAACTCGATCCCCGACGCAAAGGTCAACGATCCGGTCGTCAGCAACCCCTCGTCATAAGCCGTGTTGGCGTCCGGCACAATCCCGTGACCACACAACGCAAAAGGCACTGGACCCGGATCATGGGTCTTGGTCACCAATGGCGTGGGATGATCCGGCAAAGCCACCGCGCGAAAAGCTCCCCGCGCCGCCAAGGCCTCCAACACCGGACCCACCAAACGAGCATCGAAATCCTCGATGGCCTGCAACTTGTAATCCAAACGCCCCGCATGCCCGGCCTCGTCCGGAGACTCCACATGCACAAACATCAAATCCCGCTCTTCCAAACCCTGCAAACAAGCCCGCGCCTTGCCCTCGTAATCGGTATCGATCCACCCGGTGGCACCCGGCACATGCAACACGTCAAACCCGATGTGCGCCGCAATGCCCCGCATCAAATCCACCGCCGAAATGATCCCGCCACTCTTGCCAAATCGCTCCCGGAAAGACGGCAAAAACGGCTTGCGCCCCTGCCCCCACAACCAAATGGAGTTGGCTGGCCGCTTGCCACTGGCCACCCGCTCCCGGTTGACCGGATGATCCGCCAGAAAAGTCCAAGAGGCCCGCATCAACGCCTCGATAGGCTCGGCGTCCAACCCCTCGGGAAGCGCACCGGCAATGGGACGATCGGTGATGTCATGAGGAGGCCGACTGTTCAACCGATCCCCCCCGTCCCGCCACACCAACAAATGACGATAACTCACCCCCGGATAAAACCGGAAACGCTCCGAACCCAACCGCTCGTTCAACGTGTCGATGATCCGGGCAGCCTCCGCCGACGAAATATGCTCGGCGGAGAAATCCTCCATCACGGAGAAATCGCTGCCCAAAGTCACCAGATTGCAACGGAAGGCCACGTCATTCGGCCCCAGATCCACCCCCATGGCCGCCGCCTCCAACGGACTGCGCCCGGTGTAGCTTTGGGTCACATCGTACCCCAACACCCCCAGATTGGCCACGTCACTGCCCGGATAATAACCATCCGGCGTGTTGAGCGTCCATCCCCCCACCCCCTCCCGAACCATGCGGTCCAGATTGGGCGTGCGGGCAACCATCAAGGGCGTGCGACCTTCCAGGGCCTCCAGAGGACGATCACTCATGCCATCCCCTAGAAAAATGACGTATTTCATGACCTGCTCCCGTTCATGCTGAACCGACACAAAAGCGGAATGCGCCCTTCAAGGATCACAACAGATCCTTGACCACTTCCCGCTCCTGGCGCAACTCGTTGAGCACCGCGTCGAACTTGGCGCGTCCCCAATCCGACAGGGTGAGACCTTCCACCACTTCCCATTGATCCCCCTTGAGACGCAAGGGATAACCGAAGACCAGACCCGGATCCACTCCGTACTGCCCCTCGGACAGCACCGCCGCCACGAACCAATCCCCTGCGGGGGTGGGCTGACGGAAAGACAACAGATGATCCAACGCCGCGATGGCCCCGGAAGCCGCGCTCGAAGAGCCTCTGGCTTTGATGACCACAGCGCCACGGGTCTGCACATCGGGAACGAAGGTGTTCTTGAGCCAATCCTCGTCGGTGATCACCTCGGACAGGGGCCGACCCTGGATGCGGGCGTTTTCGAAGTCTGGATACTGGTTGTTGGAATGGTTGCCCCACACCGCCAGATTGGTGACCGCAGTCACGGGGACATTGGCCTTCTTGGCGAGCATGGTCTTGGCACGGTTGTAGTCCAAACGCATCATCGCGGAAAAACGATCCTTGGGCACATCGCTGTTGCGCATGGCGATCAAACAGTTGGTGTTGCAGGGATTGCCCACCACCACCACCCGCAGATCCGCCGCCGCCCGGTTGAGCGCCTTGCCCTGACCCACGAAAATCGGTCCATTGACCCGAATCAGATCCGCCCGTTCCATACCCGGTCCACGGGGACGGGAACCGATCAACAAGGCCGCGTTGACACCATCGAACGCCTGATCGGCCTGATCGCTGGCGTCCATGCCGACCAGGGTCGGAAACGCGCAGTCGTCCAACTCCATCATGACCGCTTCCAGCACTTTCATGGCAGGTGTGATTTCCAAGAAACTCAAATGAACCGGTTGGTCAGGCCCGAAAACGGCACCCGAAGCCAAACGAAAAATCGCACTGTAGGCAATTTGACCAGCGGCTCCGGTCACTGCCACACGAATCGGCTCTGCCATGATTGAATCCTCCCTAATCGCGATTGGAAAAATGAACCCGTCAACCTAGACTTCCCCTTAAGATGACTCAAGGCGCATGCGGGTGCAACCCTTGCCAAGCGCAGGGGATGAAAAGGGCTAGAGGGAGGACTCCAGGGCCTGATCCAGGTCGGTCAGGATGTCTTCCACATCCTCCAAACCGATGGACAAACGCACCAGACCTTCGGTGATTCCCGCCGCCTGGCGTTCCGCGTCCGTGAGCTTGGCGTGGGTGGTGGTGGCCGGATGGGTGGTCAGGGTGCGACTGTCCCCCAGGTTGGCGGTGATGATCGCCAACTTCAGACCGTTCATGAAGCGGTGGGCACGCTCCCGGCTGCCCAAATCCACACACACGATGGCTCCGAAACGACGCATCTGCCGCACGGCCAACTCCCGCTGGGGATGGTCCGGCAACCCCGGATACAAGACCGCCCCCCCCAGTCCGGGCACCGCCGCCAGATGGGCCGCCACCCGTTCGGCATTGTCGCAATGCCGCTCCATGCGCAACGGGAGGGTCTCCAACCCCTTGAACAACACCCAGGCGTTGAACGGCGACAACGAGGAACCGGTGTTGCGCAACAAAGGAAATACATGATCCATCAATAATTTACGCCCGCCCGCAACCACGCCGCCCAGCACGCGCCCCTGGCCATCCATGTATTTGGTGGCCGAATGGACCACCAGATCCACGCCCAACTCCAAAGGACGTTGCAAACACGGGGTACACAACACATTGTCCACCACCACCAAAATGCCCCGTTCCCGACCCAGACGGGCCAAGGCGGCCAGATCCACCATTTCCAAAGTGGGATTGGCCGGTGTCTCCAGAAAGAAAAGACGGGTGGCCGGAGTCACCGCCGCCTCCCAGGCCTCCAGATCGGACAAAGGCACACGCGTGACGCCGATACCCATGCGCTTCAAAAGCGTGTTGGCGATGTTGGTGGTGGAACCGAACACCGAACGGCTGATCACCACATGATCCCCGGCAGACAGAAAAGAGAGAAACACCATGGTCACCGCCGCCATGCCACTGGCCGCCGCCACCGCGTGTTCCGCCTTTTCCAAGGCGGCGACCCGCTCTTCGAACAAGGCCACGGTGGGATTGGTGAAACGGCTGTAGAGATTGCCCTCCTCCTCTCCGGCGAAAACCGCGCGCGCCTGCTCGGCGGAGTCGAACCGGAAACTCGATGTCAGAAAAAGCGGGGGACTGTTCTCCCGCTCCGGCGTGGTCTCCCGACCGGTGTGCAAGGCCGTGGTGGCCACCCCGTAAGCCCGTTGTGGTGTTTCCGATCCGTTCGACATGAGCTGCCTTCCTCCCCGTTTGTCCCTTCGCCAATCCGACGCGACCATCCAAGCCGTGCGCGCCTCCCCCTTTGCCACAGGCCCATTCTATGCCCATCGGATCCGGCCACGAAAGGCTGAAGACCGATTTTAGCAATGGATCGGATGAAAAAAATCCCCTATACTTGCATTACGAAAATGAGGATCCACCCTCTTGGCCCCAGGAGCCGCTTCATGCCTCAACCGCAAAAATACCGCCTGGTCACGCGCAGCGATTTCGATGGACTGGTCAGCGCCATGCTGCTGCGCGAACTGGACATCATCGACGATATCCTGTTCGTCCAGCCCAAAGACATGCAGGACGGCAAAATCCCCATCACCGCACGGGATATCATCACCAATCTCCCCTATGTGCCGGGCGCCCATCTGGTGCTGGATCACCATGCCAGCGAACTGGAACGGGCCGGCAATCAGGTTTGCGACAATCACATCATCCACCCCGACGCCTTGTCGGCGGCACGGGTGGTCTATGACCATTTCGGCGGCAAACAGACCTTTCCCCACGTTCCGGATGATATCCTCACCGCCGTGGACAAGGCCGACTCCGGACAACTGCTGGAAGAAGACGTGCTCAACCCTTCCGGCTGGATGCTGCTGAACTTCATCATGGACCCGCGTACCGGACTGGGACGCTTCCGGGAGTTCCGCATCTCCAACTACACCCTGATGATGGATCTGATCGAATACTGCCGCCGTCACACCGTGGACGAGGTGCTGGCCCTGCCGGATGTGCGCGAACGGACCGAGTTCTATTTCGAACAAGAAGAGCTGTTCAAAACCCAGATCCAAACCCGCACCAAAATACACAACAATCTGGCCGTGCTGGATCTGCGTCACGACGACACCATCTTTCCCGGCAACCGGTTCATGATCTATGCCCTCTACCCCCAATGCAACATCTCGTTGCACATCCTCTGGGGTCCGACGCGCAAGACCACGGTCTACGCCCTGGGCAAATCGATCTTCAACCGCACCTCGAAAACCCACATCGGTTCCCTGTGTCTGCAATACGGCGGCGGCGGCCATGCGGCGGCCGGCACCTGTCAAGTACCGACCAGTCAGGCGATCGAAATCCGCAAGGCCATCGAAAGCCGGATCCTGGCGGATGGATGAACGACTCGCAAGGATGATTGGAAACACATGACACACATGGCGAAGGCATTCCAGATGGCCCTGTTGTCCGGCCTGTTCGTGTCCGGTTGCGTCACCACGGACAGCGCCTCCCCGCAACCACCGGGCAACCCCGCCTCGGTCCAGGAGTCCAAATCACCCCCACGGGACAGCAAAACAGCCTCCCAGGAGACCCCCCGAACCGGTCATCCCCCCCTGATGCCCAAACCGACCCCGCCCACGGCCCATCCCTCCACCGGCAAGCCGGAAACCCTCGTCGGCTCCACGGGCAAGGAACTGATCAACCGCTTCGGCCAACCCAACATGATCCTGGATGTCACCATGAAAGGCCGTTCCGCCTCGGAAGGCTATCTGTACTATCCCAAGGATGGCAAAGGGTGCATTCACACCTTCGTGGTGCTGGAAGAAAACAACTCGGTCATTCACTACTTCTGCCAGTGAGCGGCACCACCTCCCCGCCGGGAGGACAGGGGGGAACCGCCAGATAGGTGGTTCCATCGGCCCGCCAGCACTGTCTCAAGGTCTTGCCCACTCCGGGCGCGTTCCGGACCGGCTCCGACGGCTGTCCGGAACGCGCCGGCAGACTCTTCCGCTCCGCCGGACCCTGACCGACCTCCGGCGCCGGCAGACCCTTCGGGGACGGGCCATTCGGGGACGGGCCACGCTTGCCGACCGGACCGTCCACCGGTTTCCCGGCCCGCGACACAGGCTGACGCGGATCGGAACCGCGCGTGTCGAGCGGAGCGGCCACCGGTTTTTCGACCCCCCTCCCCCGCTCCGGCGTCGCCGATCCGGTGTCGTCGCCGGGTTGACGGAGAATCAGCAACTGACGTTTCTTCGGATCGATGCGCCAGGCCCCGAGCTGCTCCAGCACCGGGGTGCCAAGCAGCGGCAATCCCTTGCTCGGCGTCACGGTGACCGCCACCTGATGCAGCTCCCGGCTGCCGATACGCAGACTGTCCAGCCGGGCCACGGCGTGACGACCGCTGGAGCCGTCCGCCAGGGTCGAAACCGCCATGCCCAACCAGTCTTCGGGCCGGATCAATCCCTGTACCGTCATCCGGTCGATGACATCCATCGGCAAGGCCACCACATTGGCCCCGGTATCAATCAGGAAATCCACCGTGATCCGGTTGTTGACCAAGACCGAAATCCAATACTGGCCATGGGATCCCTTGGCCAGCAACGGAATCACCTCATCCGGCGGCAGGGGATTGCGGTCGCGTTCCCCCGGCGCGCAGGGTTCTCCCTTCAGGATGGTCCGGCCACGGGCATCGATGCAGTGGCGCAGCACCGGCTCCCCCCACGCCCAGGATCCAGACCCGATCAGCAACACGGCCATCATCAACCAACCCAGCGCACCGTGTCCCATGCCTCCCCTCCGGCCCTGTTCCCCAAACGCACACGCCCGCACACGACAGGCTTTGGCTCTCAAATCCCCACAATCGGCAACAATTCGGGCAATCGATCCAGCCAGTGATCCGGAGCCGCCTCCGCCAGTCGGCGCCGGTCGTGACAACCGAACGTCACCGCCGCTGTCTCAACCCGCGCATGGCGCCCCATTTCCAGGTCGAACACCGTATCCCCGACCATCAGCGACCGGTTGGCCGCCGCTCCGGTGGCGGCCAGGATCTGCTCGATCATGGCGGGATGGGGTTTGCTCGGCGCGTGATCCGAGGTCATCAGCACCTCGAAAAACCCTTGCAAACGCTGCTCCCGCACCGTGCGCTCCAGCCCGCGCAACGACTTGCCCGTGGCCACGGCCATCGTGATCCCGTGATCCCGCAGACTCTCCAGAGTGGCCCGCACCCCCGGAAACAGCGGAGTGGTCAACTCGCCACCGTCGGCCAAACGCTGATAATGACTCTTGTAGGCCGCCACCGCGCGGGCGCGCCATTCGGGAGAGTATTCGGGCAACAGCACGCTCATCGCCTCGAACAAGGAGAGTCCCACCACCCCGGCGATCCGCTCCCGTGGCAACGCCTCCTCCAGTCCCACCTCGACCAGCGCCAGATTGACCGAACGCACGATCCCGTCCAGACTGTCCACCAGGGTGCCGTCACAATCGAAAATCACCAGATCATACCGGATGGACATGCACGCGACTCCGCACTTTCAAGGTAAGGAGAACCCGGACGCAACAGCCGTCACGGTTGCAAAACGATCTTCAGCGTGCCCTTCTCCCGACTTTTCGTCAAGGCTCCCATGGCGTCATCCAGGGAGAAGATCGCCCCGATCAGGGGTTCCACCACCACAAGCCCGCGTTCCAGCAGACGCAGCGCCGCCGGAAACGGACCACAACGAGACCCCAGCACCACGATCTCATCCACCACCCAGGAGGCCAGATCCACAGCCGTCGCCGCCGCGTGGGTACTCTTCAACACCAGCCGCCCCCGGGCGCGCACCAGACCCCGGGCCAGGGTCAACCCCTCCGGGGTGCCGGAACACTCCACCACCAGATCGGCCCGCCACCCCTCGGCAAGCCGGGAGGCCTCCCGCACCCCGATGCCCCGCGCCTCCAGCCACGGACGGGGATGACGGCCGATCAGGGTCAACTCGCAACCGGTCAAGGCCAGCACCTGGGCCACCAGCAGACCCAGTTTGCCATCCCCGACCACCGCCACCCGGTCCGTGGGACGCACATAGGTCTGCTGCACGATCTCCAGCGCCGCCGCCAGTGGTTCGACAAACAGCGCCGCCCGATCCCCGACGCCAGCGGGCACGGCGTGCAGATTGACCACAGGCAGAGTCACCCAGTCGGCGAACACCCCGTCCCGATGACGGATCCCCACCACGCCACGGTTCAAGCAGTGGCCCCGATCCCGATTCAGACAGGGAACGCACCGACCGCATCCCACGGTGATCTCCCCCACCACCCGTTTTCCCTCCCACGCGGGCTCATCCGGAGCGGACGCCACCAGACCGACGAACTCATGACCCGGAATCCCGGAAAAATCCGCGTAACCGCGTAAAAGCGCGTGATCCGTGGCGCACACTCCGGCCAGCACCACCCGGATCAACGCCTCGCCCGGGCCGGGAACCGGCACCGGTCGGGCCGGATCCAACCAAGCCAACCCCCGATCGAAAATCACCGCCCGCATGACGGCATGGGGCGTAGGCGCGGCAAGGGCGGTCATGGGCGTGCATTCCTGGCATGATGGGGGTTGATAACGGTTTTCTCCCCTGCCCGCCCACGGGGGGGGTGGCTTATGGAGTGGAAAAAGGCTAGAATGCGTCCAATCGGTTGACAAGGGACCATTCTTGAGAACAATCCGATTTCTTCACAAAGATCAGATTGTTCCATCCACACAACCACGGAGGAGAGCCCGGGCGCATGAACTTCCTGCCGCAAAAAATCTCCCGCCGCCAAGCCATACTGGCTCTGCTGGGCGGAACGGGACTGGGCCTGATCGGACTCCGCATCCACAGCGCCCTCACCGGCCCCGGTCCCGATCCCTCCTTGACCATGGACAAAGACCTGATCGGCGTCCTGCTCCCCTCCCCGCGCGCATTGCAGCCGTTTGCGCTGACCGACCACGAAAATCGCCCGTTCGATCCCCAACGTCTGCTCAAAAAGTGGACGTTTCTCTTTTTCGGCTATACCCACTGCCCGGATGTCTGCCCGGTCTCCATGGGCCTTCTGGCCGAAGTGTACGCGCTCTTGGAAAAACAACCCGGCGGTCTCGCAGCGATCCAGGGCGTGTTCGTCTCCGTGGATACCCAACGGGACACCACGGAACTGCTCAAGGCCTACGTGCCCTATTTTCATCCCGAATTTCTCGGGGTCACCGGTCCCCAGGAGCAGATCCGCGCCTTTTCCAAACAGTTGGGCGCCTATTACGTTCTGCCCTCCCCATCGGACAAGGGGGACGACTCCTCCCTGATCAGCCACTCCTCGGTCTTTTTCCTGCTGGATCCGAAGGGACAGTTCGTCGCCCTGTTTCAGCCCCAGATGCACCAACCGGCCATCATCGCCGAGTTGTTCGGCAAAATTCGCAAACATTATGGAGAATCCCCATGAAACGCCTGAATGCATTGCTGGCTTCACTGCTGCTGGGAACCCTGCTGGGCGGAAGTCCGGCCTGGGCCGCAGAGACCATGCACGTACTGGATCCCTGGGTGCGGGCCGCTCCCCCGGTCGCGCAGACCCAGGCCGCCTACATGACCCTCCACAACACCGGCGCCACCCCAAGAAACCTCGTGGGCGCCAAGAGTCCCCTGTTTGCCAAGGTCGAACTGCACGAAACCGTGCAACACGAAGGCCAAAGCCAGATGCGGGCCAAAGCCTCGGTGCCCGTCGCGCCCGGCGCCCAGATCCAACTGGTTCCGGGCGGTCTGCACATCATGCTGATCGGCCCGCAAAAACCCCTGCACCCCAAAGACCGGGTACCCCTCACCCTGACCTTCTCCGACGGTGCCGAACTGCCGGTGGTGGCCGAGGTCCGGGAGGCGGTCGGCGGCAACAAGCCTCCAGAAGGCCATGAACACCACAACCACTGACAGCGCCACCACCAGTCGGCGCCACCAATTGATCCCAATACGACCCCAATGTGATCCCATTGCGACCCCAATGAAACATCTGGCGTCAGGAACCGAATGAAAAAATGAACATGGCTCTGAACTACCTGTGGAAAAATCGATTCGTCGTGGCGAAACGGAGTCTGATGATGCGGCTCGTATTGCTGGCGTGTCTGCTGACCGGTCCAGGCGCGCTCATCGCCGGGGATGACGGTCCGGCCCCGATTGGCGAAGAAATAGGGCAGTTCAAGCCGTTCAACACCCTGCGAGACCTGCAACAGACAAGCCCCACCCCCCAACTGGATCAACTACGCACCCAGGACAGCAAAAGACAGCCGCCCACCGCCGATGGCGCCGACCGTGGCGTCTCCCTGCTGGAGGCCGATTTTTCCCTGCGAGCCAAAAACAATCTGTTCCAATTCGGTTACAACATGTTCCAGCAGCCCAAGGACCGCACCGCACCGGTGGTGGGATCGGCCCCGGACTCCTATATCCTGGGCGTCGGCGATGAACTGGTCATCACATTCCGGGGACGCAACGAAAAGAACACCACGACGCGGGTGGACATGGAAGGCCGCATCATGGTGCCTTTCCTGTCCGACCCCATCACCGCCATGGGTCGTCCCTTCGGAGAGTTCCGCGACGAATTACGGGAAAAGGTGCGCACCACGCAAGTCGGCACCGAGGTGTTCGTCTCCATCGGCTCGTTTCGCTTCTTCTCGGTCTATGTGATGGGCGAGGTGGGCATGCCCGGCATGCATCGGGTGACCGGACTTTCCACCCTGCTGGACGCCTTGAGCATCGCCGGCGGCGTGCGCAAGACCGGTTCCCTGCGTTCCGTGCAGTTGCACCGCAACGGCCAGGTGCAACAGGTGGACCTGTACGCCCTGCTCGACAAGGATGGCGGCGGCAAGGATCCCACCTTGAGCGTGGGCGACCGCATCGTGGTGCCACCGATTGGCGCGGTGCTCGGCATCTCGGGACTGGTCAAACGTCCGGGCATCTACGAACTGCCCCATAAAAAAGAAAATCTCCCCTTGAACACCCTGCTGGAGATGGCCGGCGGCACGGTCGCTCCCCAGGGCAACCGCTTCTCCCTGCTCAAACCGGACGCCCGTGACCGGGAATCCCTGGTGGAGATCAACACCCACAAGAATATGCCCCTGTCCAATGGCAACATCCTGCTGGTGGAGTCGAAACTGAGTCCCACCCTGATGGGAGAAGTCGCCCTGGAAGGACACGTCAGTCGCACCCACACCCGCTCCATGCACTCGGCTCCGACGGTGCGCACCCTGATCACGGATCCCGAACTGCTGCTGCCGGATCCCTATCTGCCCTTCGGCGTGATCTACCGCACCGATCCCAAAACCCGCACCCGCACCTTCGTGCCCATCGACTTGGGATTGATCGTCGCGCGCGAGGAGTTGGACCACCCCCTGACCAATCACGACATCCTGATCATCTTGAGTCAGGAGGATATTCGTTTCCTGTCGTCCGCACCGGTGGCCGCCGTGCTCCAACGCAAGGCTCCACCCAATCCATGCCTCGCCCTGAACCGGCTGGAGTCCATCACCGCCACCTCGGCCCCCTTGCGTTTTGCCAATCTTTACCAGCTCAAAGAGATGGGAGTCATGACCGGCAAAGGCAGCACCGAGTCCAAACAACCGGTCCAAGAGTCCGCCGAATCCTTGCGACTCACCACCGCCACCCAGTTGCAAGAGACCCCGGCCACCCCCTTCACCGGTCTGGCCGACCTCAAAGCCGCGCCCCGGCTCAAAGCGGCGGTTCCGGTCGCAGCCCCCACCGGCCTGGAACCTCCGCCCGCCGCCACCTGTCCGGCAATTTTCAACAAGTATCCAGATCTGATGCCCCTGTTGCTGGACAACTCCGTGCTGCTCGAAGGCAACGAAGACCATCCCACCCTGTTCCCCGTGCTGCCGGGCACCCGCATGGCGGATCTGCTCGCCATGGCCCGTGGCGTGGTCGGATCGACCCGCTTCGACAAAAACCTCTCCTTGAAATTCCAAATTGACCGCAAACAAGGATCCGAACAGTCCACCCGGCGCGTCATCGAACTGCCAGCCCAGGAGCAATCCACCTTCGCCTTGCAACCCGGCGATGTTCTGAGCTTCAAGATCGGACAGGTGCGCATGACCGGTCACGTCACCCGCGAGCAACAACGCACATTGCAATCGGTGCCCACCGCCCGACACTTCCTGCTCGACACCAACGTGTTGAAACCCGATCCCTACCTGCTCTTCTCCGTGCTGCGCCGGGTCGATCCGGTCAGCCGCAACCTGAAACTCGACTCCATCAACCTGGAGTCGGTCCTCCAGGGAGACCAGAACCACGATTTCACCCTCCGGGACCAGGATGAACTGATCGTTCTGTCGGCTGCGGATATCCGTTTTCTCTCCAATCCCCTGGTGCAAGGGGTGCTTCTGGGCAAGCGATCCACCATGGAATGCAGCTCCTTGCAGCATCTGGCCGATTTAATGTCCTCTTCGGACGCCTTCCGCTTCTCCAGTGCCATCAATCTCTCCATCACCGAATTCGAAAGCAACAAAATCACCGCGAAAAAACCGATTGACAAAACCACCACCATGGTGACCACCGAACTGACCGCCAACGCAAAACAGGGGTGTCCGGCCATTTTCGAGCGTTACCCGGAGATCCTGCCCTTCGCGCTGGAAAACGCCACCATCCTCACCGGCGAAGTGCGGACTCCCGGAGTCTTTCCGGTGCTGTCCGGCACGAAACTCGCTGCTTTGGTGCAGTCCGGAGGCGGGGTGACCAGCCGGGCCGACATGAAACAGGTGGAACTCTCCCGCTCCCAGATCAGCGCCGGAAAAGGCGCCAACACCACCCGTTCGATCCTGGATTTCTCCAGCCGCCCCCTCGACACCCTGGAACTGTCTCCGGGGGATGTGCTGCGTTTCAATCCGATCTTTTCCGACCGCGAGATCGGTTATGTGCGCCTGGAAGGGGAGTTCATCCGTTCCGGACTGTACGACATCCGCCGCAACGACAAACTGTCGGACATCATCCAACGGGCCGGAGGCGTCACGGTACACGCCTATCCCCACGGAGCGATCTTCACCCGCACCTCCATCCAGAAAACCCAGAAGGAGAGCTTCGAGCGGGTGGCGCGGGAGTTGGAAATGGGCGTGGCCGGTCTGATGAGCTCCAGCCGGGAGAAAGGGGATACCGGCTCGATCATGGAGAGCATCCGAGGCATCATCACGTCGTTGCGCTCCGTGGAACCCCTGGGGCGCATGGTGGTGGAGGTGGATCCGCAACAGCTCAAGGCCAATCCGGAGCTGGATGTCTATCTGGAGGCCGGAGACCGTCTCTTCATGCCCAAGCGACCCAGCGAAGTGTCGGTGACCGGCGCGGTGTTCAATCCGGGATCGTTTCTGTTCGTGAAAGAGCACTCCCCCACGGATTATATCAAGTGGGCCGGCGGCTTCAAGGACAACGCCAGCAAGGGGGATACCTTCGTGGTGCTGCCGGATGGCAAGGCCCAGGCGCTCTGGAGTCTATCCAACTGGTGGGATCAACAAGGGACCGGCCTGGTTCCAGGCAGCACGATCGTCGTGCCCCTGGATCCCAAACCGTTTGAAATCATGGGATCCGTCAAGGACGTGACCCAGATCTTGAGTCAATGGGCCATCACCATCGCCTCCTTGTCGGTGTTGAGCAGGTAGGCTCACCATAAAAAGGAGCGCCCTATCGCCAAAGGAGAGGGACCAATGGCAACGGGTCGAAAGCCCCCTGTCGCGACAGGGGGCGGATGGCAACGGGCCGGGGATCAGGCCAAACCGGTGGGCAAGCGGTCGGCCAGACGCCGGTGTTCCACCATCAGGCAGCGGTCCTGGATGGCCACCAGACCGCCCTGACGGGCAATGTCCATGGCGTCGTCGTTGACGATGCCGCTTTGCAGCCACAGACACCCGGCCTGGATGCCGACCGCCTCTGCGGCCAAAGGCGGGGTATCCTCGGCGCGGCGGAACAGATCGACGATATCCACCTGGATCTCCCTGGGAATGGCTTCGAGGGAGGGATAACAGGGCTCGCCCAGAATCTCTTCGCTGGCGGGACGCACCGGAATGATCCGGTATCCGGCGCGCTGCATGTATTCGGCCACACGGAACGAGGCGCGATCCGGTTTCGGAGAGAGTCCCACCACGGCGATGACGCGGGCCTTGGCGAGCAGAGTGATCAGATCCTGATCTTCGATGTCGGGCATGATTTGTTTTTCCTCGTATGGAATGGTATGTTTTCTAGTGGCAGGAGTCGCGACCGTTTTCGGGAGTGGCCATGGCCCAAAAAATCCGGTCCTCACCCGCCGGGGTGTGGACCAGCTTGAAGCGGCAGGAGAGGCACACCCCACTGCCCGAACCGGTACGCAAGGGAAGATTGATCTGAGTGATATGGCCGCTGTTGACCAGCAACGTGGCGATGGCGCCCCAGACCATCGGATCCTGGGCCAGCGCGGAGACCGAACGTCCCACCCATTCGGCGGGATCGATCTCCATGGCCCTGGCCCCCTTCTCGTTGACGGCCAGAATGCGATGATCCCCGTGAGGCTCGAACCAGATGGCCGGTTCGGCGATGTCTTCGGGGTTGAGGATCGCCTGACGGGAGCGGGTCGAATGGGCCACCTGGCGCAACAGATCGGTCTGGGTCAACAAACCCGCCAGCCGTCCTTCGGCCGTGACCACGGGCATGCGCCGATGGCCGGTGCGGGTGAACAGGTCCAGGGCGTACAGCAGATCCCGTTCCGGCTCGATGCTGGCGGGCCGGGAATGGGCCAGGGAGGCGGCCACCCGATCGGGACTCCATTCCGGGCTGATGCGGAAACGGAGGATATCCCCTTCGGTGATCATGCCCATAAACCGCTCCCCCTCCCGCACCAGGACGCAACCCCGATGGCGCTGGGCGATCTGACGGGCGATCTCCCAGAAGGTCACGTCCGGGGTGACCGCCGGCAGATCCGAGGCGATCATGTCCGCGACCCGGTAGTGGGCCAGCAGGTTGGAACGGGGAAAGGCGCGCAGGATCTGTTTTTCGGTGATGCCCCCGGAGAGCATTTCGTCTTCGTTGAGCACCGGAAAACGACGAAACCGTCGCCGGTAATAGATCTGGATGAGTTCCTGACACAGGGTGGTTTCGTGTACGATCTGAGGCACCGAAATCGACAGCTCTCCGACCCGCGCGGTCTCGGGCTGGATCCCGTGAATCATCCATTTGACGCAATCATACTCGGTGATCAGACCGGTGATATTCATGTTTTCCAGCACCACCGCGAAACCCGCAGCCTCGCGGGTCATGCGACGGATCGACTCCAGCAGAGTCGTATGGGGTGAAATGGTAACGACATTCGGAAACATGCAGTCGCGGACGAATTTCATAAGATACCTCGGAAACGTGGGGTGGCGGTCGTTGCCGTCGATGGCCTTCAGTGGACCGGATGATATTATGCTCAATGAAACGGTGACTTGTCGCGGTTTTTTTCATGGTGGGTCGTCGTTGCGCGACACGACCGATGCTTGAACGGGCCCGACAGGTACTCGGCCTGGAAGCGGAGGCCATTCTGGCCATGGCCGCGCGTCTGGACCAACGTTTCCCGGAGGCGGTGGAACGGCTGCACGCCTGCCGGGGCCGGGTGGTGGTGAGCGGGATCGGCAAGTCGGGCATGATCGGGCGCAAGATCGCGGCCACCCTGGCCAGTACCGGCGCGCCGGCCTTGTTCCTGCATCCGGCGGAAGGCAGTCACGGGGATCTGGGCATGGTGACCCGCGCGGATGTGGTGGTGCTGATTTCCAACAGCGGCGAGACCTGGGAAGTCCTGGGACTGCTGCCGGTCTTCAAGCGTCTCGGGGTGCCGCTGATCGCCATGACCGGTCGCATGGACTCCACCCTGGCGCGCATGAGCGATGTGGTCCTCGATATCGGGGTGAGCCGGGAGGCCTGCCCCATGGGACTGGCCCCCACCAGCTCCACCACGGCGGCTTTGGCCATGGGGGACGCCTTGGCGGTCTGTCTGCTGGAGAAACGCCATTTCAGTCCGGAACAGTTCGCGTTTCTGCACCCTGGCGGCTCGCTGGGTCGGCGTCTGCTGGTGCGGGTGTCGGACCGGATGCACACTGGCGCCAAAATTCCTTGCGTGAAGGAGGCGGATACGGTCCGGGACGCCTTGTTCGAAATGACCGCCAAACGGCTGGGAATGACCGGCGTCTTGGATGAGGCCGGACGCCTGACCGGCGTGATCACCGACGGGGATTTGCGCCGTCTGCTGGAACGGGAGGAGGATCTGCTCAAGCGGGTGGCCGGAGAGGTGATGACCCGGAATCCCAAGGTGATCGCCGGAGACGCCCTGGCCGCCGAAGCGGCCCGCGTGATGGAGACGGCCAAAATCACCGGACTGTTCGTGGTGACGCCGGAACGGATTCCCGAAGGGGTGATCCACCTGCACGATCTGCTGGAAGCGGGGTTGATGTGAATCGTTCCGGTTTGAGAACCTCTGCGGGCCTGAGTCGTCCGAGCGTGTGGCGTCGCTACGCCAAACACCTGTTCCTGGGCTTTTCCCTGCTGGTGGTCGCGAGCGTGTACGGATATCTGCAACGTCCGCACGGTCTGGAGGGCACGGCGCAGGCCCTGGACCTGCTGGCCGGCCATCAGGGCACCCTGGTGACCGATCTGCATGTGACGCAATACGACCGACAACGCACCCGCTGGACCCTGGACGCGCCCAGTGCCCAGCGTGGCGAGGGAAAACGGATCGTGATCCACCATCCCCGCCTGGAGTTCTCCCTGGAAGGCCAGGAAGAGGTGGTGGTGACCGCCGAAAGCGGGGATGTGGACGGAGCCACGGGACGCATGGAATTCGCGGGCCGGGTGGAGGCCGGAGACCCGGCAACGGGACGATTGATGACGGAACAGTTGCGCTTTGATCCCGAAAAGAGGATCTTGTATACCGAGCATGCGTTTCGACTGGAACGGGAAAACATGCGCCTGGAAGGACAGGGCTTGACCCTGGAGCAGGAGACACGGAGACTGACGGTGGAAGGACATGTCAAAATGACCTTTCCCGATACGATTCTAACTACGGAGCAGCCATGAGACCTGGGATGATGGCCAGTCGGGTTGTGGCCCTGGTGATGTGGGGTGTGACGGGAATCATGGCAACCGCCATGGCCGCTCCACCCGCCCCGCTGTCGATCACCTCGGACCGTCTGGATATGGATGACCGGAATCAGGTGGCCACCTTCATGGGACACGTGGTGGCCGATGACGGGCGCATGCGCCTGTCGGCGGACCGGATGACGGTGCGCTACGACAAGAAACCCAAAGGCCATGGCGGGGTCCGCGAGGTGAAGGCCGAAGGTCAGGTGGTCATCCAGCAGGAACGGGACCGGGGCACGGCGGATGTGGTCCATTATCAATTCGACAAACGCACCCTGGAACTGGTGGGCAACGAACGGGAGGCGACCATCCGCCGGGGAGACGATCAACTCACCGGTCGGCGCATTCTGGTGACCCTGGATGGAGAACAGCGGATCAGCAAGGTTTCGGTGCAAGGCGGGGAGAACCGTCGGGTCAGCGCGCGCATCACGCCGTCGGGGGTGATGCAGCGCATGGACGCGCCGCCCACGCGGTCCGAAGGCGGCGCGCCCCCGCCATCCCGGGAAACTCCAGAGATGGAGGCTCCGCCGCCACCGGCGCTGCCGGGCCACGCCTCTCCGCCCCTGACCCCCTCCCGCTCGCTGGGAAACGATTCCCGCAGCGAGTCGGGTGACAACCGGAACGCCGGAACCGTCCAGGTCGAGGCCCCGACGGCTCCGGAAGGCGAACTCGCCCCACGGGAAAACGAAACGGACGGGAGCGCGCCCAATCCCGCGCCCCGGCGTCGCGCTCCCCAGCCCTACACCTCCCACCGGTGACCATGGCTGCCAGAGAGTGTCTGGAGGCCAGGGAACTGGGCAAGAGCTACCAGGGACGCGCGGTTGTGACCTCGGTCAGCCTGTCGGTCACCCCCGGCGAGGTGGTGGGACTGCTCGGACCCAATGGCGCGGGCAAATCCACGATGTTTTACATGTTCGTGGGTCTGGTGGAACCGGACGCGGGATCGATCTGGCTGGATGGGGTGGCGATCACCCACGAACCGATCCACCGGCGGGCCCGGGCCGGAGTGGCCTATCTGCCCCAGGAACCGTCGATCTTTCGCAAAATGACGGTCCGGGATAATATTCTGGCCATCCTGGAAACCCTCCCCTTGAACCGGGGAGAACGCCTGGAGCGGCTCGAACGGTTGTTGCACGAATTGGGGGTCGCCCATCTGGCGGGCGCGTGGGGATACGCCCTGTCCGGCGGGGAACGCCGCCGGGTGGAGGTCGCCAGGGCCTTGGCCATCGATCCACGCTATATTCTGCTGGACGAACCCTTCGCCGGTGTGGATCCCCTGGCGGTGGCGGAGATACAATCCATCATCCGGCATTTGGCCACGCGGGGCATCGGGATCCTGATCACGGATCACAATGTCCGGGAAACGTTGGGGATTTGCGACCATGCCTGCATTCTCAGCCAGGGAACGGTGCTGGCCAGGGGCACGCCGGAAGAGGTCGTGAGGGATCATCAGGTGCGTACCATGTACCTGGGGAAAGATTTTCAACTGTAAAGTCAACTGGGATTTTTCATGGCGTATGGTCTGGCTCAGGAACTGAAGCTTCGCATGGGCATGCAACTGGTGATGACCCCCCAGTTGCAGATGGCGATCCGTTTGTTGCAGATGTCAAGTCTGGATCTTGCTGAATATCTTCAGGAGGAACTGGACAAGAATCCTTTGCTCGAACGCGAAGAGAGCCTTTCGGGAGGTCTGGAGGCCGAAGATCCAAGCGGCCCGGAAAAGGTCGCCAAAAGCGATGACCTGATGGACGCGGCCTCTCCGACCCTGGAGGCGTCGCTGGCCGACGATCTGCCCGTGGACGCGGACTGGTCGGATGTCTACGCCGGTGACAGTTTCGGCGCGGCCCAGTTTGAATCCTCGGCCAGCAGCGAAGCCCCGCCCCTGGAAAACACCCTCACGCGCGGCGACAGCCTGTTCGACCACTTGAGCTGGCAGTTGGGGGTTTCGGCGGTCAACAACCGGGAGCGGGTGTTCGGCATGGCGATCATCGACGCCATCGACGACAACGGCTATCTGGGGGCGGAACTCCAGGTGCTCGCGGAGATGACCGGCGCCACCCTCGACGAAATGGAAGACGCCCTGCTGCTGGTGCAATCCTTCGATCCTCCGGGTGTGGCGGCGCGCAATCTGGCCGAATGTCTGCTGCTGCAACTCAAGGCGCGCAAACAGGCGGTCCCCCCCTACACCTCCCTGCTGGATAAACTGGAGGATCTGGGACGCCGGGACTACCGCAAACTCAAACGGGTGTTGAAACTCGACGACGACGAACTGGCGGACGCGGTCGATGTCATCCAGTCCCTGAACCCCAAACCGGGTTTGGCCTTTGGCGCGGAGCAGACCAACTACATCATTCCGGATGTCTTCGTGCGCAAGCAGGAAGGGGAATGGGTGGTGGAGGTCAATCCCGAAACCGTGCCCAAGCTGCGCATCAACCGCACCTACGAAAAGGCGATCAACGACCGCATGTCCGAACAGGACAAGCGCTTTCTCACGGAAAACGCCCGCTCGGCCCAATGGCTGATCAAGAGCCTGGAGCAGCGTTCCAGCACCATCTACCGGGTGGCGGAGAGCATTGTCCGGTTCCAAAAGGATTTTCTGGAGTATGGTCCGGAATATCTGCGTCCCCTGATTCTCAAGGACGTGGCCGACGACATCGGCGTGCACGAGTCCACCGCCTCCCGCGTGACCAGCAACAAGTACATGCACACCAACCGGGGAATCTTCGAGCTCAAATTTTTCTTCTCCTCCTCCCTGGCCTCGGACAGCGGAGAGAACCACTCCTCGGAAGCGGTGAAATTCAAGATCCGCAAACTGGTGGAAGGAGAGTCCCCACGGCGTCCGCTTTCGGATGAGAAACTGGCCAAGCTCTTGCAAGATCAGGGCATCGCGGTCGCCCGCCGCACGGTGGCCAAGTACCGGGACGCCTTGAGCATCCCCTCCTCCTCGCGCCGCAAACGCCTGGCACCGGACAAATAATCCACGGTCGGAGGTCTCGGAATCCCCATGTCCCTGCCACAAAAAATCCGCCATCTGATCCTGGTGACCGGCCTGTCGGGCGCGGGCAAGTCCAGCGCGCTGAAATACCTGGAAGATCTGGGCTATTTCTGGGTGGACAATCTGCCGTTCGAACTCATGCCCGCCTGCCTGAACCATTTTGCCCAGGAGGGCCATCCAGCCCATCTGGCCATCGGCATCCACATGCGGGGTCAAGGCACGCTCTCGTGTCTTCAGGATTGCCGCCAGCAACTCAACGAACGGGCGGAACGGGTCGAAACCATCTTTCTGGAAGCCGACGCGGATGTGTTGATCCGTCGCTACCGGGAGACCCGTCGTCGCCACCCCCTGGCCCAGGAACGGACCGTCGGCGAGGCGGTGAAACAGGAAATCCTGGATCTGGGACCGGTGCGGGCCTCGGCGGACATGATCATCGACACCACCTCCCTGATCGTGCCCCAACTCAAAGAACATCTGGATCTGGCGTTCCACGCGGGCATGGACGCGGATCTGATGATCTTCATCCGCTCGTTCGGGTTCAAGTACGGGGTCAACACCGACGCGGACATGGTGCTGGATGGCCGGTTCCTGCTCAATCCCCACTACGATGACCTGCTGCGCCCCCTCACCGGACTCGACGAACCGGTCACCCGCTTTCTGGAACAACACGGCGAATCCCTGCTGTTCCTGGATCGACTGGAATCCTTGTTCGAGTATCTGATCCCCCGTTATCAGCAAGAGAAAAAACGCTATTTCACCGTGGACATCGGCTGCACCGGCGGTCGGCACCGCTCGGTCTATCTGGTGGAACGACTGGCGGAACGGTTGCGCTGTCTGGGTCATCAGGTGCGGGTGCGCCACCGGGATCTGAATCGCCACAAAAGCGGCGGGTCGAATTGATGGACGACGCGTTGTTTTTTTGATTGTTCAGGCCATAAAAATTCGTTAATTTATTCGATTCGATTTCAACCCGCGTCGCGTTTGCCGAAGTGCGTCCCGGATGAATTCCCGAATCCCACACATTTTGGAGTGAATGGCATGGAGCGAGCGTTTCTGTTCACCTCGGAATCCGTTTCCGAAGGACATCCCGACAAAGTGGCCGATCGCATCTCGGATGGGGTGCTGGATGCCATTTTAGCGCAAGATCCCACCAGCCGCGTGGCCTGCGAAACCCTGATCACCACCGGCATGGTGGTGATCGCCGGAGAAATCACCACCAAAGCGATGGTCGATTATCCCACCGTGGTCCGTGAGGCGATCCAAGAGATCGGATACGACTCGTCGCTCATGGGATTCGATCACGCCTCGTGCGCGGTACTGGTCTCTTTGGACAAACAATCCCCGGACATTGCCCAGGGGGTCAACGAAGGCCAGGGACTCGACCTCGACCAGGGCGCGGGCGACCAGGGTTTGATGTTCGGCTACGCCTGCGATGAAACCCCGACCCTGATGCCCATGCCGATCCACTACGCCCACCGCCTGATGGAACGCCAGGCCGCCGTGCGCAAATCCGGGCAACTCTCCTGGCTGCGTCCAGACGCCAAATCCCAGGTGACGGTGCGCTATGAAAACGGTCGGCCCTCCGCCATCGACGCCGTGGTGGTCTCCACCCAGCACCATCCCGACATCGCCTACGCCGACTTGCGGGAAGCGGTGATCGAAGAGATCATCAAGCCGGTGATCCCGGCCCAGCATTTGAGCCGTGACGTGGTTTATCACGTCAATCCCACGGGTCGTTTCGTGATCGGCGGTCCGGTGGGCGACTGCGGCCTGACCGGGCGCAAGATCATCGTCGATACCTATGGCGGAGCCGGTCGTCACGGCGGCGGCGCCTTCTCGGGCAAGGATCCGTCCAAGGTGGATCGCTCCTCGGCCTACATGGGTCGTTATGTGGCCAAGAACATCGTGGCCGCCGGACTGGCCGCACGCTGCGAAATCCAGGTGGCCTACGCCATCGGCCTGTCGAAACCCGTCTCCTTGATGGTGCAGACCTTTGGCACCGGACGCATTCCGGACGATCAAATCGAACGGATCGTGGCAGACATCTTCGATCTGCGTCCCAAGGCGATCATCCAGCAACTCAACCTGTTGCGTCCGATCTACGCCAAGACGGCGGCCTATGGGCACTTCGGGCGGGAACTGCCGGAGTTCACCTGGGAAAACACCGACAGGATCGCAGCCCTGCGCGCGGCTGCCGGACTGTCATCCCTCTGAAAGCACACACCAACGAGAGTCTCATGACCGCTTCCATCCAGACCGACTTCCACGATTTCCGCGTTGCCGACATCACTCTCGCCGAGTGGGGACGCAAGGAGATCGCCATCGCCGAAACCGAAATGCCGGGCCTGATGGCCTTGCGTCGGGAATACCAGGGCAATAAACCCTTGGCGGGCGCCCGCATTGCCGGATGTCTGCACATGACCATCCAGACCGCCGTACTCATCGAAACCCTGGTGGATCTGGGCGCCGAAGTGCGCTGGTCGTCTTGCAACATCTTTTCCACCCAGGATCACGCCGCCTCCGCCATCGCCGCAGCGGGGATTCCGGTTTTCGCCTGGAAGGGTGAAACCGAAGAGGAGTTCTGGTGGTGCATCGACCAGACCATCTTCGGCCCCGATGGCTGGCTTCCCAACATGATCCTGGACGACGGCGGCGACCTCACCTTGGTGCTGCATCGTCCGGAACACGCCGAACTGTTGAAGCAGATTCGCGGCATCTCCGAAGAGACCACCACGGGCGTGCATCGTCTGCACGAAATGATGGCCGCAGGCACGCTCAAGGTGCCGGCCTTCAATGTCAACGACTCGGTGACCAAATCCAAGTTCGACAACCTCTACGGCTGCCGGGAATCCCTGATCGACGGCATCAAGCGGGCCACGGACGTGATGATCGCCGGCAAGATCGCGGTGGTGTGCGGCTATGGCGACGTGGGCAAAGGCTGCGCCCAGGCGTTCCGGGGCATGGGGGCCACGGTGTGGATCACCGAAATCGATCCCATCTGCGCCTTGCAGGCCGCCATGGAAGGCTATCGTGTGGTCACCATGGACGACGCCTCTGCTCAGGGCAATATTTTCGTCACCGCCACCGGCAATGTGGATGTCATCACCCGCGCCCACATGGAGCGCATGCCGGATCAGGCCATCGTGTGCAACATCGGTCACTTCGACTCGGAGATCGATGTGGCCTCGTTGCGTTCCTTGACCTGGGAAAACATCAAACCCCAGGTGGACCACATCATCTTCCCGAACGGCAAACGATTGATCCTGTTGGCCGAAGGTCGTCTGGTCAATCTGGGCTGCGCCACGGGACACGCCAGTTTCGTGATGTCCAACTCGTTCACCAACCAGGTGATGGCCCAGATCGAGTTGTGGAACAATCCCGGTCAATATCCGGTGGGGGTCTACGTCCTGCCCAAAAAGCTCGACGAGAAGGTGGCCCGTCTGCACTTAAGCAAACTGGGCGTCCGACTCACCACCCTGACGGACAAACAGGCCAGCTACATCGGCGTGCCGGTAAATGGCCCCTTCAAGCCCGAGCCGTATCGCTATTGAAACCAAAAAGCGCGGACTCCTGGTACGGGAGTCCGCGCCACCTCCTGAAACCCTTCCCTGCCAATACCTCATCTTTGCGCAATCACTCACAAAAAAACACAGACGGTATTTCAAACACTAAAGACATCAGACTTTCCCCTGGACATCACTTCGTGAACATCTCCTCCAGAGAGTTGCATCCACGAATCTGAGGCTCCACGCCTCCAGGTCGGACGGTGCTGCCTGGGTGATCTGGGCGTGGACCCAATCGGGAGGGGAGCCGAAACGACATTTCATGGCCTTGGTCCGCCAAAACAGTGGACTGGATGAGTCGTTTCCCAACCAGTCTACCTCCTTGACATCCCAACTGCCACTGAAATTTCAGGACAACAGGCCGCTCCCCGCTGTTTCACACGGGTGCTGGAAGCTGACTGACCCCGGATGAATGGTCCGTGGTGATGCCCCCCCTGTGGAACAGCGCGGCTCCCAGAAAACACGAAGGATGGTTTATGCTCTCTTTCACATAAACCATCCCCCTTCATTCAACCCGATCACTCCTCCCACGGAGGAGAAAGATCGTCGGATCGGGTGGCCGGTTCCGCTTTGGGTTTGGGTGCGGACTTGGGTTCCGGCTTGGGTTCGGGTTCGGACCTGGGTTCGGACTGAGGTTCCGACTTGGGTTCCGGCTTGGGTTCGGGCCTGGGTTCCGGCTTGGGTTCGGGTTCGGACCTGGGTTCGGACTGAGGTTCCGACTTGGGTTCCGACTTGGGTTCCGACTTGGGTTCCGGCCTGGGTTCCGACTTGGGTTCCGGCCTGGATTCGGACTCAGGCATGGCGTCGGATTGGGGTTCCGGCCTGGACCTGGATTCGGATTGGGAAAGAGGACGCGGCTCCGATGCGGCTGGCAAATCCGCGTCAGCGGGTCCGGCTTCGCCACCCGGCGCGACGGTGGACTCTTCCCCTTCGGCCGCACCAGCCGCCCGACGGGAGGCGGCGGTGGAACGACGGCGGCGTCTCCGGCGCGGGGCGCGGGTCTTGCCCTCCGAGGTGATGCCGGACTCCTCCTCTCCCCCCTCCTCCTCCGGAGACTCGGTGCTGTCCGGCTCCTCGGAGACGACCGGGCGGGGAGGCGTGACCTTTTTCGCCGATCGGGCCGCCTTGGTGACCTCGGGTGAGGCCAGGATGAACAGTCCCGGCGCCGCCATGGCCTGCACCCCCTGAATCACGGAAGTGGAGGACTCCTCCTCGTCATCGTCCCCCTCGTCACCGGCATCGCCATCGGCTTGCAGCTCTCCGGTCGGCAACAGGGCCGCAGATTGGGCCGACTTGCGGCGACGGCGACGACGACGCTTCTTCTTTTCCACCGTCTCCGTGGGAGCGGCGGTTTCAAGCTCACCCTCTTCACCGGGAGCTGTGGTCATGGCGGGTTGAGCGGTCGGCTTGGGCGTTGACTGCGGCTTGGGCTCGCTCTTGACACGCACCGGTTCCGCAGCGCCACCCGGCGCCGGTCCGTTTCTGCCCGAACGCGCAGAACCTCCCGACACTTTGTTGCTTTTCTGCTCGGCCAACTCTTCCGGCGTGGGGGAAACCTTGGGACGCTCGACGCGCTCCACCCGGTATTCCGGGGTTTGCAGGGTCTCATCCCCCTGGATCAACAACGGCACCTGGCTCTCCCCCTCCAAAGCGGCCAACGGGGCGCGCTTGTGGTTGAGCAGATAGTTGGCCACATCCAGGGAGGTGCGATACACGATGCGCGTATAGCGGTTCTTGGAGACATCCTCTTCCAGCATGCGGAACAGATGAATGGCCGTGGACTCCACGGAACGAATCGTGCCCAACCCCTTGCAGCGGGGACACTCCATGCGATTGGTCTCGCTGAAGGTGGGTTTCATGCGTTGACGCGACAATTCCAGCAGACCGAACTGGGAAATCTTGCCCAATTGAATCTTGGCGCGATCCAGTTTCAAGGATTCGCGCATCTGGCGTTCCACCTCCAGATTGTGTTTCTTGTCCTCCATGTCGATGAAATCGATCACGATCAATCCGCCCAGATCCCGCAAACGCAACTGGCGGGCAATCTCCTCGGTGGCCTGGAGATTGGTCTTGAAAGCGGTGGTCTCCACATCCTTTTCGCGGGTGGAACGACCGGAGTTGATGTCGATGGTCACCATGGCCTCGGTCGGCTCGATGACGATATACCCCCCGGACTTCAGTTGGATCACCCGTTCGTGCATGGACTCGATCTGGTTTTCGATCTGAAAACGAGAAAAAATCGGCTGCGGTTCCTTGTAGGGCTGCACCACCTTCATGTAACGAGGCATGAGCAGACGCATGAAATCCTTGCCGCGCCGATAGCCCTCGTGGCCCTCGATGAGAATCTCGGTCATGTCGGTACTGTAGAGATCCCGGATGGTGCGCATGATGAGATCCCCCTCCTCGTGGATCACCATGGGCCCTTCGGCCTGGGCGGCATTGTCGAGGATCTTCTTCCACAAGCGCAGCAGATAGTTCAGATCGCGGATGATCTCCCGCTTGGTGCGACCCAATCCGGCGGTGCGGATGATGAGACTCACCTGACCCGGAATGGCGATGGTCTCGATGATTTCCTTGAGTTTCTTGCGTTCCAGGCTGTCGGTGATCTTGCGGGAGATGCCTCCCCCCCCTTCGTTTTCCGGCAGCAGCACGGCATACCGTCCGGCCAGGGAGAGATTGGTGGTCAGCGAGGCGCCCTTGTTGCCCCGTGGCTCCTTGACCACCTGCACCAGCAGTTTCTGTCCACGGGTCAAAATCTTCTGAATGGGCAGCCGTTGCCGACGAGGAAAACGCTTGAAGGTGTCGAGCAGCGGCGAGCCGTCGTCATCGATCTCCACCTCGTTGTCCAGATCATCGGCGTGGGATCCGGATCCCCCTCCCGCCAAACGCCCGAACGTCTCGCCATCCTGGGACTCTTCTTCTTCAACCAGGGACTCCGCGTCGGAATCTTCCGCTCCCATTCCCGCGCCGCTGCCCGCGTCGTCGTCTGCGTTCTCGTCGTCGTCTGCGTTCTCGTCGTCCGAAACGTCCGGGAAGTCGGCCTCCGCCGCGCAGGCCGCTGCGGTTTCGGTCTCTTCCCTCGACTCCGACGCGCCATCCGCCGCCTCCAACCCGGACCGGATTGCGGCCACCGGCAGCACAAGCTCCGAGAACACCGGCGTCAGGGGTGCGGCCATGGCCGGTTCCGTGCGCGCAAGCGGCGTCTCGACCGGTTCGGGCCGGGCCACGGCCACCGGGACCGGCTGAACCGTCACCGGTTTGGACGGCTGTTTTCCCTCTTCCGCATCATCATCCTCGTCGTCGTCGTAATCCTCATCGTACTCCCCCTCCTCGTCGTCTTCGGGTTCGGGAAGCGGCAAGGGCAGATATTCCCCCCGTTCTCCCTTGTCGTTGGTGGGGTAGTATTTGGGGTGGATGTCGTTGACGGAGAGAAATCCCTGGCGACCGCCGCCGAAATCGACGAAAGCGGCCTGCAAGGAAGGCTCGACGCGGGAAACGCGCGCCAGATAGATGTTGCCTTTGATTTGCTCCCGGCTTGATGTTTCAATGTCGAGGTCGATCAGTTTATTGTCCTGGACAATGGCGACGCGGATCTCTTCCGGATGGGTGGCATCCACCAGCATACGCTTGGTCATGGTCATGGTCATGGTTGGGCTTGTTCTCCTGTATGGATTGGCCTTGCGCCCCGTGGAACATCCGTGGCTCGCATCGATGGCGAACTCCTCGGAATTCAACGGGAAAGCAGGCAGGTTCGGGTCGTCCGGGGCCGAAGCCGCCGGGATCAAATCGTCAATCGTGAATCCAGAAAAAATGGCGCGAAAAGAAGGGAGAGTTTCCCGAACGCGACAACCGTTCGCCAGGGGTCACAATCCTTCCTCAAATCAAATAATCTCATTATAGGATCTTTTATCCATGGAAGCAAAGCCGCTTGAAGAATATCCCGCACCACGCGCTCCGGTGCGTCGCATCCTGGTGAGCGCGCCGGAGGCGGACATGCGTCTGGACCGGTTCTTGATGGCGCACAATCCGGGGGCGCCCCCCTCCCTGGTGCAACGCTGGCTGCGTACCGGACAGACGCGGGTCAATGGCGGACGGGCGCAAGGCGGTCATCGTCTGAGCGTGGGAGAAGAGGTGCGGGTGCCTCCGTTCGAGTCCAGGGAACCGACCCGACGCGCGGACGAGGCCCCGGAATGGGCCATTCAGGCGTTGGCGTCCCGGATCGTGTGGCGCGACCCGTGGCTGCTGGTGCTGGACAAGCCCCAGGGCATGCCGGTCCACGGAGGCAGCGGTCAGGAGTGGGGAGTGGTGGACGCCATGCGCACCCTCTTGCAGCGGGAGGGAAAGGGGGAAATTCCGGAGCTGTGTCACCGACTGGACAAGGAGACCTCCGGTTGCCTGTTGTTCGCCCTGGACAAGACCAGCGCGCGCCGCATGAGCGCGGCTTTTCAGTCCAAGGAGGTGGACAAGGAGTACTGGGCCTGGGTTTCCGGCGCCCCCCGGGACGAAACCGGCGTGATCGAACAGCCTTTGATCAAGGGGACCACCCGTGGAGGAGAGCGCATGGTCGTCACCGGGAAAAACGAGGGTCTGCATGCCCGCACCCGTTACCGGGTGTTGAAACGCCAACAAGGCGGTCTCAGTCTGGTAGCGGCCTATCCGGACACGGGACGCACCCATCAGATCCGGGTGCATTTGCAATGGCTGGGACACCCGGTGGCCGGAGACGGCAAATACGGAGACGCGCCGATGAACCAGTGGTTGCGCCGTCAGGGGGTGACCCGGATGGCCCTGCACGCCAGGAAGATCCGTCTGACCCATCCGTCCACCGGGGAACGGGTGGAGATCGAAGCCCCGCTGGACGAAGGATTTCAGAAGTTGGAGCGGCTCGCCGCCCGTGGTCCGATTCTCATGCCGCCAGATAGTGCAACAGACGCACCAGGCTTTCGGTCCCGGTCTCGAACGAAGGGAGATGGAGATTTTCGTCCGGGGAGTGGGGACGGGCGTCCGGCAGGGAAAAACCGACCAGCAAGGTCTTGATATCCAAAATCCGGTCAAAGTCGGCGACCACGGGAATGGAAGCCCCCTCGCCGATGATCACCGGTTCCCGGCCAAAGGCTTCGCGCAGGGCGCGACGCGCGGCGGTGACGGCGGGCAGATCCGGGGAGAGCCGCCAGGGCAGTCCGCCACCCGGAACCGGCCTGACCTCCACCCGCACGCCAGCCGGGGCCACGGCGCGCAGATGATCGGCCACCCGGGCCACCACCCGTTCCGGAGTCTGATCCGGCACCAGCCGCATGGAGAGCTTGGCCTGGGCCTTGGAGGGCAGCACGGTCTTGGCCCCCGGACCGGTGTATCCGCCCCACAGGCCATTGACTTCGATGGTGGGACGATACCACAGCCGTTCCAGCAGGGCGTATCCCGCCTCGCCCCAGCCATGTTCCAGACCGATATCCCCCAGAAAGGTCGCCTCGTCGAAAGGCAGTCGCGCCACCTGGTCGCGCTCTTGCGGGGTGGGAACGCGCACATCCTCGAAAAAACCGGGGACGCGGATGGTGCCTTGATCATCCTTCAAGGTGGCGAGCAGACGCGCCAGGATCTCCACAGGGTTGGCCACCGCGCCGCCGTAACTGCCGGAGTGCAGATCCCGATCCGGTCCAGTCACCTCCACTTCCAAGGCGACCAGTCCCCGCAGTCCGGCGGTGATGGACGGAATCCCCTCGGCCCACATGCCGGTATCCGAAACCAGGGCCAGATCGGCGCGCAACGCCTCTTGGCTGCGGATCAAGAAGGGGGGAAGCGCGGGACTGCCGATCTCCTCTTCTCCTTCGATCAAAAAGATCACATTCACGGGCAGACGGCCAGTGACCCGCAAAATGGCCGCCACGGCCTGCATGTGCATGAGGATCTGCCCCTTGTCGTCCGCCGCGCCACGGGCGAAGATCCGCGCGTCGCGCACGCTGGGCTCGAAGGGAGGCGTGGTCCACAGCTCCAGCGGATCCACCGGTTGCACATCGTAATGACCATAGATCAACAGCGTGGGACGACCCGGCGCCTGTTGCCAACTGCCGGTGACGATGGGGTGGCCGTCGGTGGCATGGAGCTGGACAGAAGTCAGGCCGGCGCGCTCCAGAAAGGCCGCCGCCCACTCGGCGCAGCGCACCATGTCCGAGGCGTGTTCGGGATGACTGGAGATGGAGGGAAAACGCAACCAGGCGCTCAACTCCTCAAGCCGCGTCTCGCGCGTGGCGCGCAGGGCTTCCAGGATGGCGTGCATGACCGGCCTCTTGGACCTCAAGAACACAACATGAAGATCAGACCAACAGATCCCGAGGCGAAATCAGGGTGGCCAGGGTGGCGCAACCGGGGGAGATGTGGGTCCAGTCGTTGGGCATGTGCAGATGGGCCACGGTGGCGGTCTTGACCAGCCCCGCCTCCCCATCCAGGTCGCCGGGCAGATCCATGACATGACGGGAGAGATACGAAACCAGCATTTCCAATCCCGGATTGTGTCCCACGATCATGGCGATACGGGTCTGTTTGGGCAGCTCGGTCAACACCTCGATCAACTCTTCGGTGCCGGCCCCATAGATGCGGGCATCCCACTGCACGGCCTTTTTCTTGATGTCGAGCACCTTGCACACCTCCAGAATGGTCTGTTTGGCGCGCAGGGCTGGCGAACTGACGATGAAATCGGGAATCAGATCCTGATCCAGCAGCCATTGTCCCATGCGGGGGGCGTCCTGAAGGCCGCGCTTGGCCAAGGGACGATCGAAATCAGAGGCCGCATCCGTGTCCCAAGCCGATTTGGCGTGACGCATAATGATCAGTTGACGAGTCATGGTGAAGTCGCCTTATCCTCGGGATTGAAATGGAAAATCGTCGGCGATCAGCATAAATTCCCGGCCAGCGGGTGTCAAGGCGAGGGAGGCGATTCCCGGGAGCGCGCTCCTCGATCCCTCCCTGTCCATCCCGCCACCGGCCCTCCTCTTTTCGTCACCCGCTCCCCGGATTCTCCGTCACCCGCTCCCCGCGCAGGAAGGGCAGGTTCGGAATGCCCCGGCGCCGGGGATAATCACCTCAATCCACCCGCTCCCCACGCAGGAAGGGCATGGCCTCGGCCAATGTGTTGATCACCGCGCACGGCCATTCCGGCGGAGCGGACAAGGGTTGCCGCGCCAACAGCAGATTGCGCCCCACACCGGCGGCGATTCCGGCCTGAATGTCGCTCCACCGGTCCCCGATCAGGAGGGATCCGGCCAGATCCAGTTGCAGGTCATCCCGGGCCGCCAGGATCATGCCCGGACCCGGCTTGCGGGAAGGATCCTCCCGCCGATACGCCCCCACCCCTGCGGTGGGGTGATACGGCGAAAAATAGACCCGATCGATGGCCGCGCCCTGGCGGGCAAACTCCCCTTGCATCCAGGCGGTCAACTGGTGAAACTGCGCCTCGCTGTACAATCCGCGACCGATGCCGGACTGGTTGGTCACCACCACCACCCGGTATCCCGACTCGCAAGCCCGACGGGTCAGCTCGAAGATGCCCGCCACAAACGCCACCTCCTCGATCCGGTGGACATAACCACGATCCTCGTTGATCACCCCGTCCCGATCCAGAAACAGCGCCCGTCGCGTCATACGCGCACCCACCCGTTATTAGAAGAAAACGCCGACGCCATCTATCTGACGCCATCCATGCAAAAGCGGTCGGCCAGAATTCAAGCCAGGATCGCCCAACCGCCTGACTCGCGACCAGCACCGTTTTCATTCTGGCCGCATCCACCCAGCACCGCAAGTCCACGCACGCGCGCCCACGATCCCAACAGGAGTTGCGCATCCCGCCATCCCACCTGGAAACAACAGAAAAAAACGTGTTATCATGCAAGGGTTTCTGGTACGCTTTTTCTTGCAAGAATGGGTTGACCCCGCACACTCCGGCCAAAGGCAAGCCCGATGATCTCCGTGCTCTCGGAACTCGAACAAGACGCCCTGCTGGAAGTGTTGAATCTGGGCATGGGGCAAGCCGCAGACGCGCTGTCGCGCATGGTGAACGAAGAGATTCTGCTCTCCGTGCCACGGCTGCATTTCCTGCCCTGGCGCCAGGCGACCGCCCTGATCGGCCCGACTCCCGCCTCTCTCATGACCGGTGTGCGACAACGGTTCACCGGTCCGTTTCACGGCTCCACCCTGCTGATCTATCCTCGGGAAAAAAGCCTGGAACTGGTGCGCGCCCTGCTCCAAGACGAAATCGCACTGGACGACTGCCGGGAGATGGAACAAGAAAGCCTCACCGAGGTGGGCAACATCCTGCTCAACGCCTGCCTGGGGTGTCTGGCCAACATCATGGGGGTGGAAATCCTGTGCGATCTGCCGGAATATCTGCAAGGCACCTGCGATGAACTCCTCAGCGCGGAGCGTCGCGACAGCGCCTACGATGAACTGATTTTGCTGCTGTTCGTGGATTTCGTCACCCATGGGAGTACCGTCAAGGGCCATGTGGTGTTGTTGTTCGACTCCTGGGCCATCTCCCGCCTCAAACAGGAACTGACCGGACTTCTGAACCGCTTCGACGGATGACGCTCATGACCGCTCCCCCCCCCGCTCTCCCGCTCCCGGACCCGTCCCTGGTCTGGTCTTTGGTGGAAGAGTCCGCCCTCGGCTGGATCCTGCTGGACTCCAACGGACGGGTCGTCACCTGGAACCCCTGGATGGAACGGACCTCCGGCGTCTCCAAAGAACGGATCCTCGGCCACACCCTGACGGAACGGTTTCCGACGCTCCGCAACTCCCGCCTGGAAAAAGCCATCGCCGACGCTCTGAATCGCGGTCTGCCGGGTCTGATCTCACCCCGTCTGAACACGCCTCCGCTGCCTTTGAAAAACGGCTGCGGCCAGCCCATCCACCAGTCGATCCTGGTCAAGCCGCTGGAGCCTGCGGGATTGGGACGTCACTGCTGCGTGCAGATCCAGGACGTGACCCATGCGATGACCCGCGACCGACGCCTGCGGGAAAACGCGCGGGATCTGCGCCGCTCCCACAGTTCGACCGCCACAGCCAACCAGCTCAAGAATCAATTCCTGGTCCACATGGGCCACGCGCTGCGCACGCCGCTGAGCACCATCCTGGGCATGGCCGAACTCTTGAAAAACGCCGACGATCTCCACAAGGCGCGCCGTCAGGCCAGCGTGATCCACGACGCCGGCGAGGCGCTGCGGATCATTCTCGACGACATGCAAGACTACTCCCGCCTTTCAACCGGAGAGCTCGCCCTGGAGAGCGTCGCCTTCGATCCGGCCACGCTCCTGGCGGAGGTGAGCGAAGCCATCGCGATCCGGGCCAGAGCCAGGGAGATCGATTTTATCAGCGACATTCCCGCCGATCTGCCCGCCCGACTCCTGGGAGACCCGCAGCGTACCCGTCAGGTGTTGACCCACCTGCTCCACCACGCCCTCCACTCCACCCCCCTCGGCGAGATCCGGATGACGGTCCGGCACACCAAAAGCGACAACGACGCGATACGACTCTCCTGGGTGATCCGCGACACCGGAAACGGTCTGGATGAGGATGAACTCAACCGGCTGTTCACCCCTTTGGAGCCGAAACACGACCCCCGCGCCTCTCCCCACCCGGATGGCCATCGGCTCGGACCCGCCATCGCCCTGGGCCTGGTCCAGCAGATGAAAGGCACCCTCACGGTGGAAAGCGCGCCGGGTCGCGGCACGCTGTTCCGGATCGACATGCCTTTCGCGCTGCCTTCCCGGCCAACGCCCGCGCATCCGGCAGAGGTTCCGCCCGTGGCACACCCTTCCCATTTCCCACGGGCGGTCAAGGTGCTGGTGGTGGAAGACGATGAAATGAACCGCGAGGTGACCCGCAGCATGCTCAAGCGCCTGGGCGTGACGACGGATCTGGCCGGCAACGGGGAAGAGGCGTTGTATCGACTGGCCGACACCCGCTACGATCTGGTGTTCATGGACTGCCAGATGCCCACCATGGATGGCTTCACCGCCAGCCAACTGTTCCGGGAAGAAGAATCCAGCCGACATGGCCACACCCCCATCGTGGCCCTGACCGCCAACGCCATGAAAGGAGACCGGGAACGGTGTCTGCAAGCCGGCATGGACGACTATCTGACCAAACCGGTGCGCGGCGACACCCTCAAGCAGACCATCCTGCGCTGGGTCCACTGGTGATCCCCTCCCGAATGCAACCCGGAGCGTCGGCCATGCCCCCGGCAGCGCGACCGGTCCTGTCCACTTGATTTTCCGATCATAATCAGGTAAACAAAATCCTCGTGTGCCCAAAAACAACAGCGACCCGGATCCCGGCTTGACGCACGTTCCGGCGATCACGGTCCCGGCACTCCTTCCGGTTTTCGCGCAGGATAACTATAATAATCATGAATGCACGACGTTTCATCCAGCAATCCGTCAGCCACAAGATCCTCTTTATGATCGGATGCGTCGGCACAGCCGCCATGCTGACCCTCGGCGTCATTCTGATCGGCCACATGAAGCAGTCCCTGCTCGAAGAAAACCAGAGCGCGGTCATCCGCATCGCCGATACCGCCACCCGTGGCTTGCAGGCGATCATGCTGGCCGGACAGGCGCCCATCGCCCACGACTACATGGAAAAACTCAAGGAAGTGGAAGGACTGGAGACCATCCGGATCTTCCGGGTCAACGGCTCCGAGGCGTTCCGGCCCGAAGACTCCGGCAACCGCATCGATCCGGCGCTGCACTCCTCCTTTCAACAAACCCTGAGCGCCCAGCGACAAACCCTGCTGACCACCACCGGTCCGGACGGCATCGGACGCACCACCATTCTGGCCCCGATCGCCAACCGGGAACCCTGTCAAGCGTGTCACGGCAAGGATCACCCGATACGCGGCGTCTTTCAATTGACCCTCTCCCAGGGCGCCAGCGAAGCCCGTCTGGGGGAGGCGCGGAGCGTTTCGGTGGTGGTGGTGATCGTGGCGGTTCTGTTGTTGATCACGCTGATTCATCTGGTGCTGGTGCGCATCGTGCGCACCCCGATGTCCGACCTGCGCGCCGCCATCCTGCGCATCGCCAACGGGGATCTGACCCACCACATCCCCACCCCCACAGGCATTCTGGACGACTTCGGGCATATCGCCACAGATTTCAACACCATGACCACCCGGTTCCGCAACACCATCCGGCAGGTCTTTCTTCAGTCCCACTCCATGGCCGCCTGCGTCGGCGATCTGCTGGAGGTGCGCGACGGTCTGGCCGCCGACTCCATGACCAGTTTCCAACTGGCGACGGAAACCGCCCGCGATCACCAACAGGTGGAACAGCAGGTCTCCTCCATTCAGCACGCCATCTCCCAAACCTCCGCACAGGTGGGCACCATCGCGGCGGCCTCCGAGCAGTTGTCCTCGCTCATCCACTCCATCGCCTCCGGATCGGAGCAGGCCAGCAGCAACATCAACACCATGGCCTCCGCCGCCGAGGAGATCACCGCCAACATTTCCGGGGTGAACCAGAACCTCTCCCATGTGGACCAGTCGGTCTCGGCCGTGGCCGGAGCGGTCCGGGAGGTCACCGCGTCGCTCGAACAGGTGCGTCAACGCTGCCAGCAGGCCGGCGAGGAGTCCCGACAGGCCAACGAGAAGTCACAAGAGACCCACAGCACCATGAACCGGTTGGCCAACTCGGCCCTGGAGATCGATCAGGTGCTGGAGATGATCAACAACATCGCCTCCCAGACCAACATGCTGGCGCTCAACGCCTCCATCGAGGCGGCGGGAGCCGGAGAGGCGGGCAAGGGCTTCGCGGTGGTGGCCAACGAGGTCAAGGAACTGGCCCGTCAGACCGCAGACGCCACGCGCATGATCGCGGCCCGGATTCAAGACATTCAGGAACACACCCGCGAGGTGGCCGCCGCCACCACCGAAATCGCCGACCGCATCGAACGCATCGACGCCACCAACAACGAGATCACCCAGGCGGTGGATGAACAGGCCCACAGCATCAACGCCATCTCCGACTCCATCACCGAAGTCGCCAACGCCTCCGGGGAGGTCACCCGCTCCGCCGGAGAGTTGAACCTCGCGGCCCACGACATCGCCCGTTCCGCGCTGGAAGCGGCCAACGGCGCCATCGAGGTGGCCCGCGCCGCCTCCGAGGCCTCCGGTGCCGCCACCTTGCTGGCCGAACAGAACGAATCCCTGCACGCCTCGACCCAAAACATCTTCCAGGCCGCCTCGGAAGCGGCGAGCGCCACCACCAGCGCCCATCACAAAGTGGTCACGATCCATCACCACGCGATGCTGGTCAACGGCGCGATCCATCATGTGTCGCTGCTGATCGATTCGGTCTCGGTGCCGGGTCGCAAGCTGGAACGGTCGGTACAGGATCTGCTCGTGCATCCCGAACCCTTCCCGGTGGAAAAGATCAAGGGAGCGCATCTCAAATGGCTCGGCAAGCTCGAAAACGTCATCCGGGGACGCAGCGACCTCAAACCCGAGCAGGTAGCCAGTGGCCGGGAGTGCGATTTTGGCCGCTGGTACTATGCCGAAGGCACCGCCCTGTTCGGCGAGATGGAGATCTTCCAGAATGTCGGCACGGTCCACCTTGAAGTCCACGAAGTGGCCCGCGAGGCAGTGCGACTGGCCAGTCAGGGGGAGACCCTCCTGGCGGAACGGAAAATGGAAGAGTTCAGCGCCATCAAGGATCGGCTGTTCGACCTCATGGACGCCTTGTATCTGGCCGCTCCGGACCGGGATTGAATCCGGCTGACGACGTTTCCGGCCTGTTTCAGGTTCCGCCTCCGAACGACACCCGCGCATGCGGGCAATTATTGCCGGAAGCGCGGCGCATCACGCACCGCGCTTCCGACCCGACTCCCGCCGCGCCACCCGCAACCCCCCGCCGCGCCTGAACCGACACCCTGACCGGGTGAATGGACATCAACTTGGCACAAACTTGGCAATAAACCTCTTCGCACCCGATCATCAGGCAATCCGGCATCAGGCCATAAGAATCGGGCAACATCCTGACATCCGCCGCCTTGTGCGTGGAGAGACCAAAATGGGTATCAGCATTTCACTGGAAAACCGTCGCAAATTGATGATCGACCCCTCCTTGTTCGCCAAAAAACCCCGCGCCCTGGTGGAGGAGATCGAGGAGTATCGCAAGGAAACCGCGCGATTGGGAAGAATCTACGATCTGCACCGTCAATTGGGAGCGACCCTGGATCTGGACTCGATGATCGAAGCCTTTTCGCTCTGGCTGATCCCGGTGATGCCGCACAATCTGGTGGCCTACCGACGTTTTGGCCGTCGTCTGCACACGGCCTGTTCGTGTCACGGTCCGGACCGTCAATTGTTGCAGGAGATGGCCCAGGAGTTGATGAGACATCCCATCCACGACAAAAACTCCGGCGAACTGCCCACGGTGGGACGTTTCTATCATCTGTGGCCGCTGGATCCGGATCACGACGACTGTCTGCTGGTGATCCATCCCTGTCCGGAACTCTCCACGGCGCCGTTCCTGGATCTGGAAGAAGAGGTGCTGGCAGAGTTGCGCGGACCTTTGGAACGGGCCATGGCCTACGAGGATTTATACGATCAGGCGCGCCGGGACGCCCTCACCGGACTGGTCAACCGTCGGGTCTTCGAGGAGCGCGCCGCCATGGAGATCGCCAACGCCAACCGTCATGGTCAACCGCTGGCCCTGGCCTGTCTGGATCTGGATCACTTCAAGGCGATCAACGACCGTCTGGGACACGGGGAAGGGGATGTGGTGCTGCAAACCGTCTCCCAGACCTTTACCCGCATCGTGCGGGATTCGGATCTGCTGGCCCGGGTCGGAGGAGACGAATTCGCCATGATCCTGCCCAACACCAGCCTGGAAAACGCCAATCTGCTCATGGAACGGCTCTGCGGGGCCGTGCGCGCCCTGGACATCCGCGCTCCCGACTCCGCGCCTCTGGGGGTCAGCGTGGGACTGGCCCAATGGCGCTCCAACGCCTCCTTGGCGGAGTGGTGGGAAAGCGCCGACGCCGCCCTCTACCGGGCCAAGGCCATGGGACGTTCCCGGGTCTGCCATTGACCCTTTGAAAAAACTAGCAAAAAGATGAAAATTAAGGTCAGCGAGAAGAGTTTTGACAAACTCGAACAAGGAGATCGTGTTAGATTCAGTCCAGGATGTTTGTTTACCTCGGACAAGATAGAAAAATTTGATTGAGAACATGCAACAGAACGGCCCCATCTGTTGCGTGTTTTCAGAGACGAAAAAGCCCGCATGAAGCGGGCTTTTTTAATCGTATCCACCACCGGAGAACATGCAACAGATGGAATCGTTTTGTTGCATATTGGTGCCAAAATGCAACGCTAATGCTTGTCGTGATTTTTAAACCACTCCAAGGCTCCAGGAACCCCCTGTTCAGCCGCCTTTTTGTACATTCCAACAGCTTCATTATAATCTATAACTACACCTTTACCTTCCTCATAGGCTTTGCCCAGATAGTACTGGGCACGAGCATCTCCTTGCGCGGCTGCCTTTTGGAGCCATTTTATTCCTTCATTATAATCTTGTAATAAGCCGTCACCTTCCATATATCTTTCTCCAAGTTCTGTTTCTGCAGGGGCATATCCTTGCTCGACAGATTTTCTTAACCATTTAATTGCCTCCATGTTGTTCTGATTAAGTCCTGAACTCCCATAACGATAGTTAATACTAATGCTAAGCTGTGATTTGGCATCCCCCTGCTCAGCCCTGATCATTGTTTCCTTGCAACGTTCATGCAATTCTTTAAGCTGGTCAGTAATTTTAGCAGTTTCATCTTTAAGTTTTTTACTCCTTTCTTTTTTAATGAAGTATTCGATAACTACAGCTGAAAGTATTATAACCCCAAAGATAACGAGTATATCCATAATTCATGCTCACAATAATTAGTTTTTGATTTGTTTGATGGCTTCTCGCAGATTTGGACATGCAACAAAATGAACCATTCTGTTGCATGTCCAAATCTGCTACCCTTGAAAATACACGGTTTCATGGGGCTGGAAAAGGGAGAACACGCAACAAAATGATTGACCGCCATTTTTTGCCACACCATGATAGCTGAGAATTGGCGGTTTGGGCCACCCCGCACAGGCATCAACCGACCGTTCCCTTCCGTTTGGCTGATATGGTACGGTGAAACATGGAACAAGCCTCAAACCAGACATGGGAAGAAGTACTGGCATCGCTGTGCCATTTGCAAAGCGTGTTGCGCGTTGACTCCTCCCAGGCAGCCCAACAGGCGCAGACGAGAATCGACGACTTGGTGCGATGCACTGGCATCGGGTCAAAGACCGCCGTTCCCTAAACTGCCAGGGCTTTCATCATGAAGCACCGCCACCTGACGCATAAATCCTTCACGCTGGCAGCCATTGAAGACATTTTGGCGCGTGGGAGTATGCGCGATTGGGAGCCTTTGATTGCTGTCACTCAGGACGATCCTTACCCAAAGAGATCGCCGAGAAGACGCGCATGCCTGTGCGAACGGCCTTTATACGGCGCACCTGTATTCCGCCAACTCGCCGCCGTACCAGAAGAATTTGCACTCTATGGCGGTACCGCTATTGCGCTTCACCTTGGACACCGTGAGTCTGTGGATTTCGACTTCTTCGGTAACAAGCCGCTCGATCCGACAAAGCTGGTTCCAGCCATTCCTTTTCTTGCAGGAGCCATGTTTATAGGTGCAAACTTTGGAGCCTGTCGCAGAATGGGGTGCAAGAGCCTGAAATCTGGTAGAATGGCCGTCATCGATCACGCGGGATCAGGAGGAAGCGATGGCGGGATTTTTCCGGGAGCCGGATCGGAAGCAGCTGCATCTGTTGCCGGTGGACATGCTGGAGTGGGTGCCTGAGGACGATATTGCGCACCTGATTTTGGATGTCGTGGAGGGGATGGACCTGAGCCGGTTTGAAGGTCGCTATCGGGTAGGCGGTGTTGGTGCTCTGAAGTGGACCCTATCGTCAAGACAATTTTATGAAGCGAATAAGCTCTGAACCTTGTTTGCTTTTATTTTTATAGACACTGAAGAGCCTGTCGCAAAATGGACTGACCAGTTGGTTTCGGCGGTCAGTTGACCGAAATCTGGCCCTGGTAGCCCGGTTTCACCGACAAAAAAGCGGAAATCCCGCTTCAATGGAGCCATTTGGCCCCT
>JADGBT010000016.1 GCA_015231375.1 Magnetococcales bacterium | reverse complement strand
GATCATCGGGGATCGAATCCGTGGTTTGTGCGGATTTCTATGTATTGGTGTATCGTCGATGCCATGCTTTGGTTGTTTAAGGCAAGTTATATGTCGAACGTCCTTTAAACCGTAGCAGGGAGTCGAACCGAGGAGCGAGTGTCGTTGCTTCTGGGGACTATGTGGGTACTGGAACCAAAAGAGCCACCTTGCGGGTGGCTCTTTTGGTGCAGATTGGATTGGTGGGTCGTATAAGACTCGAACTTATGGCCCGCTGATTAAGAGTCAGCTGCTCTACCAACTGAGCTAACGACCCATACTGGGTGTCAATCGATTTCGCAAAAATGCCATTTTCCTGCCTGGGAGTCAAGCAAAAAATGCGCGAGGATCGCCATGCGTCGTGAACGCTCTCCTTGACGTGGTGTGGGTGGGGTGTGTAATCGATGGCCGTGATCGCCTGGAATCGGCCTGTGCGGATCCGGCAAGCGTCTCTCCTCTTTTGCTGGGTGAATCAATATCAAGAAGGGATTGGGTTATGATTTGGCAAGCGTGGTTCGCGCTGGGTGTGATTCTGGTGTGTGTGCTGATTTTGGCCACGAATCGTCATGCGGCGGATGCGGTGTTGTTCGGAGGGGTGACCCTGTTGCTGCTGGTTGGAGTGCTGACCCCCAAACAGGCCCTGGCCGGATTGGCCAACGAGGGCATTGTCACGGTCGGAGTGCTGTATGTGGTGGTCGCTGGACTGGAAGAGACCGGTGCCGTGCGTTGGATCTCCGATATCATCCTCGGACATCCCCGTTCCTTGCGTCACGCCCTCTGGCGCATCGCTCTGCCCATCCTGGTGATCTCGCCCTTTCTCAACAATACCCCGGTGGTGGCCATGTTCATTCCGGCCATCGGCGCCTGGGCTACCCGTCATCGCCTCCCCATGTCCGGCTTGATGATGCCTTTGGCCTTCCTGACCTCAGCCGCCGGATTGTGTACCCTGGTCGGATCCAGCACCAATCTGGTCGTGCATGGTCTGCTGCTCTCTCCGTCCGGCGGGCAGGGGTTCTCCTTGTGGGAGTTGGGCGCCATCGGCGTGCCGGTGACCGCAACCGTGCTGGGTTATGTGCTGGTCACCGGAAACCGTTGGCTGCCCGAACGTCGCACGGTCTCGGAATCCTTTGCCAATGTCCGGGAATATACCGTCGAAATGATGGTGCAACCCGGAGGCCCTCTGGAAGGCCAATCCATTCGCGAAGCCGGACTCAGACAGTTGCCGGGGCTGTTTCTGGTGGAAATCCGACGCCCGCAGGAGGTGCTGCCCGCTGTCTCTTCCCACCAGATCCTCCACGGGGGGGATCGTCTGCTGTTTACCGGCGTGGTGGACTCCGTGGCGCATCTGCGCGCCATGCGTGGGCTGCTGCCCGCCACGGATCAGGTGTTCAAACTGGATGCTCCGGCCCGCGAACGGGTCATGGCCGAGGCGGTGGTCTCCGACTCCTGTCCTCTGGTGGGGCGTACCGTGCGGGATGGACGCTTTCGCACCCTCTACAACGCCGCCATCCTGGCCGTGGGCCGCAATGGAGAGAAACTGCCCGGAAAAGTCGGAGATATCACCTTGCGCCCCGGAGATCAGTTGCTGCTGGAGGCGCATCCGGCCTTTCTCGACCAGTATCGGCTGACCCGGGATTTTCTTTTGGTGCGCCATGTGGAGCATTTTCATCCGGTGCGCCATCAACGGGCGCCGGTGGCTTTGGCGATTCTGTTCGGATTTGTCGTCATGGCCACTCTGGGGGGGCTTTCCACGCTGGAAGCGGCGCTTTTGTCTGCGGGATGGATGCTGCTGACCGGTTGTGTCACCAGTGGCGAGGCGCGTCGGGCGGTCGAATGGCAGGTGCTGCTGGTGATCGCCGCTTCGTTCAGTCTGGGGATCGCCCTGGAAACCACGGGCGCGGCCCATTTTCTGGCCACCCGTTTGATTCATGTCATGGATCAGGATCCCTGGACCTCGCTGGCCGCAGTCTATCTCGTCACCGCGCTTTTGACCCAGATCGTCACCAATAATGCCACCGCCGTGCTCATGTTTCCCATCGCCATGGCCACGGCCAGGGATTTGAATGTCTCGGTCATGCCGTTTGCCGTCGTGGTGCTGGTGGCGGCCTCATCCGCTTTTGTCACGCCGATCGGTTATCAGGTCAATCTGATGGTGCAAGGGGCGGGAGGCTATCGTTTTATGGATTATCTGCGTTATGGCTGGCCGCTTTTCTGGCTGGTTGGCATTGTTACCGTGACTTTGACTCCCCGGATCTGGCCTTTTTAAAGGGAAAGCGAAAGAATTCACCCCACAAGGATCTATTGTGTGTTATAATGCCTGATGCCGAATGATTGATGACCCGTGCCGGATCATGGCAGTCTGACTGTCAATCATGTTAACAAAACTCATGGAGTGCATGACGCATGCAGGCATCGCAACAAGATCATCTGGCCTCGTTGACCGCGAGTTTTCGGGATGGGTTGGGGGAAGTGGTGCGGGCCTTGTTGCCGGATTTGGCGCGCAAGGTCATTCAGGAGGAGATCGACCGCATTCGGGCCGAGGAGATGGCCCTGCCGGGTGGCGACGCCGAGCGGATCGCCCTGATTCGCGACGCCTTTTCTCCCCTCGTGGAGCGCATCGCCCGTGAGACCACCCGTGCCATGGTCCTGGAGCATCTGCCCGAAGTGGCCGAACGACTGGTGCGCGCCGAGATCGAACGGATCAAAAATGGATAGTGGACCGGATGCATTCAGCACTCAAGCCCTTGGAGAGATGACATGATCGGTGCGAATCAAGGCCCGTTGGTTCCGGTGTCTGGCGCAAGGCATGTTTGGTTGGTGTGGAGCCTCCTGATATGGGGGGTTCTGGGGGGGGCCGGGGAGGGATGGTCTGCGGATCCGGCCAGTGCCAGGGATGGGGTGACCGAGGCGTTGCGATTGGCGGTCGAGGCCGAGGCGAAGCGGGATGCGACCGCGTTGGAGCATTTTCTGAAGGCCGCCCGTCTGGCCGCCGAGGCCAAACGGCAGAAGGAACTCGCCATCAGCAACGAGGCTCTTTTGCGACTGCGTGACGTGCTGCCGGAGCGATTTGGCGCCAAGATGGCCACCGTGAGCGCACTGGCTCCGGAAAAGGCCACCCAGGCGGGTGTCTGGTCCGCCTTGAACCAGGAAGCCGCCGCCTTGATGGCGCGGGGGGATGGGGCTGGCGCTTTGGCCCGGGCGGGCCGATCTTTGGAAATGGCGCAAACCGAATTCGGTCCCAAACATTTCACGGTATTGGTGGCCCTGCGGGAGCAGGCGGTGCTGCACTATCAATCTGGCGCGGTTCCCGAGGCGGAGGCGGGATTGGCCAAGGCGTATGCGTTGGGCGTGGAGATTCTGGGAGCCGATCATCCCGAAACCCTGAAAGTGCACGCCTTGCAGGCCGACCTGCTGGAAGCCGGGGGAGGATTCGCCAAGGCGGTCGAGATCCGCAAGGCGGTGCTGGCGGCCTGGGAGGGATCGGTGGGGGCCGAGCATCCCACGGCGCTGGAGGCGGGCATGGTCCTGGCGCGTTTGTGGGTGAACTCGGGCCATTTGGATGCGGCGCTCCAGTGGCTGGAGGCCGCCCGTCCGCGTTTCGACAAGAGTTTGGGTTCCTGGCATCCCCGTCTGGCGGAGTGCCTGACGTTGACCGCTGCGGTCGTCGGGCGCAAGGGGGATATCAAAGGGGCGTTGGCTCTGTACGGGCAGGCGGACGGGATCTATCGGGTCGCCCTGCCGGCGGGAACGCCGGCGGTGTTGACCGCCCGGGTCGAGGCTGCGGAGTGGATGCGTCGGGATGGACGTTTCGACGTGGCCAGAAAGAGTCTGGAGGAGGTCGTCGAGCTGGCCAGGAAGGAGGCGGCCACCCAACCCTTGCTGGCCCAACCGTTGCTGGATGCGCAAGGGGCGTTGGTGCAGGTGTTCGAGGATCAGGCGGAGTACGACAAGGCCGAGCCTTTGATCCTGGAGGTGTTGAAAGGCGAAAAGGCCCTGCTGGGTCCGGATCATCCCAACCTGCTGGCCACCCAGAACCGTCTGGCGGGCATTTATCGTCGGCAGGGCAAACTCGCGGAGGCGGAAAAGCTTTACGCCCAGGTTCTGGACGGGTATCGCAAGGTGTTGGGCACCGAGCATCAGGCCTCGATCAACCTGATGAACAATCTGGGTCTGGTGTATGAGAATGAAGGGCTGTACGACGAAGCCGAGCCGTTGTTGCGCGCCGCCTGGCAGAGTTCCCGCAAGGTTGCCGGGGAGGATCATCCCGAAACCCTGGCCACGTTGAACAATCTGGCCTTGCTGCACGAAAGCCAGGGCAACTTCGACAAGGCCGAGCCGTTGTATCAAAACGCCATCGCCATTTCGACCCGCAAGCTGGGGGAGAAACATCCGGACGCTTTGGCGTTCGTGAATAATCTCGCCTATCTGTATTTGTTGCAGCAGAACTACAAGGAGGCCGCGCCGCTGTTTGAAAAGGTGCTGGCCCATTGGACCGAGATTCACGGGGAGTCCCATCAGAAGACCCTCAAGGCCATGAATAATCTCGCCCGCGTGCGTCACAAGCTCGGGGCGCAGGATGTGGCGGAAAAGTTGTTCAAGAAGGCACTGGCGTTGCGCCAGTCGGCGTTGGGGGAGCGGCACATGGATGTGTTGCGCTCCATGCGGGATCTGGGTGCCTTGTACCTGGACATGGGGCGTCTGCCGGAAGCCGAGGCGTTGCTGAAAAAGGCGTTGGAGTTGGATGAACAGGTGCTGGGCACGCAGCATCCCTACACTTTTGAGACCCTCAACACCCTGGCCGAACTGCTGGAGGCCAAAAAAGAGAAGGCGGCCCTTCAACAGGCTTATGGATTGCGGCAGGAGGGGTTCAAGCGGCGCACCGAATTCTTGAATCGCATGTTGTGGGCCACCGGGGACAATGCCCGCGAGGGGTACGTGCGGCTGCATCGGGAGGAGTTCAACACGTTCTTGTCGATGGTGGCTCGTCAGGATGGAGAGTCGGGAGGGCGGGAGTTGTTGGAGGTGGGATTGCGGCGCAAGGGGTTGCTGCTCAAGATCACCGCCGAGATGCGCCAGGTGGTGCAGATGGCCAAGAATCCCCAATTGGAGGTGATCGGGCGGCGTCTGACCACGGCCCGCAAGAAGTTGGCCGCTTTGACCCTCTCCGGGCCGACTCCGGAGACCAAGGAAAATCATCTGCGGGTGCTGCACGAACTCGAAGAGAGCGTGGACAAACTGCAACTGGATCTGGGGCGGGAGAGCAAGCGGTTCCGGCGCTCCACGGATCCGCTCTCCTTGGAAAAAATTGTCGAACATCTCCCGGAAGAGGCGGTATTGGTGGATTTCATCACCTACGCCGAGCGTGGCAGAAACCGTCTGGTGGCGGGCATTCTGCGTCGCGAGAAAGGCAAGCCGGTGTTCGCCATGGTCCCCTACCGGAGCGACATGGACGAGATCCAGAAGTTGATTGTGGACTATCGTACCGCCATTCAGGATGAAAGCCTGGATCCCGAGGATCTGACCAAGGCGGGACAGGAGGCTTATGACGTGATCTGGGCGCCGCTCACGGAGGCGTTGGGGGATCGGAAGGTGGTGTATGTGGTGCCCGACGGCTTGTTGAACATTCTGCCGTTCACGGCCCTGATCGACGGGGATGGCGGTTATCTGGCCAAGAGCCTGGATCTGCATGTTCTCACCTCCAGTCGCGATCTGGTGCCTTCGGAGATCCCGGCGGCCCAGGGCGGGTTGATGATTCTGGCCGGTCCGGATTACGATTCGGACAAGGTGGTGGACCGTCAGGTGCTTCAGGAGATCGAAGGCAAGCGTTCCGCCTCTTCTGCCGGGGAGGTGAAAGAGGGGATGCGGGCCTTTTCCCAGGGCATGCGCGGCTTGCATTTCGATCCGCTGCCGGGAGCCGAAAAGGAGGGAAAACTGATTCTGGGTCAGGCCGGAGAGCCGAAAAAGGAGAATCGTCTGTTCCTCAAACTCGACGCCCAGGAGAAGGTGGTGCAGTCCATAGACGCTCCGCCGGAAGTGCTGCATATTGCCACTCATGGTTTTTTTCTCAAAGCCGATGACAGTTTGAGAAAGCGCCTGTTGAAAATGCAACGCGGTGGAGAACTCAACGTTCCGCCTCCCGGAGACAATCCCTTGTTGCGATCTGGTCTTGCTTTTGCAGGCATCAACAGCAACGCCTCGTTTTTAGGAGAGATCGATACCCGCAACGATGGGGTGTTGACAGCCCTGGAGGTGTTGAGTCTGGACCTGACGGGAACCCGGTTGACCGTTTTGTCCGCATGCGAAACCGGTTTGGGAGAGATTCACGAGGGCGAGGGGGTTTACGGGTTGCGTCGTTCTTTTCAGGAAGCGGGTTCGGAAGCGGTGATCGCCTCGTTGTGGGAGGTGAGCGACGCGGGTACCCAGGCCTTGATGACCGGTCTGTACAAGCGGTTGCTGCATGGCAAAACGCCCCACGAAGCCTTGCGGGAGGCGCGTTTGGAGTTGATGGATTCGCAGGAGTGGTCTTACCCGTACATCTGGTCCGCATTCATGCTGGTGGGAAAATAAGAAGGAGTCCGTCATGGCCAAGCGTATTGAACTTACCCCGTTTCGTCCCCTGAATATCGATTCGCAGGTGTTGGATCGTGCCCACGAGGGGGCACGGATTGTGGTTCCGGGCGACGACATGATGTTGCGGGCCGAGTTCCAACGCCAGGGCGCGGATCTGATGCTGCGGGGTACCGGGGAGCACTCTGGCCAGTCGGTCGTGATTCCGGGCTATTTCTCGTTGAGCACGCCGCCAGATCTGTTGACTTCCGCCGGAGCGCGCATCACCGGGGATCTGGCGAGTCGTCTGGCCGGACCGCTGGTGCCGGGGGTCTACGCCGAGGCTGCCGCCTCTCCCGGACAGACCGGGATCGGATCCGTGGATTCGGTGAAAGGGGAAGCCTTCGTGATTCGTTCCGGGGTGCAGATTCCCGTCACCCAGGGCATGTCCTTGCTGGAAGGGGATATCGTCCAGACCGGGGCCAAAGGCAGCGTGGGTCTGATCTACGCCGACAAGTCCACGGTGGCCCTGGGCGACAATGGTCGTCTGGTGATCGAGGCCATGCAGTTCGATCCGGCGGCCGGGACCGGCAAATCCTCCACCAACGTGGTGCAGGGTGTGTTCACCTTCACCAGTGGTGCCGTGGCCAAACTGGGCCCGAATACTATGGTTTTCAAAACGCCGGTGGCCGAAATCGGCATCCGGGGCACCACCGTGGCCGGGCAGGCCCAGGCCGAGGGCAAAGAGAACACCATCACCTTGTTGCAGGATGCGGATGGTGGCGTGGGTCAGATCTCGGTGACCAACTCGGCGGGCACCCAGATCCTCAGTCAGGTCAATCAGACCACGACGGTCAAGAGTTATTCCGCGCCACCGGCCCAACCGTACATCATGCCGGCCTCCCAGGTGGCCCAGCGCTACGGTTCCGCCACCCAGTCCCTGCCGCCTCCCCAGGTGATTCCGACCACGACGAAGGGCGATGAGAAACGGGCGGGTGAAGCCGCAGGCGACAAGAAGGAAGGCGAGGGCGACAAGAAGGGCGAGGGCGAGAAAAAGGGCGAGGGCGAGAAAAAAGAAGGCGAGGGCGAGAAAAAAGAAGGCGAGGGCGAGAAAAAAGAAGGCGAGGGCGAGAAAAAGGAAGGAGAAGGCGACAAGAAGGGCGAGGGCGAGAAAAAAGAAGGCGAGGGCGAGAAAAAGGGCGAGGGCCATAAAGAGGGAGACCTCAAGGGTGACGCCAAGGGTGCTCCCGAAGGGGCGTCGAAGAGTGAGGGCGCGGGTCTGGCGGGTGGGGATCCGCTGCACGCGGGTGATCCGGTGAATCTGGGAAGCTCCGATCCGGGTCCGAACGCCGGAGCTGAATCGCCGAAAAGTGCGGCCCAGCAGCCCGGGTCCGAAGCGACGCCTCCGGCGCAAGCTCCTGTTTTCACGCCGGTGATCAACACCTCCACGATGGTGCCCGGCACCACGCAGCCTGTTCCTGGAACCACTACGTCCGGCACTGCTATAGGCGCGAATTCGGGATTGACTTCGGGGAGTGCCACCGGAGGGAGCGTCCTGGGGGCGATCCAGGCGGCGATCAACACCAGTCTGGCTACCGGTCTGGCCAACACGACGGCCAACACTTCCACCCAACAGCCTGTTTCGGTCGTTCCAGTCGTTCCGGTCGTTCCGGTCGTGACCAATCCTACCCAGACACCGACTGTCGAGGGTCGCTCCTTCCGGGTTGCCGATGACTATATCGTGGGAGCGCGGGTTTATATCGATGTCAACGACGACGGCGTTGCCCAGACCTCCGAGTTTGTCGGCACCACCGGTGCGGGCGGAACGGTCAGCTTTTCCAGCAGCCTGCAAGGCAACATCATCGCCGTCGGCGGGGTGAACGAGCAGTCGGGCATCGAGAATACCATGGTGCTGCGTGCGCCCAGTGGCGCCACGATCGTCAATCCGTTGACCACGCTGGTGCAGGAACTGGTTGAACAGCAGCAGGATCAACCGCTAGGCCAAAGCCAAAGTGAACAGTTGGCCCAGGCCGAAAACACGGTCAAGACCATGTTGGGGCTGCCCACGGATGTCAATCTGGCCACGTTTGATCCTTTGTCCACCCCCACGGACGACACGTCGGTCACGTTGCAAAAAACGATTGCCCAGATCGTGACCATCGCCATCTCTTCCACCTCCTCGGACGCGGCGGTGGATGCCTTGACCACGGCCATTTCCAGTGGCGATGTGCCCATCGATCTGGCGGATGGGGCTGTGCTGAGCGATATTTTTCCCACCAGCGTGTTGTCGTCCAGCTCCCTGTCCCAGGTGCTGGTGGCGGTCAACACCATCAAGAACGCCACCAGCATGAGTGATCTGCTGACCAATCACGAACCGACCGGATCGGTGGTGATCAGCGGAACCCCCACCCAGGGTCAAACCTTAAGCGCGACCAACACCCTCGCAGACACGGATGGCATGGGAACGGTCTCTTACCGGTGGCTGGCCGATGGCGTGGCCATTTCCGGACAGACCGGCTCCACCTTGCAGCTGACCCAGTCCCAGGTGGGCAAGGTCATCACCGCCCAGGGGGTCTACACCGACGCCCGTGGCCAATCGGAGAGTGTCTCCAGCGCGGGCACGACCACAGTCGTCAATGTCAACGACACCCCCACCGGCAAGCCGATCATCTCCGGTACGGCCCAACTGGATCAGACCCTGACGGTCAGCACCTCCTCCCTGGCCGATGTGGATGGCCTTGGAAGCTTGAGCTATCAATGGTACGCCGATGGTCAGGCCCTATCCGGCGCCACCGCTTCATCCCTGGTTCTGACCGAAAGCGCCTCTGTCGTGGGGAAAGTGATCACCGTCCAGGTGCGCTACACCGACCTTCAGGGCACCTCCGAAAGCCTCACTTCGGAGGGGACCAGCGCGGTGTACGATCCCAACAATCATGCCCCCACCGGCAGTGTCACGATCAGCGGCACTCCGGTCGAAGACGGCACCCTGACGGTGAGCCATACCCTGGCGGACGCGGATGGTCTGGGCACCGTCACCTATCAGTGGATGGCCAATGGCAGCACTCTTTCGGGGTCCACCGGGGACTCCCTGCTGTTAACCCAGTCCCATGTGGGGAAAGTGATCACGGTGAAGGCGCTCTATACCGATGAGCATGGTTTTCCCGAAAGCGTCACCAGTCAGGCCACCGCGAGCGTGGCCAACGTCAACGACACCCCCACCGGTGAACCGGTCATCGTCGGCACCGTCGCGCAGGGTCAGACCTTGAGCGTGAATCATGCGGCGATTGCGGACCCGGATGGTCTGGGAGTGTTGAGCTATCAGTGGTACGCGGGCGGAACGGCGATCTCCGGCGCGACCGGAAGCTCCCTGTTGTTGACCCAGAGTCAGGTGGGCAAGGTGATGACCGTGGAGGTGCGTTACACCGACCTCCAGGGCACCTCGGAGAGTCTGGTCTCCGCCGGTTCCGTCACGGTCACCGATGCCAACGACGCCCCCACCGGCAGCGTCGTGATTGGAGGCGCCACCGGTTCCGGCTCCCAGTACGCCTCGGCGGTGCATGATTTCAGCTCCCAGTGGTCCACGGGCAGCTGGTCTGCCAATCAGGTGCTGGGGGAGCCGAATACCTTCGGTTATGGCGACATCTCCACGTCGTGGGCGCCTTCCCCGAGCAACGCGGGCCTCGAATATGTCACGGTTTTGTTTGATACCCCAGTGCATGCCACCGGGGCCACCATCCGCGAGACCTATGGCAACGGCTTTGTCAAACAGATCGACGCCATGGATCTCGACGGCGTGCTGCACACCGTGTGGAACGGGGTGGATCCCAGCCAACCGGGTCAACCGGTGGATTTTCAGGCCAACTGGAGTGCCACCGAGTTTCTGGTAAAGGGGCTGAAGGTCTCCGTTGATACGGCCCACAACAGTTCGGCCTGGGAGGAGATCGACGCGATCCAGTTGCACAGCGGGGATCGCATCGCCGAAGGCCAGACCTTGAGCGCCACCCATACCCTGGCCGATCTGGATGGCATCGATACCGCGACGTTGGCGTATCAATGGCTGGCCAATGGGGATCCGATTGTCGGAGCCACGGCAGAGACCTTGCTGCTGTCGGCTGCCGAGGTGGGCAAGGTGATCCAGGTGAAGGTGAGTTATACCGATGGACTCGGCAACCTGGAGCATGTCACCAGCGATCCCACCAGTGTGGTCGCCGATGTCAACGATCCCCCGACCGCCACCGGGCTGAATAGCGCCGAATCCCTGACCGAAGGCGCACCGGCGTTCAGCCTGAACGATATCGTGGTGACCGATGTGGATCCTGGTGAGATCATCACCGTCACCTTGACCCTTTCTGATTCCCAGGCCGGTGATTTCAGCACGGCCACCTCCGGGAATGTGACGTCCCACTTCAACGGGACCGCCTGGAGCGCCACCGGTTCGGTGGAGGATGTCAATGTGTTGCTGGCGGGCGTGAATTTCATCCCGGATGCCGACTGGGCGCAGGATTTCTCCATCTCCACCATGGTGACGGATGATTTCGTGACCCTGAACGGCACCAAGAGTGTCACGGTCACCCCGGTCAACGACGCTCCGACCGTCGCCAATCTCAACGCGGTGGTGGGTCTTGCCCCGGAGACTTCGGTTTACGATCTGCCCAACCTGATCATTCAGGATGTGGACAGCACCCAGGTGACCGCCACCCTGACCCTGCCTCAGGGGGTGAGTGGAACCTTGTCCACGGGTACCTCCAATGGGGTGACTTCGACCTTCGATGGCACGGTCTGGAGCGCCAGTGGCGCGACGGCGGATGTCAACGCCCTGCTGGCCGGGGTGACGTTCACCGCGCAGACGATGCTCACCCAGACCATGCAGATCGCCGTTTCGGTGAGCGATGGGGTGGCCGAGGCCGTGACCGGTTTCCTGGGATTGAGAACCATTCTGCAAGGAACCTATTGGAATGATACCCTCACGGCTCCCAACGCCGACGGGTGGGTGATCCAGGGGCTGGACGGCAACGACCTCCTCACCGGTGGCGCCGGGGCGGATACCCTGGACGGCGGTTGGGGGGATGACCTCCTGGATGGTGGCGCCGGAGCGGATATCCTGAAAGGTGGCAATGGCAACGACCGGTTCGTGATCGGTCCGGCCGAGGGAGGGACGGAGCTTTCCAAAGCGGACGTGATCCAGGATTTCTCCCATCTTGAGGATGGCGTCGGGTTGAGCGGCACCCTGGTCTACAGCGACCTCTCTTTGACCCAGGGTGACGGGGCCAACGTCGCGGATACCATCGTGCGTGTGGCGGCCACCGGGGATGTTTTGGCCATCTTTCAAGGGGTCACCGCTACCGATCTCAATGCGCTGCATTTCATTCGCATGACCCAGACCCCTCTGACCGTGACCGGCACCTCGGGCAACGATCTGCTCACCGGGGGCATGGGCAACGACACCTTCGATGGTCTCGCGGGCAATGATTCCATTCATGCCGGTGGCGGGAACGACCTGATCCGGGTGAGCGACAAGAGCGGAGCGTTTCTGGATCATATCAATGGCGGGAGCGGGACCGACACCCTGTCGGTCCAGTATACCGGCATGACGGAGTTGGACAGTTTCGTCTCCCGCAGCTTCACCAACGGAACCCATCTGTGGACCGACGCCAATGGCGGGGCTCTTTCGTTCAAGAACATCGAGTCGGTGCGGGTGGGAGAGCACACCTATCAGATCAGTCAGAGCAATCCGAGTGATGCCTTGAGTTCCATGGGTGCTTCCGGATACTTCCTGTATTCGACGGAGACCAACAAGGCGATCCTGTATGATGGCGGATACTCCTACAATGCGTTCAATGCGCCGCTCTTTTTCCAGGGATCGCCGGTTTCCACCACCATCGTCGGCACGTCGGACGATGATCTGATCCGTGGCACGACCGGTGCGGATACGATCACCACCGGGGCGGGACGGGATTTCGTCAGACCGGGCCCGGGCGCGGATACCGTGCGGCTGGAAGGGGACAACGACGTGCTGTTCCTGGCAGGAACCTCCTGGAGCGATACCCTGCTGGATGGCGGCGATGGCGCGGACTGGCTGCACTTCGGCTACAGTGGGCAGTATTCGGCTGTCACCTATTCGCTGGCGGATACCTCGGCGCTTCACTTCGAGAATCTTTTCGGCTCCCAGTCCGGCGATACCCTGACCGGTGACGCCAATGACAACGAAATCCGTGGCGCTGGCGGTTCGGACTCCCTGATGGGAGGCGTGGGCAACGATACGCTGTATGGGGATCAAGGGCCGACGTCCGCATATTGGAACGATTATGTCTATTACTACAATTTGACCTATTGGAGTTATGGGGACTCCGGGGATGACGTGCTCAATGGCGGCAAGGGTTCGGATACCTTGACCGGCGGCAGTGGTCAGGACACCTTTGTGCTGGATGCCGGTCTGGTGAGTCAGGCTGGTAGTTCATTCGTCATCGATGGCAGCGATACCGTCACCGATTTTGATGTCACCCAGGACGTGATCGATCTGGCGGGTGTGCTGACCGGTTTGGGCTATACCGGCACCACGCCCTTTACCGCCGGTTGGCTGAAACTGGAGCAGGTGGACAGCCATGCGGTCATCCGGGTGGATGTGAGCGGGCTGGGAACCAATTATTCCACCACTTTGCTCACCTTGAACAACGTCACCACCAGCGGGGTGTCAGGCAGAATTCTGCTGGGAGTCGAAAACCAGGTGGTCAACGGCGACCAGTCGGCCAACACCTTGAAAGGTGGTCTCGGGAACGACACCCTCTCTGGATTGGAGGGGAACGATTCCTTGTACGGTGATTACGGCAACGATCAACTCCTGGGCGGCTCGGGCAATGATATCTTGTACGGCGATACCGGGACCGACTCCCTGAATGGCGGGGATGGTTGGGATTCTCTGTATGGCGGCTCGGGCAACGATCTGCTGGATGGCGGCTCGGATGGCAGCACCGACTATCTGTATGGCGGAGAGGGGGACGACCTGCTGATCGGTCAGGGTTATCTGCGCGGGGATGGAGGCCATGACAGCCTGAGGGGCAGTGGCTGGCTGGATGGCGGCACAGGCGACGATTTTGTGTTGGGTGGCGATGGCGCCGATACCCTGATTGGCGGGGCCGGTTCCGATACCTTGAGCGGCGGTTTGGGCAATGACACCTTTGTCATGGATGACACCGTGTTGCGCGTCGAGTACGGGTACAATCAGGAGTCGGTCTGGAACGAGATTATCACCGTGGAGGGCATTGACCGCATCGAGGATTTCTCCGCAGGAGATACCCTGGATCTGAGTGGCCTGCTTAGCGTTGCTGGTTATTCCGGCAGCAATCCCTTCGGAGACGGGTGGCTGACGGCTGTGCAGGTCGGCGACGATACCGAAATCCGCATGGATCTGAAGGGGCTGGGTACGGATTTCTCCTCCACACTGGTTGTTTTGACGCGGGTCTCTCTGTTGGATCTGGTGACCGGATTGCTTCCCGGCGGGCCTGTGGTTACCGTGATTCTGCAAGGAGATGCCGCAGCCAATACCCTGAAGGGTGGCGTCGGGGATGACACGATTGCCGGCGCGGGTGGCAATGACCAGATTACGGGTGGTGCGGGCAACGATCTGTTGTCCGGCGATTCCGGCCATGACACGTTGTACGGCAATGACGGCAACGACACCCTGAAAGGCGGTTATGGCCAGGATTCGTTGTATGGCGGGACGGGGAACGACATCCTGGAAGGCGGAGAGGTCGGTTATGGCTATAATGAATATTATGGCTATTACAATGGAGATTCCCTGTATGGCGAGGCGGGGGATGACACCCTGACCGGGTATGGGTATCTCTCCGGTGGCGATGGTCGGGATACGCTGAACGGTTCCGGATCTTTGTCCGGTGGTGCCGGGAACGACACCCTGACCGGAAATGGAACCCTGTCTGGTGATGGCGGGGACGATATCCTGGTGGCCTCCGATGGCGACGACATCTTGAATGGTGGCGCCGGTTCGGACACCCTGACCGGTGGGGAGGGGACCGATATCTTCCGTTTGGATTGGGACAGCATGGTCTATGACTATGCCCTGTCCAGGTATGTGATCAGCGGCAGCGACACCATTACCGATTTTGCCGTGGGTGATCGGCTGGATGTGAGCGGGGTTTTGGGTCATGCGGGTTATTCTGGTTCCAATCCCTTTGCCGACGGGTGGTTGCGGGCCGATCAGGAGGGGACCGACCTGGTGATCCGCATGGATTCCAAGGGACTGGGCACCCTCTATTCGGAAAAGCTGGTGACGTTGAAAAACGTGACCGTCCAGGATCTGCTCCTCAATATGTTGCCGGGTGGACCGGTTCTCGACATGACTTTGACCGGGGACGCGAGTGCCAATACCCTGATCAGCGGCAGTGGCCGTGACACCCTTTCGGGCCTGTCGGGAGATGACACCCTGACGGCTGGAGCGGGTGACGACACCCTTCTCGGCGGATCGGGCAACGATACCCTGAATGGCAACGCGGGCAATGACAGTCTGTCCGGCGAGTATGGTTCGGATTCTTTGTATGGCGGCGCGGGCAACGATACCCTGGACGGGGGTGGCATCGATTACGTCTCTTATTATGGATATGGGGACAGCCTGTATGGGGAGGAGGGAGACGATACCCTGACCGGTTACGGTACGTTGTCGGGTGGTGCGGGCAATGACACGCTGAACGGGATCGGCAGCTTGGCTGGCGGAGATGGCAACGACACCCTGACCGGCAACGGGATGCTGTACGGCAATGCCGGGAATGACATCCTGATCGCCAGCGGCGGGGATGACACCCTCAACGGCGGAGCCGGTTCGGACACCCTGACCGGTGGCGAAGGCTCGGATATCTTCATGATGGAGTGGGACACGGCGACTTATGACTACACCGCGTCCAAATATGTGATTGATGGCAGTGACACCATCACCGATTTTACGGCGGGAGATCAGTTGAACCTGTCGGGTCTGTTGAATCGGATGGGTTATTATGGTTCCAATCCCTTTGGAGAGGGGTGGTTGCGGACCGAGCAGTCGGGAAGCGATCTGCTGATCCGTCTGGATCCGACCGGAACCGGCGTCGATTATTCCGTCACCCTGGTCACCCTGAAGGGGATCACCCAGTCCGATCTGGCGGGAGCCTTGTTGCCGGCGGGTCCGGTGATCGATCTGACCCTGACCGGGGATCAGGGCAACAACAGCCTGACCGGGGATGCGGGCAACGATCTTCTGACCGGCCTGGGAGGGAATGACACCCTGCATGGCAACGCGGGCAACGATACCCTTTTGGGTGGATACGGAGCCGATTATCTGTATGGCGGCGCGGGTGACGATACCGTGGATGGCAGCGCGGAGAATGCCGGAGATCAACTGTATGGGGAATCCGGCAACGACATCCTGACGGGGCATGGTTATCTTTACGGGGGCGAGGGCAACGATACCCTGACCGGCAGTGGCATCCTGTATGGCGATGCGGGTCAGGATGTGTTGAACGGCAACGGTCAACTGTATGGTGGAGCCGGTGACGACACCCTGACGGGCAGCGCCGGGGATGATCAACTGCGCGGCGAGCGCGGTTCGGATACGCTGACCGGTGGTCTGGGATCGGATGTCTTTTACATCGACGGTTCTTCGATCTTCTATGATTACACCTTGAGCCGATATGTGGTGGATGGCAGCGACACCATCACCGATTTTGGCGCCGGGGACAAACTGGACCTGTCGGGTGTTTTGGGCAGTTTGGGTTATTACGGCAGCAGTCCTTTTGCGGATGGATGGGTCAAGGCCGAACAGGTGGGGAGTGATCTGGTCCTCAGTATGGATTCCACCGGAGCGGGAACCAGTTACACCACGACTTTGGTCACTTTGAAGAACATGACCTCCGATGGTCTGGTGGGGCGTATTCTGCCGGGAGGCCCGGTGACCAGTCAGGTGCTCAACGGCGACGGAGGGGCCAATACCCTGACGGGAGACAACGGGGACGACACCCTGACCGGATTCGGAGGCAGTGACAGCCTGACGGGTGGCGGCGGGCTTGACCTCCTGAGCGGCGGGGGTGGCAATGATACCCTGTACGGGAACGCCGGCAACGACACCCTGAATGGGGGGTATGGCTCGGATTATGTGTACGGCGGAGCGGGTGACGATACCATCGTCGGCGGTGGCGGGAACAATGCGGATGTCCTGTATGGCGAGGCCGGCAACGATACGATCAGTGGTCAAGGCAGTCTGTACGGTGGCGACGGAGACGATCATCTCACCGGCAACGGAGTGCTGTATGGCGAGGGCGGCAACGACACCTTGACCGGAAGCGGATCCCTGTCCGGCGGTGTCGGCAACGATACCCTGACGGCCTTTGGAGGAGATGACTCCCTGAATGGCGAGGGCGGCTCGGACACCCTGACCGGTGGAGACGGTGCCGACTCGTTCACCATGGATTGGTACAGCATCACCTATGATTATACGCTGGGCAAATATGTGGTGGATGGCAGCGACATCATCACCGATTTCGGGGTGGGGGATTCCCTCAATCTGTCCGGTGCGTTGAGTCGGGTGGGGTATTACAGCTCCAATCCCTTCGGGGCCGGGTGGCTCAAGGCGGAGCAGGTGGGGAGCGACACGCAGATCCTGGTGGATGTGACGGGACAAGGGACCAATTATGCGGGTCTGCTGGTCACGTTGCAAAACGTGACGGCCACCAATTTGCTGACCAGTTCGATGTCTGGTGGTGTCTTGAAATACACCGCCGGAGATGGTTCCGAGTTGGGCACCACCGTGACCGGCACCACCGGCAGCGATACGTTGCGCGGTGAGGCTGGCAATGATTCGATTTCCGGTGGTGACGGGGGCGATACCCTGTATGGGGATTCCGGTAGCGACACCCTGAACGGTGAAGCGGGTCAGGATACCCTGTCGGGGGGATACGGCTCGGATTCTCTGTATGGTGGCGCGGACAACGATACCCTGACCGGTGGCGATGATGGCAGCACCGACTACCTGTATGGTGAAGCGGGAGATGACGCGCTGACCGGTGATGGGTATCTGTACGGTGGCACCGGCAACGATACCCTGATCGGCCATGGGTATCTCTCCGGTGATGCTGGCAACGATACCCTGACCGGATCCGGCACCCTCACCGGCGGGGACGGGGACGACACCCTGACCGGTGCGGATGGCGATGACAGCCTGACCGGTAGCGCCGGTGCGGACCTCTACACCGGTGGCGCCGGATCTGACACCTTCACCCTGGATTGGTACTCGATCACCTACAGCAGCGCTTTGTCCAGCTATGTCGTGGATGGCAGCGACGTGATCACCGATTTTGCGCTCGGTGATAGACTCGACTTGAGCGGCGCGTTGAATCATCTTGGTTATTACAGCAATAATCCCTTTGTGGATGGCTGGCTGCAGTCCGAACTGGTGGGAACCGATCTGATCATCCGTGTGGATTTGAACGGGGGCGGGGATTCCTATTCCGCCACGCTGGTCACCTTGAACAACATCGCCTCCCTGACGGCGTTGGGGAGTATTCTTCCGGGAGGTCCGGTGATCGACCGGGTGCTGGATGGCACCGGGGAGAGCGATACCCTGACCGGTGGCAGTGGCAGCGATATCCTCACCGGTTTCGGGGGCAATGACACCCTCACCGGCAATGAAGGCAACGATACCCTCTCCGCCGGTTCCGGCAACGATACGGTATACGGCAACGGGGGCAATGACACCCTCACGGGTGGATATGGCGCGGACGCTCTGTACGGCGGCGCGGGCAACGACACCCTGGATGGTGGCGATGACATCAATAACGACTCCCTTTATGGCGAGGCCGGAGACGATACCCTGACCGGCAACGGTTATCTGTATGGCGGCGAGGGCAACGATACCGTGGCTGGCACCGGCCATTTGTACGGAGATGCTGGCAACGATACCCTGAGCGGCAGCGGAACCCTTTCGGGTGGTGCGGGGAGCGATACCCTGGTGGGCGGGGGTGGCGACGATACCTTAAGCGGGGACGCGGGCTCGGATACCCTGACGGGTGGTGGGGGATCCGATACCTTTGTCATGGACTGGTACAGCATGCGGTATGATTATACCTTGTCCAAATATGTGGTGGATGCGGATGTGATCACCGATTTCACGTTGGGCGACACGCTGAATCTGTCTGGCCTCTTGAACAATGTCGGTTATTACAACACCACGCCTTTTGAGGATGGCTGGTTGCAGGCCGAGCAGGTGGGCAGCGATCTGTTGATCCGTTTGGATTCCAACGGGGGGGGAGACGGTTATACGGAGCTTGTGGTCACCTTGCAGAATGTCACCTCAATGGCGGTGCTGGACGGCGTGTTGCCGGGAGGTCCGTCGGTTGACCGGATCCTGACCGGGGATGGCAAGGCCAACACCTTGGTGGGTGCCAGTGGCAACGACACCTTGTATGGCATGGGCGGAAACGATGATCTGACCGGCAACAACGGGAATGACACCCTTTCCGGCGGGGCTGGCAGCGACACCTTGCGCGGCAATGGCGGCGACGACACCCTTTCGGGCGGATACGGTACGGATTATCTGTATGGCGGCGATGGCAACGACACCCTTGCCGGCGGCAACGATGTCAGTTGGGAGTACCTGTACGGCGATGCCGGGAACGACACTTTGGATGGTTACGGCAACTTGAGCGGCGGTGCCGGAAACGATACCGTGCGCGGTGGCGGTTATCTGTACGGGGATGAGGGCGACGATACCCTGAATGGCAGTGGGCTTCTGTACGGCGGTTATGGCGCCGACACCCTGGTGGGATCGGGTGGGGATGACACCCTGAACGGTCAGCAGGGATCGGACACCTTGACCGGTGGTACGGGAAAAGACACGTTCACCATGGACTGGTCGTCGTTGCAGTATGATTACACCCTGTCTCAATACAAGGTGGACAGCGATGTCATCACCGACTTCGCCGCCGAGGATCGACTCGATCTGTCGGGGATGTTGTCGAATCTTGGTTATTACGGCACCACGCCTTTTGGCGATGGATGGCTCCAGGCCGAGCAGGTGGGCACGGATCTGGTCATTCGGGTGGATTACAACGGCGGGGGCGACAATTACGTCGATACCGTGGTGACTCTGCTCAATGCCACGCCGCTCACGATCCTGGCCAGCATTCTGCCGGGTGGACCGGTGGTGGATCAGGCCCTGACTGGTGATGCCGGCAACAACACCCTGGTGGGTGGCAGTGGCAACGATACCCTGTCCGGACTGGGCGGCAACGATGACCTGACGGGCAACGACGGGAACGACACCCTGACCGGCGGAGGTGGCGACGATACGCTGCGGGGAAATGCGGGGGCGGATACCCTGTCCGGCGGGTTCGGTTCGGATTCGTTGTCTGGCGGCCTGGGCAACGATACCCTGTCCGGCGGCAGCGACGGCAGTTGGGATTCGATGGATGGGGACGACGGGGATGACTCCGTGACCGGCCTGGGTTATCTGTATGGCGGTGCGGGCAACGATACCTTGCAAGGCGGCGGTTATCTGTACGGCGAAAACGGCGATGACACCCTGAATGGTCGAGGGTATCTGTACGGAGGGGATGGGAACGATATCCTGATCGGCTCGGATGGGGAAGATTCCCTGAGAGGCGACCGGGGATCCGATACCCTCACCGGTGGTGCCGGGGCGGACTTGTTCATCATGGATGGTTCGCAATTGACCTATGACTATACCTTGTCCCGCTATGTTTCCGACGGCAGCGATACCATCACCGATTTCACCGCCGAAGATCGGCTTGATCTGTCGGGCACATTGTACAACTGTGGATATTACGGTTCCAATCCCTTCGGAGAGGGGTGGCTGAAGGCCGAACAGGTGGGAACGGATCTGGTGATCCGTCTGGATTACAACGGCGGCGGGGACAATTATTCGGATACCCTGGTGACGTTGCAGAATGCCACTCTGGATGTCCTGGCCACGAGCGTTCTGCCGGGCAGCGTGCAGGTGAACTACAGCCAGACTTCCGCCAATGATGCATTCGTGGGCAATGGATTGGATACCCGGTTCTTGTGGGATCAGAACACCCCGTTTGGCGGCAATGATACCATTCAGGACTCCGGGGGGCAGGATGCGTTGGTGTTCGGCAATCTGCACGATGTGGCGATCCGGTTTGGACCGTCTGCCACGGCGGGTTCCGAGAATCTCCAGGTGCAGATCGACAGCGGCATTCTGCCGGTGGGTGGAGGAACGGCCTCTTTGACCTTTGCCGCGCCGGAGAGCCAGATCGATCTTTCCCGCAGTGTCGAGTCGATTCGGGCCACGGATGGCGGTCTTGACAGTTCGTCCACGGCGAAGATGTATGACGTGGCGCCGGAGACGGGGCTGTCCGGGATCACGACGGGCCACGCGGCCTATGTCGCGGTGGGTGACGCGGGCAACGACCGGTTGGACATGAGCGGGATGCTGGATGCTCAACACACTCTGGTGCTGGGACGCTCCGGCAACGACACCCTGGTGGGGTCGGCGGGTCAGGATACCCTGGTGGGGGGCGTTGGCGATGATCTGTTGCAAGGCGGTGAGGGCAAGGATACCTTGACCGGTGGAGCGGGTGCGGATGTGTTCCATTACGGCAGCGTCACCGAAGGTTCCGGATCGTTTGAGTTGGTGGATCAGATCACCGACTTTACGCCCGGACAAGACAAGATCCGCTTGATGGACAGCGGGTTCGGATCGATTCAGTCCCAGGCTGGCGGCCAGTTGACCACAGGGGTCAATTATGTGGAGATCGCCTATGCGGCGGGCTCTGTGAACGACCTGCAAACCGCCATGCAGAATGGTGTGCTGGATGGATTGGCCACGACCGCCGGTGTGGCGGGTGGGACCGATTATCTGGCCTTCCTGACCTTTACCGACAACGACGGCGGAACGGACAGTGGGCAATGTCTGTTGTATGACGCGGATACCGGTTCTGCCGGGGGAATGACGGTGCTGGCCGAGTTGCCCCATGTGACGGCGACGCAGTTCTCCCATACGGATGTGACATTTGGTTGACGATGGGTGTTTTTTTCGGTACAAACCTTGCAAAGTACTGGTGAAGGGTATTTTGCTTTACTGGCAATGACCAGCAAGAAGGAGTTGTCTCCATGAAGGTAGGACGTTCGTGTTGTGTGGCCGTATTGGCCATGGCCGCATTCCTGGCCCCGGATTCGAGTGTGCGCGCCGAGACGTTGCGTGAGGCGGTGGATGGGATCTTGCAACGCCATGATCGTATCCTGGCGGCCAAGGCCGATGTCGGCGCCAGCGATGAGCGGGTTTCGGAGCGGTTCAAGACCAGCTTCCTGCCCACGTTGAGCCTCACCGGCCACTATGGCCATGAGCGCCGCATGCAAAAGAGTCTGGGAACCAGTACCGACATGGAATCCAGGGAACTGGATGTGCGACTGACCCAACTGCTGTGGGACTTTGGCAAGGCCAACGCGGCGGTGGATGTGGCGCGGTTGCAAAAGGATCAGACCGTGGCCGCGCTGGATACCGCCCAACAAAACCTGATTCTCGACGCGGCCACGGCCTATTATCAATTGCGGCGCACCAACAATGTGCTGCGGTACGCGCGTCAATCCGTGGAGAACATCAAGCGTCAAGGCGAAGTCGAGGATGTGCGTGTCGCCTTGGGTCGCGGTTATTCCACCGACGTGTTGCAAGTCAAGACCCAGTTGGCCGGAGCGCGGGCGCGGGAGGTGCAGGCCACCGGAGCCGTGGCCCAGTCCGAAGAGCGTGTACGCACCGTCTTTTTGCGGGAGTCGGGTGAAATCCTCAAGTTGGCCCCGCCGGACGAGTCTTTCCTCACCAATCTCCCCAAGAGCGTGGATGATGCCGTGGCCGTGGGGGTCAAGAAGAATCCCCAGTTGAATCAGTTGCGTCTGCTCGCCAATATGCTGGTTTCCCAGAAACGGGCCGTGGAACGCAACAATTTCTTCCCCACCTTCACGGGCGTTGTGGAACGCAAGTTCAAGGACAAGGTTCAGGGTGTGGATGAGTTCGAGGATGAAACCTTCGGCAAGGTGGAGATGAACTATCCCCTCAACCTGGGCATGGCCTCTTTGAACAGCGTTTCGGCGGCTGGACAGGATCTGGAAGCGGCCCAGCGTCGTTATGACGATACCCGTCGTTTGATCGAGGAGCAGGCCAGAGTGGCTTGGCACAACCTCAACACCGCTCGCGCCAATGCCGAGCTGCTCAACAGCCAGGCCAACATCGCCCAGAAGTTCCTGGAGCTGGCCCGCGAAGAGCGCAAGATGGACAAGCGCACCCTGCTGGACATCCTCAATGGCGAAACCGCGTTGATCAATGCCCGTTCGGACGCGGCCTCGGCGGATACCGACGTGATCATCGCCGCTTTTTCGTTGTTGCAGGCCATGGGTTCCTTGGAACCTGCGGTTCTGGATAGCGGCAAGGGGGCTGCGGCCAAAAATGACGCCAATATCCCGGTGGTTGCCCCTGCGGTTGGCGGGGCGGTGAACAAACCGGCTCCGGCCAAGGCTCAGGAGGCGCCCAAGAAAACTCCGGAAGCCAAGAAAGCCGTGGACAAGGCTGCCGACAAGGGCGCTGAAAAGAAACCGGCTGCCACTCCGGACAAGAAATCCGGCGCCGCTGATCCCAAGAAACCGGCAGCGCAAAAACCGGCTCCATGACGGTTCTGCTCAAGCAACTGTTTTCTCGTCCTCTGTTCGCGGTTGAGCTTCTGGCGGTCTCCCTGTGCATTCATCTGCTGGGGTTGGCCTCTTCGATCTACGTGATTCAGGTGCTCAACCGCTACGTCTCCCACGGACTGGACTCCACCCTGGTCACCTTGACGACCGGAGTGATCATCGCGGTGATCATGGAGTTCGGTTTCCGTCAGGTCCGCATGAAACTCGCCCAGGGAGTGACGGTACGCCCGGATTATCAACTGGGCGTGCGTCTTTTCGAGCGGGTGATCACCACCCGTTCCGGCAGTCTCGATCGCCTTGGACCCGCTTCCCAGCGGGAGATCGTCGCCAGTCCGGGCGTGGTGGGACGCATCCACAGTCCGGCCAATCTGGTCGCGTTGATGGATGTCCCCTTCGCCTTGGTGTTTGTCGGCGTGCTGTTTCTGGTGCAACCTCCATTGGGTTGGGTGGCCAGCGGTTTCTTGATTTTGGCGTTTTTGGTGTCGATTCTGGGTCATCCCTTCTTGCGCGGGTTGCTCAAGGAACACTCCGTGGCCAGCGCCGAGGTGAGCGCCCTGGGGGGATCCTCCATGCGGGCCGCAGATGCGGTGCGCGCTTTCAATGCCGCCGGTTTTCTGCTGCACCGGTTTCGCGACCGTCATGCTGGCGCGATTCATGTGCAGCGTCGGATCGAGGCCAGACGCGAATTGATCCAGACCGCAGCCCAGTCCATGGGCGCCTTGATGAGCGTCTTTGTGATCGCCGAAGGGGCCAGGCTGGTGGTCGCTGGACAGATGGATGTGGGATTGCTGGTCGGTGCCAATATTCTGGCCTCGCGCGCCATGGCTCCGATCATGCGATTCGCGCAACTGGGGGCGGCTTTGGCCGAGGCGCGTCGCGCCATGGAGACTCTGGGCAGCTTCTCCCGTCTTCCGCTGGAACGGGCGGGAGGGGCGCAGGTGAAGAATTTTTCCGGCCGTCTGGAACTCAAGGAGATCGCCTTTGCCCACGATGACGGCTCGGATCCTTTGTTCGAGTCGCTTACCCTGATTCTGCCGCCCGGTTCCTCGATGGTGGTCTCTGGAGCCAATGGCACGGGCAAGACCTCTTTGGCCCGGATCCTGTTGGGATTGCTGGAGCCGACACGGGGACAGATTCTGGTGGATGGGGTCAATCTGGATCAGCTCTCTCTCGCCTGGTGGCGACGGCAGATCGTGTATCTGCCTCAGGAGCCGGAATTCATCGAAGGAACCATTCGTGACAATCTGATCGCCATGAATCCGGAGTGGAGCGACGAGGGGATGAATGTGGCCATCGCCGAGGCCGGACTGGCCAAATTTCTCCATGACAGTCCCAAGGGGTTGGATACGCCGTTGATCAATGGCGGCACCCATCTGGCCATGGGCATCCGCAAGCGGTTGGCCTTGGCGCGGGCATTGGGCGGCGAGGCCCGGTTGGCGGTGTTCGACGAGCCTTTGGAAGGCATGGATCTGCCGGGTCGGGAGGCGGTCACCACGGTGCTCGCCCGCATGGCCCGCCTGGGTCGGAGCGTGATTGTGTTTTCCCACGACGCCACCTTGATCCGGGGTGCGGATCTGATTCTGAATCTCGACCGGAAACCGGTGCCCGAACTGCGCATCAAGGCTCCGCGCGCTCCGGAGAACAGCCCGTGAGCCGTCAGCCGGAGGCCACCGTCCAGGCCGACGACATCGACGACGGCGTGGGTTGGACCCATCATCTGGTGGTGCTGCTTTTCATGGGTCTGCTGGCCGCCTTGGTGGTGTGGGGGGCGTGGGGTCTGCTCGACGTGGTGAGTTTCGCCCAGGGGGAGGTGATCCCTTCCACCCAGATCAAGCAGGTGCAGCATCTGGAAGGGGGTGTCATCCGGCGCATTCTGGTCAAGGAGGGGGAGAAGGTGCGCAAGGGCCAGCCCCTGGTGGAACTGGAAACCGTGGCCAGCGATGCGGATGTGGGGGAGTTGTCGGCCCGTCTGGCCTCTTTGGAGGTGGACAACGCCCGTTTGCAAGCCGAGACCACCAGCGCCAACGCGCCGAATTTTCCGGCGGAGTTGAAGAAGAACCATCCGGATCTGGTCAAGCGCTCCGAGGAGTTGTTCGCCAGCAACCGTCATCGTCGCGAGGAGAAGCTCGCGGGGTTGCGGGAGAGTCTGGTGGGCCATCGACAGGCGGTCCAGGAGATTCAGACCCGCATCAAGAACAACAAGAAACGGCTCTCCTTAGTGGAGGAGCAGGTCTCCATCAGCGGAAAATTGCTGGAAAAAGATATCACCAACCGTTACTCCCATCTGGATTTGCTCAAAGAGACCCACCAGATCAAAAGCGCCATCGAAGAGGATGGCATGGGCCAGTTGCGCGCCGAGGCGGCTGCCAAGGAGGCTCAGGCCAATCTGGCGGCGGTGGGGCATGAGTTCGAGGAGGCCGCGCGGGAGAAACTGGCCGAGAATCGTCGCCAGATGACGGAGTTGACGGTGCGCTTGCAGAAGTTCCAGAACAATCTTTCCCGGACCGTGTTGACCGCTCCGGTGGATGGCGTGGTCAAGACGCTGTATGTGGTGACCGAAGGGGGGGTGATCCCTCCGGGTGGCACGGCCATGGATCTGGTGCCCGGTGAGGACCGGTTGGTGGTCGAGGCCAAGTTGCCGATTCAGGATATCGGCTATGTGAGCGTGGGACAGCCCGCGTTCGTCACCTTGACCTCTGCGGACGCCTCCCGTTTCGGCAAGCTGTCCGGAACCGTGGTGCAGATCAGTCCGGATGCCCTGGCCACCAAGGAGGGGGTTCCCTACTACAAGGTGCGGGTGGAGACGGAACAGGCCTTTTTCCAGAAGGGGAGCATGAACTATCGGCTGTTTCCGGGCATGGTGGTGCGCTGCGCCATTCACACCGGTCAACGGTCGGTGCTGGATTATCTCTTTTATCCGTTCATCAATTTCATGGATCCGGCTTTGACCGAGCGGTGAGGCGCCGGTTTTACAGATCGGTGATGGGCAGGATGGTGTCGTGATTCCAGTTGGCGTCATCCCGATCGGGGTGGTCGGTGGTGAAGTGCAGTCCCCGGCTTTCCTTGCGGTGAATGGCGGATCGGATGATGAGGGAAGCCACCAGGGCGATGTTGCGCAGTTCCAGCAGATCCCGGGAGATGCGGCAGTTCCAGTAGTATTCGTTGATCTCTTCTTGCACCATTTCGATGCGGCGTCGGGCGCTGGCCAGACGGCGATTCGAGCGGACGATGCCCACATAGTTGCCCATGAACCGGCGGATTTCGTCCCAGTTGTGGGAGACGAGCACCGCCTCCTGGCAGGGATGGCAATCGAAGCTGTCCCACAACGGAATGTCGGGATGGGCGAAACGGGGATGTTCCCGCAGGGTCTGGAGCATGGAGGTTCCGGCGGCTTCGGAGAAGACCAGACACTCCAGCAGACTGTTGGAGGCCAGACGGTTGGCGCCGTGCAGGCCGGTATGGCTCACCTCGCCGATGGCGAACAGTCCATCGACATCGGTGCGTCCCTCCAGATCGGTGCTGACTCCGCCGCAGGTGTAGTGGGCCGCCGGCACCACGGGGATGGGTTCGGAGGTCATGTTGATGCCCAACTCCAGACATTTTTTGTGGATGTTGGGGAAATGCTCCTCGATGAAGGTGCTGCCTTTGGCCGTGATGTCCAGATAGACACAACGATCCCCGGAGCGCTTCATTTCGTAGTCGATGGCGCGGGCGACGATATCGCGCGGAGCCAGGTCGGCCCTGGGGTGGTGACGGTGCATGAAGGGTTCGCCGTTTTTCATCACCAGGATGCCGCCTTCGCCGCGCACCGCCTCGGAAATCAGAAAGGATTTGGCCTTGGGGTGGTACAGGCAGGTGGGATGAAACTGGATGAACTCCATGTTGGCCACGCGACAGCCGGCCCGATAGGCCATGGCGATGCCATCCCCGGTGGCCACATCCGGGTTGGAGGTGTAACGATAGACCTTGCCGGCTCCGCCCGAGGCCAGAATGGTGAAGCGGGCTTGCAGGGTGATCACCCGTCCGGTGGCGATTTCCAGGGCGTAACACCCGTAGCAGCGGTTGGGCTGACCGGGAGCGAAAATCCCCATTTTGCGGGACGTGACCAGATCGATGGCCATGTGATCGGCGAGAATCCGGATGCGGGGGTGTTGCAAGGCCCGTTCCAGCAGGATTTCGATCACGGCCCGACCGGTGGCGTCGGCGGTGTGGATGACCCGTCGGGTGGAGTGTCCACCCTCCTTGGTGAGATGAAATCCGCCTTGGCTCTCCCGCGTGAAGGGCGCGCCCAGATCCAGCAGACGGCGGATGGAGCGGGGTCCGTGTTCCACCACGTGACGCACCGTGTTTTCGTGGCACAGTCCGGCGCCGGCCACCAGGGTGTCGGTGATGTGGGAGTTCAGATCGTCGGCGGGATCCAGCACCGCCGCGATGCCGCCCTGGGCGTAATAACTGTTGGACTCACCGGCTTCGGCCTTGGTGAGGACCAATACGTCGCCGTGTCCGGCCAGGCGCAGGGCCAGATCCAGACCGGCGACTCCGGCACCGATGATCAGGAAGTCGGCGGTGAGCGGACGTGATGGAGAGAAAGTGGACATGGGGCACTATTGTGGGAGAGAGTGACGCGCTGTCAAGAGTCCTTGATGGACATTTTCCTAAAGAATGGCGTTTCGGCATCTTGAATCATGGTGTCGAATTGGTGTTTAATGGGGACAGACCCTGAGTGTTGGTAACGATGTGGAGCCTTGTGCGCGTGAGTGATGACGACAACGACCAGAAAGGGAGTGATGACGCGGATCGCCTCCTTGTGGCCCATGCCCAAAAAGGGGATAATAAGGCCTTCGAGGTTCTGGTGCGCCGTTACCAGGGCAAGGTGGCCTCGACCATCGCCCGCATCGTCTCCGATCCGGACAAGGTGCTGGATCTGACCCAGGAGACCTTCATCAAGGCCTATCGGGCGTTGGAGAAATTCCGGGGCGAGTCGGCGTTTTACACCTGGCTGTACCGGATCGCCGTCAACACGGGCAAGAATCATCTGCTCTCCAAGAATCGCGGACTGGCCATGTCCGACGAGGAGTTGGAGGACTCGGAACGCATGGCGCCGCAGTTGCGCAACCATGAAACACCGGAACGGTTGATTTTGCGGCAGGAAATGATGACCAATCTGCGTCAGGCCATCGATGCCCTGCCGGAACAGATGCGTCGGGCGATCCAGATGCGCGATGTGGAAGGTCACTCCTACGAAGAGATCGCCAAGGCTTTGCAATGTCCCATCGGCACAGTGCGTTCCCGGATCTACCGCAGTCGGCAGGAGATCATGGATCGCATGCAGGCTTATCTGCAAGACAGGAATCAACACGGGTTTCCCCCCGGTCATCATCATGCTGGAGGGCACGAGCGATGAGTCAGACAAACAACGACTGCAATCCGGAACTGGTCTCGGCGTTTCTGGACAACGAGCTGGACCGGATCATCGTCGGTCATGTGGCCAAACATCTCATTCATTGTGATCATTGTTGTCAGGCCATGGGGCGTCTGGCCCAGATCCGTGACCTGATGATGGCGGGTCAACTGCCCTGGTTCGAGGGGGAACGGTTCATCCAATCGGTGATGATGGCCATCAACAACGAAAAGAGTACCTCCCCCCGGGAGCGGTTGCGTGACCGTTTGCTCCGTTTCGGGATTCCGGCCCTGCTTGTGGGCACCATCCTGGCCGAGGTTCTGCCATCCACCGTGGATGCCGCCAATCATGTTGAATACCAGGAAATCCATCGTTGACCCACACCGAGCGGGGCGCCCCAAAATGATCCGGGAAGAGGGAATCGTCGTGGCCCTGGAAGGGGATTACGCCGTGGTCAGCGGTCAGAGACAGAAAATGTGTGGCACCTGCCACAACGTCAACACCTGTACCGTACTCTCCGGCGGCCTGGGGCAGCGTTCCATCAAGGTTCACGCCTTGAACACCTGCAATGCCCGCGTCGGGGAACGGGTCTTCATCGAAATCTCCGAGCGGAGTTTTCTCAAGGCGTCGTTTCTGGTCTACATCCTGCCTCTGGTGGTGCTGTTCGCCACGGTATCGTGGGCGCGCTATCTGGTCGAGAGCTTGGCATGGAAGATCGATATCGAGGCCATTTCCGCCCTGGTGGGTCTGGTCTCTTTGGGCGTGACCTTCTATTGGCTGCGGCATCGTTCCGGACGGCAGACACGCAAGGATCGGGAAAACGGTCCGGTGGTCGTGGAGGTCCTGGATGCCGATCTGTGCCATCACACGCCTCCCAGTTTTCTCACCTGAAATCTTAATTTCACCGAAACCCGGTTAAGGAATGAACAATATCATGTCAAGGATCGAGCAGCGGGTGATCTCCTGGTGGGGGGTGTTGGTGCTGTGTCTGGCGGTGGCGTTTCCGGCCGGAGCGGCCAATCTGCCGGATCTGGTTCCGCTGGTCAAGAAGCTCCAGCCGGTGGTGGTGAACATCAGTTCCAGTCAGAACGCCAAACCCGCCTCCAGGCAGGACAAGGCCATGCCCATGCCCCATCTTCCCAAGGGCGGCGAATCCCAGTTGGATGAGTTCTTTCGGCGTTTCTTCGAACAGGGACCGGACCAGCAGCCGTTTCCCTCCCGCAGTCTGGGTTCCGGGGTGATCATCGACGAGTCCGGTTACATCCTGACCAATCACCATGTGGTGGACGAGGCGGACGAGATCCAGGTGCGGCTTTCCGACGAACGGGAGTTCACCGCCACCGTGGTGGGGCGTGACGCCAAGAGCGATCTGGCCCTGATCCGCATCAAGACCGATGGCAAACTGCCCGTGGCCGATCTTGGGGATTCGGAAAAAGCCGAGGTGGGATCCTGGGTGGTGGCCATCGGCAATCCCTTCGGACTGGAGGCTTCGGTGACCGTGGGCATCATCTCCGCGCGCGGTCGCAGCATTGGCAATGGTCCCTACGACAACTTTCTGCAAACCGACGCGGCCATCAATCCGGGCAATTCGGGTGGACCGCTGTTCAACCTGCAAGGAGAGGTGATCGGCATCAATACGGCGATCTTTTCTCGTTCCGGGGGCAATATGGGGATCGGTTTCGCCATTCCGATCAACATGGCCAAGTCGATCGTCGCCCAACTGCGCAGTTCCGGCAAGGTGACGCGGGGCTGGCTGGGCGTGCGCATCCAGACGGTCACCAAGGAGTTGGCCGAAGCCCTGGGACTCGGTGCCCAGCGTGGCGCTCTGGTGGCCAGCGTGGAACCGAAAAGTCCCGCTGAGCTGGCCGGCGTGGTGGCCGGGGATGTCATTGTCCGTTTCGACGGTCACGAAGTGGGACGCATGAAGGAGTTGCCCGCTGTCGTGGCGGAAACCCCGGTCAACAAGAAAGTCACCATGGAGGTGATCCGCAATGGCGCTGCCAAAACCTTGAATGTGGTGGTGGCCACCATGCGCGATGAAGACGGGGAGGCGTCCGAGGAGTCGGGACAGGCCGAATCGTCCACGGATCGCAATGTGATGGGAGTATCGGTCCAGCCCCTCTCCGCCGAGTTGCGCGCTCGTCTCGAACTGCCCGCCGAGGCCAATGGCGTGGTGGTCGCTGCGGTGGAAAATGGTTCTCCGGCCGAATACGCCGGGGTGCGGGCCGGGGATCTGATCCAGGAAGTCAATCGCAAACCGGTGAAAACCGTTCACGACTTCCGTGCCATGGCCGCCAAACTGGAGCCGGGACAGACCCTGCTGGTCTTGGTGCAACGCGGTGGGGAACCACTGTTCATGGCGATCCAACTGCCCGCCAAAGGGCAGACTCCCGCTCCATCCGTACCCAAAAAACCGTGAGATCGGGGAGAATCCGTGATTGTGGTGTGCATGAAGGGTTGAACATCGGGTGAGAATGCGTTATCCTGAGACGATTTTAACGTTCCTCAAATAAGGAATGCTGTCAGTCAAGGCCCATTGTCCGGTTTCAAAAACAAAGGAGGAGTGATCTTTCGTGAGGATTGACGTTTACGATAATAATGTGGATCAAGCCATTCGGGTTTTGAAAAAGAAAATGATCCGGGAAGGCATGTTCAGGGAAATGAAGAAACGGAAATTCTTCGAGAAACCTTCCGAGCGCAAGCGTCGGAAAAAAGCCGAGGCGGTTCGTCGGTTGCGGAAGAAGATTCGTCGTTCGTCCGTGGCGGGTGGTTCGGCATAGAGTCGGTTTTTTCCACTGCGTGTCGTCGAGTCGGGTCCGTGGGGGTTCTTTGGTAACGCCGGACCCGGCTTGCGGTGCTTTTCTGCCTGGGCATCGCTTTTTCAGGACTCTCCTTGGGGCTGTCGATACGGCTCTTTCCAAGGCTGGTCCGTCGTCTCGTCGCTTCACGTTCACCTGTCTCTAAGATGGATCGGGTGGATCGTTTCCTCTTTCCCTCTTTGAACCCCTGCGCAACCTGATGTGACCATCAAAACCGGCTGGGATCTTTCCCGATCCGGAATCCTCTGACGCACACGCTTCCGGCACGGGTGTTCCTTGTCGGTGAGGCGCCGCCGGGACGGCTTCGCGGCGCCTGCGTTGCCCTTTAAAGAAATATCCCGCGACTTTTTTTGGAAGGCAGGTGTCACCATGTCATCCCTTGGAATGCCGGTCGAAAACAACCTGATTGCGGATCGTCCCTATTACGAGGCCATGGGGGCCGAGATCGAGCTTTTCGTCTCCGCCTATCAGAATCATCTGCCTTTGCTCATCAAAGGCCCTACGGGGTGCGGCAAGACCCGCTTTGTGGAATACATGGCCTGGCGGTTGAAAAGGCCCTTGATCACGGTCTCCTGCCACGAGGACATGACCACCAGCGATCTGGTGGGCCGTTATCTGGTGGTGGGGGGCGAGACGGTCTGGCAGGATGGTCCCTTGACCCGCGCGGTGCGTCACGGCTGCATCTGTTATCTGGACGAGATTGTCGAGGCCCGTAAGGATACCATTGTGGTGATTCACCCCCTGGCGGACGACCGGCGCATTCTGCCCATCGAGAAACTCGGGATTTTGTTGCGGGCCGCGCCGGAGTTCGGATTGGTGATTTCCTACAATCCGAGTTATCAGAGTGTGCTCAAGGATCTGAAACAAAGTACCCGGCAGCGGTTCGTGGCCATGGAGTTCGACTATCCCTCCTTGGAACAAGAGGCGTTGATCATCCGCAACGAGACCGGTCTGGACGGGGAGATGGCCCATCTGCTGGTGCGTTTCGCCCAGTTGACCCGCAACCTGAAAGGCAATGGCCTGGAGGAGGGGGCCAGCACCCGACTGCTGGTACACGCGGCCAAACTGATGCTTTCGGGTCGTTCTCCCGCCGATGCCTGTTTGGCGGCCATCATCCGGGTGTTGACCGATGATCCGGATATGAACGCAGCCATGCGTTCTCTCAGTGAATCGATTTTTTAAGGCGGCCTCATGACGCCGGAACCGTTGGCACTCTCCGTGGAGGATCTGGAAGAGCGGCTGGAAGAGATTCTGGAGGCGGCGCTTTCCTCCCGGCGCACGGTGACCGGATTGGCCCAGGAGTGGGCGTCGCGACCCGTTGGGCAGCAGCAGACCCTGTTGCATTGGTTGCCGATTCTGGCCCGCATCAATCCGGAACTGGCGTTTCAATGCGCCCGGCAACTGCCCCTTTTCTTGGATCGGCTGAATGATGAGTCGCTGAAATCCTGGTTGGGCGCCATCATGACCCGTTACGATCAGGAGGGGCTGCAAAAGGCCCTGGAGCTGCTCAAACAGGGACCGCAGCGTCATGACCGGATGGAAGGCACCCTTTTTCTGTCCGATCTGGTGGGGGAGTTGACGGTTTTCGTGACCGGTCTGGGAGGGCGTCGTCTCGCCATCGAGGAGGGCGCCGAGCCGCACACCAACACGGAAACCTTGTTTCTGCCGGTCTCCGTGTGTCTGGAAAACCGGACCGGGGAGAGTCGTCGTCTGTATCACTGTCTGGCGGCCCATTTGTGGGGGTTGGGGCGATTCGGGACTTTTTTCCCGGGACTGATGCAGTGTCTGGAGCTTTATCCCGATCCGGATCAGGCGGCCCGGATCTATCTCGCCTTGGAATCCCATCGGGTGGATGCCATTCTCACCCGGACCTTTCCCGGTTTGGGACGGTTCATGGCCCAGTGGCACGCGGACCGGGACCGGTTGCCGGACTCCTGGCGGGCGCCGGTGAGCGCGTTGATGGCGCCGGATGCGCAACGGGAGTTGAGTCTGGATCATCTAGCCGGATTGTATGGGGCCTCGTGTCCGTTGCCGAGTCCGTTGCCGTTTCATGGCGCCGCGCTGTATCGACCCGCGCTCCAGGAGATGCAACGCCGTGTCGAACAGGAACGTCTGCTGTTCCGCAAAACCGTGGGAGAGGCGATCCGGGGCAGCCAGCCGGTGGCCATGCCCGGAGTGCGCGCGCGCGAATTGGAACTGGAGTACGATCTGCTGCCGGACGGGAGCACCTTTGAAATGCGCCTGGATGGTCAGCCGTTGCTGCTGCCCGAATCCTTTCATCCGGTGATGCGTTCCATCGTTCAGGATCTGGGTTGCATCCCGCCGGAGTATCTTTCGGCGGCCGGTTCCGGGGGGTATGCCCTGATGGAGTCGATGAGGCAGGAGGAGCAACCGACCGAGGCTGTGGCGCGGGCGGAGGAGGCGGATGGCCGGGTGATCCGTTATTATGACGAATGGGATTGCCATCGCAACGACTATCGCAAGGCGTGGTGCGTGTTGCGGGAACAGCCCATCTCCCCGACGGATGATCCGGTGGTCGCGTCGGTTTTGGAGAAATACCACGGACTGTGGCAGGGAATCCGTCGCAGTTTCGAGCTGTTGCGGGGCGGGGATCTGTGGTTGCGACGCCAGGAGCGCGGGGACGAGGTGGATATGGATGCCCTGGTCTGCTCCCTGGTGGACCGGCGCACCGGCGTGGAAATGGACAGCCGGTTGTTTCGTTATCGGCTTCACAAGGAACGGGATGTGGCCACTTTGATTCTGGTGGATATGAGCGGTTCCACCAAGGGATGGGTCAACGACGCCATCCGGGAGAGTCTGGTGCTGTTGTGCAAGGCGTTGCAGGTGTTGGGGGATCGTTTCGCGGTGTACGGTTTTTCCAGCATGACCCGCAAACATTGCGACAGTTTTGTGATCAAGAGTTTTGAACAACCGTACCATCCGGAGGTGGAACGCAACATCGCCGGCATTTGCCCCAAGGATTACACGCGCATGGGGGTGTTTTTGCGTCACGCCGCCTACCGGCTCAATCAGCAGGAGGCGCGCATCCGTTTGTTGATCACCTTGTCGGACGGCAAGCCGGAGGATTATGACAGCTTCCAGGATGGGTATCGGGGTCGTTACGGCATGGAGGATACCCGTCAGGCGTTGATCGAGGCCCGTCGTACCGGCATTCATCCGTTTTGCATCACCATCGACACCGAGGCGCGGGACTATCTGCCCCATCTGTACGGTCCGGCCCGTTTTGTGGTCATGGACGACGTGCGGACCCTGCCCTTGAAGATCGCCGACATCTATCGACGGCTGACCACCTGATGGAATCCGCAATCCATCCCGTGGTCAGCAGACGTTGCCGGGCGCGGTTTGCGCGGTTGCGACCGGCGCGGATGGGGTGTTTCAGGCCGCAGGCGGGAGCGCGTCGGCCAGGGTTTCGGCTTCTGCCAGCATGGCCTCCAGACTGACGCGAATGCCTTGTTTCCAGAAGTCGGGGCGGGTGGGGTCCAGACCGAAGGGACTCAACAGGGCGGTGACATCCCGGGATCCTCCGGCGCGCAGCAGTTCCAGGTAATGACTTTCAAACCGCTCCCCCAGATGGCCCTGGACCGCGTAGAGGCTTTGGGTGAGCAGTTCTCCGCAGGCGTAGGCGTAGACATAGAACGGATTGTGGAAGTGGCTGATGTAGCTCCAGAGATGGTCGGTCGCGGCGTAGGTGAAGGGTTCTCCTTCCGGGCCGTAGAAGCGGATCAGGTTCTCCTGCCATAACCGGGAGAGATCCGGGGCGCTCAGTCGTCCGTTGGTGGCGTGCATCTGCTGTTCGAAGCAGGAAAAGCCGATCTGGCGGATCACGGTGTTGAGGAAATCCTCGATGCGTCCCATCAGCAGCGCCAGCAGCGCCTGTGGATTGCCGTTCTGGCGCAGCCGTTCCCGCAGAAAGCGGAAGGTGGTCATTTCCGCGAAGATCGAGGCGGTTTCGGCGTAGGCCATGGGGGCCGAGGCGAGCAGCGGACCCTGGGCCGGTCCGGCCAGCAGACCGTGGACCGCGTGACCGAGTTCGTGGGCCAGGGTCATCACGTCCCGGCTGCTGCCTTGATAGTTCATCAGCACGTAGGAGACCGATCCGCCACCGGGCAGCACCACCGAATAGTTGAAGGCGCCACTTTGTTTGGCCGGACGGGCCTGGGCGTCGATGGCGCGGGCGGTGGCCACTCCGGCGGCCAGACCGGCCAGGGTGGGACTGAAGCTGGCAAAGGCGCTCTGGACCATCTCCAGCGCTTCGTCGAAGGGAATATGGGTGCGATCGGCAAAGGGCAGCAGGGCGTTGCGGTCGCTCCAGCGCAGTCGGGGCAGTCCCATCAGACGGGCCTTGAGCCGGTAATAGCGTTGTCCCAGCGGGGCGGCTTCCGCTTCGACCGCCTGATGCAGCGCCGTGACCATGGCGTCGGGCAGACGGTTGTTGCGGTTGCGGAAATCCATGGCATGGGCGTAACCGCGTTCCCGGTCCTCCACCCCCTTGCCACCGATCACCATGTTGAGCGTCTGGGCCGAAAACCGGGCGAAGGAGCCGCCCAGTCCGCCATTCAGGGCGGTGAGAATGGCGAAACGCTGGTCGGAATCGGGTTCTTCGGCCAGTCGGTGCAGGGTCTCTTCCAGGGTGCGGGGGCCTTCCGGCAGGGAGAAACGCAGGTCCGATTCCACCTCGTCGTAATACGCGGACCAGGAGTCGGAACCGAAGGTGGCCCGTTTGGTCAAGGCGGATTCCACCTCGGCGCTCAGCATGAAGGGGCGTTGTTGGCGGATTTTTTCGATCCAGGGTTTCAGGCGCGCGCAACGCGGATCCGAGGCGATCTGGGCGGCGCAATCTGCGTCCGACAGGGCGGCCAGTTCGATGGGGAAAAAGGTGGCGTGTTCTCCGCCCAGGCCGTCCGTCAGGATGTTGGCCTCGTAGAGCCGGCTTTTGACCGCTTCATCCTCCAGATGGGCCGCGTGCCGCAAATGAAGATAGAGGAAGATCCGATTCAGCCGCTCCTGGATTCGTTCCCAGTTCTCCAGCGCCTCTCCCAGACGGGTACTCAGCCGTCCCTGAAAGGCGGCGGAAAAAGCGGGATAAGCGGTTTTCAACCAAGCCAGATCGGCGTCGAATGCGGGATCGTCGAGTCCGGCATAAAGAGGGGAAAGATCCCACCGGGGAGGAGTCGGGGCGTCGGTGGTGCGGATGGCGTCGGTCGTGTCGGTCATGGTGGATCGGGTCGGCTGGAATGAAAGTGTCGGGAGGTTGGATCCGTGGGAGGCGGAGCGGTTACCGGTTATCGATTATCGATGATCAAAATAGAGAAAATCGGTCACGTCTTCCGTGATGGTGTGGGTGAAGAACCATTCGATCACGAACAAAATGATCTCTTCCGCCTGGATCCGATCTTCTTTGACGCTTTCGATCTTGGCTTGCAGGGCGTGGATCAGGAAGTCATGCAACACTTTGTGCCGGTCGAGTTTGTGGGGCAGATGTTTGAGCAGAATGTTCTCTTCGGAGGTGAAATGAAAACGGGCGTAGTACAGGAGTTCGTCAAGCAGACGGATCTGGTAGTTTTTGTCCCTGGAGGCGGCCAGTTCATCGTAAAGGCGGTTCATCAATTCAAGAAAATATTTATGTTGCAGATCGACGATCTTGTTGTGCGTCTCGTATCCGTATTTCCATTCGAATCTGGGCATGGGGGTTCTTCTGGGGGAGTGTCGAAAAATGCCGCCGTCTCTTCGTTTTTGCAAAGAGGAGACGGCGGCATTTCAGATCGATGGGTTACAGGGCTTTGACGTTATCCGCCTTGTCGCCCTTGTCGCCTCTGCTGACATCGAACTCGACCCGTTGGCCTTCGGCCAGGCTCTTGAAGCCACTCATGGAGATGGCGCTGTGATGCACGAACACATCACCACGGCCATTGTCCCGCTCGATAAAGCCGAAGCCTTTGCTGTCATTGAACCATTTGACTTTTCCAGTTTCACGACTTGCCATTTTCAACTGCTCCTGAAAGTAAGGTGGGGGGTTGGTGGTACGGTAAAAAAAGGTGAATAACGGTCATTCCTGAAAACTCAACCCCCGCAAGGGGATTGTGGACATGGGGAATGGGGCGAAAGACCGGAAACGGGATTCACTCCCGGTATGGTCGCATGTTCTTGAATACAGATCCCGTGCCGCTTGAATGTCTTTCGGGTTTGTCGCGTCCATGCAGGTGAAGGTCACGCTCATGCAGCTATCGTAAACCTTGTGATCGATTGTGAACGGATTCTGATTGACATCGTGGTGCAGTTTCTCGCCGGACAGTTTGATTGGAATGGGGCAACGATCAAGATTCGGGTTTGGTCTGAAAAACACGAAAGCCGCCCAGAAAGGCGGCCTTGGCAACAAGAAAACCTTATATCACCTGGGTGGTGAACCGATGCGAACCCGCCAAACAGGATTTTCTTCAAAAACCGTTTGGTCAATGGGGGTGAAGAATATTCCAACTCCTGCACGCAAGTCAAGTGTATTCATCAATCATGGTTTTGTCCAATAATTTCAAACAGATCTCCAGTATGGTCTCCCGTGGGCAAGAAAAACGGGCTTTTTGAAGAGGGTACAGGAGGCATCCGGGTGGATCTTTGGGAATGGGAACGGCGCTGTCCACGGTCGCCGGATGTTTCCGGAAACCGTGGAGCGAGGGAGATGCCGATGTGTTTTGGATGGTTTTTCTCCTGGGGTTCCAATGGGTTGACTGGCATGGTTTTTTGATTGCCCCGGAACGGGTTGTGTGGTTTAATGGCCACCAGACAGGGGCGAAAAACAAAGGACAGGCGGGTCGGGAAAAAACGCCTGCCAGCCACGATGACGCTTTGGGTATCCGGTTGCGTCGCAACAACCACACACTTTCTTTGGAAGATGGGATCATGAAAAAACTGGCCTGGATGGTCTTCGCGATGGGTCTTGTTTTGCCGGGCAGCGCCTTTTCCTATGGTGCGATCGCCATTGATGATCAGATGGGTGAAGTGGATCCAGCCTATGGATTCTCCATCGGTCAGGATTCCAAGCAGGAGGCCAAGCGCGTGGCCATGCGGTACTGCAAGGAGTATGGCGGAACCAATTGTAGAATGATCGTGTGGTTTGAAACCTGTGGCGCCGTGGCGGTTTCCAGGAAGTACTACGGCTATGGATATGGCCGGACCAAGGAGAAGGCCATCGACGATGCGCTGGAAATGTGTGGGCACAAGCGCTGTCGGGTCGTGGCGTCCGAGTGCGAATAGCCGCAGCGCCAAAAAAGGCCATGGGAAAAGTGGCTCCGCCATCTCCCAAGCCTTCCGGGTCGGGCTGACTTGGATTGGACGCAAGCCTTCCGGGTCGGGCTGACTTGGATTGGACGCAAGCCTTCCGGGTCGGCTCGGACCTTACGAGGCGAGAACCTTGTCGATCAATTCCAGCAATTGTTTTTCATGGAAAGGCTTGAAGATCGTCTCGACGAATCCGAACGCCTGAGCCAACTCCAACGCCGAATGGGAGGGGAGATAATGGCCGCCTCCCGACATGGCGATGATTTTTTGTCGGTTGTTGGCCTTCAGGATGGCCTGGATCGTCTCGATGCCGTCTTGCTCCGGCATGAGGATGTCGCACAGCACCAGATCCCAGGGTCCATCCCTCATCAACTGACGCAGGGCCTCCCGGCCGCCGTTGGCCGCTCCCACCTTGAAGCCCGTCTCTTCCAGCAAGATGACCACCATTTGCAAGAAGGCCTTGTCGTCGTCGATCACCAGAATCCGTTTCATTTCTTCTCCAGGGTTGGGTTGGCGCGGTTGTTCTCCGAAATCCATTGACGTAACACCAGGGCCAGATCATCAAACAGGATCGGTTTGCGCAGAAAGGCGCAGAATCCCAATTGTACCGCTTCTTGCGATGAGATGCTCGGATGACCGGAGATCAGCATCACCGGCAGCGCGGGATGGGTCTGGCGGATCTCGCGCAGCAGATCCGTTCCCAGGGTGCGGGGCATGATCAGGTCGGCCATCACCAGATCATACCCATCGGGGTGCTCCCGCAGCCGTTCCAGGGCCTCTTCCGGGGTGCTGATTCCGGTCACCTGACATCCCAATTCCATTAATTGCAGCCGCACGATCTCCAACAGGGTCGCCTCGTCGTCTACGAGCAGTATGTTCAGATTCAACGGCGTGGACGGCGCAGCGCAGGGATGGATCCGGCTGTACGGGAGGTCTTCTTGCAGCAAAGGCAGATAGACCCGGAACGAAGATCCCTCCCCCTCCCGACTCTGGACCTCGATGGCGCCGCCGATGGCCATGACCAGTCCGTGAACCACCGACAACCCCAAGCCGGTCCCTTTGCCCACCTCCTTGGTGGTGAAAAAAGGGTCGAAAATGCGGGGCAGCAGCTCCGGCGCCATGCCGTGTCCGGTGTCCTCCACCGTGAGCCGCGCATGCGGACCGGGATTCAGCGGCAAGGAACCGATTTCGGACTCTTCCAGGTGAATCTCTTCCAGGGTGACGGTCAAGCGTCCCGGAGTTTTTTCCATGGCCTGGGCGGCGTTGGTGCAGAGGTTCATGAGGATCTGGTTGAGGTCGCCAGGGTCGCCGTGGACCAGGGCCGTGGTGGTGCGCAGGCGCATGGTGGTCTCCACGCTCGCGGGGATCACCGCTTGCAGGAATTTCATCACCTCCTTGACCAGAGGCGCCAACAGCAAGGGACGGTAGCGCCGTTCGGTGCGCCGACTGAAGGTCATGAGTTGCGCCACCAGATCCCTGGCCCGCAATCCGGCCTGGTAAACCTCCTGCAAATCCGTATGCGGACGCATCCCTTGCGGCAGATGTTTGAGCGTCATTTCGGTGTATCCGAGGATGACACCGAGAATATTGTTGAAATCATGGGCGATTCCCCCGGTCAGGGTGCCGATCGCCTCCATTTTCATCGCCTGCCTGAGCTGGGCCTCCTGCCGCAGTTGCTGGGTGATGTCCCGGTGGGAGGCCAGCAACAGCGGACGACCCTGCCACTGGACCATGCAGGTGCTCACCTCCACATCGTACAGACTGCCGTTCTGGCGGCGATGCCGGGTGATGAACGTGCTGCCTTCGTGGCTGATTCCCTGGAGTATGGGCACAATCTCCTGTTGGCTCCAGCGGGCATCCCAGTCCCAGACATGCAGCGTTGTCATCTCCTTTTTGGAATAGCCCAGCATGTTGGCAAAGGTGGCGTTGGCTTCGCAGACCCGTCCATCGATCTCCAACACGCACAGACCGTCCCGTGAACGCTCGAACAGGGTGCGTCGTCGTGTCATCTCTTCCATCAGCGTCTGCTCGGCCAGACGCCGTTGGGTCACGTCGTAGTGGGATCCCCGGTATCCCAGCAGTTTGCCGGTCTCCGTCTCCAGCACCGGCTTGCCCACATGCTCGATCCAGCGTTCCTGGCCGTTCTTGTCGCGGATGCGCACGCTCAGAGGAGCCAAGACGGTGGTGTCGGTGCCCGGACCCCTGGATTTCCAGGCCGCCAGATCATCGGCGTGGATGATGGCAGCCATCAGGCCGGGATCGGCCAGGAATTCGGCCGGGGTATAACCCGACACCTCCTCGCAGGCCGGTGAAACGTAGAGATAGCGACCTTCCGGAGCCAGCCAGTACTCCCAGTTGGGGGAATGGTCGGCCAGAATGCGGTATTTCTCCTCGCTGCGTGTCAGCGAAAGGGTACGCTGTTCCACCAGGTGTTCGAGGCGATAGCGCAGGCGGGCCAACTCCAGGTGGATGCGTACCCGGGCGTGTACCTCGTCGATGTAGAACGGTTTGGTGATGTAATCCGCCGCGCCGACGGCAAAGCCCTTCACTTTTTCGTGGGAGGCGTCCACCACCGTGACGAAAATCACCGGAATCCGGTTGCCGATCGGCGTGGCCTTGATGCGTCGGCACACCTCGTAGCCGTCCATTCCCGGCATCAGCACATCGAGCAGCACCAATTCCGGCGGGGTCGGTCCCATGACCAGTTCCAGGGCTTTGGCTCCGGAGTTGGCCACCAGAATGCGGTAATCATCCTGCAACACCTCCAGCAGACTGTGCAGGTTCTCCGGAATGTCATCCACCACCAGCAGGGTCGGCGGTTCCTCGGCGCGGGTGGTTGGCGCGTCGAACACGATGGCATGCTGGCGAAAGCGTTGCAATTCGAGCTGGGTGCGCACCCGCAGACGCAGCAGATCAGGATGGATCGGCTTGGTGACATGATCCGCCACCCCCAGTCCGATGCCGTGCGTCTCGTCGGCGGCCTCCGCCAGGGCCGAAACGAAAAGGACCGGAATCCGGTTGGTGGCGGGATTGGCTTTCAGATGGGCCAGCACCGCGTAACCATCCATGCCCGGCATGCGGATGTCCAGCAGGATCAGATCGGGCTGGGGGTGTCGTTGCGCCAGTTCCAGGGCCTTTTCTCCGTTGGTGGCCGCAGAAATGGCATACTCGTCTCTCAGGATGTTCATCAGGGCGTGCAGATTTTCATGCACGTCGTCCACGATGAGAATGCGGGCGCGTCCCGCCAGGATTGGATTCATGGCCGACTGGCTCCCATAAGGTCGTTCAGACTCTCTTGCACAGGATCGATCAGGGTCAACGCTTCGTCGATGGCGAACCGATCGACATGGGTGGCGATGGCGAGGATCGGGGGTTCCAGGGGGGTGCCCACGGTTCCGGCGCGCAGTTCGGTCAGCAGCGGCTCGGCGGCTCCCAGATCGAAAAGCAGCACCTGGGACAACCGTTCCAGCCGTTCCCGGATCTGCACGGGTTCGAGAAGAGGCGTCGGGGTGGCGGAAGCGGAAAGAGTGGCCGGACCGGCGGACAGCGTGTCGATTTCGCGCATCACCGCCTGCAATTGGGTGTCGAAACGGGCCAGCAGGTCCGGGTCCGGGGAGTCTCCCTGCTTGAGCCGGGCGTCGATGGCGGAAAGGGTGGCATACAGCGCTCCGGCTCCGATGTTGCCGGTGACCCCTTTCAGGCCATGGCAGAAATCCTGGGCCTTGGAAGGCTCCGGCTCGTGCAGCAGACGTTGCAGGGTCTGGGCGGCATCCGGATAGTGTTCGCGAAAGCGGCTCAACTGTTTGCGATAGGCCGCGACCTTGCCGCCGATGCGGCGGATGCCCTCTTGCGTGTCGAGCGTGGTCAAGGCGGTCATCTTCGTCCGTTCCGTTTGTTCCGGATCCTCCGGTGTTGGCGTCGGGGGAAGTGGCGCGACCGGGGCACAAACGTCGGCGGTGTCGGCGGAGGGGGGGCGGGTCGGCGGGTGGATCCATTTGGCCAAAACCGCCATCAGGCGGTCGGGCGCCACGGGCTTGGTCACATGGTCGTTCATGCCTGCCGCCAGGCTCTGTTCGGCGTCATGGGCCATGGCCAGCGCCGTCATGGCGATGATCGGCAGCGTGGCGAACCGTTCGTTGCCAGGGGAGCGCGCCAGTTCCCGGATCTGGCGCGTCGCGGCCAGTCCGTCCATCACCGGCATCTGGATATCCATCAGCACGGCGTCGAAAGGGTACCGCTGCACCAGGGCGACCGCCTCTTGGCCATGCGTCGCCTCGATCACGGTGATGCCCACGCTGCGCAGCAGTTCGTGGGCGAACTCCCGGTTGATGTCGTTGTCTTCGACCAGCAGCACCCGCGCTCCGACCCCATCGAAACCGCTTTCCAACCGGCGTCTGGCCTCGGTCTGCGACCCATCCCCCGATGGATCTGGCAACCGGTCGTGCCCCAGCACCGAAAGCATGGTGTCCAGCAGCGACGACGGGGAGACCGGCTTGATCAAAAAACCATCCACGCCCGCCTGTTCCGCCAGCCGGATCACATCGCCGCGACCGTAGGCGGTCACCATCACCACTTTCGGTTTATGCCGGATCGACGCCTCCCCGTGGATGCGTTGGGTGGCCTCGTCGCCGTTCATGCCGGGCATGCGCCAATCCATCAGCACCAGGTCAACAGGGGGGTCGGTCTGCCGGGCCAGAATGGACAGCGCCTCCCGGCCATTGGTGGCCAGGGTGACCTCAAGATGGAAGAAACGCAGCATTTCGGCCAGAATCTCCCGGGAGGCCGCGTTGTCATCCACCACCAGCACCCCCAATCCCTTCAGCAGCGGACCCGCCTGTTCCACCCGTTCCCGGCTGCGCGGCTGGGCCTGTTCGGCGATGGGCATGCGGACCGTGAAGCAGAGGGTGGTCCCGCGTCCCGGCTGGGAATCCTCCACCCAGATGCGTCCCCCCATCCGTTCCACCAGACTCCTGCTGATGGCCAAACCCAGTCCTGTCCCTCCGAAACGACGGGTGGTGGACTGGTCGGCCTGGGTGAATTTTTCGAACAGTCGCTCTTGCGTCTCCGGGGTCATGCCGAGGCCGGAATCGCGCACGCAGATCATCAGGGTCAATTCGCTCTCGGTGGCGTGCAGACAGCGGAATGCCAGCTCCACTTCTCCCTGGGCGGTGAATTTCAACGCGTTGCCGCACAGGTTGAGCAGAATCTGTCCGAATCGCAACGGATCCCCCATCAGGGTCGGGGGAATGGCGACATCGTAGCGAATCAGGAATTCGACCCCTTTGTTTTCCGCCTGATATCCGATCGAGTCGGTCAACTGTTCCAGCACCGTGTCGAGTCCGAAGGGGATGCACTCCAGTTCGAGTTTGCCCGCCTCGATTTTCGAGAAGTCGAGAATATCGTTGATGATGCCCAGCAACGAATGGGCCGCTCCCTGGGCCTTGGCCAGATGGTTGTGCAGCGCCGGGGAGAGTGCGGGGGTCTTGAGCGCCAGATACAGCATGCCGATGATCGCGTTCATCGGCGTGCGGATTTCGTGGCTCATGTTGGCCAGAAACTGGCTTTTGGCCTGATTGGCTGCTTCGGCCGCCTCCTTGGCCTGTTGCAGTTCGCGGGTGCGGAGCGTGACCATGGATTCGAGATTGCGGTTGAGGTCATTCAATTCCCGCAATGACTCGAACAGCCGCGCCCGCCCCTCGTTGAACGCCTGGACCAGATCCCCCAGTTCATCCCGGTAGGGATAGTCCAGTTTCTCGACCGGGGTGTCGTCGGCCTGGAAACGCCAGTGGGTGACGGCCTCGGCGATGCGGGTCACAGTGCCGGACAGACGGAAACGGATGGTCCAGGTGATGATCAGCCACAGACCCGTGGTGACGATCATGGAGTGCAACAGCACCATCAAAAAGCTGTATTTGGTGCGATCCCACACCACCTCCTGGCTGGAATACAGGGTCAGATGACCGATCAGCCGGTTTTCGCCACGGGGAGTGCGATGGGTCAGGGGCAGCACGGAGGCGCGCAGGGCGTCGCTGGGAAACAGAGGGTGGAGATCGGTTGCGGAGTCGGGCAGGGTGCCGTCGGTCACGCGGATCTCCCCGTGGACCGATTCGATGCGGATGCCGGTGACGATGGCGTTGTGCCGGACCCCTTGCGCCATGGAGACCAGTTGGGGGGCGTCCAGTTCCCACAGGGATTCGGTGATGCCGGGTTGGACGGTGCGGCCCAACGAGGCCAGATCCCGATCGATATCCCGGCTGACGCTGAAATATTGCAAGACCAGTTGCGCCCCGGTCATGCCGAGAGCCAGGAGCAGATACCATGGAAACATGGTATGCAGCAGCCGTCTGGAGAGTGTCTGCCTGGCAAGCATCGTATCTCCTCAAGCGGAAGGGAGCGGAGGCGGTTCGGAAGGGTGGTCCTGGATCCCGGGATCATCATACTGTGGCGGATGACGCCGGTGGCGCGCAAGGTCGGTCATGGCCACCACCAGCCGGTATCCGGCGCGGCCGTGCCTGCGGGGAGGATCGGATTGTCCAGCCGCATCACCTCCCGAGGTGATTGTTGCATCAGGGCGATCTCTTCGGCGTGGTGGCTTGTGAACAGGTGACGGAACGAACCATCCTCCAGGGCGGCTTCCAGACCCTGTTGGATCTGCTGCGCCAGCGCGGCGTTGTCCCGGTGGACCCAGAAATAGACCGGATAGGGAAAATACAGGGCTTTGGTCTGTTCCAGGGCCAATTGGGGAAAGGCGGTCTGGCGTTCGTCGAGTTCGCGTCGGGCCTCGTTCATGCCTCTGGGGAAGGCGTCGAAACGGCCTGCGGCCAGCATGCCGAAGAGGTTTTCGTAGCGGGAGGAGGTCTCGACCGCAAAGCCGTTGGCGCGCAGAATCGGCAGATCCGCCCATTGCCGGTTGAGTCCGAAGGTCAGTTGATCGCGCAGCGTTTGAGGAGCGAGTCCGGCGATGCGGGCCTGATCTTCGGCGCGGATCACGAAGACGCGAAATCCGACGATGCCGCGCAGGATGTCGATTTTGATGGGACGCATCCGCGCTTCCCGTTCCGCGTTGGTCCCCAGGGCGATCACATCGATGGCGCCGGACTCCAGCAGGTTGATGCCCCGGTTCTGGGTGATCTCGTCCGGATAGGGCATCAGGCGGGAGTGGGGGCGAGTGCCGGATTGACCGTGGGAAAGGGCCAGTTCCAGCAGCTTCCAGCGATAGTGATAGATGGGGCCGACCGGAAAATAGCGGATGATCCGGGTTTGCGCCTCCAGGGGGCCAGGGTTGCCCGCCATGACCCAGAGCGCTCCCAGCAGTGCGACGCACCAGTGGACGCTTGTGTTTGCACGGGGGTTTGCACGGGGGGCAGACCTGTGGGAGCGCGGACCGCACGGAATGTTCTCCGGGTGCATGTTGCCGATTCTCCTGGCTGTCGCGTTTGGGAGTGTGTCATGACCTTTGGTGTGCCGATGGTGGCATGATCCGGCGCGACAGATGGAAAATCAAGTCAAAACCTTCCTGTTCGGCCGGGATGGACCGCAAAACCAACCCGGTCGCGGCGGCAGTCGTGGTGGCGTTGCATTTTTTGGGTGTATGGCGCCGTTCGGGTGTTGTTGCAAGAATGGGTTTATGATAGAATAAACCGTTGTTCATGTGCATGATATTGTGGGATGATGGCACACCAAGGAAACCGGGCAGGGGAAACCGGTTGCCAGGTCGTCAGGTTGCCGGTTTGGTTGGAGGAGGGGGGGGAGATGTCGAGTTGGAGTTCCGTTGCCCGGAAGCTCGGGTTCGGAGTGCTGGTCTGTGTGGTTTGGGTGGCTTCCCGGTCTGCGGGTCTGGCGGTCCAGGATCTGGGGCATGCGGTGGTGGCCTCGGGGGGAGGCGTTGGCCATCCAGGCGACAAGAGGATCGTTTTTGATGATTCTCAAGCGGTCGTGGACATTGGCATCCAACCTTTGTGGTTGCCGATTGGCATCATCACGGAAGTGATGAAACGCGATGGCATTTTGCAAGAGGCGTTGCGGCAGTCCGGGGCTGTGGTACGGTTTCACCCTTTCTTGAAGGGCGCGGATCTCAATCTTCAATTGCGCGATGGCAAGCTGGAGGGCGGGTTCGGGGGTGACATGCCCACCATCACCGCCTGCGTCACGGATCAGGTGCGGGTGGTGGCGCTGGCCGATCTGTATTTCAGCGCCATCGTCGCGCGTCGTTCCCTGCTGTTGACCGATCTGCGCGGGCGTCGCATCGGATATGCCCATGGTTCCAACGCGCATCACGCGTTGCTGACCGCATTGGCAGCGGTTGGGTTGTCCGAGGCGGAAGTCACCCTGGTCCCCATGGAGGTGAACGCCATGCCCCAGGCCCTGGAGCAAGGAACCCTCGACGCCTTCAGCGCCTGGGAACCCACCCCCACCCTGGCGGTCTCCCGGTATGGGCACACGATCATCCATCGGGTGCTCTCTTCCGGTTATCTCTATTTCACCCGCGCTTTCGCCGAGAATCATCCCGATCGACTCGCGCTGCTGGTGGCCGCCGAGGCCAGGGCGCTCAACTGGCTGGAACGCTCGGAGGATCATCTGGCCCAGGCGGTGGGCTGGTGGGAAGAGGCGGCTGGCCGCATGGGCATGCCCGATGTCGAACCGTTCCGCCATGAGATCATCCGTCTGGCGCACGGCAGCTTGCGGCATTTGTGGATCATGCCCGTGATTCCTCTGGAGGATTTGACCGAAGATGGGCGCATCGGACGCGCCACCCGTTTTCTGCGCAGCCTCGGCAAGGTGCCGTCGGATCTCTCCTGGGAGACGGTCCGCTCCTGTTTTCGTCGGGAGGTGGGCGAAGCGATTCTGTCCGCGCCCGTTTCCAACCGGCTGGATGTGTTTTCCTGCGGGGAGCCGGTCGAATGACCGCCCCTGCTTTCGACACCCTCCGGAAAACGCTGGCGGCGCTCTTCCGAAGATGGAATTTGAGCACCCGGCTGATCGTCTGGTCCAGTCTGCTGTTTCTGGTGATTCTGGGTTGTATCGTCTATGGCATCATCCGGGGCGTGCCCTACACCCGGTTCGACGGGCGCGTGGGCCAGTTGCGCGCGGAGATGTTTCGGCAGCTCAGTCTGATCGCCAATCTGCACAAGGAACAGATCGAAAGCTGGTTGGGAGACAAGCAGAAGGATTTGCGGATTTTCGCCCGTGTCTCTTCCTTGTCGTCGCTGCTTGCGCTGCCGGAGTCGTCCGGGAGGGATGAACGCGTGCGCGACGTGTTGCGGGAGGTCTCCCGCGTCTATCCGGAATTCGATTATGTGGAACTGTTCGAGCTGGCCGGTCAGACGGTTTTGTCCAGTCGGGACAGCGGGCGGCGACCCTTCGAATACGACGAGTTCCTGAAACGGGCGCGTCTGTCGGGCAAGGGCTATCTGGGCAAGGCGCGGATGCAGGCCGGGATGCAATGGCCGGTGTTTCGCATCGGCCATCCGGTGTTCGACGGCGACGGGCGGGAGGTGGCCATGCTGGTGGTGGCGCTCAACCCGAACATCCTGCTCAAGCAGTTGCTGGATACCGGTGAAAGCCTCGGGGAGAGCGGCGAGGTGGTGCTGGTCAACGAGGAGGGGTTCATCATCAACACGGCCCGATACGCGTTGCCGGATGGCACGCGTCCCCTGCCGTTGCAGCATCGTCTGACCTCCATTCCCGCCCGGTTGTCGTCCGGCGGGCACGAAGGCATCATCGAGGCTGCGGACTATCGCGAGGTGCCGGTGGTGGGGGCTTTCCGGCACATCCGGATGAGTCCCGAATGGGGCCTGGGACTGGTGGTCAAGATCGATCAACACGAGCTGTTCGCGCCACTGCGACGGGAGATCTTCACCATCTTGGGGATGAGTCTGACCGCGTTTGTGCTGCTGGTGCTGCTGATCGGGTTCACCATCCGCAAACAGACCCGGCTGCTGAAGATTCTGGGTGACACCGCCGCCCGTCTTTCCGATCGGGATCTTTCCCTGCGTTCCGGGATCCGGGGGCAGGATGAAGTCGGCGTGCTGGGCAGCGCCTTCGACCATATGGCCGACCGGTTGCAATCCCTGGTGGTGGATCTGCGACACAAAGTTCTGGCGCATCAGCGCACCCTGCATGATCTGGCGCAAACCAACGAAGAGTTGCGGCAGTTCACCTACATCGTGTCCCACGATCTGCGTTCTCCGCTGCTTAGCATCCAGGGGTTCACGGAAGAGTTGCAGATGGATCTGAATGAACTCGACACCCTCACGGCCCTGATCCCCGACACCCTGGCAGGATGGAACCCGGAGCAGGCCCATGCCCTGTTGCACACCCGCATTCCGGAGGATCTGCGCTACATCCGGGCCTCCATCCACAAGATGGATGGCCTGATCAACGCCATTCTGCACCTCTCCCGATTGGGTCGGATCACCTTGCGCGCCGAGCGGTTGAACATGAGTCGGTTGGTGGAGGAGAACATTCAGGCCTTGGGCTTCACGATCCAGGAGGCGGGGGTAAGCATGCGGGTGGGGAGTCTGCCGGATCTGGTCTGCGACCGGATCGCCATGGAGCAGATCCTGGGCAACCTGCTTTCCAACGCGATCAAGTATCTCGACTCTCGGCGGCCTGGAGTCGTTGACGTGCGGGGAGTGGTGGATGAAGAGTCCGGGCGTTATACGTTGCAGGTGATCGACAACGGCCGGGGCATCGCGTCTGGGGATCTTGAGAAGATTTTCGTTTTGTTCCAGAGGGTGGGGCGTCAGGACACTCCGGGAGAGGGGATGGGGCTGGCGTATGTGCGCACGCTGGTGAGGCGTCTGGGAGGGGGCATCGTGTGCGACTCCACCGTGGGGCAGGGGACGACTTTCACCGTGACCCTGCCGACCGTGCCACCCCCCACCACCGAAATTTGAATGCAAGGAGGAGAGCGGATATGCAGGCAACCCAACCGGTCACGATTGTCATGGTGGAAGACGAGGATGCCCATGCCATCCTGATCGAACGCAATCTGCGTCGATGCGGCATCACCAATCCCATTGTCCGACTGTCCAACGGACGGGAGGCCATCGACTATCTGTTGAACAAGGGGCAGTACGCGGGTCGGCAGCGTCCGCTGCATCTGCTGGTGCTGCTGGATCTGAACATGCCGGAAGTCGATGGGTATCAGGTGGTGCGGGAGATGAAGGCGGACGAGAAGTGCCGCGTGATTCCGGTGGTGATCCTGACCACCACCGACGATCCCCAGGAGGTGCAGCGCTGTTATGATCTGGGCTGCAACAATTTCGTCACCAAACCGGTCAACCCGCTGGATTTCGCCAAGACCATCCAGAACATGGGGTTGTTGATCAACATCATGTCCTTTCCCAGTTGTGCGTGATGACCGCCTTGTTCCCGCATCCTGAAAAGCCCCGCATCCTCTATATGGAAGATGACGTGGCCCTGGCTGAACTGGTCTCGCGGCGTTTGCAGCGGCACGGGTTCGCGGTGGAAACGGCCCCGGACGGCGTGGCCGGATTGGAAACTTTGTCCCGATCGCCTTGTGATGTGGTGGTGGTGGACTACAAGATGCCGCGTCTGGATGGTCTGGCCGTCTTGAAACGCATGCTGGATGAACAGGCCACCCCTTCGGTGATCATGGTGTCGGGGTTCGGCAGCATGGAAATCGCTCTGGAGGCCATGCGGCTGGGGGCGGTCGATTATGTGGTCAAGGAGACGGGAGGCAACTACCCGGCCTTGCTGGCGGGGGCCATCGATCGGGTTTTGGAAAAGCAGCGGCTGATCCAGGGAAAACGGGAGGCCGAAGCGGCGCTGAAGGAGAGCGAATTGCGTTTTCGCGCCATCACCGATTCGGCCAGCGAGGCCATCGTTTCGATGGATGCCGTCGGATGCTGCGTCTCCTGGAACTCCGGGGCCGCGTCGATTTTCGGTTATGGCGAGGAGGAGATGATCGGTCGGCCTGTGACGCTGCTGATGGATTCTCAGGATCAAGAGCGACACTGCGACGCCTTGCAGCGGGTCAACGAGACCGGGATCATGCGCCATTCCGGACGGCTGTTGGAGTTGACCGCCAGACGCAAGAACGAAGAGCGGTTTCCTTTGGAACTCTCCTTGTCTTCGTGGGTGGTCAACGGCAAACGGTTCTTTTCGGCGGTGGGCCGGGAGATCAGCGCCCGCAAACGGGCGGAGCAACAGACCCGGCGACTGCTTCAGACCCAGATTCTCATCAATGGGCTGTTGCAGTCGGCCACGGCCCGGCACACGCTCACCAGACAGCTTAAAATCGCCCTGGATCTGATCCTGTCGGAAAGCTGGCTGCCCACTTTGGGCAAGGGGATGATTTTTCTGTACGATGACGCGCAGGATGGCCTGGTGTTGGCCGTGGAACGCGGCATGGATCCGTCGTGGGGATCGGTTTGCGCCGTGGCTTCCCGGAGTGGATGCGGGTGCGGACAGGCGCTGACGGATCGGAAACTGCATTTCATCTCCGTCACCCCGGACCGGGATCCGGTTGCCTGTTGTGTCGACGCGACGCCTGACAGTCAATACTGCACGCCCATCGTTTCCGGAAACCGGGTGCTGGGGGTGATGAACCTCATCATGCCGGCAGGACACGTCGAGGACGCCGAGGAGGCGGAGCTGCTGCATGCCATCGTCAATACCCTTTCCGGCATCATCGAACGGGGTCAACTGGATGCCAGACTGCAACAGGCCATCGCCAACGCGGACAAGGCCAATGCCGAAAAGAGCCGCTTTCTGGCCGCCATGAGCCATGAAATCCGCACCCCCATGAATGCCATTCTCGGCATGGGAGAGATTCTGGCCGAAGGGCCCCTCAACGACAACCAGCAGCGTTCTGTGCAGATCATCCATCATGCCGGACAGGGACTGCTGGCCTTGATCAACGACATTCTGGATCTGTCCAAGGTGGAGGCCGGACAGCTCGAACTGGAGTCCATTCCCTTCGAGCCGGAGGCCATGATGGAAACCTTGATGGAGATGCTCCAGCCCAAGGCGTCGAGCCAGGAGACGGAAATCTCGTTGCAGATCGATCCGTACCTCCCGAAGCGTCTGATCGGCGATCCGCAAAGACTTCAGCAGGTGCTGCTCAATCTGCTTTCCAACGCGGTCAAGTTCACCCCCCGGGGCCGGGTGGTGCTGTCGATGACCCGGGTTGGGGAGGAGCCGTCGGGGGAGAGACACCGGTTGCGTTTCTCGGTCGCCGATACTGGCATGGGGATTCCGCCGGACCGGCAACAGCAGATCTTTCAGCCGTTCATTCAGGTGGATACCTCCACGTCGCGCCGTTTTGGCGGCACGGGACTGGGGTTGTCCATTTGTCAGAAGCTGGTGGAACGGATGGCGGGTTCCATCTGGCTGGAAAGTCAACCCGGCCAGGGCAGCACCTTTCATGTGGAGCTGGTGTTTTCCCAGGCCCCGACTGTCGAGTCGCGGCCTGTGGATTCCGGCCAACCCGATCTCCTGAGCGCAGCGCGACAAGAGGGTGGTTTGTCGATTTTGATGGCCGACGATGCGGAAGAGAATGGATTCCTGATCGAAGCCTACCTTGCAAACACCCCGCATCGTCTGACCGTCGTGGAGGATGGCGTTCAGGCTTTGCAGCGGTTCCAGGAGGGCGTGTTCGATTTGGTCTTGATGGATATGCATATGCCGGGTATGGATGGATATCAGGCGACCCGCGCCATCCGGGCCTGGGAGGTCGGTCACAAGCGCACCCCGATTCCGATTCTGGCTTTGACCGCCAGCGCCATGTGGGAAGACATCGCCATCACCCGCGAGGCGGGATGCACCTTGCATCTTTCCAAGCCCATCAGCAAGAAACGGCTGCTGGAGACTCTGAACCGTTTTGTCTGATTCGGCGCGGACAATCGCAGGTGCGGCCGGGATTTGGACAGGAGGGAACGCAAGCAAGGATCCGTGGAACCGGGGTGAATGACTTGGCCTCACCCCATTAACGATTGGATTGGGTGACTATGGAACCGGTTCAGGCCGTGTCGGGTGGCGTTTCGGAATCCGAGACCCTGTTGCAACAGGAAATCACCTCGCGCAAATCCGCCGAAGAGGAACGGGATCGCTTTTTCGCGCTTTCTCCCGATCTGTATTGCATCATCGGCGCGGATGGCGTTTTGCTGCGGGTCAACGCGGCCTTGGCCACGGCCCTGGGATACACCCTCGAAGAGATGTCCGGTAGCGCGTTCGGGGGCTATCTCCATCCCGATGATCTGGAATCCACCCGGCAGGAGATCCGGAGAATTTTTTCCGGCGGTTTCACCCGCGATTTCCATGTGAGATTGCGGCATCGGAACGGAGCGTTTTTGTGGACCGAGTGGACAGCGGTGGGAGACGGGCAGGCGCTGTTCGCCTCGGGTCGGGATGTGACCGAAAAACGGCGGCTGGAACAAAATCTGCTGGAGAATGAACGCTGGCTGCGGATCCTGTTCGAGCAAAGCCCCCTGGGAGTGGCCCTGGTCCATGCGGCCAGCGGTCGTTTTGTGCGGGTCAACCGGCGCTATGCGGAGTTGGTGGGCTATTCCTGGGAGGAGATGGTCAACACGGGAACCAGGGAGTTGACCCATCCCGATGATCTGGGTATGGATCTGGCCGCGTTGGCAGGGCTTTTGTCCGGGCGCGTGCCTGAATACACCTTGCAAAAACGCTGCATCCGCAAGGATGGGGCGGTCATCTGGGTCAACCTGACCGTTTCGGCGGCCTGGCAGCCCGGGGAACCTCCCGAACACTACATCGCCATCGTCGAAGAGATCACCGCCCGCCTCCAGGCCGAAGAGACGGTCAACAAACAGCGCATCTTCATCGAAGCGGTGCTGGAAAACATTCAGGACGGCATCGTGGCCTGCAATGAACAGGGAATGCTGTCTCTTTTCAATCAGGCCACCCGTGATTTCCATGGCATCCGGGAGCAGAGTCTGCCCCCCGGGGAGTGGAGCCGTCATTATGATCTGTATCGCCCGGATGGGGTGACACCCCTGCCGACCGAGGAGATTCCGCTGTTCCGGGCCTTTGCCGGTCAGAGCGTGCAGGAACAGGAGATGGTGGTGGCTCCGAAGAACGGCGCCAAACGCACACTGCTCGCGACCGGTCGGGCCATCCGCGACATCGCCGGCCACAAACTGGGGGCTGTGGTTTCCATGCATGACATCACCGTGCAAAAGCGCACGGAAGACGCGCTCAGGCTCAGCGAGGCCCGTTTTCGTGGCGCCTTCGAGTCTGCGGCCCACGGCATGGTCATGGCCTCTCCCCAGGGGCGGTTTGTCAAGGTCAATCCGGCCTTTTGCGCCATCGTCGGTTATGACGAGCAGACGTTGCTGGCCACCGATTTCCAAAGCATCACCCATCCGGATGATCTGGAAAGGGATCTGTCCTTCGTGCGTCAACTGCTGGTCGGCACCCTGGATGCGTTCCAGATGGAAAAGCGTTATCTCCATCAGGATGGTCATGTCGTCTGGGCGCTGTTGAGCGTCTCCGTGGTGCGGGGTTCGGACGATCAGCCGGTGCATTTCGTGGCGCACATCCTGGATATCTCCGCCCGCAAGCAGGCCGAAACCGGATTCCTGACCGCGAACAGACAGTTGGAGATGCAGGTGGCCTGCATCAACCGCATCCAGAGTCTGTTCATCGGGGAGTCCCATCCCGACGCCCTGTTCGACACCCTGCTGGTGGAAATCCTGCGCCTGACCGACAGCCGCTACGGCTTCATCGCCGAAGCCAAAACCGATGAACAGGGAAACATCTATCTGCAGTCGTTGGCCATCTCCAATATCGCCTGGGACGAGGCCACGCGGGCCTATTACGAGGCCCATGCTCCGACCGGATTTCATTTCACCCGCATGCATGGTCTGTACGCCGCCCCCTATTGGAGCGGCCAGCCGGTGATCGCCAACGATCCGGCCCGCGATCCCAGACGCTGCGGTCTGCCTGAGGGACATCCTCCCTTGTTGGCGTTTCTGGGGGTGCCGATCAAAAGACAGGAGGAGATCGTGGGAGTGCTCGGCGTGGCCAACCGTCCGGATGGGTACGACGAGGGGATGGTCTCCTTCCTGGAGCCGGTGATCACCACCTGCGCCCAGATGATCGAAGGCTATCGCAACCGTTTGGCCAAACGGGAAACCGAAGCGTTGTTGCGCAGCAATGAACGCAAGCTGCGCGAGTCTTTTTTGTATGCCCGCAGTCTGATCGAAGCCAGCCTCGATCCTCTGGTGACCATCAGCGCCGATGGCAAGATCATGGATGTCAACCGGGCCACGGAAGAGGTGACCCGGAAAAAGCGTGACGAGTTGATCGGTACCGATTTTTCCGACTGTTTCACCGATCCGGAGCAGGCGCGGGCCGGGTATCAGCGTGTCTGGCAGCAAGGATCGGTGCGGGATTATCCGTTGGCTCTCAAGCCGCAAGGGGGGGGTCAGCCGGTGGATGTGTTGTACAACGCCGCCCTGTATCGCAATGAACAGGGGGAGGCGCAAGGCATATTCGCCGCCGCCCGGGACATCACGCAGCGCAAGCAGGCCGAAATCGCCATGCAACAGGCCAAGGCCCAGGCCGAAAAGGCCGCCCAGGTCAAAGGCGAATTCCTGGCCGCCATGAGCCATGAAATCCGCACCCCCATGAACGTGGTGCTGGGCATGTCGGAAATGTTGCTGGAAACCGAACTCAGCCCTACCCAGCGCCGTTTCGCCCAGATCATGCACCATTCGGGTCGGGCCTTGATGGGGGTGATCAACGATGTTCTGGACTTCTCCCGCATCGAGGCCGGGCGGGTCACTTTGGTGGATATGCCGTTTTCACCCCGTCAGGTGCTGGAAGAGACCGCCCGGCTGATGCAAATCGCCGCCGAGGAGAAGGGCTTGATCCTGGAAGCGGCCGTGGCGTGCGACATTCCGGAGGCGATCCTGGGGGATGACGGGCGGTTGCGGCAGGTGTTGATCAATCTGTTGGGCAACGCCATCAAATTCACCCATGAGGGCCGGGTGGATGTGCGCCTGACCCGCCATGAGGAAAAACCGGATTGCCTGCTGTTCCAGGTGATCGATACCGGCATCGGCATTGCCGCAGAACAGATCGGCCACATCTTTGAACAGTTCACCCAGGCCGACGCGGGCATCAATCGGCGCTACGGAGGGACCGGACTGGGATTGTCCATCTCGCGGCGTCTGGTGGCGTTGATGGGGGGTGCCATCGGGGTGGAGAGCCAGACGGGTCGGGGAAGCCGGTTCTTCTTCGATCTGCCCATACGCCTGGCGAAGCTCTCCGCGTTGCGGGTCGCGTCCGTGGAGCGGGAGGCCACCCGTCAGACCCGCAGCCTGCGCATTCTTCTGGCCGAAGACGTGGAAGAGAACCGGATCTTGTTCGAGGCCTATCTGATGCACACCCCGCACCGTGTGGTGATGGTCAACGATGGGCTGGAGGCGGTGGCGTGGGTGGAAAAGGAGCGGTTCGATGTGGTGATCATGGATGTGCAGATGCCCAACATGGACGGTTACAGCGCCACCCGTCGGATTCGTCAATGGGAACGGCAGATGAACCATGCTCCGGTGCCCATCGTCGCCCTGTCGGCCCATGCCATGGAGGGGGAACGAGCGCGCAGTCGGGAGGCGGGATGCACGTTGTATCTGTCCAAACCCATCAAGAAGCAGGCTCTGCTGGAGACGCTCCGGCAACTCGCCGATCAGGAACTGATGCACACTTGAACCCGGCCGACACGGACGCGGTTTATTTCCCGAACCAGGAGTGCAACCAGAATTGCACACTGCGGGTGCTGGCTTCCAGCACCAGATTGACCGGGGCCAACACCTCCTCCCATTGCCGCAGCGATTTGTGGAAGCGTTCCCGTTTCTTGATCAGCATCTCCTGTTCGGGTCCAGACAGGGAGGTGCCCGGCAACACGGGAGCCACCATGATTTTCACCCGCTCCTTGTCCGGGGTCTCCACCGACGAAAAGGCGCCAAACAGAATGCAGGGTCGTGTTTCGTCGGTGCGGGTGCAATGACCATCCCCGCTGGGTGAACGGCAGGGAATGGTCACCAGTTGCACTGGTGGAGGAAACGGTTCAGGCAACTCCACGGTGCCGAATTCGGCCGTATAGCGACACCACTCCTGCACATCGCGCATCTCCCGCACCGGAATCTGGGTGGCGTGGCCCGGATCCTCCTCCGGACCTTCGGTTTCATCCTGGCGCAGTCCCATGAGCCGCATCAATCGTTGCGGCACGGTTTTTTTCAAGGCGGGACGTTTTCTGCCTTCGTCGTCGGTGACGGATTCAAAAAGATCCTGGGGGAGCATGGTGGATTATTCTTCCTTTTTCCGGCCTCCGCCATCCGGTTCGGATGGACCGCCGGATGGATCGCCTGGGTTGAAGAGCCAAGGCGTCGCATCCGGCGGGAGACGGGTCAGGGTTGGTGAATGCGGGGTGCCATGAAATAGAGACTGGAGCCGTTTTGTTTCATGACTCCCGCGCGGTATTCCACCTGTTCGTCGTATCCGAAGAACAGATCCACCCGTCCGGGTCCACGGATGGCTCCGCCTGTATCCTGATTGACCACGAAACGCACCTCGGGTCGCCAACCGGCCACGGTTTTGCCATCCGGGGCAAGTTCGGGGATCGTGGTGGAGAGGATCGCCGGCGCGCCCTTGGGAAACAGACGGTGATCGGTGGCAATCGAGCGGTCTTTGGTCAAGGGCACGTTGATGTTGCCCACCGCCTCTCCCGACAGCTTGCGAAAGAATACATAAGAGGGATTGGCAAAAAAGAGCCGTTGATTTTCGCGGGGATTGTCCACCAGCCACTGACGCAGACGGGGCATGGTCATCTCTTCATGCGGGATCTTGCCCTCGCTGATGAGAATGCGACCGATGGCCGTGTAGGCGTGGCCATTGGTGCTGTCGTAACCGATGCGCATGATTTCGCCGGTATCCAGTTTGACCCGTCCGGATCCTTGAATATGCAGGAAGAACGCATCGATGGGGTTGTCCACCCACACCAGTTCCAGTCCTCGGTTGGCCAGCTTGGCGGAGAGCTTTTTGGAATCGGTTTTCGACAGGAAGCGTTCGTCGATCTGGCTGCGGGTGTAATAACGTTCCCGTTTGCCTTTGACCAGACGATACCCACCCTTTCCGGCCTCCAGCAGGTCCGGGGGACGCCGGTAGATGGGATAGTGGTAGCGTTTGGAGCGGGTGAAGGATCCATGCAGCAGCGGTTCGTAATAGCCGGTCACCAGCACGTTCTTCTTGGAATTGCCGCCCATGGAGCGAAACAGCCGGAAGCGTTGTGGCAGCTCCTGTTTCAATCTGGCTGGATCGTTGCTGCGCGCCAGTTCCGCCAGTTCGGTGCAGGCCCGGGCCATCTGCGCGGCGGTCACCGTGTACCCGGCGAACGAGAAGCTCAGGTCGGCGGGAATGCGGCGATAGTAAACCGCGCTTTGGGTCAGGGCGTCGGCCCAGGTCTGGAGTTGGCGGTCCTGAAACAGGGCAGGAGGGATGTCCGACCAGGAGACGGACTCCAGATTGGCATCGGAGAATTTTCTGTCATCTTCCATGACTTCCGGCGTTTTGGGGGGTTCCACGATTTCCGGCAAGGGTTTGGCTTGACATCCGGCCAGGATCATCAACAGCAGGACCGGCAACCAACGCAGGGTCCGCCGCCAGTCATTCCCACCCCTGTGTGACGTTTTTTGCAGGCAATTCATCATGACACCCGATGGATACGGTCGTTGCCGCTGCGTTGGGAACGGCGGCCTTCACGACTTTTTGTGGTTGACCTCTTCATGAAGAGGCAAACGCTCTTCGTTGCGGGAATTCTGGATGCCGGCACAAAAAAGACCACCTGGCAAGTGGTCTTAAGGACTTCATTTGAATGGCGAATCAGGTGATGTTTCTTCAGTGAAGCGGTGTGCCCGGTATCGGTCGATTCCTTATTATCGAAAAGAATGGAGAAAATTCTGCCCGGAGTCAAGGTGTGAAAGTGGTCGCCATCGTCCCCGCCCCCGCAGGTGGCGTTTCGCGTAGGTTCTGAAAAATTGGAAATCTTTTTGGCCGGATTTTTGAGATGGTTTTGCATTTGCCTTTGACTTTTTTTTCCGAATGGGCATCATGTGCCATTTTATGGAACGAGAATGGCCGTTTGCGAACGAGCGAGGCTGCGACGCCAAGGAAACCCATCCGTGCAGCGGTTTTTTGTGGCTTTTTGATGAGTTCGTCAGATCAATCACCCTTTTGAGGCAACGTTCATGCTGCAAACCCTGTCAACCATCCTGGCGTCCCGACGTTTCCAGAACAGCATCATTGCCGTTATTCTACTCAATGCGGCTATTCTGGGCGTCATGACCTCAAAGAATTTAAGCCCATCCACCATCTCGATGCTGGAACATCTGGACAATCTGTGTCTGGTGATTTTCTGTATCGAACTCGGCATGAAACTTCTGGTGCACCGTGGCCAGTTTTTCAGTGACGGGTGGAATATTTTCGATTTCATCGTGGTGGCCATTGCCCTTGTTCCTTCAACCGGTTCCCTGTCGGTCTTGCGGGCCATGCGGGTCTTGCGGTTGATGCGTCTGGTTTCGTCCATGCCTTCCATGCGACAGGTGGTCTCCGGCATGTTTCGATCGGTACCGGGTGTGGCGTCGGTGGCTGGCATGTTGTTGGTGATTTTTTATGTTTCCGCTGTCATGGCCATCGGCTTTTTCAGCGAGATTCAGCCGGACAAGTTCGGCGGACTGGGCATGACCTTCTTTACCCTGTTTCAATTGATGACCACGGAAGGCTGGCCGACACTGGCGCGGGACATCATGCAAACCATGCCTTATGCCTGGTTGTTTTTCGTGCCGTTCATTATCTTCACCACCTTCACGACGCTGAATCTGGTCGTGGGCATCATCGTGAACGGCATGGAAGAGGCCAAGGAAGAGAGCGCCCGGGAAGAGATGGCGGCTCAAGGGATCCTGGTGAGTGACGAAAGCAGCGAAATCCGCATCGCCATGATCCGCAACGATGTGACGAACATCACCGAGGATCTGGTGAAACTGGAATCCGCTTTGGATCGGCTGCTCGCCTCCCGGTCAACCCAAAACTCAACCCAAAACACGGCCCCTTGAGAACCTGACGCGGAGATCCGACCCATGACGCTTCCTCTGTTTTCCTTGCCGGAAAATCGTTATTTTCAACACTTCATCATCGGTGTGATCCTCTTCAATGCGGCGATTCTGGGTCTTTTGACCCAGCCGAATCTGTCGCCGGATGCGATCACGCTGCTCAACACGCTTGATGACGCGTGTCTGGTCGTGTTCATCTTCGAGATCACGCTGAAACTGATCGCCAATCGGTTGCGTTTCTTCGGGGATGGCTGGAACGTTTTCGATTTTATCGTGGTGGGCATTGCCCTGGTGCCGGGAACCGGTTCCTTGTCGGTGCTCCGGGCCTTTCGGGTCTTCCGTCTGATGCGGTTGGTCAATTCGATTCCCTCCATGCGACGGGTGATGGCCGGCATGTTCGCCGCGTTGCCGGGAACGGCTTCGGTGGCGGGCGTTTTGCTGGTCATGCTGTACGTCTCGGCCATCATGGCGGTCAATTTCTTTGGTCAAGTGGACCCGGACAATTTCGGGGATCTTGGCGTCACCTTCTTTACGCTCTTTCAGTTCCTGACCATGGAAGGATGGCCGGATGTCGCCCGTCCGATCGTGGAAAAGATGCCCTACTCCTGGATGTTCTTCATTCCGTTTATCTTGCTGACCACCTTCACCACCCTCAATTTATTGTTTGGTATCATCGTGGAGAGCATGGAGCAGGCCAAACAGGAAGAGGTTAGGGATGCCATGGCCGAACAAGGCATGGAATCCTCCAACGAGAGCGAAGAGATGCGGTTGGTGTTGATCGAGCAGGAGATCCGGCAGATCCGGGAAAAGATTTCCGCACTCACGAATCGCATGGATGGAATCTGAAATCTTTCGTAGCCTAATAGTTGATTTCTAGGAAGGGATGTCATGAGCAATCGGAAAGGTGTGATGGTGTTTCTGGTGGCTTGGTTCTTTCTGTCTTTGGGATCGCCGGCCATGGCCGAGACCTTTTCCGTGGGGGTGGCCCTGCCGCTTTCCGGGGAGAAGAAGGATCGGGGAGAGAAAATCCTGCATGCCCTTGAGATGAAAGTGGAAGCGATCAACGCCTCCGGACAGATGGGGGTGCATACGCTTGATTTGCAGGTGCGCGACGATCAAAGCGACCCGGAAACCGGCAAGGCGATCGCGACGGAATTCGCCGCCAATCCGCGTGTGCTGGGGGTGATCGGGCATTATGATTCTCATATCGCCATTCCGGCCGCCGAAATCTACAACAAGGAAAAGCTGCTGATCATCTCCCCGGCTGTGGGTGCGACCGCCTTTCTGGACAAGGGGGAATATGGTTTCAGCGCCACGTTTGCCGACACCCATCAGGGAGCCGATATCGCGTCTTTTCTGAAGTTGATGGCCAACATCAAGTCGGTGCTGGTGATTCACGGCACGGGCGGTTACGCCAGAACCGTGAAGAACGCCTTTGCCGAGCGGGCGCAGCGTGATGACATGACCATTCGCACCCTTGAGGTGAGCGATGCGCATCAGCAACTGCCGGAAGATTTCATCAAGACCCAGTATCCCGCCAATCAGGTTTTCGATGCCATTTTGATTGTCGATAAGTCCGACAGGGGACGGCAACTGATTCGTCAGGTGCGCGACGCCGGCATTGCCACGCCGATCTATGCCACGGATCGCACCAGTACCGACATGATTGAAAAGCTGGAGTTGAAGTACAAGAAGAATTTGTTTGTTTCGTTGCCCTTCCTGTTCGATTTCGCCTCCATGCAGGCGTATGAGTTCCAGAAGGAATACGCGCGTCGTTTTCAGAGTCAACCCAGTGAATGGGCCGCCTTTGCCTATGATGCGTTGGGCATGATCGCCGAGGCCATCCAGAAGAAAGCGGATCGTGAATCGGTCATGCGTGCCATTGCCGATCAGAACGATGTGGAGAAGGCCTATGAAGGGATCACCGGCAAGTGTTATTTCGGTGCCCATCGATCCGCCCAGCGCAGTCTGGTGGTGGTGCGATTCTCCGCCGAGGGGGATCTGCTCAAGCCGTTGCACGATCAGATCCGGCAGGTTTCGGAAAGCGAGGTGCTGCGTCATCTTGACAAGAAGGTCGCCAGTGGCGAAGTGCTGCTCTCGGACAAGGTGCCTTATTATCATGTGCGCGTCATTCTGGTCGGCATCGATTTTCTGCGTCTGAATGATGTGGATGTCAAGGAGGGCACTTTCAATCTGGATTTCTTTCTCTGGTATCGCTGGAAAGGTGATTTCGACATTGACAACATTGTGTTGACCAATGCGACCGACAGCGACAAGGGACCATTGAGTCTGGTCGAATTGCGCAACGATCTGGAAGCGGAAATCAAATGGCAGTCCTATCAGGGGCGGGGCACCTTTCTGGCGCCTTTTGATCTGCATCAATGGCCTTTTGATTTGCAGAAACTCCCGATCATGGTGGCGCACAAGTACAAGAATGCCAACAAGGTGCAATTCCTGGTGGACAAGGAGCGTATCCGCAGCCAGAGTTTCAGTGATGTCCCGGACGAATGGGAATATCTCGGACGGCAGGATGCTGGCGGTACCTATTATCTGGATTCCGTGTTCGGGAATCCCAATTATCGCGCATCCGAAAAGCAACCCGCCTTTTCGATGGTGCAAACCGATCTGGATGTCAAACGGAATACGTTTCCCTATCTGATCAATCTGTTTGTCCCGTTGGCCGTGGTGGTGCTGATTTCCCTGTTTGCCGCTTTGGTGCCTTCGGACAAGTTCGACATCAAATTGAATATGGCCATGACAGGGATCCTGACCGTTGTGGTGTTCCAGCTCACGCAGGTCGGAAGTCTGCCCCCTCTGGGCTATCCGACTGTGGGTGATATCTATTTCATGCTTTCCTATGTCTTCTTGTTCATCCTGACGATCAAGAACTTCATCATGATGCGTTTGTTCGATCGGGCCGAAAAAATGGGAGGCAGCGTCAAATACGATTCCCTGGTCGATTTCGGTTTTGTGGTATTGAGTCTGGTCGTTTACGGAACGTATACTTATCTGGTGATTCCCAAATAAACCGGTGGCTTTCATTCTCTCTGCGGTGGCGGCAAACAGGGAGTCTGACGATCCTATCCTTGGCAAGAGACGCATGAGCCATTTTTTCTTGGGATCCGCCTGGATGGAAGTGATGCGCAAGGCGGGACACATCCACCGGTCCATCGCCATCCACACGACCCCCGATCCGATCTGGCTTGGGGAGAGTGCCCTGCTGAAAGGGAAATATTGGCATCTTTACGGAACACCAGAACCGAATACCGAAAACGATCTGCGTCAGATTCTGTACCAGGCCAAACGGCAAAAAGCCATTACCGTGCAATGCCGTTACAACATGGCGCGATGGGTGGACAGGGAGATGCTGGAACGAAACGGATGTCAGATCATCGAGCCTTTCGGCACCTGGGTGATTGACCTGACACAAGATTTGCAAACCCTGTGGAATCAACTTCATCCGCATCATCGTCGGCTTGTCCGCAAGGCCATGCGGCTCCCGGATCTGGAGATGCGTCCTCTGGAACGCCTTCAGGATCTGGTCCCCATGCTCGAATCCACCTATCAGCGGGGGGGGAAATCCAATCCTTTTTCCATGCCTTATCTGGAGGCGGTGCAATCCATGGAAGATCCCCGTCTGATCCGGCGGGGAGTCTATTTCCAGGATCGCCTGATTGCCGGTCTCGTGGTGCCTTATGACGCCCAAAGAGGCTATTTCTTGCACGGCGGCATTGCCGATGATGCGCCAGGGGGGATCTCTGCCTGGATGCACTGGCAAATATTCGCGTTATTGCGGGAGTTGTCCATCCCCGAATACGATCTGGGCGGGGCCAGACCCGATTCCCCTGATCCGAGATTGCGAGGCATCTCTTTGTTCAAAGAGCGTTTTGGCGGCACTTTCAAACCCTGCTGGTACTTTGAATCCTGCTTCCGCCCATGGACCCGGAAGGTGCATTCCATGGTGTTGTCCTGGGGCCAATGACCCGTCTGCGCCAGTTCTGGACGGAACCGATGATCATCGGCGTTCTGGACGATCCAGCCATCACGGAGCGATGGGGCTGCTTTCGGGGGACTCATGCCGGACTTTGACAAAATTCTGATCGTCGAAGACGACCGCGAAACCCGCACCCTGATCCGGGAATATCTGGAGGACAACGGCTGTCAGGTCCGCGAGGCCGGGGATGGCCGTCAGATGTGGGAAATTCTGTCCCAGTGGGAACCGGACCTGATCCTGATGGATCTGATGCTCCCCGGCGAGGATGGACTGATGCTGTGCAAGCGGTTGAGCGTGGACGAAACCACCCGGAATATCGCCATCATCATGTTGACCGCGCGCGGAGACGAGATGGATCGCATTCTGGGCCTGGAAATGGGAGCGGATGACTATCTGTCCAAACCGTTCAGTTCCCGGGAGTTGCTGGCGCGGATTCGCAGTGTGTTGCGTCGCGCCCGTTCCAGCACGCGCGTCCCGGCTGCGCCCAAGGAACGGGAGGAGATCCGTTTCAACGGCTGGACCCTGCGGCTGTCGGCCCGTCATCTGCTCTCTCCGGACGGGGTGATCGTGGATCTGACCAAAGGGGAGATGATCCTGTTGCAGGTCTTTCTGCACCACCCCAACGAAGCCCTGGACCGGGATCGGTTGACCGAATTGTGTCACGCCCGGGAGGCGACCGTGTTCGACCGGAGCATCGATGTGCAGGTGGGACGCCTGCGCAAACGGCTGCGGGATGATCCCAAGAATCCGACTTTCATCAAAACGGTCTGGGGCAAGGGATACATGCTGACCGCCGAGATCGCCTGATGAGAATCTGGCCCTGGCCCAACGCCCTGTCTGGACGGATCGTGCTGATTCTGCTCACCGGGGTTTTTCTGGCCCTGGCCTCTGGAGCGCTGCTGCATCTGCACGACCGCAGCCGGGCCTTGTCCTCTTTTGGGGGCGTGCGCACGGCCCAGGAGTTTGTGGCCATTGTCCATCTGCTGGACTCCCTGCCTCCCGGCGAACGCATGAAGGTGGCCACGATCTGGGAGACGCCGTTGCACTATCTGCGTTTTCTCCCGTCCCGTCCCGTTCCGTCCGAAACCGGAGACCCTCCCCCGGATCCCAGAGCCGAACGCCTGGAGCAGTTGTTGCGCGAGTATCTCGGGGATCAGCGCCCCTTGCGCGTGGTGGTGTTGAACGGTCCGGATCCGGCACCCCCGATGGCCGCGATTCCAGGCGCTCCAGGGGGGGTGGGTCTGCGTGGCGATGGCACGCCGCGTTCCTTTGGCCCCATGCACCCCATGTTCGGAGCGCCGAACCGTCATCCGGGCTATTGGCGTCACATGCGCATGATGGCCCCCCTGATGCCTCTGGGAGTCTCTTATGTGGCGCGCACCCAACTGGTGGGAGGGGACTGGGTGGAGTTCCACAGCCATCTGCCCGGAGAGGTCTTCGAATGGCCGGAGTGGATGGGTTGGTCCTTGTTGCTGCTGTTTTGTCTGGTGGGACTGCTCTCTTTGGCCGCCATCCGGGTGGCCACCCGACCATTGCTGTTGCTGGCCGACGCGGCGCATGCCCTGGGTCGGGATCTCAACCATCCTCCGCTGCCGCTTTCCGGCCCCCGGGAGGTCCGACACGCGGCGGCGGCCTTCAACGCCATGCAGGAACGGCTGAAACGCTATGTCAACGAACGGACCCATCTGCTGGCCGCCGTTTCCCACGATCTCAAGACCCCGCTCACCCGCATGCGGTTGCGGGTGGAACGGCTGGAAGAGTCGGCGATCCGTGAAGACCTGCTGCGCAATCTCGCCGACATGGAACGCATGACCGCCTCGGCTCTGGAGTACGCGCGCGGTATGGAGGGCATGGAACCGGTGGCCAGAGTGGACATTCCCGCCATGCTGGAGAGCATTCAGGAGGCGTTCGAGGAGTTGGGCCGGGAGGTGGTGGTGCAGTGTTCCGAAATGACGCCGTTTCCGGTGATGCCCAAGAGCCTGAAACGGTGTCTGGTGAATCTGGTGGACAACGCCGTGACCTATGGAGACCGCGCCCGCATCCGCGCCGACCAGCTCGGAGACCGGTTGCGCATCTCCATTGCCGACCACGGCCCCGGCATCCCGGAAACCGACCGGGAACGGGTGTTCGAGCCGTTCATCCGTCTTGAAAGCTCACGCAATCGGGCCACCGGGGGCACGGGTCTGGGACTGCCCATCGCCCGCAACATCGTGCGCGCCCACGGGGGCGAACTTACCTTGCGCAACCGTCCAGACGGCGGGTTGGAGGTGATTGTGGTGATTCCGGGTCACCAGGGAGAAAAGGTCAACGGGTCGGGTTGAGCTGTCCGCGTTCGTGTCAGGGCACGGCTTTTGCTTGCAAGCACGGACGGCCCTTGCAGCCGTGATGATTTTGACCCCATGGAACGGAAACCAATCCAGCCTCGAACACAAAGGAGCTTCCACAGATGATCCAACCCCACGCCATTCCCCAGGCCGCCTTGCATCCTTCGGTGGTTCACGGCATCGCCGGTGATCAACTCCTGCAATACTTTGAACGGATCGAACGGCTGGAAGAGGAAAAAACCGCCATCGCCGACGACATCAAGGCGGTCTTCCTGGATGCCAAAAGCAACGGATTCGATGTCAAGACCATGCGGGAGATCTTGAAGATCCGCAAGCTGGAACGGGCCGCCCTGGACGAACAAGAGACCATGATCCATCTGTATCGCGAAGCCATCGGCATGCACTGACACGCGTTGGCATGCGTTGACACCCGGTCCCGCGTCACCATCGGCGCGCATCCCCAAAACCCCTTGTCCATCGGATCCCCGTCATGGCCCTGTCCACAGAGATTCTGTTTCAACCGGTGACCCTTGGTGCTTTCAGTCTGCCCAACCGGGTGGTTATGGCCCCCATGACCCGCAGCCACTCTCCGGGTGGCGTGCCCACCGTGGCCGTGGCGGAATATTATGCCCGACGGGCGGCCAACGGGGTGGGATTGATCCTGACCGAAGGCGTGCTCATCGACGATCCGGTGGCCGGGGGGTATCCCGACTGTCCGGTGATCTACGGCGCCGAGGCGTTGAATGGTTGGAAACGGGTGATCGACGCGGTTCATCAGGCCGGAGGCCGCATCATGCCTCAGATCTGGCATGTGGGGGAGGTGCATCGTCTTGGCGAACCCCCCAACCCGGAGCAACCCGGTCTGGGCCCTTCCGAGGTGCGAGACGGGGAGAAGGTGTTGGTGCGGGCCATGAGTCACGACGACATCCGGCGCATCGTCGCCGCCTTCGCCGAAGCGGCCCGTCAGGCCAAGGCCATCGGATTCGACGGGGTGGAGATTCACGGCGCCCATGGTTATCTGATCGATCAGTTTCTGTGGGAAAAGACCAATCGGCGGGATGACGACTATGGCGGCGATTTCACCCGTCGTCTGCGGTTTGCCCTGGAGGTGGTGCGCGCCGTGAAAAGCGCGGTGGGGAGTGATTTTCCGGTGGTGTTGCGTTTTTCCCAATGGAAACCCCAGGACTACGCGGCGCGACTGGCCGAAACCCCCGAAGCCCTGGCCGATCTGCTCCTGCCCCTGAAAGAGGCCGGAGTGGATTGGTTCCACGCCAGCAACCGACGCTATCATGAGCCGGAGTTCCCCGGTTCCGGACTCAATCTGGCCGGATGGACCAAACTCATCACCCACTGCCCGACCATCACCGTGGGCAGCGTCGGTCTGGATGATGTCTCCTGGGTCGGCGCCAACGCCACCGGCGTCGATCCCCTGCTCGAACGATTGCAACGCAACGAGTTCGATCTGGTGGCCGTGGGCCGCGCCTTGCTGGCCGACCACGCCTGGGCGCGCAAAATCCGCGAAGGCCGGATCAACGACCTGATCCCCTACACCAAAGAGGCTTTGAACACCTTGAACTGATCACTTTGAACGGATCCGCACGGGTCTTTTCGCCGCCGGCCTCCCTGTGCCATCGGCGATCCGGCCCGGCCCCCGATCCGGCCCGAATCCCCTGATCCGGCCCGGCCCCCGATCAGGCCCGAATCTCGGCCAGGGTGATGTCATCTTCATGGGTGGTTGAGCCGACGTAATCGTTGAGCCTGTCAATCAATCCTTCGAGGGGGAGTGTGTCGCCTGCCAATCGGCACAACTCCTCCTCCAATCGCTCCAGGCCGAACATTTCACCCTTGGGATCCGCTGCTTCGACAATGCCGTCCGAATACAGATACAAACGGTCGTCCGGTTGCAGGGCGATCCGGTGGGAAGGGGGCACCTCGTCCCATTTCACGATGCCAAGGGGCAACATCAAAGAGGGAAAACGATCCACGACCACCTGACCGCGCATCCGGGGAACCGACGGCATGCCCCCGACCCAAAGCGTGGCCTGATCGCGATTCGGGGAGATTTCCACCAGATTGGCCGCGAAGAAAATCCCCGTGGGCAGACGCAGACAGAGTTGATGATTGAGCGCCATCAGGATATCCGCTCCCGACTCGCCACGGGCGACCCACTCGTGAAACAGGTGACCCACCAATGGACCGCCAATCGCGGCGGAAAGTCCATGTCCGGTAAAATCCCCCATCATCACCAGATGCCGTCCATCCGGGGTGAAGGCCGACAACAGCATATCTCCCGCCGTCGTCTCCACCGGCGCGAGCAGATAACGCAAACAACGCTCGTCCAACCGGTCGGCCCGACGCATCTTGACGATCATCTGTTCGATCATCTCCCGCTCTTCCGTCAGGATGCGGTTGCGGTCGTCCAGTTCCCGATGGGCGGTTCTCAAGGCCAGATGGGTGGTCACGCGGGCCTGCACGATGGGAATGCTGAACGGCTTGATGATGTAATCCACCGCGCCCAGTTCCAGACCCCGCAGTTCATCTTCGACATCCGCCTTGGCGGTCACGAAGATCACCGGAATGTCGCGGGTGACCGGATCGGCCTTGAGCCTCTGACAGACCTCGTACCCGTCCATCCCCGGCATCATGATGTCCAGCAGGATCAGATCTGGATTGGGCAGAACATTGGCCGCTCGCAAGGCGATTTGACCATTGGTGGCCGGTCTCACCTGATAATCGGCAATCAGGGCGCCTTTCAGCACATCGATGTTTTCCGGCGTGTCGTCCACCACCAGAATGATGGGTTTACCCTTGCGCTTCGACGGACTCATGATCCCCCGGTCTCCAGATGAATAGATACCACCAATCCCATCCTCCCTTTTTTCGACCCGCCTGCGCCTGTCGCGACCACCCGTTGTTCACGACCCGATGGAACCGCGACGCCGTTCGGTGATCTCCAACAGTTTCCAACGCACGATGGGAATGTCGGCGACCATCGAAGCGGGTATTCGGCACACCAGGGCAGACTGGCGCGCCCGGAATCCGCACGCATCGGTCCGAAGGCCGAAGACGCTCTCTTCATTGAAACACTCGCCCGGATGATGGCATCCGACCCCCTGACCATCCAGTACCCGTTCCATCTCGCCTTTTTGCACCAGATACAAAGAGTCCGGATCCACGCCGGGCAACGATTCGCCCGCCTGCAAGGCCATCTGTTCGATGGCCAGGGCGATGCGGGTCAGGTTGATCAGATTGACCGCCTCGCCAAAAATCCAGGTGGAGCGCAAAAAGGTCCAGAAATCCTGCAACCGCTCGAAGTTGGCATAAAGATCGTTCTGAATGATGAAATCTTGATACAGATCTCCCGGAATGCACAGACACTGCACAAAACAACAGGTGCGGAAGGTGGCCATGGCGGGCATGGCGTTCATGGCGGAGATGTCCCCGACAATGCTCCCGGCAGACAAGGAGACAATCAGATCCGACCCCTCCTGAATCTGCTCCACGATCCCGGTGAGGATCAAGAACAGATCCCGATGGGTCTCCCCGGCGTGAATGATGATCGTCCCCGGATTGAAGGTGCGCACCGGATTGTTGAGCAGAACCGGCAACCGGTTCAAGGCGATGCCTTCGTAGTAGTTTCTCAGATAGGCGTGGGCGAATTTCCAGGTGTACTCCTGCATGGACGAAATCAGCACATCCATGGTGCCGAAGGTGGCCGAAGAGCCGATCTCCTTTTGTCGCAAGGTCAACTCCGCAGAGGTGTGGGCAAACACCATCTTGCCGGAACGGTCCCCCCGGTAATCCTGGGCCTGACCATGGATCATCCCGCCGCCGATGTCGATTTTCTTCAAGTCGGCTGGAATCAGATAGTTGTCGCGCACGCTTTCGAAGAATTCCCGGCTGATGCCGGGTTGGGTCGGATCGGAACGGATCATCCGTTCGAGAACCTCGAAAGAGGCCAGATCGGCCCAGTGGGCATAGGTGCGATACCCATCCGGCCCTCGGGAACGAAACAGAAACAGACTGGTCTCCACCGGATGGGGCGAAAAGATCGGCTTGACCTCCAATCCGTCGATTTCGTTCCACTGGCCGCAGGTCAGAGGTTGCACGTCGAAAAAGTCGCTCATGAACGACTCTTCCACCCCCAGCAACGCGGAAAGCTTCTTGGACACGGAACTCAACACCAGAGGCGTGGCATAATACCGGATGCGATGACCCGCGCGAATCAAGGTGGTGATGCCCGCGAAATGATCATCGTGGCCGTGGGTGTGGAAAATGCCGTGAATCTCGCTGATGCTGATGCCCAGCGCCGTTAGACAGGCCACCAGATTGGGTCCGACATCGACCAGATAGATATTGCCCTGATGCATCAGAATCGACGACATGCTGGGATTGTCCGTATCCCAGCCATCCCCCTGGCCCGAATGGACCACGGCGAAATATTCTCGCCGCAAATTACTGTAACCCAGAGGGTAGGGGGAGAGATACACCTGATTGGGTGGCAGATTGAGATCGACCGTCACGATCTCCTCGCGATAACGGACTCGGAACTGATTCGCGCCCACGCGGGCGATGGTGGCGCCGGAGCGGATGGGCACTTCGTGATCGCCGATGAACAGCCCATCGAGCAGGGATTCGGTGGGCAGGATGCGTCCGAAGGCAAAGCGCAGCTTCATGGACATCATCCATTCGGCCTCTTCGGGAGAGGCTCCGGCGGCCATCAACTCTTCCGGGGAGATCAGACCGTAATTGCCCCGAAAGATGTATTGCATCTGTCGTCGGACCTGGGTTTCCGACCCCATCAGCAACGGCTTGACGCCGGTATTGCTGGGATGGTTGGGCAGGATCATCCCTTGCCGGTAGAGCATCTGCAACACGGGGAATTCGGCGAGATTGGCAAACATGCCGTTTTGGATCGGAATGTCGGAAAGCAGAATGGCATTGGGACCATTTTCACACGTCACGCCATTTTTTTCGACGGAGTTGATCAATCCCCGGCGCATCAGGTGCTTGACGATATCCGCCGGGGATCCGCACAGAATGAAAAGATCGATCTCGGGGATCTCCACCCAGGAGACGCCAGGAATGATATTGATTTTGCGCATACTGGACATGGGGATCGCGACCTTTCGTGCCAACGGATGCCGGGATGAACCAAACTTTTCAAGACGCGGTGTTCGGCATGGCCGAACGGGCCAGCCAAAACCAGCCAAACAGAAAACAACCTCCCCCCAGGGGGGTCACGATTCCCAAAGGACGAAACCCCGTCAATGCCAGGAGATACAACGAACCGGAGAACAGGAGCATTCCCGTCAGCAACAGCCATCCCGCGACCGCCACCCGGTCGGGCCGGGAGGAGCGCTCCACAATCACCGCGACCAGAACCAGGGCCAGGGCATGCGTCAAATGATAATAGGCGGCGGTGCGCCACGTCTCCATCATCGGCTCTGACAGCATCGACTTCAAGGCGTGTTTGCCGAACGCCCCCAGCATGACCGCCAGACCGGCGTTGAGGGCTCCCCAGAAAAGAAAGCGCGCACCGGGATTCAGGGAGTTTCGCATGGGATCGTCACGCTTCGGGGGTTGGAGGTTTTGGACCGTTTATCCCATTATCGGCCCAGTGTCCTTCCATCTCAAGTCTTTGATTGTCCATCCCGGTCATTCGGTTCCGCGTCGGGGCCTGATCGTCGCCATGCCCGCTCCGGCTTGACGTTCCCGTCAAAGCCATCCATAGTGTCGGCGCGTCCTCACCCTTGCCGGTTCAAAGCATCCACGAGGACATTCGGCACACACACCAGTGAGGGTTTCCATGGAGTGGCTTCATTCGATCATTCTGGGTATTGTCCAGGGCATCACGGAATTTCTGCCGATCAGTTCTTCGGCGCATCTGATTCTGGTGCCCCGACTGTTGGGATGGCCCGACCAGGGATTGATGTTCGACATCGCGGCCAACACAGGCAGTCTGATCGCGGTATTGGTTTATTTCTGGTCAGACGTGGTGGCGCTCACCCAGGGATTCTTCCGCACCCTGCGGCCTGGCGGATTTGCCAACAATCCGGAAGGCCGGATGGCCTGGGCCGTGGGTTGGGCCACCATTCCGATCGGCGTGGCCGGATTGCTGTTCAAGCATCACATCGAAACCCTGGCCCGTGATCCGGCGGTGATCGGCACCACCTCCATATTTTTTGGCACGTTGTTGTGGTGGGCCGACCGGCGCGGCACCCGGTCCCGAGGCCTGGACCAGTTGACCTGGGGCGACGCGGTGCGCATCGGCGTGGCTCAGATGTTCGCCCTGATTCCCGGCACCTCCCGTTCCGGGGTGACCATGACCGCCGCGCTGTTTTCCGATTTCACCCGCGAAGCCTCGGCCCGTTTTGCCTTTCTGATGGCCATTCCGGTCGGCGTTCTGGCCGCCGGCCTGGAGTTCCGCGAACTGTTCCACCTCTCTCCGTCCTTGTCCGAATGGATGTTCATGGGACTTGGACTGGCGGTGTCCGGCCTTTCGGCCTTTGCGGTGATCTACTGGCTGATGGCCTGGCTGCGCCATCAAAGCCTGGTGCCGTTCGCCATCTACCGAATCATTTTGGGATTGGTCATCTTTATCCTTGTCCTCTGACCCGAATTGTTGCATACTTCGCGGATACCTCAAGGGGCCGTAGCTCAGATGGGAGAGCGTCGCGTTCGCAATGCGAAGGTCAGGGGTTCGATCCCCCTCGGCTCCACCAATTTAAGAATATCAAGAAGTTATCTGAAAAGGGCTACCTGCAAGGGTGGCCTTTTTTGCGTATAAAGTCCCAATAAATTCAATGGTTACGGAGACGGTCACAATGTGCCGCGTCCGCCACGAGGTCGGCCTCATGCCCACCCAGGCCAAAACCTGCCCCAACCCCTCTCTCTTTCTCAGTGGCCGAGGACTGCGGCCCATCCGACCTCACGCCCCTTTGACCCCGACCTCGCCCATGAAATCAACAGGTTGCACCCACCCCGACCTCAAAGCCATTTTGACCTCCCTTCGCACTGCTTCTGGTATCGAAGGAAACCGGCGTCGAATGAGCGACTTCTGGGCGGCGGCTTTGCCCCTCCCTCTTGCACTGCGTATGAAGGAGGTGATAGCATTTCCAAAATCTAACAGGGGGTGTATGACGATAGCTTGGATGGGGTTTTGGTAATCGGTGGTGAAGCTATTTGGTCATGTGTCCGGGGAATTTTCATAGTAAAACGCATGGAAATAAAAATATGTCCAGAACCCTAGGGCGTGTTGACATTCAAGTAATTAATCATTCCTATTCAAGCCAAATCATAGAGCCTGTCGCAAAATGGACTGACCAGTTGGTTTCGGCGGTCAGTTGACCGAAATCTGGCCCTGGTAGCCCGGTTTCACCGACAAAAAAGCGGAAATCCCGCTTCAATGGAGCCATTTGGCCCCTT